>JAKQJM010000148.1 GCA_029561145.1 Pseudomonadota bacterium
GGATACGTCGTTGCTGGCCAGCGAGGAGGCATCGTCCGGATCGTGTCGCCAGACCCGGAAATCGACGCCGTCGTAGCGCGCGAGGCCATCGCGGGTGCCGATCCAGATGAAGCCATCGCCATCCTGGCGCAGGGCATAGACATCGCTCGAAGGCAGGCCGTCGGCGACCCGCAGCAGTTCGAACCACGGTTCCGCCGGGGGTGGCCCGGCGAGCACGAATACCGGCAGCAAGCAGGCCGCAACGAAGATCCCGAATCGTCCCATGATGCACCCCTTCCCGGATTCGCGGCGATGGTGCCACGCGATGGACCCGGGCGCACGGTGCGGCGGATCCCGGAACGGTCGATCGATGGATGCGCGAGCGGATCCGCGTTGCCCTAGAATCCGGCGCATGCCTCGATCACGCCTGCCACTGCGTCTCATCCTGCTTGGATTGCTGGCGATCGCCGTGGTCATCGTCGTCTGGCTGGCAATCGGCATGATCAACGGCCTGCTCGAGTTCCACGAGCGCCTGCAGGCCTTGCCGCTGGTGATGCGCATCCCGCTGATCATGACCGTCGCTGCGGCGCTTGGCGGGATCGCCTGGCTGGCCTGGAAACTGTTGCGCCCGGCACCGCGATCCGGCCGACGCACGCCGGAACCGATTCCGGATCGGCAGACCATCGAGGCACGCGTTGCCGATCTGCGCGCGCGCGACGGCGACGCGGCCAGCCTCGAACAGGAGCTGATCGAGCTAGATCGTCGCCGCTTGAGCGGCGAATGCCATGTCGCGCTGTTCGGCGAGATCAGCACGGGCAAGTCGAGCCTGATCCGCAGCCTCGCCAGCGCGGAAGCAGCCGATGTCGACGTGATCGGCGGCACTACGCGCTGGGTCAGGCACTTCCATGGCCGACTGCCCGACGGGCGCGGACTGGTGCTGGCCGACATGCCGGGCACCGGCGAAGTTTCCGGCAGCCAGCGTGAGCAACTGGCACGCGACGAGGCATTGCGCGCGCATGCCGTCGTCTATGTCGTCGCTTCGGACCTGACCCGCGCCCAGGATGCCGAGCTGCGCTGGCTCGCCGGCTTCGGCAAGCCAATGGTTCTTGCCCTCAACAAGCTGGACCAGTTCGACGACAGCGAACGGGACGTCCTGCTCGGTGCGCTCGGTGCCCGCTACAGTGCGATTTGCAGGTCGATAGTCGGCATTTCCGCCGGCGGCCAGGAGCGCTTTGAACGCAGCCTCGCCGATGGCCGGGTCGAGCAGGTGACGCGCGAGCGCAACGCCGAAATCGGCAGCCTGCTCGATGCGTTGCGGCGGATCACCGCGGACGGCGCGCACGGACTCGAAGCGGCGCGCGAAGCGGCCGTGCTGGGCAGCATCGACCAGCGCAGCCATGCCCTCCTCCGCGAGGTCGCAACGCGCGAATCCGGCGCGTGTGTGGCGCGCTATACCCGGCGCGCCGTGGTCGGGGCGATGGCCGCCGTCGCGCCGGGCAGCGACATCATCATCCAGGGCGCACTCGGCACGGCGATGGTCCGCGAGCTGGCCCGCATCCACGACGTGCCGATCCGCGAACTCGATATCGAGAACCTGCTCGGACGTCTTGGCCTGACCCTTCGCAACACCACGGCGATCGTGCTCGCGATCGCCGGCAATGCACTGAAGGCCTTCCCCGGCCTCGGCACACTCGGAGGCGGCGTCCTGCATGCCATCGCCTACGGCCTCGCCTTCGACTCGCTCGGACGCGCCGTGGCAATGACTTTCGCCGAGCACGCGCGTCTCGACCAGGCTGAAGCCGAGCAGATCATGCGCAAACTCCTGACCGAACCGAGCCGCGAACGCATCGAACGGGTGGCGCGCGTGGTCATGGATACCTTGCGCAAGCGCGAAGACGACGCCGATGGCAATTGATCGAGGCGCAGAGACAATCCGTCTCTGCCTGCTGACTGGCGGCGGCGGCGCGTTTTTGCCAAGCTCACGCCATGCTGAAGCGAATCGGCTCCGCGCTCGTTCTTGCCCTGCTGCTCACACTGGCATCCAACGCCCGTGTTCGTGCTGCCGGCGTGCAGACCTATGTGCTTGATCCGGTGCACACCCAGATCGTGTTCTTCGCCGATCACCTCGGCTTCTCGCACGGCATCGGTCGGCTCAAGGTGAAGCAGGGCTGGTTCCAGTTCGACAACAATGACTGGAGCACGGCCAGGGCCGATGTGGTCGTCGACATGCAATCGCTCGACATGGGCGACGCGGAGTGGACGAAGAAAGTGGCTGCAAACGCATTTCTCGATTCGGAACGCTGGCCGACCGCGCATTTCATCGGCAACTCGCTCGAGAAGAAGACCGCCCGCAGCGGCATCCTGCACGGCGACCTGTGGCTGCGCGGCATCCGCCACGCCGTCGACCTCGCGATAACCTTCAACCGCCAGGGCAATGATCCGTATGCGTTCAAGGCCAAGGCCGGATTCAGCGCAACGACCACGCTGGACCGTTTCGATTTCGGCATGAAATCGTTCCGCGACGTTGTCGCCGGGCCAGTGGAACTGCGCATCGAGGTCGAAGGCATCCGCAACGACCGTCGCCCCGAGGAATCCACTTCCAATGTCACTGAAAAGCACTGAGAACCGCTGGGGCAGCGTCGCCCAACTGCTGCACTGGCTGATGGCGCTGGCCATCATCGGCAACGGCATTGTCGGCCTGGTCATGGACGAGATGCCGCGCGGCATGAGCAAGCTCAATACGTTCGCGATTCACAAGTCGATCGGCCTGACCGTGCTCGCCCTGCTCGTGCTGCGCGCAAGCTGGCGCCTGTTCGACCGCAAGCCCGACGATGAACCGATGCCTCGCTGGCAACGCCTCGCCGCGCATGCGACGCATGGCGTGCTCTATCTGCTGATGCTCGCGATACCGTTGAGCGGATGGATCTACAACTCGGCACACGGCTACGCCCTGCAATGGTTCAAGCTGTTCAACCTGCCGGCCCTGAGCGAAAAGAACGACGCGCTCAGCGACTTCGCTGGCGACGCGCACGAAATCCTGTTCTGGGTACTGGTCGTCGTGCTCGTCGCACATGTCGGCGGCGCGCTCGTTCATCACTGGTTCGAGCGCGACAATACCCTGTTGCGTATGCTTCCATTCGCGCGCCTGCGTCCGAAGAACAAGGGAGACCAACCATGAAGATCCTGAGCTGGATGTTTGTCCTGTCCGCCATGTGCGGCAATGCCCTGGCCGCCGACTACGTGGTCGGAAAAGGCAGTACGCTCGGTTTCTCGGGCACGTTCCAGGGCGAGGCATTCAGCGGCAGCTTTGCCCGATTCGAGGCGCGGATCAGCTACGACCCTGCACAGCTCGAATCCTCCAGTTTCGATGTCACGGTCGACCTGGCCAGCGTCACCACCGGCGATTCCGACCGCGATGCCGCATTGCCGGGCTCGGCCTTCTTCAACATTGGCAAATTCCCGAGCGCCAGGTTCGTCACGCGCCAGTTCCGCAAGTCCGGTGACGAGGTCATCGCCGAAGGCACGCTGAGCTTGAAGGGAATCAGCAAACCGGTCGACCTGACCGTGAAGTTCGCGCCGAACGGGGCCGGCGCCGTGCTGGATGTCTCGACCCACGTCGACCGCCTCGATTTCGATGTCGGCAATGGTGAATACGCGGATACCTCGACCATCGCCAACGAAGTGCAGATCCGCGCACACCTTGAGCTCGGCGCGAAACCCTGAGCGGAACCTCGCGGTGAACAACTCGATCTGGCGGCGCCTGCGCGCGCGCTTCGCGCAATCCGCAAGCGGACCGGAGCGGCATCCGCCGGTGAGCAACACCCACCACAGCCAGGCCGAGCAAAGCCTGCGCGCCTTGCTGGA
>JAKQJM010000089.1 GCA_029561145.1 Pseudomonadota bacterium
ACGACGACCCACGCCTCATCAGAGACTGTCTCGCCGGTCTCGTCCTGCAGGGCAATCCGTTGTGTCGACAGCTCGATCACGTCGGACATGTACACGGCGTCGCGAGGGCGCGTCTTCAGCTCGACAAGCTGAACCCCCGCCGGTGTCCGGTATGCGCGGTCCAGCCTGGCCACCAGGCGATGTCGATGCGATCTGAATGTCCGCTCGGCATAGGCGATCTCGGCGCCGCGCAGTTCGGCGGGAAGGCCACGCTCGATGTCGTCGATCTGCGACGACCGACGTCTGGCGAACAGGATCGCGGACGCGACGAAGGCGATCAGCAGGATCAGCGCGACAACCCCGTCACCCATGGTCGCGTCCCACCTTCAGTACCACCGCGGCATCGGCTGCACGGGCCAGCCCCTTCAGCAGCCAGCGCAGTGCCCGGATCGCGCGCGGCCGTGTCTCCAGCCAGCAGCACAGCGCTGGCGAAGTCGCGTAGTAGGCTCCGACGAACCATCGTCCGCAAGCAGATCGCCTCAGGTACAGGTCCCTGAAAGCGCGCAGCGCGCGGGTGTCGTCGCATTCGCCGAGCGCCAGCGTGGCGATGAAGCACCTGCCCTTCGCGGCGCTGGCGGCCGCAATCCTGCGACTCTCGTCGTAGAAGACGGCATGCGCCTTCAGGCCACGGTCCCGCGCCCGCTCCTGCTCCACCGTCACGTGCTGCCCATGGGACGCGTCGAAGGCCACCTGCCGCTCGCAGTAGCCCATGCGGGCCAGTTCGCTTGCACTGACGAACTCGTCGCGATCGGTCATGGTCGGTCGGCGGCCCGGTTCAGGTCGTGGACTCGTCCCACTCCAGCATCGATGCAACTGGAGTGGCCGGAGGGCCTGCGCTTGCGGGTTCGCTGCCGGGAGCGACGCCTGGACGGGCACGATCGAGAAGAAGCGGACCGAGGGCCGCTGTCGCGCCGACCTGCTCGAGGGTCAGCGCCTTGACGACCAGCTCCTTCAGCCGGCCGGTCCTGCGCCGTGGATTGCGGATGCTGGCCAGCGCCTCGAACATGGCAGGATGCTCTTCGCGCGAGATGGTGAGCTTGATCCGAACCGATCCGTCCTTCCGGGCCGCGGTCACGGGCTGTCCGCCGGCTCCGACGCCTCGCTGGTCACGTTGCTGCCGTGCGCCCTGAACAGCTCGGGGCGCTCCCGGACGTACTGCTCGCCGAGCAGCTGGAACCCCCTCACATTGGCGTACATCGGATCGGCGACCTCGGTGATCTTGTGCTTCGGGAAGCGGCGCCGCACCGCCTTCGTGTAGAGGTAAGCGCCGCCACCGACCAGGATGATGTGTTCGAGTTCCTGCGGGCCGTCGAGCCTGGCGAGAACGAAATCGAGCGCCTGGTCGGCGATCTTGTGGATGGCGGTGTCGAACTTCTTCAGGTCATGGTCAATCTGATTGAGCCGCAGGATCTGCCCCGACCTCAAAGCCCGGTCGACTGCATCCAGATCCCGGAAGTCCTCCTTCATCCTGGCGCCGACGGTGTCAGCGATATGGCGGAGGATGTCGGAGACACCCCGGGTGACGGAGTCGCTCATGTGCGGAACAACCCGCATGCCACGCGTGACCAGCCAGTCGAAGGTCCGCGAACCCACGTCCATCACCAGCGACTTGTACTTTGGCAGGCCAACGCTCGGGTTCTGCTGCGCACACCAGTAAAGCGCGCCCTGGGGCTGCGGCACGACGAGTGCCCGCTTGACCACGATCCGTTGCTTGCGACCGGCGTGGAAGGTCCCTGTCATCGCCTTCTGGAGAGCCGCGCGCTTGCTCGTGTACTGCGACACGGGCAGCCCGACTACGAGGAGGTCGACGGTCTCTACCTTCATGAAGTGCAAAGCACCGGTCGCAAGCGCCCGGTATTCGGCCGTCTGGGTGTACCCGTCGTGCAGTTGACGCGAACGGAACCTGTCCGCGGCGAACTCGACATCAGGCCCGACCTCGTAGAGCAGGCCGTCCACCGGCACCTGGACAGTACGGCGCCTGCCGCCCATCGACTCGACCGGAATCTCGTCCTGTCCGAAGTAGGCCAGCGAAGCGAAGTGGGCACAGTCGACCTGGCCCTGCGCTGATGCCGCGACGTACTTCGTGTTGCCGAAGCCCACGTCGATGGCCCTGACGACGATGCTCATGTTCCGCCCTTTCCACAGAGAACACGGGTGTCATCGAGGATCGGCAGATCGATCGGATCGAACAAGCGGAAATCAGCAGCAAACAGCGCCCGAAAGTGAAGGCACAGGCGCTGGAGAGGCCCGAAACAGCCCCCTGCGGGGACACGCGATGGGCGTCGATCACCTCGCCGCGTTCTTGTTGGTCCCCTCACGGGGCCCGGTTCGGCGGGCGCGCGTCGCCGTCGGCCCTGATCGGCTCCCTCCGTCCGGAGTTTTTCGTGACTAGAG
>JAKQJM010000149.1 GCA_029561145.1 Pseudomonadota bacterium
TGCTGACGTCTGCGGCGATCACCCCTGCGTTCGGCGTCACCCTCGATCGAATCGCGTATCGTCCCCTGCGAAATGCGCCGCGCCTGATCCCGCTGATCACCGCAATTGGCGTGTCGCTCTTCCTCATGAATTTCGCGCAGTTCATCTTCGGCACGCGAGACTATCGCATCCCCGATGAGAGCCTGCCGGTCGTGCTTCAGCCCTACTATCCATCTTGGGATGAGCCCGAACCCGTCGGCATGTGGAACAAACTGGTCGAGACGCGGACCCTCGAAATCCCGATCGGCAAGACCCCATACGGCGATCCGAATTTCCTGAGTATTCCGCTTACGGACATGATCATCATCGGGCTTTGCATCGTCCGCACCCCGGTCACCACCCGGATATGCGGGCAGGCGCGCGAGGCGCCGGGAAAGCGCACGTCGCAAGCCACCCAAAGCGGGCCACAGCGGGCAAACAGGCTGGCAAAGCCGTCTTCGGTATAGGTCATCGGCGCCAGCATGCGAAATCCCCAGTGGCGCAGGCATTGCGTGGCATTGGGGTTCAGCCCTGTGCGCAACGAGGCCTGATCATTGGTCGGAGCCGCAATCGCATCATCGCTGGCCACCATGCGCATGCGGTTGGCCAGCATCATCCGCATCGACGCGGCCCAACAACTCATCGAGTATTTCTGACCATAGAGCGGCACAGCGCACATCAGCAGTCCTCCTGAAAACGTCCCTGAAATGAAGCGCAGGCTAAGCCAGAATCAGCGCCGCACCAAATGGCAAGTTGGCCGTTTTCTCAGTCCCCGATTGCGCGCGCCCCCCTCGCGTCAGCCCCCGATCAGCGCGTCGGGCAGCAACGCGCCCAGCGCCTCTGCCGCCGCCTGCACCTCGGGGGTGTTCTTCGGCAGCCGGATCCGCACCTCGCGGATCATGCCGAACCGGCTGGCGCGGTCGGCTCGGATCGTCAGCAGG
>JAKQJM010000112.1 GCA_029561145.1 Pseudomonadota bacterium
CTGGTGTACGCTCAGCCCGCTGTGCTGTCCGACGGAGGCCGTGATGCTGAAAGTCCTGGTGGCGAGTTCCAAGGGCGGTTGTGGAAAATCCACGATCGCGACGAACCTGGCGGCCTACTCCGCCTTGAAGGGCAAGGCGACCGTGCTCGCCGATGCCGATCGCCAGGGATCGAGCAGCCGATGGTGCGAGAAGCGCGCTGAACTCGATACCGCCGTGTTGCCTGTCGATGCGACACGCAAGGGCTGGCAGCAGCGCATTCCCGAGGATGCCGAACGCGTCATCATCGATTCCGGTGCCGGCATCCGCGCCAGCGAAATCGCCGAATTCCTCGACGATGTCGATGTCATCGTCGTTCCGGTCCTGCCTTCGGTCGTCGATCTCGAAGCAACCGTGCCATTCCTGAAGGACATCGCCGCACTGCCGCGCATCAAGAAGGGCAAGGTCGCGGTCGGACTCGTCGCCAACCGGACCAAGCCGTGGACGAATGCGTCGCAGAACGCGATCGCGGAGATCCGCGGATTTCCATTCCCGATCATCGCCCAGCTGCGTGATACCCAGGCCTATTCGCTGATGAACGGCCTTGGCCGCAGCATCTTCGATTACCACTCCGAGATCGTGCGTTCGCACCAGGAAGACTGGGAGAAATTGCTGCGCTGGCTCAAGAAGCACGGCTGACCCGCTTCGGATCAGCGTCAACGCACCGGTTCACCGGACTTCAAGGCCGATATTCGGCCGGGCTTGGGAAATCGCGCAAGCATGCGGCATGATGCGGCTTCACTCCGAGGAGCCGTCATGTCCGTACGCCAGATCATCCTGTTGCGACACGCCCACGCGGAGCCCCCGGCCGGCGAACAGACCGACGACTCCCGCCCGCTCACCGAAGGCGGCATCCATGAAGCCGATGCCGCCGCCGCCTGGCTCAAGTCCCATGGCGCCCAGCCGGACGTCCTGGTCTGTTCACCCTCGCTGCGCACCCGCGAAACGGCTGCGCGCATCATCGACGGACTCGGCGGATCCCTGTCGGTGACCATCGACGGCCGCGTCTACGAAGCGACACCGGGTGACCTGATCCAGGTCCTCGAAGAACACGCCGATGCCGATTGCGTGCTGCTGATCGGGCACAACCCGGGCCTCGAGACCCTGGTCGCCCTGCTCACCGACGGCACCTCCGACCACGGTCGCGGCATGCCCCCCGGCGCCATCGCCTGGCTGCATGTCGACGGCGATGCGACCATCGAACCGGGTGCAGCCAGCCTGCGTCACTTCTGGTGGCCGTGAGTCACTGATGTTGTTGTCCGGCTTTCTCGTCGGCCTGCTTGCAGTGGCGGGAATCGAACCGCCAGCGGCGACCGAGCGCATCGAGACGAGGCATCTCGACGCCCAGCGGTCCCATGCGGCATTCAGCGTTCGCGTGCTGTGGATGATTCCGATCGATGGCTCGTTCGGCAGCGTCCACGGCGATGTCCACATCGATCGGTTCCGCAGCCAGGCCCGTGTCGATGCACGCATCGACACGAATGCCGTGAGCATGCGCCGCAACGGCGTCGAAGGCTGGGTCAAGTCGGAGGAATTCTTCGACGTCGAGAACTTTCCCGAAATCCGGTTCCAGTCGGACTCGTTTCCACTTTCGCGCCTGGATACTGGTGGCGACCTGCCCGGTTCGCTGACCTTGCGCGGGATCCGTCGCCCGGTACTGTTCGCGCTGAAGCCCGCGACGTGTGGCCGACCGGCGCTGGACTGCGCAGTCGAAGCGAACGGAACGGTACGACGCAGCGAGTTCGGCATGCGCACGCGCCGGGCAACGCTGTCGGACAAGGTCGATCTGAGTCTCAGCATCCGCATGTCCGACGACACCGCTCGTTCCGCCCATCCATGAATGCCCTCCGCACGCTAGCCGGCATCGCCCGACTGGGCTTGCCTGGTTTGCTGTTGTGCCTCGCGGTTCTGTCCGGCTGCAGCGTCAACCGCCAACTGGCGCGGCAGGCCGATCTCATCGTCGCGCGTGACCAACCCGCCGCACTGACCTGCGCACAGGCCAACCACTGCGCGATCGATTCACCGTACCGGCGCCTCGCCGCCGAGGCACGCGCGGCGAGTACGCCCGGCCAACCCGCGCATTTCGTCAATGTGCTCGAGAACGGCGAGGATTCGCTGCTGCTTCGAGTCCACCTGATCCGCGCCGCCACGAAGTCGATCGATATCCAGACTTTCATCTGGGTAAACGACGATGCGGGCCGCCTGATTCTCGACGAACTCCTCGCTGCGGCGCGGCGCGGCGTCCGCGTGCGCGTGCTCGCGGATCAACTGTTTTCGCTCGAAGACACCGAGGTGCTTTCGCGCCTCGCGCTGATCCATCGCAACTTCGAGGTGCGCATCTACAACCCGACGTTCCACAAGGCGGTAACCCAGCCGCTGGAGTTCGCCGCCAGCATCCTGTGCTGCTTCACGCATTTCAACCAGCGCATGCACAACAAGCTGTTCCTCGTCGATGGCGAATTCGGCATCGCCGGCGGCCGCAACTACGAGAACCGCTATTTCGACTGGGACCACGAGTTCGACTATCGCGATCGCGATGTGCTGGTCACCGGCGAGGGAGCCGGCCGCGAGATGCAGCAATCGTTCGAACAGTTCTGGATCTACAAGCGCGCCGCCCGGCTGACCCGCCTGAATGACGTCAACCAGCGCCTCGTCGCCGAGGCCGACCAGGCCTTGCCATTGCCGGACGCCGAACGCGGCGTCGATCCGATGCGGGTCAGCGCCTTGCGCGCCCGTGCCGGCAACCCGGCCGAGATCGAGCGCCGCTTTGCCGCTTCGGCGCAACGGGTCGGCGTGGTCGACTACTTCTCGGATCGTCCGGACAAGCAGGACGGTGGCTCCGATCAGAACCAGCAACTCGGCGAACACATCGCCGGAATGATCGCGGGCGCACGCACGCGGATCGTCCTGCAGACGCCGTATCTGGTCATCAGCAAGCAAGCACGCCGCATATTCCGCGACCTCCGTGCGCGGGCGTCGCCGCCCGAGATCATCGTCTCGACCAATTCGCTGGCCGCGACCGACGCGTTCTACGTCTATGCGCTCTCGCACAAGTACAAGAAGCGCTACCTCAAGCTCGGCTTCCGCATCTACGAGTTCAAGCCTTTCCCCGCCGATGCCGCCGAGATGTTCACCGACTATGCCGCACTCAGCGGCGACGGCGCGGATTCCGGTTACGAGCGCTACGGCAAGGCACCGCTGACCACGAACGGCGTGCGCGTCGGCATGCATGCGAAGTCCATTGTCATCGACGGGCAGACCACCCTGATCGGCTCACACAATTTCGATCCGCGCTCGGACAACTACAACACCGAATCTGGCCTGATCATCCACGACGCGAAGATCGCCGAGCTGGTCAGCGCAGCGATCCTGCGTGATGCCGCGCCGCAGAATTCCTGGACCATCGCCAAGCGCCCGCGTACCAATTTCGTCCATCGCCTCAACAATGCGATCGCGGATTTCTCCTCGGCCCTCCCGTTGTTCGATTTCTGGCCGTTCCGCTACGCGACCAGCTACGAACTCGATCCGGGCTGCGAACCGTTGCCGCAGAACGACCCGGGGTTCTACGGGTGCTATACCGCGGTCGGCGACTTCCCCGAAGTCGACCTGCCGCTGAAGACGATCTACACCCGCATCGTCACCGCTTTTGGTGCCGGCGCAGTGGGTATCCTCTGAGCCCGTTGCCGGACTGGCGCCGCGGCGACAGCGGAGTCGATTGACGCGCTCCCGAGCGCCGTCTAGTCTCAGCGCTGGATTTTTCCCTGCGGAGTGGCACCCATGTCCCTGGACATCACGATTCAACTGGACGATCAAGACCTCGACCACTTCATCGAGGCGATGCGGCGCGCGCAGGTCAAGGCGGCCGGCCTCAGCCCGAAAGCGATCGTCGATGCAGCGTCGAAGCTGCTGGTCGGCGTACCGACGGACAAGGTTCCCCATTTCATCAAGGATCGTCTCGAGAAGCTCGACCAGATGATCCAGCTCGTGCTAGATGAGGGATATGGACTGCCCGACGAGGACCGCAATCGCGTGCTGTCATGTCTCGCCTATTTCGCCGATCCGGACGACATCATTCCCGACAACGTGCCGGTCATCGGCTTTCTCGACGACGCGATCATGATCGAGCTTTGCGTACGCGAGCTGAGACCCGAAATCGACTCCTACAGCGACTTCGTCCTGTACCGCAACCAGGAAGCGACCCGCCGCGGCGTTGACCCGATCGGACTGCGCACCCAGCGCGTCGACTGGCTCGAAACCCGCCGTCAGGAAGCGCACGAAGGCATGCGTCGGCGTCGCCGCGATGGCTATGGCGGTGGCAGCAACTGGTCGCCAACGCTGTTCCGGGCGCGCTGATCGGGATCCTCCTGCGCTCATCGCGAAACAGAAAAAGGCAGTCTTGCGGCTGCCTTTTTCATTCACCCCGTTTCGATCAGTTGCAGTCGAACGGCAGCAGGTCCGAGGCCATGCTCGATTCGCAGCGCCAGTTTCCGCTGCCCGCGTAAGTCCATTCGATCCGCTCGATGCGTGCGGCGAACGGAACGTCCGAAGACGAGGACAGGCGCACGGTGACCGTGCATTCCGGCGCAGCGCCGCCAAGCTGGATGGATTCGATCCAGGCATTGCCGGACTGGCGCTCCTCGGCCGGGCAGGCACTGCCGCCGTCGACCATCGCCGCCACTTCGCTCTGTGCAGCGGTCGCGTCCATGAACACCGTGGTCAGTCCGCTGCGGATGACTTCCTTCTCCTGCTCGTCGACGCCCGAACTGCTGCTCATCGTGCTTGACGTGCCCGATGAGTCGGAGCTGCTGCCCGACATGTCCGGAATGCCGGACATCGACGAATCGGGCATCTGCGTGCCGGCTGCACCGATCAGCGTGCTGATGAGCCAGGTGTAGCTCGCGATCATGATGACCATGCACAGGATCGGCAGGCCGTTGAGTACCCAGCCGTACCACGGCATCGGCGGCCGCACGGTCGGCAGGGGCCTGCCCGGCGAAACCTCGCGGAAGACCACGCAGGTGCTGGCCATCATGTCGTGCAGGGCCTGCTTGCGCCCGGTCCAGCCTGCCAGCATCCAGCCAATGCCGAAAGGAATGATGCCGGTGACGATCTTGCCGAAGAAGCGGCCCGTCGCACGCCCGAAGCTGATCCGTTCACCGCTGGTATTGGTGACCTTGAGACCCATGACGCGCTTGCCCGGCGTGGCCTGGTTGGCCCCGCTCTCGAACTTGGCGAAGTACAACCACGAGCCGACAATCGCGCCGACATAGGCGAGAAAGTAAAACAGGAAGATCAAACCGCCCGGCGCCTCGCCCGACATTGCCGCCCGGAAACTCATGTAGGCGAGCAGGCCGAAGACCAGCAGGAACGGGATCATGATGACGAACGAATCGATCGTGTAGGCGGCGAATCGACGCCAGAATCCGGCATGGATCACGCCGCCCTCGGGCAGCATCTCGCCGGCCACGCCTTGTTCGGCCGCTGCAGCCATGGCCGGGGCCGGATTGGCGACCGACATGCGCATGGCAGGTTGCGCGGCGGGCGCCGCCTGCGGTGCCGCCAGGTCAGCCGCTCGAACGGTGCTGAACGCAACGGTTGCCTGTTGATCGAAGGAAGGCGCCGAGGGCGCTGCACCAGGCACGATGAAGGGCCGCCAGTTGGCGCTGCCGACTTCGGCGACGCTGATGCTCGAAAGCCAGGCGCCGCTGCGCACTCGATCCTCGACATAGGCATGCGGTACCGGTCCGCGCGGCGTGCCGTCGACCAGGACGAACAGGTTGCCTTCGCTGCCCATGGCCTGCAGGTTGGTGACTGCGCCAAGGTTGGCCGCCCCGTCCTGCAGGTTCTGCAACTTGGCCAGATCGTCGCTTTCCTTGATCGAGATCGGCGCGCGCGCGAGCAGTTCGGCCCTGAGGCGCTCGGGCTCCATGCGGAAATAGCTGGCCAGCGCCGGCCAGACATTGGCGGCATTGAAACCGGGCAGGACATCGCCGGTCAGGACCAAGGCATGCTTGATGGGTTGCATCGTGTTTCCCTTCCCCGTTGTTTCAGTCTGTCGTCAAGAGCCGCGCTCGCGGCCAGCTCCCCTCTCGAACTCAAGTATCGCTGTCGCCATCGCGATATGCACGCGTCACCGATTCCACACTAGGGCCGGCACGCCGCGGGCAGGTATTTCGGCTGGATCATCGAACTGCAGGCCCAGCCATTGTCGCTGGAATATTGCCATTCCACAGCCTGGTCGCGCGCGGCAGCGGGAACAGTTGCGCTGCCGTTGAAGACCAGCGTGATGATGCAGGCTGGCGCAGTGCCGCCGAGCCGGATCGAATCGACCATCGGATTGCTGCTGCTGCGCTGACCCTCGGGGCAGGCATTTCCTGAAACGACCGCTTCGGCGACTTCGATCTTCGCGTCGCTCACTGCGGTGAAGGCCTCCGAGATCCTGGCGCGCATGACATAGTCGTTGTAGGCCGGCAATGCGATCGCGGCGAGGATCGAGATCGGCACGATGGCCAGCAACAGGCAATTGACGACCCAGCCGTACCACGGCATCGGCGGGCGCACGCGCGGCAGGTCCTGATCGGGCCGTACGCTATCGAAGACCACGCAGGTATCGGCCATGAGGTCGTGCAGGGCCTGTTTGCGGGCGGTCCAGCCAGCCATCATGTAACCGAAATAGAGCAGGATGTAGGAGAGCGCGCCGCCAAAATAACGCCCGGTCGCCTGTCCGAAACCGATCCGCTGACCCTTGCCGTCGGTGACGATCAAACCCATCGCGCGTTTGCCGATCGATGCCTGCGCCGCCGAGCTTTCCATCAGCGCGTAGTAGAGCCAGCGCCCGATCAGGTAGAAGAACAGGCCGATGATCGGAATGAAATTCAGGATCATCGCAGGCACGAACAGGACCAGCGTGTCGATCAGGTAGGCGGCCGTGCGCCGCCAGAATCCGGCGTGGATGGCAGCCCCCGGCGGCAGGACGCGCACCTGGTCAAGTCGTCCCGCGATACCGCCGGCAACGCGGGCGATCTTTGCCGCGACCGTGTCCGCATCGTCGACTGCGGGCATATCGGCCGGAGCAGGTGGCGGTGCTGTCGCGGACAGTGCTTCGGGTTCCAGCGTACGCCAGTCCGAACTGCCGACCGCGGCAACCCGGGTTGTCGGCGACCAGACGCCGCGGCGGATGCGCTGGCGCACGAAAGCCAGCGGCAGCGGGCCACGCGGGATGTTGTCGATCAGCACGAACAGGTTGCGCCCTTCCTCGACCGCGTGGATCTCGGCATCGGCACCGATGTTCTTGATCGTCGAGAGCATCGACTTGAGCGCGGGCAGGTCTTCGCTCTCCTTGATCGTCAGCGGCGCGCGTGCCAGCGCTTCGCTACGCAGGCGCTCGTTGTCCATGTGGAACTGGGTGGCCAGCTTCGGCCATGCGCTGTCGGCATTGAATCCGGACAGCAGCTCCCCGGTCAGCACCAGGGCGTATTTCTGATTGTTCATCCGCTCCCTCCCCTTGTGGATCCCCGAGGATCACGACATCCGTCCCACTACCGTGCAGCAAGAATCTCCAGTCAGCGCTCGAGGATCGCGGTCACGCCCATGCCGCCCGCCGTGCAGATCGAAATCAGCCCGCGCCCCGAGCCCTTCTGTTCGAGCAGCTTGGCCAGTGTGGCAACGATGCGTGCGCCGGTCGCCGCGAACGGATGTCCGAGCGCGAGGCTCGATCCATTGACGTTGAGTTTGGCCGGATCGATCGATCCGAGCGCCTTGTCGCGACCCAGCCGATTCCTGCAGTAGTCCTCGGATTCCCACGCGCGCAAGGTGCACAGGACCTGCGCGGCGAATGCCTCGTGGATTTCGTAGTAGTCGAAATCCTGCAGGCTGATGCCGGCCGCATCGAGCATGCGCGGCACCGCGATGGTCGGCGCCATCAGCAATCCCTCGCCATGCACGAAATCGACCGCGGCCACCTCGGCGTGGGTCATCCAGGCCTGGATCTGCAGGCCGCGCTCCCTGGCCCAGGCTTCGGAGCCGAGCAGGACAGCCGATGCGCCATCGCTGAGCGGTGTCGAATTGCCGGCGGTCAGGGTGCCGTGACCCGAGGTCTTGTCGAAGGCGGGTTTGAGCGAGGCATATTTTTCGAGGGTCGTATCGGGACGCAGGATGTTGTCGCGCTCGAGGCCGCGGAACGGGACGACCAGATCCTTGAAGAAACCCCGCTCGTAGGCAGCGGCAGCCTTCTGGTGGCTTTCCCAGGCGAGCTTGTCCTGGTCCTCGCGCGAGATCTTCCATTCGCGCGCCATCAGCTCGCAGTGATCGCCCATCGACTTGCCGGTACGCGGCTCGGCCACGCCCGGGAACGAAGGTGCCAGTTCGCCGAACGAGAAACCCTTGAGCGCGGTCTTCAGCTTGTCGACCGGCTTCTTCGCGCGGTTGACCGCGAGCAGGCGCTGCTGTAGGGCACGCCCGTAGACGATCGGCACGTCGCTGGTCGTATCGCTGCCGCCACCGATGCCGGCTTCGATCTGGCCGGTGGCGATCTTGTTCGCGATGTAGATTGCATTGTCGAGGCCGGTGCCGCAGGCGCGTGCGGTGGTGATGCCGGGCGTGGTCGGGGCGAGACCCGAGGACAACGTCGCCTCGCGCGCCAGATTCCACTCCGAGGCGTGCTTGATGACTGCACCGAATGCGACTTCGCCGAGTTCGACGCCGTGCAGGCCGTAGCGTTCGACCAGCGAGCCGAGGGTCTTCACGGACATGCCGAAATTGCCGATGTCGGCATAGGCGGTATTGTTGCGGCAGAAAGGAATCCGCACGCCACCGATGACACCGACTCGCTTGATGGCCGTCACGTCGAACCTCGTCCAGGAAAACAGATATCGGCTGCTATTATGCAACGCCCACGCCGCCGGTGCCGCATTGCATGTCCTACGTATTCGATCTCGATCGCCTGCACGAGCTGAGCGCGCTGCACGGCGCGGCGTATCGATCGGCGACGCCGTATCCGCATGTGGTCATCGACGGGTTTCTGCGGCCCGGGTCCGCGTCGGCACTGAGTGCCTGCTTTCCGCAGCCCGAGGCTGATATCGGCTGGGACTATTTCGGTGCGGAGAACTACGAGGTCAAGATGGGCTGCGCGCGCGAGGAGCGCTTCCCGGTGGCATTGCGCTCGGCGCTGCACGACATGAATTCGGGACCGTTCGTGAGCTTCCTCGAAGCGCTGACCGGCATCGATCATCTGCTGCCCGATCCGCATCTGGTCGGCGGCGGCATCCACCTTACCCGCGAGGGCGGCCATCTCGGCATCCACGCGGATTTCAACTGGCACGAACGCCTGCAGGCGCATCGTCGCCTGAACCTGCTGATCTACCTGACTCCGGACTGGTCGACGGCCTGCGGCGGCGAACTCGAGTTGTGGGATCGCGGTGCAAAGGGCTGCGAGCGCGTCATCGAGCCGGTGTTCAATCGTGCCGTCATCTTTTCCACGCGTTCGGACAGTTTCCATGGCCATCCGAACCGCTGGAAGTCGGCAGCGATCAACCGCCAGTCGATTGCGCTCTACTACTACACGACGACGCGTGACGCCGAGGAAATGCGCGAACCGCACAGCACCCTGTACAAGGGCTATCACGTGCCCTGATCGCCGCGATCGCGTTTGCGACCACGGCCATTCGGCGAAGCTCAGCGCGGCGCAGGTCCCCAGTTCGCCTCGTTGCCCTTCCACATGCCGAGATACCACTCGCGGAACATCGGGATTTCCTCGCCGCGCGCATCATCGGCCAGCGCTTCCCACATCTGCATCGGCGGCTTCTTGCCGGTGGCGACATCGAGCAGGCCGGCGAACAGCTCGGTCCACAACGGCGCATAGGCAACCCGTGCCGATACCGATTGCGCATGCTTGCGCAAGGCCTCGACATCGACATTCGAGCCGCGGCGCACGCCGATCGCCTGCACCCACGGCGATTCGGCCAGCAACAGGGTCAGATCGAAACCGGCGCGATCGAGGAAGATGCGGACTTCCTCGGGCGACGAAAACTGGTTGCGCGCGACATCCTTGCGCCTGGAATGATCGGCGGCGCGATGCTGGTCGATCTCGAGCGCATAGCGGCGCCAGCCCACCGCGCTGGCCATGTTCCAGACATCGAAATAGATCAGGCCGCCGGGTTTGACCACGCGCGCCATTTCCTCCAGGTAAAGGAAGAAATCCTCCTTGTCCATGTGGATGAACACGGCGACGCAATAGGCCTTGTCGAAACTCGCATCGGGCAACGGCTGCAGGCTGGATCGGCTCAGTTCGGTGAACCCGACATTGGCGTGATCCTTCAGCCGTTCGCGCGCGACCTCGATCATGTTCGAGGAAATGTCGGTGCCTTCCCAATGGGCGACACGCGGTGCGATCTCGCGACCGATGCGACCGACGCCGCAGCCGAGTTCGAGCACGCGGTCGGTCGGTTTCAGGTCGAGTGCGGCCGTCACCTGATGGGCGCTGTAGGTGCCGGTCAGGCGCGCCGTCTCCTCGTTGGTGCTGCCGTCGACCGCGACAAATGCGCTGTCCGGCGTCGCCGCCTTGTCATTCCAGAAACTCTTGTAGTTCTTTTGGGATTCCATTGGTCAGGCGCGCGCAGGGAACAGGGGGCGCGATGGTACACTGCGGCTCCGACTGAAAAAACCGCATCGTGCCCGTTCCGCCGCTTTCGAATCGCGCCGAAACCGCGCAATCGCACATCACCGCGCTGATCGCCGTTGAATGCGAAACTCCCGGCATTCCCCCGGTCACGACCCTGGATCGCGCCACGGCAAGCGTGCTGGCCGACGCGCTCGCCCTCGATCTGGCCGCGCATGTCGCGGAAATCCACGCACTCGATTTCGTCTTCGTCGGCGCGCTCTATGACCAGGCCCAGCTGCTGCGCCCGGGCTGGCCCCTGCACGCCGCGCTCGCCGATGCGCTTGAACGCCTGCCGCGCGCGACCGGCGGCGCGCATGTGATCGCCCTCGGCGCCCACGAGGGCCGCCTGCCGCTGACCAGCCTTGAGCCCGACCATGGCCTGCTCGGCAGTCCGATGCTGGTCATGCCGTGGCTGCTGTCCGGCGATTCCGCGACGATTGAAGTGGTCGGTCGACGACTCGAGCACGAACTGCTCGACCAAGGCCTGATCGGCGCCCAACTCGCCCTTGCCATCGGCGAGGCGTTCGGCGTCAAGACGACGCACGCACGGCACCTGACCACGCTTGACCTGTGCGCGCTCGCCTGCGCGCAGTACGAACACGCCGAACTCGGCGGACTCTGGCAAGTGATCGAGGCGGCCCTGCTCGAACCGGACCGCGAGCGGGTCGCGCGCCTGGCCGATGGCAGCACGCTGCGTTATCGCGCGGGTGTCATCGACTGCGAATCATCCGATCGGCGACGCCTTGCGCAATGCCGCGCGATTCTCGCGGCACATGGCCTCGAGTTGAGCGCGCCGGGTCTGCGCCACTGAACCTGCGCCGCAATTGCCGCGGCGAGGCTCAGAAGAAATCCACGAAGGCCGTTTCGAGCAGCCGGTAACCCGAATCCCCCATGCCGAGCGCCGCATACGTTGCCTGCGCGTCATCGTTTGCATTTTCGACATAGAGACGCAGCCCGACCACGCCGGCGGTCGATCGCGCCTGGCGTTCGACATCGGCATACAACGCGCTGAACACGCCGCTGCGACGCGCATCGCGGGTCACGTAGACGCTCTGGATCCACCACCAGTCGCCGTTGCGCCAGTCACTCCATTCGAAAGTCACCAGCAGGCAGCCGACCGGGGCTCCGTCGCGCTCGGCGATCTTGTATCTGCCGCGATGCGGCTCAGCGAACACGGCCTTGGCGCCGCGCGCCAGCACCTCGCGATCCAGCACCTTGCGTTCGGTTTCCAGCGCCAACGCGGCATTGCTCTCGACGAGGAAGTCGAGATCGGCATCGGTGGCGGCGCGGATCGTGATTGGCAGGGGCATGAGCGGTGGCTCCGTGGATGGCGATGGACTGATCATATCGGGCCGCAACGCTCGCTTAGCTGGAGAGGCTGCGATCAGCGCTTCGGCTTGCGCGAACTGCCGAGCTTGCGGGTCAGCGTATTGCGCCCGAGTCCCAGCGCCTTTGCCGCGTTCTGGCGATGACCGTCGTTGACGACGAGGGCCGCTTCGAGCAGGACACGATCGAATTCCTTCAGCGCCCGCGCGTGCAATGCTTCGCCATCGGCCTTGAGCTCCTGCTCGGCCCAGTCGGCCAGGGCGATGCTCCATGCCGGTCGCGAGCTGGCGGACCCGTTGCGCAATTCGGCCGGCAGGTCGGCGATGCCGATCTGTCGGCCACTGGCGAGTACCGCGAGGCGACGACAGGCATTTTCCAGTTGGCGCACATTGCCTGGCCATTCAAGTTCACGCAGGGCGGCCAGGGCGGTCGCGGCGAAGCGCTTCGGCTCAAGGCCGGCTTCCGCACTGGCCTGGGCGAGGAAGTGTCCGGCCAGTTTCGGGATATCGCTGCGGCGTTCGCGCAGGGGCGGCAGCCTGAGCCGCAGGACATCGAGGCGATGCAGCAGGTCGGCGCGAAACGTCCCGCTGGCAACCTTTGCGTCGAGATCCTGATGCGTCGCCGCGAGCACGCGCACGTCCGCCTTGATCAGTTCCCGACCGCCGACCCGGTAGAACTCGCCGGCCGCGAGCACGCGCAGCAAGCGCGTCTGCAGGGCCAGCGGCATGTCGCCGATCTCGTCGAGGAACAAGGTGCCGCCGTCCGCCTGCTCGAACCGGCCGGCGTACCGGCGCGTCGCGCCAGTGAACGCCCCGGCCTCGTGACCGAACAACTCCGATTCGAGCAGTTCAGACGGGATCGCCGCCGTGTTCAGGGCGACGAAGACGGCGTTCGCGCGCGGACTCTCGCGATGCAGCGCGCGCGCGACGAGCTCCTTGCCGGTACCGGTCTCGCCCGTGATCAAGGCATTGTGTCCGCTCGCAGCGACACGCCCGATCGCGCGAAACAGCTCGCGCATGCCCGCCGTGTCGCCGATCAGCTCGGGCTCGACGGGAGCGGCGGAATGCGTTGCCTCGGGCGCTTCGGATACCGATTGCGCGATCGCGCGCCTGGCCATCTCGACGGCCGTGTCGAGATCGAAGGGTTTCGGCAGATAGTCGAACGCACCGTGCCGATACGCGGCGGCGCTGGTCGCGACGTCGGTGTATGCACTCATCACGACGACCGGAAACGCCGCGGCGTGGGTGGACAAGCGCTTGAGCAGTTCGAGGCCGGTCGCACCGGGCATGCGTACATCGGTGAAGAGCACGTCGGGCGCATCCGATTCGAGCGCCGCCAGGGCCGCCTCGGCATCGGCAAACTCTAGCGGCGTGTAACCGGCGTCGCGCATCGCCGCGCTGAGTACGACCCGCACGCCACGATCATCATCGACAATCCAGACCGTATTCATGGCGAAGGATCCAGCGGCAACAGCAGGCTGAACGTGGTCGCCCCGGCGCGGCAGCCGTGGCGCAACTCGCCACCGTGCTCATGCGCGATCTCGCGCGCGAGGGCGAGGCCAAGCCCGGTCCCGTTCGGACGTCCAGACACGAGCGGCTGGTAGAGCGACGCGGCAATCCCGGGCGGAATGCCACGCCCGTCGTCGATCACGTCGACGCGCAACACGAGGCGCCGCAGGCGTTCGTTCAGCCGCACGCCGAACGCGACACGCGTGCGCAAGGTGAGCGTCGATGCGCCGGCTTCCACTGCATTGCGTGCGAGATTGAGCAGCAACTGCTGCAGGCGATCGCCGTCGCCCACGGCCGGCGGCAGGCTTGGATCGTAGTCGCGGCGGACGGTCGGCGCATTCGCTTCCGCGGCAACCAGCAAGGCCACGCGCTCGAGCACTTCGTGCACGTTGAGGCGAGCGAGGCGAGGCTTGCCGCCGGCACGCAGCAATCGATCGGCCAGCGCGGTCAGCCGGTCGCTTTCGCTGATGATCAGGTCGGCCAGTTCGCGCAGCTCCGCGCTGTCGACGCGACGACCGAGCAATTGCGCAGCACCGCGCACACCCGCCAGCGGATTCTTGACCTC
>JAKQJM010000113.1 GCA_029561145.1 Pseudomonadota bacterium
TCGCATCGTCAGCCGCGACTCCCTGCTTGAAAACGTCTGGAACATGAGTTCGGCGGTATCGACGCGTACCGTCGACACGCACATCAGCCGGCTGCGCAAGAAACTCGAGCTCAACGGTGAACACGGCTGGCGCCTGGCCGCCGTCTACCAGCACGGCTATCGTCTGGAACAGACCTGAGGCGAGCGTGTCACGCCGCCGTTCGCGACAAGGCCGATCAAGGCAAGGTGCGCGTTCAGGGAAACAGCCGCGCGATGGCCAGGGCGATCCGGTAGGGCTCCGGCTCATCGCGATTGCTCAGCACGATCACGCTCAGGCGGCGCATCGGGTAGCGCACAATCACATTGCGGAAACCGATGGTTTCTCCGGAGTGCCACAGCGACTCTCCGGTGATGCGCCATCCGTAGCCATAGGCGACATCGGCATCGTCGGTCGTCGTCGATGCCGTGAAGGCCGCAGCTCTCGATGTGTCGCTGAGCAGGCGATCGTCGTACAGCGCGGCATCCCAACGCGCCAGATCGTCGATCGATGAGTAGATGCCGCCATCGCCGAGCACGGCGCTGGTTGAACTCTGGTCGGTGCGCTGCCAGGTGTTGCCGATCCAACTGTATCCATAGGCCCGATGCGCGATGGCCGGTCCCTCGGGCACATAGGCCAGGGTCTGGCTCATCCCGAGCGGGGCGAAGATCCGCTCGTGCAGGAACTGCTGGAACGAAAGCCCCGAAATCCTTTCCACGATCAGGGCGAGCAGCGAGTAGCCGCCATTGCTGTAGCGGTAGTGGCTGCCCGGCGCGAAATACAGTCGATCCTGTCCTTCCTGCAGGTGCAGCACGTCGCGGTCGCGCAACTGGGTCACCTGATCCGCCGGCATCACCTCCTCGTAGTCGATCAGGCCACTGGTGTGCGTGAGCAGATGGCGAATCGTGATCGCGTCGTTGGACATCGGCAGGGAAGGCAGCCATTGGCGCAGTCGATCGTCGAGACCGAGCCGTCCGTCCTCGATCAGCAGCAGGATTGCCGCAGCGGTGAACTGCTTGGTCACCGACGCCAGGCGATAGTTGGTTGCCGGCGTCGCCGGGTGCCGTTGCTCGAGATCGGCCAGGCCGTAGCTTTTCCGCACCAGCGCCTTGCCGTCGCGGACCACGAGCACCGATGCACCCGGCACATCGCCCTGATAAGCCTGCATCAGCGCATCGATGTTCTGCTCGACGTCCATGCGATGACCTCCTCGTGCACAGGCCACGCAAACCAGCAGCGTGGACACCAGGACCAGGCCAGGACGAAGCATGGCCCGGATCAGACTCGTCTTCCAATTCGTTTCACTGGATAGGTACATCGTAGATCGTCTCCGGTCCGGGCTCGTGCGGATAGCTGTAGTGCCACCACTCCATCGCGTAGTTGTGGAAACCGGCCTGCTCCATGGCAGCGCGCAGACGCTGTCGGTTGCCGCGTTGCGCGGTGGTCACTTCGGTCGATTCGGTGTTGGCGCGCGTATCGAAGAAATCGAAGCGCGTGCCCATGTCCAGCGCAACGCAATCGGCGCCATCGTCCGCGCATCGGATCAGGCCCAGGTCGACGGTTGCGCCTCGGCTGTGTCCGGAAACCGGCGCGATATAGGCACCGAGCAAGGCACGCTTGTCGAGTCGCGGATAGTAGTCGGCCCGGGTCTCCGTCGCGTCCGGATCGGCTGCCCATTCGACGAACTCGCGCACCGCGCGCGCCGGTCGATAGCAGTCGAACAGCCTGAGTCGCAAGCCATGCCTGCGCAGCTCGCGTTCCGCCGTGGCCAGTGCGCGCGCGGCAAGCGGCTTGAGCAGGCATCGCGCCGCTTCGTATCCGTCGATGCGATGGCCCACGAAATTGTCATCACCGGCATAGCGCAGGTCGAGTGCGATATCGGGAACCAGGCTCGCGACATCGACCAGGCCGGCTTCTGCCATCGTCGTGGCCATGGAAAGGATCGGCGTCGCCGCCGCGGAGGATCGAACGCTGCCGAGCAGGACACCCAGCAGGACCGGCATCAACAGGCGGCGGTCAATCACAGGCGCGCACGCGAGTGAAGGCCAGGTCCTCGTAGTCGTAGCTGAAATCGGCGTCGGCATCGACCTTGCTCATGCGCAAACCGCGCTCGGTTCCGTCGCCGGGATGCAGCCACGCCTGCGCGTGATCCCCGTCCCAATCGACCAGGATGCGATCGCCGACGCGCTTGAGGATGCCGCTCAGCTTCGGCGATTTGGCCGAACGCCAGCGAACCTGCGATCGTTCGGGACAGATCGATACCTCGCCGAACCACGGGTCGCGCCAGACGCCGATCAGTGCGGCGGCCTGATCGATCGAAGCGAGCGCGAGCGGACCCGGAGTTGCAGCCGAGCTTGCGTCGCCGGTGGATACTTCGCGGGCCAGGTCGGCTGCAAAGTCGGCCAGCCCGCGCGTATCGTCAGGTCGGGTGAAACGCTTGAGCAGCGCTTCCGTGAGTACCGTGCGCGCTTCCTCGGCCTCGCCGTTGATGAGGACGACGAATCCGGACTTGCGATCCGGCAGCAGCATCAGCACCGAGTACATGCCGGAGAGCGTGCCGGTATGCGACACCGTCCATTCACCATCGACATCGGCGAGGCGCCAGCCCAGCGCGTACAGGTAGGCGTGGGTGTCGTCCCACGCGCGGCGGCGTTCCGATATCGGCATCGGCGTGTGTGCACTCCACAGGGCCTTGCGCTGTTCCTGCGAAAGCCAGGCCTTCTGTTTTTCATCGGGATCCAGCCAGTTGCTGGCCCAGATCAACATCGCATCGAGACTGCATCGGATGCCGCCGGCGGCGGCCGAGGTCAGTTCCGCGATGTCCGCACGATCCGCATTGACGACCCGATTGCGCCGATCCACCCGAGCATGCGGCTGGGCGAGATTGTCGGATCCGCTTCGACGCCAGGCACCGACCTTGCAGTCGAGGCCGAGCGGCATGAAGACTTCGCGGCGGACCAGTTCCTCGTAGCTTGCCCCGCCCGCCGCCGCGGCCACTTCGCCGGCCACGACGTAGAGCAGGTTGTCGTAGGCGTAACCCGCGCGGAAGCTGTACTTCGGCTTGATGTGGCCGAGGCCGGCGAGGATGTCGGCGCGCGTGAACCGATTGGGCTCGGGCCACAGCATCAGATCGCCGCCGCCTTCGGGCAGGCCGCTGTTGTGCACGAGCAGGTCGCGCACCTGCATGTTCTGCGTCACCCACGGATCGGCCATGCGGAAGTCCGGCAGATGTTTCACCACCGGATCATCCCAGCGCAGCTTTTTCGCATCGACCAGGCGGGCCAGCACGCTGGCCGTCATCGCCTTGCTGTTCGAGGCGATCTTGAACAGGGTGGCCGGGTCGATGCGCCGGCCCGAACCTGCTTCGCGCTCGCCTGCAGTTCGTCGATAGATCACCTTGCCCTTCTCGATCACGCCGATCGCGAGGCCGGGCAATGCGTAGCGCCCGATCGCCTCGTCGGCCAGCGTGTCCAGCTCGGCCAGCGGGACCGCCAGCGCGGTGCGCAGGAGCGACATCAGCACGATGGCGAGGACGATGCGCATCTCAGAGGCTTTGCCATTGTGGCGTCATGACTTCACCTGCCGTCATCTGTTCGAAGCTCTGGCGCTGGCGGATCGCCGCGTAGCGTCCGTCATCGACCATGACTTCGGCAGCCAGTGGTCTGGAATTGTAGTTCGACGCCATCGAGGCGGCGTAGGCGCCGGTGGTGCGGATCATCAACAGGTCGCCTGCCGCGCATTCCGGCAGTTCGCGTGCGCGTGCGAAGGTGTCGCCGGTCTCGCAGACCGGGCCGACGACATCGCAGATCATGCGCTGCGCCGGCGTATCGGAGACCGCGGCGATCTCGTGCCAGGCGTCGTAGAGGCTGGGACGCAGCAGGTCGTTCATCGCTGCATCGACGACGACGAAGCGGCGCTGCTGTCCATGCTTGATGCGGATGATGCGGGTCAGCAGCAGTCCCGCCTCGGCCACCAGCCAGCGACCGGGCTCGAATACCAGGCGGCCACGGAAGTCATGCAGGCTGCGACGCACGACGTCCACGTAATCGGCAATGTCGATGGCGCGATCCTCGTCCTCGCGGTAGCGCACGCCGAGGCCGCCGCCGACGTCCAGACTGGTGATGAGGTGTCCTTGTCCGGCCAGCTCGCGTTGCAACGCGGCGGTACGTTCGAGGGCGACACGGAATGGATCGAGGTTGAGGATCTGCGAACCGATATGCACGTGCAGGCCGTCCAGGCGCAAGCGCGAAGTGCGTGGATGCTGCGCGAACCAGCGCCGTGCCTCGTCGAGGCCGACGCCGAACTTGTTTTCGGCCTTGCCGGTGGAAATCTTGGCGTGGGTCTGCGCATCGACATCCGGATTGATGCGCACGGCCGCATGCGTGGTGGTCGCACGCTGGTCCGCCAGTTGGCGCAGCAGGCAAAGTTCATCGAACGATTCGACATTGAATCGACAGACTCCGGCCTCCAGCGCCTCGATGATTTCGGCCTCACTCTTGCCGACCCCGGAAAACACGATGCGCTGGGCGGCTATCCCGGCGCGCAGGCAACGCCGCAATTCGCCGGATGAAACGATGTCGGCACCCAATCCGGCTTCGGCCATGAGCCGCAGCACCGCGTGATTGCTGTTCGCTTTCACGGCGTAGCAGACCATCGCGTCGAGGCCGATCAGTTCGCAGTGCAGGGCATGGATGCGCTGCCTGATCGCGCCGGCCGAGTAGACCTGCAACGGCGTGCCGAAGTGCGCGGCGAGTGCATCGAGGTCGACGCCATCGAACGCGACGCTGGCAGACCGGGTCGGATCGATGCGCGTATTGCAGGCTGGATTCACGTCAGGAACCGGAGCGGATGAAGCGAAGGCGACCCGCGATTGCGGGTCGCCGGGCTGTGGACTCAGAAGTTCACCGAAACAGTCAGTTGCGCATAGCGCGGCGTCTGGTAACTCGTGCCCTGGCCATACTCCGGGTTGATGAAGCCGATATCGGATTCGAGTTCGTCGTCGACTTCCCTGACCTTTTCCTGGTTGAGCAGGTTGTACACCGCCAGTTTCACGTGCAGATCGGTGGGGCCAAACGTGTTCTGGTAGCTGACGTTGGCGCCGAGATCGTAGGTCCATGGCAGGCGTCCGCCGTCGCCGCGGCGACTGGCCTCATAGATGCGTTGCGATGGGTTGTCCGACGTGCAATTGGCCACGCAGATGAAATTGCTGTGGTAGTTGGTTCCGTCG
Source organism: Pseudomonadota bacterium (assembly GCA_029561145.1). Classification (GTDB taxonomy): domain Bacteria; phylum Pseudomonadota; class Gammaproteobacteria; order Xanthomonadales; family Rhodanobacteraceae; genus Dokdonella. The sequence goes on from JAKQJM010000113.1 coordinate 5,244, forward strand.
AACGGATTGCCCACGCCGAACGCATTGACCGGACGGCCGGATTGCGCGGCCAGCGTACCGCCGAGCGCCCAGTGTTCGCCGAGGCCATACGAGCCGCGGAACTTGAACTGGTGACGACGGTCGTTGGGCAGGAATCCGCGGCCACCGTAGTTGACCCACGGATCGTCGAAGTTTTCAGTGCGCCCGGTGTCGGAGAAATCCGTATCCGAATTGACCGGTCCTTCGGCATTGCCCTCGCTGTAGGACAGCGTATACGACGCATTGAACGACCATTGCCCATCCCAGGCGCGGTCGAGCTGGAGTTCGAGCGCCTTGTAGCTGCGATCCGGCTTGGAATAGCCCGCTTCGCCAACGTAGTTGCCATCGTCGTCGTAGAGCGCCCAGCCGGCGACGGAGGTGTCAATGGTGACAAAGGCATCGTTCTCGCCGTCGCAATCGGTATCGGTGTAGACGGTCGCCTCCTCGCCCGGATTGCCCATGATGTAGCCGATGTATCCCGGTTCGCCGTCGCACAGGATGCCGTTCGAGGTCAGCTCCATGTCATCGATCGCGTTGGTCAGGTCGCGGTAGATGACCCGCGAACCGATCGACCACTTGTCGCCGATCATCGACTGGAAACCGAGGATCAGTTCGTCCTGATAGACCGGATCCATGTTCCTGTCGACTTCACCGCGCAGGTCACCGACCGTGCCGTCGCCCTGCGAGTCGTCAACCGGACCGATCTGCGGGCCGAGGATCGGGCGCTGGTAGGTGTTGCCGTTGAAGGTGAAATCCTCCAGGCCATTGAAGGCGTAGAAGGTGCGCACGTCGGCGAAGCCGCCGGCCTGCTTGATGTTGATGACGTTGGCCACCGGCAGGAAGTAGCGGCCCAGGGTGCCGAAGATCTTGGTGCGGCCATCGCCAACCGTATCCCACGAAAAGCCCAGGCGCGGGGCGAGCATGTCGTCGATCTTGATGTAGCTGTCGCCATCGGAATTCCTGTTGTCGAAGGCTTCCATGCGCAAACCGGCATTGATGACGAAGTTCGGCGTCAACGACCAGTTGTCTTCGATGTAGTAGGCGCTGTTGATCGATTCGAACACGCCGTCGACCTCGTTGGTGCGGGTCCGTACATAGGCGGTTACTCCCGCCGGGACAACGCCGCCATTGGCCAGGGTTGCGCCGGGCGAGGTATCGCGGATCTCGTAGAGCAGGCGATCGAGGCCTGGATAGAACTGCGCGTGATCCGAGGTATTGGTTTCATGATCGAGGCCGAAGCGCAGCAGGTGACCGCCGAGCGACCATTCGAAATCCAGACGGGCGGCCTCGCGGTTGTCGAGTCGGCGGGCCACGGTCGATGTGCTGGTGCAGCCGATGTCGCCGTCGCCGACGTTGCGCAGATCGCGGATGCGGTTGCAGTTGATGTCGTTGAGGCTGGACTGGGCGAACTCGCGTTCGTTCTCGCCGTACATGGCCTTCATCGAGAAACTGTCGGTCAGGTACCCGGTATAGGTCGCCGACCAGTTGGTGCCGCCGTTGTCGATGAAGCGGGTATTCGTGTAGTCGCCACGATCGCCACTGGCCAGATCGAACTGGTAGATGTCGGTCGCGTCCTTGTTTCCATCGCCGAAGGCCAGCAGTTCGAGCAGATGGTTGTCGCTGATCTGCCAGTCGACCTTGGTGCCCCAGAAACCATCGTCGGAATTGCCTTCGTTGAGCAGGTTGCCGGTGCTGGTCGTGTTGGTCGGCTGATAGTCGCGCACTTCATACAGGGCGTAGAAAAAAAGCTTGTCGCGGATGATCGGTCCCGACGCCGAAAGGTTGAGATTGGCCCGGTCGTACTCGTCGTAGCTTGTGATGTAGTAGGGATTGCCATCGGCATCGTAGCGATCGGTGCCGCTGGTCTGGGCGAAGCTCGGCTCCCACACCGCCTCGGCGCCGAACTTGAACTCGTTGGTGCCGGACTGGGTGACCGCATTGATCACGCCGCCGGTGGTGCGCCCGAACTCGACCGAATAGCCGCCGGTCTTGATCTGGAACTCCTTGTAGAA
>JAKQJM010000124.1 GCA_029561145.1 Pseudomonadota bacterium
CGCCTTGAACTCGCCACCAAAACGCTCGGCGCCCACTTTCGTCAGGGCTGCCGTCAAGGTCGTCTTGCCATGGTCTACATGACCAATCGTGCCGACGTTTACGTGGGGCTTCTTGCGCTCGAATTTCTCTTTCGACATGGCAGTAATTCTTCTCGGGAGATCGTATGACTGGATGGGATCAAGGTGGTGCTCACGAATGGAATCGAACCATCGACCTCTTCCTTACCAAGGAAGTGCTCTACCGACTGAGCTACGTGAGCAGTTGTTTCAGCCATCTTCCCTGATGGGCAAGCTCAAACCGGCATCCTGCCGGACTCTCAATTACGTCAGCCGACTTCCTGTCGGCGATCCAGGACCAGCATCCGTGCTGACCCATCTACTAGAAACCTGTTCTCTCCCTCTCAATGCCGCGCTGAAGCATTGGAGCGGGAGAAGGGAATCGAACCCTCGTAATCAGTTTGGAAAACTGATGTTCTACCATTGAACTACTCCCGCCTGGAGCCGGGATTCGGTATTGAAGATCCGCAGAAGCCCGTTTCACCGCACTTGCGAATCCCGAATTTCGAATCTCGTTGCAGCTGGAGAGAATGGATTACTCCGGGCATCCTGCCCTCCACCCCTCCGGGGCCGCGCCGCCTTCGCGTCGCGTTCAAATCCGCTACCGGCGGACCCGTCGAACCTTCATTCTCAATCGGTGGTTCAAATCCACCTACATGAAACATCCCGTACTCCGCGACTTGGTGGAGGGAGGTGGATTCGAACCACCGAAGGCGTAAGCCAGCAGATTTACAGTCTGCCCCCGTTGGCCGCTTGGGTATCCCTCCAGACACGGAGCCGCGCATTTTCGCGGAGCACGGCCGGGGTGTCAACAGCAAAATGCGTGCCGGGACGGGTTGTTCAGGACAAGAATCAACGGGAGTCCGCTGGCCTGGCAAGCTGCAGCCGCCTTTGCGGCGTCTCGCCCCGCTCAGATCCGGCGCAGTGCTGCCGCCTCCTCCTCGATGCGTTGACCCACCTCCATCACCTTGAGTGCGTACTGGGCCAGCGCCAGATCCTCGGCGTTGACCGGAACCCATTTCGGCACCGGAGTCGGACGACCATCCGGCGCATCGAGCGCAACAAAGGTCATCACGCAATGGGTCGCCAGACGCTCGACAGTCGATCGCAGGTCCCGAGCGACGACTTCGACCGTGATGTGCATGCTCGAGTTTCCGGTATGGACGAGCTTGCAGCGAACCTGAACAAGATCACCGATGAGGATCGGGGCAACGAACTCGATCCCGCCAACCGCCGCCGTCACGCAGTACTTGCCACTCCACGCCACCGCACACGCATAGCCGGCCTGGTCGATCCAGCGCAGCACGGCGCCGCCGTGCATCTTGCCGCCGAAATTCACATCGGTCGGCTCGGCCAGGAACTGGAATTCAAGCTCACGCTGTTGACCCGACACGGCACTCTCCCGATCGATCAGACATTGAAGCGGAAATGCAGGACGTCGCCCTCCTTGACGATGTAGTCCTTGCCCTCGAGACGCAGCCGGCCGGCTTCCTTTGCGCCCGACTCGCCACGGTACTTGATGAAATCGTCATAGGCGATCGTTTCGGCACGAATGAAGCCGCGCTCGAAGTCCGTATGGATGACCGCTGCCGCCTGGGGCGCCGTGGCACCGACCTTGACCTGCCAGGCACGCACTTCCTTCACGCCAGCGGTGAAATAGGTCTGCAGGCCGAGCAAGGTGTAGCCGGCACGGATCACGCGGTTCAAGCCGGGTTCGTCAAAGCCCATGTCGGCCAGGAAGGCATCGCGGTCGGCGTCGTCGAGCTGGGACAGCTCTTCCTCGATCGCCGCGCAGACCGGAACCACTTCGGCCCCTTCGCTTTTCGCGCGTTCCCGCACGCGCTCGAGCAATGGGTTGTCGTTGAACCCATCCTCAAGAACATTTGCTATATACATCAATGGCTTGAGTGTCAGCAAAAACAAGTCGCGGACCAGCGCCAACTCCTCCTCATCGAGGCCTGCGGCACGCGCCGGCTTGCCTTCATTGAGGGCGGCGGCGAGCTTTTGCAGGGCCGGTCGCTTGGCCAGCGCTTCCTTGTCGTTGGCCTTGGCCGCGCGTTCAACCTTGTTCAACGCCTTGTCGACGGATTCGAGGTCGGCCAGGGCGAGCTCGGTGTCGATTGTCTCGATGTCCGAGATCGGATCGATGCGATTGGCCACATGAACGATATCCGGATGCTCGAAGCAACGCACCACGTGGGCGATCGCATCGACCTCACGGATATGCGCAAGGAACTTGTTGCCGAGCCCCTCACCCTTCGAAGCGCCTGCCACAAGACCCGCGATATCGACGAACTCCATCGAGGTCGCAATCGTCTTCTGTGGCTTGACGATCTCGGCCAGTTCGCCGAGTCGCGGATCAGGTACCGGGACGACTCCGACGTTCGGATCGATCGTGCAGAACGGGAAGTTCGCCGCGGCGATTCCTGCCTTGGTCAGCGCGTTGAATAGTGTCGATTTGCCGACGTTCGGCAGACCGACGATGCCGCATTTGATGCCCATGGCTCATGTCCGGTATTCGAAATTCGGGATTCGGGATTCGTGAAAGCCACCGCGATACGAGTGCCGGCGTTTTGCGAATCCCGAATCCCCAATTCCTAATCCTTGCTTGTATGCAATCGCTTCATGGCCTCGTTGTGCTGCCCGCTGACCACCAGCGGAAGCACGTCCAGCGCCGCGCCGATGCCGCCCAGCATGGCCTGCTCATCGTTGGCGCCGGCACGACCGAGCACCCACGAGGTGACCCTGTCCCTGTGTCCGGGATGACCGATACCGATGCGCAGCCGATGGAATCGACCGTGACCGAGATGGGCGAAAATGTCGCGCAACCCGTTCTGGCCTCCGTGCCCACCGTCGAACTTGAGCCTGGCCGCACCGGGCGGCAGATCGAGGTCATCATGGACGACGAGCATTTCCTCGGGCTCAATCTTGTAGTAGCGCAGCGCCGAGACCACGGCGATGCCGCTCTTGTTCATGAAGGTGATCGGCTTGAGCAGATGAAGGGCCTCGCCATCGATCACGACCTTCGTCGTTTCCGCGTGCAGTTTCGATTCGATCCCGAAACGTCCGCCTTGCCGGGCGGCCAGCGCATCGGCAAACCAGAACCCGGCGTTGTGCCGGGTTCTGAGATGTTCGGCCCCGGGGTTCCCGAGGCCGACGATCAGGCGCAATCGGCTCATGAAGGTCGATCGACCCGCCGCGCATGACGCGCGACAGGCGCGATGACTTACTTGTCGCCTTCGCCATCCTTCTTCGCGGCGACGTCACCTTCCGCGCCAGCGGCAGCAACATCGACTTCCTCGCGACCGAGCTTGGCGCTGACCACGGTGATGTCGTGCTCCTTGCCCAGTTTCAGCTCGGGGATCTCGGTGCCCTTGGGCAGGGTCAGCGAGGACAGGTGAACGATGTCATCCACCTTCAAGCCGCCCAGATCGACCTCGATGTACTCCGGAAGATCCTTCGGCAGACAGGAAACTTCGACCTCGGTCACCTCATGCAGGATCATGACGCCGGCGGTCTTGCCTGCCGGCGATGTCTCCTGGTTCAGGAAGTGCAACGGAACGCGCACGCGGATTTCCTCGTTCTCGTTGATGCGCAGGAAATCGAGATGCAGGATCTGCGCCTTGAACGGATGACGCTGCATGTCACGCAGCAGGACCTTCTGCACGTCGCCGTTGAGGTTCAGGTCGAGAATCGACGAATAGAACCACTCGGTCTGGGAGGCCATGAAGACATCCTTGTGGGCCAGCTGGATGCTGACCGGACCCAGTTCTCCGCCGCCATAAACGATAGCCGGCACGCTGCCCGCACGACGCAGGCGGCGGCTCGCACCCTTCCCCTCGTCCTTGCGCAGCGCTACCGCGATTTCATGTGTCTTTGCCATTTTCGTGTTGCCTTTATTGCGAATGGACTGCCTCGCGGCAGACTGGAAACTCCCCCGCGACCAGGGGAGTGGTGTGGAACCGGTATTCAGGGGTTTGGAGATTCGGCGAAGCCGCTTGCGGCCGTTTCAAATCACCGATCCCGAATCCCTGCTCCTAATCTACATACAACGAACTGACCGACTCGCCAAAGGCGATGCGGCGTATGGTTTCAGCCAGCAGCTCGGCGACCGAAAGCTGCCGGATCCGCTTGCAAGCCAGGGCCGCTTCGGACAGTGGTATCGAGTCCGTGACGACCAATTCATCGAGCTGCGAGGCGTCGAGATTCGACAGCGCCGGACCCGACAACACCGCGTGCGTGCAGTACGCGACAACCTTGCGCGCACCCTGGCGCTTCAAGGCTGCCGCCGCCGCGCACAAGGTACCGGCGGTATCGACGATGTCATCGACAAGCACGCAGACCTTGTCCTTGACCTCGCCGATGATGTTCATCACGGTCGCCTCGTTCGGACGCGGGCGGCGCTTGTCGATGATCGCCAGATCGGCATCATCGAGGCGCTTCGCGATCGCACGGGCGCGCACCACGCCGCCGACATCCGGGCTGACCACGATCAGGTCATCCGTCGCGTAATAACGCCAGATGTCGGCGAGCAACACCGGCGATGCGTACACGTTGTCGAGCGGGATATCAAAAAAACCCTGGATCTGGTCAGCATGCAGGTCCACGGTCAGGACCCGATCCGTGCCGACCGCACCGATCATCTTGGCCGCCACCTTGGCCGTGATCGCCACGCGCGCCGAGCGCGGACGACGATCCTGGCGCGCATAGCCGAAATACGGCAACACCGCAGTGACACTGGCCGCCGAAGCGCGCTTGAGCGCATCGACCAGGACCAGCAATTCCATGAAGTTGTCCGCTGTCGGCGCCGAGGTCGGCTGCACGACGAATACTTCCTGGCGCCTGACGTTTTCCTCGATCTCGACCTGTACTTCGCCGTCACTGAAGCGGCCGACCTGCGCCTTGCCCATCGGCACGCCGAGCTCGGTGCAGATCGCCTGGGTCAGCGGTCGATTGGCGTTGCCGCTGAACACGAGGATGCTTGCCGAATTCGCCGAGCTGCTCAAGGGACCGCTCCGTGACACCGATCTGTGGCTGCTCTCAACGGCAGCGTGAATGCAAATGCCGCGCTACGGAACCCGAGTGGCTGGGGCGGCAGGATTCGAACCTGCGAATGCCAGGATCAAAACCTGGTGCCTTACCACTTGGCGACGCCCCACCATTGAAATCCGAGATCCGGCCTGATCTGACCCACGAACACGGACGGATCCGCTTCATGCCGCTTTTCGATCGTAGTCCATCAATGCCGTCAGCAAAGGTGAATCATTGACACCGCGGGCGACCCACGCCCGCATGCCGGGAGGACATCCGGCGATAACCTGCGCGGCATCCCCATCTAGCGGAACAAAGACCGCAGCGCCGCTACCACTCAGCCGCGCATCTCCATGATTTGCGAGCCAGTCCAGCGCCGCAGCAACAGCAGGAAACCTGGCACGCGCGACGGGCTCGAACGCATTTCGCGTTTGCACCCCTGAAATCAAGCCCGCAATTGTCATCGGTGCGCTATCACGTGTCAATTCCGGCGCCTGGAAAAGTGCTGCAGTCGACACGCCAACCCCCGGATCGACGATCAGATAATCGCGCTCCGGCAGTCCAATCGGCGTAAGTACGTCGCCGACGCCCTCGGCAAAAGCGCTGTGGCCGTGCACGAAAACGGGCACATCGGCGCCCAGGCGCGCACCGAGATCGGCCAGTTGAGCCGTCGCGAGCCCGCAGCGCCAAAGCCGGTTCAAGGCCACCAGGACGGTCGCGGCATCGGAGCTGCCGCCACCGAGCCCGCCACCTATCGGGATGCGCTTGTCGACCCGGATATCGACACCATCCCGGCTGCCGGCTTGCTGCTGGAGCAGACCGGCGGCACGAACGACCAGATCATCGCGCTCGGCAACGCCGGGGATGTCGCCGATCCGCTTGATCGCCGGATCGGCCCGAACACGCAGATGCACGGTGTCGCCCCAGTCGAGCAACTGGAATACCGTTTGCAGCAGGTGATAGCCATCGTCGCGACGACCGACCAGATGCAGGAACAGGTTCAGCTTGGCCGGGGCCGGCCATGCGCTCCAGTGCTGGGCCGGATCATCCGGCGTCACCGCATTTCCCACTGCTGGACGACGAGGCGTACCTTGTAGTCGCCGTTGCTGGCGAAAATGCGACGCGGCAAGACCGGGTCATGCCCTTGCGCGTAGTCACGGTATTCGATCGTCCAGCCAGCCTGCTGGAATTCGGCGGGCAAGCCGTCGTCCCTGAAGCGCATCTCGGCCTGACCCGGAGCCCGCATCCCGCGCACCCAGTAGGCAAGTTCGGCGACCGGCACCTTCCAGCCGAGCTCGTGTTCGAGCAGACCCGAGGCATCGCGTGCGCTCGGCGTCCGGTTTCCCAGTCCTGTCAGCTCGGCATGGGTGGCGTCGCCGCTGAGTGTCCAGGTCTTGCCGCTGACCGGTGCGCTGACCGTGAAGCGGAACCGCTCGCCCTGCTGCAGCCAGTCCAGCGAACCGCTGCCTGAATCGGACGGCCCTGAAATCGCGAGACGGCCTTCGAGCGACCAATCGGCCTGTTTCAGCAGCGATCGTTCGCGCTGATCCTGGGCGTTGAGCAGGCCCGCATCGGGCCGGATCCGGGGTGTTGTGCAAGCTGCAAGCAGAGCCATCAATCCGGCCAATCCAGCCCAGCGACGCGCACGATTCATGACGCCAGCCGCTTCATCGTCTCGACCAGCACCTTGTTGCCGGCGTCTTTCTCGCGGCCCTGCTCCCAGATGCGTCGCGCCTCGTCACGGTTGCCGCGAACCCAGAGCACTTCACCGAGATGCGCTGCGACTTCGCTGTCGGGCTGCTTCGCGTAGGCCTGGCGCAACAGCGTGATTGCCTCATCGAGATGCCCGAGCCGATATTTGATCCAGCCGTGACTGTCGAGGATGGCCGGCTCGTCAGGGCGGATGCGGATCGCCTTCTCGATCAGCTCATTGGCTTCGACCAGACGATCGGTGCGGTCAGCCAGCGTGTATCCGAGCGCGTTGAGCGCATCGGCGCTTTCGGGATCCGCCACGAGGACACTGCGCAAGTCGCGCTCGCCGGAATCGATGTCATCCAGTTCGATCGCAAGCATGGCTCGCGCATAGAGCAGACGTGAATCGCCCGGCAACTGGTCCAGCCCTCGCGAATAGGCAGCCATGGCTTCGGCCTTGCGACCCTTGCGCGACAGCAACTCGGCTTCGAGCAGGATCAGCTGAACGGTCTCGGGCGAGCCCGCGCCCGCAGCGAGGCGCAGTTCACCGATCCGCTGCAACGCGGCTGCGTCGTCTCCCTTCTTGTCGACCAGCACGACACCGCGGATTCCAGCCTCCAGCCAGTTCTCGTCGTCCTCGGAGACCTGGCGATACCAATCGGCGGCCTCGTCATCCTTGCCGGCAAGTTCCGCGATCTGGCCGAGCAGATAGAGTCGCTTGCCCGTTCGCGGCGATTTGTCCGACTGGATCGAGCGATACAGCGCCGCCTGCAGGGATTTGTCCTCGGCGCGGGCCGCGTAGGCAGCGCGCGCACCATAGATCACATCGGACTGCGGGCCTTCTGCAAGTGCCCGGGCAGCACCCGCGTAGTCGCCGCTGTCCGCAAGCATCGCGGCGTAGCCGGAACGCAACTGCAGGCTTTCGGGATCGCGCTCCAGTGCATCGGCATATTGCTCGCGCGCCTTCGCCTTCTCGCCGCGATCGAGCGCGAGCTTCGCACTCCAGGCATAGGCATCGGCCGATTTGAAGCGGGCAACGGCCGCGTCGGCGAGTCGACCAGCCAGCGCCTTGTCGCCGAGCTTGAATGCCAACTGGCTCATCGCCACCCATTCGCGACTGTTGTCGCCGAGGCGCCCGGGTACTGCCAGTCGTTCGAGCAGGGCCAGCGCCTGGACCTTGTTCCCCGCACCGATCATGACCTGCGCAGCGAGACGCCACGGTCCATCCCCGCCGCGCTGGACGAGCGTGTCGAGCGCGGCAAATGCCGGCTCGATTTCGCCTTCCGCCAGCGCGATCCACGCCTTGGACTGGAGCAGGCCGACCGATTTCGGATCCAGTGCCTGCCAACGCGCAAGGGACTTGTGCGCCAGCGGCCATTGCTTGACCGCCAGCGCAAGGCGCGTCGCCTGCTCGGCGATGTCGGCATCGTCGGACAATTCCGCCGCGTCGGCATAGCGACGGGCTGCCGACGCCAGGTCATTCTTCTGCACGGCCAATTCGGCGCCGATCAGCTTGAGCGGAAGATCCGCGTCGATCGCGACCGGATGCACGCTCTGCACTACCGCGGGGGCTGGCGACTCGCGCTTCGTCGGCGCGGCGCAGGCAGCCAGCAGACACGACGCGAACACGCCGGCAAACCGAAGCAGGCCTGTCGGAGGCTGGGGCCGGCCGCCTTGCCGACCCGTGTTTTGCTTGATCTGCACGCGCAACAGCCCTCGAATTGCCTTTGCTTGCTTGAACTTGCGGAAACCGGCCCGCACAATCCGTAGCGCCTGAGGAAGCCTGGTCGGATTGTGCCGAAGCGCTCAGCGACCCACCTTCTGACCGATCAGGATACTGTTTTGTTCACGGGCAAGCTTAGCCGATTGTTGCACGCATGGCCCTGATCGCACTCGGACTCAATCATCTATGCGCGCCCGTCGCACTGCGCGAGCGAGCGGCTTTTTCGGCCGACGCGACCGGCGGCGCGTTGGCCGAGCTGATCGCCCAGCCCGGGGTTCGCGAAGCTGCAATCCTGTCCACCTGCAACCGTACCGAACTCTACTGCAACGTGGACGCGGGGGCGGAGTCGGCGCCATTTGAATGGCTGCATCGCCATCAGCAGCTGCATGGCGCGAATATCGAGGAATTTCTCTACCGTCATCACAACGCCGACGCCGTGCGGCATCTGTTCCGTGTCGCGATCGGTCTCGAATCGATGGTGTTGGGCGAGCCGCAGATCCTTGGCCAGGTCAAGGACGCCTACGCCCTGGCGCGCGATGCACGTGCACTCGACGCGCCATTGGAAAGACTGTTCCAGACTACCTTTGCCGTCGCGAAGCGCGTGCGCTCCGACACGCGTATCGGCGCGAATACGGTCTCGGTGGCATTCACCGCCGTACGTCTGGCTGAACGCGTCTTCACCGATGTCGCCGAGGCCTGCGTACTGCTGATCGGCGCAGGCGAGACGATCGAGCTGACCGCGCGGCACCTGACCGAAGCCAAGGTGCGTCGATTGATCGTGGCGAACCGCACCCTTGGCAACGCCCAGGCACTCGCGGGTCGCTTTGGCGGTTACGCGATAGCGCTCGGTGATCTCGAAAAACATCTCGCCGAAGCCGACATCGTCATCTCCTCGACCGCCGCACGCGATCCGATCCTCAGCCATGCGATGGTTTCTCGCGCGCTCGCGGCGCGGCGGCGGCGGCCCATGTTTCTCGTCGACCTCGCCGTGCCGCGCGACATCGAAGCCGATGTCGCCAGACTTTCCGATGTATTCCTCTACACGATCGACGACTTGCGCGAAGTCATCGACGAGAACCTGCGCTCCCGCCAGCAAGCCGCGATCGAAGCCGAAGCGATGATCGAACTTTCGGTCGAGCACTTCATGGATTGGTGGCAGGCGCTCGATCTCAACAACCCGATCAGCGCCGTGCGCCGCAAGGCCGAAACCACTCGCGATGAGGCCCTGGCAAAAGCCCGGGCCCTGCTTGCCCGCGGCAAGTCGGCCGACGACGCGCTCGAGTTCCTTGCCCACACGCTGACCAACAAACTGTTGCACGCGCCGAGCGCAAACCTGCGTGCCGCCGCGTTGCGCGGCGATGCCGAGTTGCTGCTGGCTGCCGAAAAGCTTTTCGACACAGCGGGGGCGTCGCCACCGACGTCCGACTAGGTACATCGACGACGAAGGCTTCTAGGCCGACTCGATTGATTTCGTGCTCGGCAATGACTTCGTCGGTCTGCCGTCATCGCCGCACCACCAGCAAGCGAATCCGCGATTCGAGAACACTGCATGCGGCGGCGGATTTCGGCGACCCTGTCGCTGGCACTCGCGTATCATGCGCGCGCCGCGCCGTGACGCGGCTGCCGAAATGCCATGACTCCTTCGATCCGCCGCAAGCTCGAACAACTCGCCGAACGCCATCAGGAACTCGAAGCCCTGATGGCGAGCGCGGACGTGCTCGGCGATTCGAAACGGCTGCGCGATGTCTCGCGCGAGCATGCGCAACTTGGCCCCTTGGCCGAGTCGCTGGCGGAGTTCGACGCCAATGCGAAGTCGCTGGAGGCTGCACGTGCCCTGCTCGCCGATCCCGAAATGGCCGAACTCGCGTTCGACGAGATTGCCGCGCTCGAAGCGCGCGAGATCGAGCTCGACGAGAAGCTGAATTTGCTGCTGTTGCCGAGCGACCCGCGCGACGACGGCAACCTGTTCCTGGAGATCCGCGCCGGCACGGGCGGAGACGAAGCCGCGATCTTCGCCGGCGATCTGCTGCGCATGTACCTGCGCTACGCGGAACAACGGCGCTGGCAGGTGGAAATCCTCTCGGAAAGCGACGGCGAACACGGCGGCTACAAGGAAGTCGTCGCGCGCATCGAGGGCAAGGGTGCCTATTCGCGGCTCAAGTTCGAGTCGGGCACGCATCGCGTCCAGCGCGTTCCGGAAACCGAGTCGCAGGGTCGCATCCACACCTCGGCGGCGACCGTCGCGATCCTGCCCGAACTCGCCGAGATCGACGACATCGATCTGAATCCGGCCGACCTCAAGACCGACACGTTCCGCGCCTCGGGCGCCGGCGGCCAGCACGTCAACAAGACCGATTCGGCGATCCGCATCACCCACCTGCCGACCGGCATCGTCGTCGAGTGCCAGGACGAGCGCTCGCAGCACAAGAATCGCGCCCGTGCCTTGTCGCTGCTGAAGGCGAAGCTGCTGGACGAACAGCGAACGAAGCAGACCGCCGAGCAGGCCGAATCACGCCGCCTGCA
>JAKQJM010000133.1 GCA_029561145.1 Pseudomonadota bacterium
TCCGGCATGGGCGTGCCCGACCTGCTTGGCACCCAGGGCACCTATACCCTGCTGGCGACGCGACGCATTGCGGCGGCCGACAACGGCGGGCGCATCGTGCTTGCGCCGGTCGATGACGACGGCATCGTGCGCGCCGTTCTCGAAGGGCCAGCACATCCGTTCAAGGCAGACGCGGAGCCGCTGTCGGTGCCGCTCGAGCTTCGCGGCAGCAGTACCGAGGCGACCCTCACGCTCGATGGAACTGCGCATGCCTTGCAGGTCGGAAAATGGTCGGACTGGATCAGCGTGCGTTTCAGCATGGGCATCTTCGGCAGTGTTCCGGGCATGTTCCGCGCGTATCTGAGCGAGGGATTCCCGCGCCCGCTGCTCTACATTTCGCCGCTGCAGGCGGATCCGCGCGACAGCGCCCTGCCGATTTCGGCACCCGCCGGCTACGCACCCGAACTCGCAGCGCGCATCGGCAGCTTCCACACGCTGGGCATGCCCGAGGAAACCTGGGCGCTCAATCAGGGACACCTCGGCGAAGCGGCCTGGCTCGACATGGTCAAGACCACCCTGGCCGAGGGCGAGGCGATGCTCTATGACGCCCTCGATCGGCATGACAGCGAATTGGTCATCGAGGTTTTCGTGCAGCCGGATCGGGTCAGCCACATGTTCTGGCGCGGGCTCGACCCGAACCATCCCGCCCACGCGCAATCCAGCGAAGTCGCACGCAACGCGATTCCGTGGATCTACGCCGAAGCCGATCGCGTGCTCGGCGAAGTACGCAAGCGTCTCGGCGCCGACGATCGCCTGATCGTCCTGTCCGATCACGGCTTTGCCTCGTACCGTCGCAGCGTGCATCTGAACCGCTGGCTGGTCGACCACGGCTATCTGATTCTCAAACCCGGCGCCGACGCGAACCAGCCGCTGTTCGCCGCTGTCGACTGGTCGCGCAGCCGCGCCTATGCGCTTGGCCTGAACGGCATCTTCATCAATCGCAAGGGTCGCGAACCCGAGGGCATCGTCGCTGCAGAGTCGGTAGCGTCCCTGAAGCAGGAGTTGATCGTCGCACTCGCCGACATCCACGACCCCGCCGATCAGGCTGCCATGGTGCGCAAGGTCTACGATGCCGACGCCATCTATTCCGGCGATCACGCCAACGATGCGCCGGATCTCGTGGTCGGCTACGAACCGGGCTATCGCGCCTCGTGGCAGACTTCACTCGGTGCCACGCCTCCCCTGCTGGTGGAGGACAACCTGCAGAACTGGAGCGGCGATCACTGCATCGATCCCGACGCGGTTCCCGGCGTGCTGTTCACCTCGTTTGCTCCCGCTGCGCCGGTCGTTGGCATCGGCGATCTCGCCGCGCTGATCCGAACGTCATCCGCGGCCACCGACAAGGCAGTCGCTCCATGAATCCAGGGATACTCGATCTGCCCGGCCTTGCACTGGGTCCGCTCGACCATCTGCTTGAGCTGGCCCATGTGCCCGGACTGCTGCGCGTATTCGGCTGGGGTGCGCTGGTCGGATACATTGGCATGTGGATCTACCGCCGCTGGTCACCGCAGCAGCGCATCGCCGAGCTGCGCATCGAACTCGCGGACGTGCAGAAACGCCTCGCCGCCTACGACGGTGAATTTTCGGGATTGCTGCCGTTGATCCGCGGCCAGTTCGCCTTGGCCCTGCGCCAGATGCGCCTGACCGCTGGCGCCGCCCTGCTCGCCGCCCTGCCGATCCTGCTCGTGCTGCCCTGGCTGTCGAACCAGTACGGCGTGCACGATCCGCTGCCCGGAACCGCGATACGGATCTGTGTCGAGCCCGCGGACGTTGCCACATCCCTGCACTGGAGCAGCCACGCGACACCGACGGATTCGGCCGCCTGCAATACGGTCAGCTGGCCGGCGAATGGCGAAACGACCACGTTGACTGAAGGTGCGACTCGGCTCCTGCAATTGCCGCTGCCGGCACCTGCCGAAATCGTCCACAAGCGCCATTGGCTGAACACCCTGGTCGGCAATCCGGCCGGCTATCTTGCGGACGCCAGCGCCGCCGCCCGCGTACACCTCGATCTGCCCGCGATCGAGTTGATCGGTTGGGGCCCCAAATGGCTGCGCGGCTGGGAAGCGGCGTTCTTCCTGTCCGCGCTGATCGTCTCGCTCTGGCTGCGCTGGCGCTGGAAGCTCAACTGACGGATCAGTCTCGACAACGAAGGTGGAACTAGCGCGGGGGCATGCCCGCACTGAGGAAACGCCTGGCCTCGAGAACGTCGAACGGCCAACCCAGATCGCGGTTTCCGGCCACGTCGTGCAATACCGGAACACGCACGCCATAGCGCTCGACCAGGCTCGCCTCTTTCTCGATGTCCACGCATTCGAAATCCGGTGCACGGGCCTGGGCGAGCACGTGGACCGCGTGATCACACAGTTCGCAATCCGCTGCGACATACAGCAACCAGCGTGCGGGCAGGCGCTTCAAGGTTGCGCCTCGGCAGCAGCGTCATCCTGCTTGTGACCGACCGACAGGCGTTCGTACTCGGCCATCGCCCCGCGCGCGCGCTCCGCCTGTCCGCTCTTCTCCAACGCGGTCGCCAGATTGAACCAGGCTTCCCTGCGTCGCGGCTGCAACTCGGCGAGCACGGCCCACTGTTCGGCAGCCTCGGCAAACCGTGCTTCGCGCATGAGCGCGTCACCGAACGCGAAGCGTGCCTCGGCGCGGTGCGGTTCAACGACTACCGCATGTCGAAGTACCCGCGACGCTTCGTCGATCCGTCCAAGACGCAACAAGGCGATACCCGATCGCAGGTTGGCAAACCGGTTGTCCGGATCTTCGGCAATCACGCCGGCGAACACTTCCTGCGCCTGCGCAAAGCGGCCTGCACGCAACAGGCTTTCACCTTGCTGCAAGGTGTTGCGCATGCCGATGCGCTGTTTCGGATCGGCCAGGCCAGCCGGCGGCGCCTCGACCGGCGCGCCAACCCCGACATAACCGAGACTGCGCAGGCGCTGCATCGCCTCGTCGTCCTGCGAGGTGGCGGCAACGCGTTGCTTCGCTGTCGTCAGCGTATCGAGGGTCACGCCCAGCCGATCCGCGACAGCTGCCTGCTGACGCGCGAGGTTTCGGGTTTCGTGCGCATCGGCGAGCACGTCGTACAACTCTGCTTCGGGCGCATCGATGAACTTCCACTGCCGATCCAGCCAGCCGGTAAGTGGTGCCCAGCCGAAGTAGGTCCACGGCAGCCATGTCTCCATCATCGCTGGATGGAGATCCAGCTTTCCACCTGCGAGGCCCTCGCCAATTCCACGGCCATCCGCGTTTTCGGGTGGCGGCAGATCGAGCAACTGCAGGATGGTCGGTGCAACGTCGATCAGTTGCACGGGCTCGCTGCCTTGCGCCGGAACAATCCGCCCCGGCCAGGAAAAGATCAGCGGCACGCGCATGGTCGAGTCGTACACGAAGAAACCATGGGTCAGTTCCTCGTGTTCGCCGAGCGCTTCACCATGATCGGCGGTCAGCACGATCAGCAAGGGCCGCCCGTCACTGGCCTGTCGAGCCACCTCCAGCAGTTTCCCGATCCAGTAGTCGGTGTAGGTCACTTCGCCGTCGTAGCCGCCACGAGGACCAGGCCGCCAGAACTCGCGCGGCGGCGCATAGGGATCATGCGGATCATAGAAATGGGTCCAGGCAAACCAGGGCTGGTCCGCTTTCCGAGCCTGCAGCCAGGCGTTGGTCGCGGTCACGGTGTCTTCGGCGCGACGCTCGACCCAACCTTGCTCGCCATCGTGCATGTCATCGTCGTAACGGTCGAAACCACGATCCAGTCCGAACATCGCCTGCAGGGGAAAGCCGCTGACGAACGCGGCGGTTCGATAACCTTCGTGCTGCAGGCGCTCCTGCAACAAGGGAATGTCAGCAGGAACGGTCTGCCCGTTGTCACGCACGCCGTGATGCACAGGCAACAGCCCGGACAGGATCGAAGTATGCGAAGGCAGGGTCAGCGGTACCGGCGAAACCGCTGCCGAGAACAGCCGTCCCGATCTGGCCAGCTCATCGATGACCGGCGTCTCGCGCTGTCCATCGACGACACCCAGCGCATCGGGGCGCAGGGTGTCGACCGTGATCAGCAACACATTTGCCTGGGGCTCCGCCGGCTTGCAGGCAGCCAACATCGCTGTCACTGCGGTCAGCAACATCATTCGCGGAAAACGCCGGAACACGATCGCACGCATGAAAAATCCAAAGCCCAGTCGGAATCCCAGTGTATCCGTGTACGTACATCTCGGTCGCAGAGCCGTCTCCGGCAACGGGACCGCTCGCGCGTTTCGCACTCCGAGGTTGACTTGTCCGGGCAGGAACGCTAGTTTTCGGTTAAGAACACCCTTTTTTTCTGGTTGGCGTCGTCTCGCGCCAATGTCTCGTTGATTGATCTGTTTGCTTGTCGCATTTTCATCTTGGGGAAATCCAATGTTGCGTTCACTTGCCTTGTTCAGCGTCATCGCCCTCGCACTGGGTGCCGTTTCCGCCGAAGCCGCCAACCGCAGCGATCCCGGCTTCGTGTACACGAATTCCGGCGAAGTACCTGAAGGCGGCGGCAGTTGTGCCACGCCCAGCAACATCACATCGTTGCCGTTCAGCCAGGCCGGCAATACCTGCGGCGGCACCAACAACGTCACCAATTACGGCGGTCCCTGCAACGCCGATCTTCCATTCCCCTATCCGGGTCCGGAAGATGTCTGGGCCATCACGGTCGGAACCGGCAACGCGATCACCGTGTCGGCGAGTCTGACCGGCAGCACCGGCGACCTGGCCCTGTTTTTCCTCAGCACCTGCGGCAACGGCACCACCTGCCTGTTCAATTCGCAGGATGCGATTGGCGCGGGTGCCGGACCGGAAGTCATGAACAGCGATGGCGGCACTCCCGCGACTCCGCTTCCGCTGACCGGCTTGACTGCTGGCAACACCTACTTCGTCTACGTCGATTCATACTACGGTTCAGGTGGGATTTCGTGCGGCAGCTACACCTTGAACGTTGGCGGCACCCTGCCGGTCTCGCTCGAGTCCTACAGCATCGATTGATTCATGGTCTTGTGATTTCCCCGAAACCCACCTCGCGGTGGGTTTCGGCATTTTTGGGCTACCGGATTCCATTCATGTCGAAATTGCTCCTGTTGTTGGTCGGCCTGCTTTCCGCTTCATTGTCCTGCGCGGCCAGCCTGCAAATCGAACCCAAGCACGCCAACTTCGGCAGCGCCATCAGCGCCTCCCGGGTCCACCAGACCTACGTGATTTCCAATACCGGTCCCAGACCTGTGGCGCTGCGCGAATGGAAGGCCATCAGCGGCCAGGGTTCGGTAGTCGGGCTTCCGGCAACGCTGGCAGCCGGTGAATCAAAGGAATTCGCCGTCGAACTGGACCTGCCGGGCAAGCTCGGAGAGAGCGGCTTCCGCTATGCCTTGTTCACCGACGAAGCCGACGTGGAGCGATATCGGTTCACCCTGTCCGGTTTCGTCTATTCGCTGATCGCGCCAGAGAGCCCCTCGGTCGATTTCGGTTCCGCTCCGGTTCTGCCCGAGACGCAGCGCGAACTCGCTTTCAGCGCCCGCGAGGATCGCCCACTCAAACTGGTTGAGGTTGTGCAAGCGCCGGATTGGCTGAAGATCGAGATCGAGCAGGCGACTGCAAAGCTGCGCATCATCAAGACCGCGACGCTGGGCCTGAAGTCCGGCGTGATCCGGATTTCGACCAACCTGCCACAACAACCGTTCGTCGAGATCAAGGCCCGGGCCTTCGTTGGCGGCGCACTCGAATCATCGCTCTACGCCGTGGGTTTCAAGCCTACCGAGATCGGCGAAACGGTGACCACAAGCATGAATATCCGCTACCGCGGGAAAACCTCGCTGGACAAATTGAAAGTCGAACTGCCGCCTGGCTGGACCAGCAGTCGATCGAAATGCACCGAGGCAGCGACTGACGGGCGCGCCTGCGTCCAGGTCACCGTCAATCGGAAAATCGAGGAAGCCGGCCAGGTCAGCGGCGAACTGCGCTTTCGCATGCCGGACGATGCCGAGCTGTCCATCCCATTCGGCCTGATTGGCCTCGCCACGGGCCAGAACGTGCGCGAGCTTCTCGTCAACGAGGACGCCGCGCAGACGAGACCGGAACCAATCGATATTTCCGCCCTGCCGCGCCGCGAATCAACCGTGACGGAATCGCAGGCTGCGCAAGCCGCCGTCGTCCCGGCACCCGCCGAGAAGGTCAGCCGCAGTCGAGGCAGCGGCCCGGTCCATTTGAAATGGACGGCACGAAACGATGGCAGTCTCTATGGCTACATGATCTATCGATCGGCAGATCGGGCAGGCCCTTTCCGGCGTGTGAATGCGCGTCCCATCCCGGCCATGGCCGGCAATCCGACCGAACCGTCGAAGTACACCTTCACCGACGAGGATGTAGAGCCCGGCAAGACCTACTACTACTACATCGATTCGCTCTCCAAGAGCGGAACGCAGATGCGGTTGTCACCAGTCCTTTCGAAATCGGTCACCGGGTAGTCCGGATCCCGCGCGCGCCACCGCTCGCGGCTGCAGCGCGTTGGCGCGCGCGCTGATCGCAGCGGCGTAGAATCCCGATATCCAATCCACACGACTTCCGCCATGGCCGTCAGCGTCTTCGACCTCTTCAAGATCGGCATTGGTCCTTCGTCCTCGCATACCGTGGGGCCGATGCGGGCAGCAGCGCGATTCATCACGCGCTGGCTCGATGAGCGCAATCTGCTTGCGCAGACCACGCGCATCCGCGTCGAATTGTTCGGGTCGCTCGCCCTGACCGGGCGTGGTCACGGTACCGACAAGGCCGTGTTGTGCGGACTCGAGGGTGAATGGCCGGATCGGATCGATCCCGACATCATTGCCGCCAAGCTCGCGCGAATCCGAAAGGACAAGCGCATCCATCTGCTCGGCAGGCACGAGATCGATTTCAACGAGAAGGTGGACCTGGTCTTCAACAAACGCCAGAAGCTGCCTTACCACAGCAACGGCATGCGTTTTGCCGCGTTCGATGCCGATGGCAACGAGCTGGCCACGCGCGACTACTACTCGGTTGGCGGCGGCTTTGTCGTCAATCACGATGAAGCCGCAGACGATCGCATCGTCGCCGACACGACAGCGGTCCCCTATCCTTTCCACAGCGGCGATGAACTGCTCGCGCGCTGCGAGGAATCCGGGCTCGGCATCGCTGGAGTGATCCTCGCCAACGAACGGGTATGGCGCAGCGAAAGCGAGATTCGCGAAGGCCTGCTGACGCTTTGGCACGCGATGCAGGACTGCGTTGCGCGCGGCATGCGCGAGACCGGTGTGCTGCCCGGCGGACTCAAGGTCGTGCGTCGTGCACCTTCGATGGCCAGGGAACTTCGGGATCGTCCGGAGCAGGCGCTGCGTGATCCATTGACGATACTCGACTGGGTCAATCTCTACGCACTCGCCGTCAACGAGGAAAACGCCGCCGGCGGCCGTGTCGTCACGGCGCCGACGAATGGCGCGGCCGGCATCATGCCAGCGGTCATGCACTACTACGAGCGCTTCTGTCCGAAGGCCGATGAGCAGGGCATCATCGATTTCCTGCTGACTTCGGGCGCGATCGGCATCCTCTACAAGGAAAATGCCTCGATCTCGGGCGCCGAAGTCGGCTGCCAGGGCGAAGTCGGCGTGGCCTGTTCGATGGCGGCCGGCGGCCTGACCGCAGCGCTCGGCGGCAGCATCTACCAGGTAGAGAACGCGGCCGAAATCGGCATGGAACACAACCTGGGCCTGACCTGCGACCCGATCGGCGGACTCGTGCAGATCCCCTGCATCGAACGCAATGCGATGGGCTCGGTCAAGGCGATCAACGCGCAGCGCATGGCCATGCGCGGCGACGGCAAGCATCGCGTCTCGCTCGACAAGGTCATCAAGACCATGCGCGACACCGGCCGCGACATGCAGGACAAGTACAAGGAAACCTCGCGCGGCGGCCTCGCTGTCAACGTGATCGAGTGCTGAGCGCAACCGGCGTCTCGGCCGCCGCCGAGAGCCCATTCAACTCAGTCTGCGTGCGATGAATGACGGCCGCATACGCTCGGTCGAAAAATGGGGTAACAATCAGCGAACTCGTCGATGCCAGAACCCTGGTTTCCTGAAGGCGAAAAAAAGAGCAGGCCGGCTGGCCTGCTCTTTTTTTGACGTCAAGACTACCGGGATCAGTCGACCGAGTAGTTTTGCAGCGTTACCGGGGTGGTGCCAGTGGAGATGCCAGTACCACCGTTTTCAAAGCAATAGGCATTGATGGTTGCCGGGAAACCGCCGGAGGCGCCCGTGTTGATCTGCAGCCACGCGTAGTTGATGGAGCTGGTGGCTTCATTGAAGAAACGAACACCGAGATACTTGCCGGTACTCGCCGTCTGCCAATTGACGAATGGCGCAGGGCCACCACCACCGGAGGACACGATGTAGGTTCCGCTGGCATCGACCGCCGCACCGCTTGCAAGCGAGGCGTACACGGTGCCTGAGCCGTCGGCCAAGCCACCGGAGCTGGTTGCCGGCGTAGATGGCCAGAAGAAGTACAAGGCAGAGGCGCCGGTCTGGTAGAGGTTGATGTCCCAACCCGCGACCCCGCTGCCCGCGGTGCCCGTGGCACCCGTGGCGATGTTCATGTAAACGCCGTCGATATTCGCCGGAATGCTGATAGCAGACGCACCGCATTGAACTGCGGCGAACGCGCCAGAAGAGGTGAACGTAGCGGATGCCACCGCAAACGCAGTCATGACCGACATGCGGCAGAATCGAGATTTCGAAAACATCATTAGAAATATCCTCAGGTTTACATTGCCCTCCGACGCAGGAGGTTTTGACCACAACGATACATACCCACTAATTCCTTGGTGACTTGATGCTTCCGTTAATTTCAATTCGATAAGAGGTGTCGAGGGTATCTGCATTATTCCCACGAATGAACCCGACTACAACCCTTCACTCGACCAGGCAGATGGGAAACAGGGGCGGGAAGGGTCCTGAACCGGACTTGCCAACCCTTTCCTGCCGCCTCTGGCAATCAAACGCGCGTTTCAAGCAATCCAACCAACGGTTCAAGCAACGCCGCGTAGTCCTGGCGGCGCAGTGGCGGGGCGGCCAAGGGTTCGCGTACCTGAGCGGAACTGGCGGTTCTGATGGCGCGGCCAGTAGATTGAAACGAAAGGCACTGGGCTTCGAAACCCAGTCCGCAATGGGCCAGTAGATTGCGGATCGCCTGTTCAGGATTCTCGAGAATCGATTCGTATTGCTGGATCAGCAGGCCATCGCCATAGCGGCGGGACCATCTGTTCGACAGGGAGACGTGGTCGTTCCAGTACCCGGCGAGGTCTTCGAACCGGTAGCTGAACGGGACCAGCCCCTGTGCAAACAGCTGCTTGTAGCATGACCAGCAGGTTTCCACGGCGTCGCGCCGACATTCGACGACCCGACTGCCGGGCAGCATCTTGTTGATTGCACCGATGAATTTCCAGTTCTCGAGATTCTTGTCGGTCGAGACAGGCTTCCTTTTCCGCCAGCGTTCGGTGCGAGTCAGATACGCATCGCCAAGTCGCGCCCAATCTTCCTCCGTGGCAAGAGCCGCCCATTTTTCAAATGGCAAGGACCGTCGGCGAGACTCTTCGGCGAGAACAGCGGGAAGATCGGGCAGTTCGCTCGCTCCCTCGACCTTGGAGTGCGACGCCAGAACCTGCTCGACCAAGGTGGATCCCGAGCGCGGCAAGCCGCAGAGGAAGATGACTTCGGCTCCGCGGGAAGAGCTGGCCGGGGAAGGGCTGACCTCGTCAAATGCAACCGCGATTGCGGTGGTCAGGCTTCGATGGGCCGAGGCGCTCCAGGGCTCACGCCAAGCGGCCTTCTCGTTGGCGCGCGTCAGCACAGCAAAGGCTTCCGCAAAGTTGCCCGCCCTCTCAAGTGCGTTGCCCAGCGCGAAATCCAGCAGCAACGAGTCAGCCTCGCGCAGACCTTGCTTGCCTGCAGCGTGCTGCAGGAGCTCCATTTCATCGCCAGAGAGGCGGACCGTCTTGATGTCGACCAGACCAAACCAGGAGCGCGCAGACTCGATGTTGGAAGCAATGAGGTGCCGAAACTGTCGGGCTGATTCGACAACGCTGCCGAGAGCCAGCAGCGAGCGTGCACGAAGCAGGCCTGCTTGCGCGTGGCTCGGCGTCCATTCCAGCACCCGATCAGCAAACTCCAGCGCAAGCTGATGATCGCCATGATGATCGTACATGAGCGCAAGCTCCATCGAACTTTCCACACCTGGACGGAGTTCACACAAACGAACGAGCGTAGCAATGGCTTGTTCCACGCGGCCCATGCCAGCCAACGCGCGGGCTTCCCACAAGAGGCATTCCGCATCCAGCGGGTGATCCTTGCGGATGTTGTCAAGCACCTTGAGGGCTTGTCCGTGCAATTTCTGACGCAGGTAGATGTTCGCTTCCAGCTTGAGCACGCTCAAGTCCGAAGGAGCCAACGCCATGGCGCCGGCCAAGATCCGTTGTGCTTTGTCAGTGTCGCCCGAGTCGAGCAGTCGCGATGTTTCGCGCAGTATTCTGGAACATGCCGGGGAATGGCGCGCTTGTTTCCTACTGGCAGGGGGAATGCGCTGGGTCATGAATTATTGACAACAGAGGCAGAGTCGGCTCTGCCGCGGTTCAAGAGATGGAGTAGCAGTCTATTTTGGCTGGAATCCGTGCGCCAAGGAAGGTCTGAAATGGCTCCGAAAGCCATCGTCGGTGCCAGCATGCGAAAACTTGTCCGCCTGAGCTATGGCGTCGTCAGATCCGGCAGCCTGCTGGTCTGCAAATTCCTCTACAGCGACTTGCTTTTCATGACGGCATCTGCCCCTTCGCTTCAGGCATCGCGTCTCGCTCGACAAGGTCAGCAAGAACCTGCGCGACACTGGCCGCGACATGCAGGACAAATACAAGGAAACCTCGCGCGGCGGACTCGCTGTCAACGTGATCGAATGCTGGAGGCCGAACTCCCGGGTCAGCTTGCAGCCTCTATCCATCGCGCCTCATAGTCAGGATGCCGCTACAGGAAACGCCTTCAGGCGCGATGCGCCGATGCCGAAGTGCGCCAGTGGTCCATGCGGCACGGATTGCCTCAACGCGATCGGCTTTCCCGCGATAGCCGCCCATCGAAACGGTCGCAGACGATGCTGCGCATTCGGAATGCCGGAGTCATCTTCTCCTCGCTCCCCGTCGAGTTCGTGGACGTTGAAAAACAGGGTTGCTGGATTGCCGAGGTGCGGCCATCAGGTCAGAATGCCGGGCCGCTCTCCGCTCGCCTCGTTCCCTCGGCACGTCACTACCCAGTCCCACGGAAACAAGGCGCTCCATGACCGACAACGGAACAAGGAAGGTACTCGTCACGGGCGGCGCCGGATTTCTCGGTTCGCACTTGTGCGATCGCCTGGTCGAACGCGGCGATGAGGTGCTGTGTGTCGACAATTTCCTTACCGGCTCGAACGACAACATCGCGCAACTGGACGGAAACGCGCGTTTCAGACTGCTGCGCCACGATGTCACGTCACCTTTGCAGGCCGACGTGGACGATATCTTCAATCTGGCGTGTCCAGCCTCGCCGATCCACTACCAGCATGATCCAATCCGAACCACCGCCACCTGCGTCCTCGGCGCGATCAACCTGCTTGATCTGGCGAAAAGCACCGGCATGCGCATCCTGCAGGCCTCGACCAGCGAGGTCTACGGCGACCCCGATGTGCATCCCCAACCCGAGGATTACTGGGGGCGCGTCAATCCGATCGGAACGCGCAGTTGCTACAACGAAGGAAAACGATGCGCCGAGACGCTGTTCTTCAGCTATCACCGCCAGCACCATGTGGACATCAAGATCGCCCGCATCTTCAACACCTACGGCCCGCGCATGCATCCCAACGATGGCCGCGTGGTGAGCAATTTCATCGTGCAGGCTCTGAACGGCGATGACCTTACCCTCTATGGCGATGGCTGCCAGAGCCGCAGCTTCTGCTACGTCGACGACCTGATCGAGGCGATGCTGCTGACGATGGCGACACCGAAGGATTTCACCGGACCGATCAATCTCGGCAACCCCGCGGAGATCACGATGATCGAACTCGCAGAGCGGGTGCTGGCTCTCACCGGCAGCAAATCCCGGATCGTCCTGAAACCGCTGCCACACGACGATCCGCGACAGCGCCAACCCGATATCAGGCTCGCCGAAAATGTGCTGGGGTGGAGACCCCGGGTATCGCTCGACGACGGATTGAAACGAACGATCGAGTATTTCAGGCAACTGCTGCGGGCATGAAACTCTCGATCATCATTCCCTGTTACAACGAAGCTGCGACGATTCGCGCGATCGTCGATGCGGTACGTGCCTCTTCGTATCCATCGAAGGAAATCATCGTCGTCGACGACTGTTCGCGTGACGGCACGCGCGAGAAGCTCGCAACTGAAATTGCGCCGCTGGTCACGCAGGTTCTCTACCATGAAAGAAACCTTGGAAAAGGCGCTGCGTTGCGGACCGGCATCCAGGCCGCGACCGGCGACATCGTGATCATCCAGGACGCGGACCTCGAGTACGATCCCGCCGAATACGAGCGCCTGGTCGATCCGATCCTGCAGGGAAAAGCCGACGTGGTCTTCGGTTCGCGTTTCATGGGCGGGCAGCCGCATCGCGTTCTGCACTTCTGGCATGGCGTCGGCAACAAGCTGCTGACCCTGCTCTCGAACATGTTCAGCAATCTCGCCCTGACCGACATGGAGACCTGCTACAAGGTCTTTCGCCGCGAAATCATCCAGGGCATCGCGATCGAGGAAAACCGTTTCGGCTTCGAACCGGAGATAACCGCCAAGATCGCGAAGACTGGCTGCCGCATCCATGAAATCGGCATTTCCTATCATCATCGAACGCGCGCCGAGGGCAAGAAGATCAACTGGAAAGACGGCCTTCGTGCCGTCTATTGCATCGTGAAATACAACGTGTTCCGCTGAGCGCCCGCGCCAGCGTGTCGCGCCGACCTGCGAATCCGTCCGGACACATCCATCGCGCCGAGCCCGCTAACAATGACGCAGATCCCGCATCGCATTGACGCCTCGGGCAGGAGCGGATTCCTGCTTCCCGCGCTGTTCCTCTGTGCCGGCTTGCTGCTGATCGCCTTGCCGCAATCCCGCTATTTCAGTGCGATCCCGGGCGATCTCGGCGATCCGCGATTCAACGGCCTGATCCTCGAGCATCTTTTCAGGTGGGTGCGCGGGCTCGACGAAAGTCTGTGGAGCCCCGGCTTCTTCTTCCCGTACCGTGGCGTGCTGGCCTTCAGCGACAACCACTTCGGAAGCGGAGGCATCTATGTGTTGCTGCGCGCGATCGGCCTCAGCGCCGAGACCAGCTACATCGGCTGGTTTACTGCCGCCTTTGCGATCAACTATGCGTGTTGCTATTACGCGCTGAGGAAATTTGGAATCAGTCGCCTGGGCAGCTCGATCGGCGCCTTCGTCTTCAGCTTCGCCTTTCCGGTCATCAACCAGGGCATACACGCGCAACTGGGTTACCGCTTCGCCGTCCCGCTCGCCGCCCTTGCCTGGATGCAATTCCTCGAGCGGGGCGAGCTGCGCTTCCTGACGCGATCGATCGTTTGGTCTACCGTGCAGTTCTTCTGCTCGATCTACATCGGCTATTTTCTTCTGCTCCTGCTCGGCGCTTTTCTTGTTGCGCGCTACGCGAATCTTGCGAGGCACTCCGCGCTTCCCCCGCCTCACCGGCTCGTGGTCGGCATGCTCAGGCACGCCGATGGCCGACATGTCCTGCGCAGTGCGGCGATCATCCTGATGTGCGGTATGGCGCTTGCGCTTCTTTTTTACCCGTACGTGCATTACTCCAGCGTGTATGGATTCGCGAGGGATCCCGGCGAAATTGGCGGCATGCTGCCGAGGCTCGGCAGCTATCTGTTGGCCGACCTGTCGATCCTCTGGTCCGGCGCCAGCGCCCACATCGTCGATATCCCCATGCGCCACGAACAACAGATGTTTTTCGGCGCGGTCGCTTGCGTTCTCGCCGCGGTAGGCGCGATCAAGAGCACGAACCGCGATGCCAGGACATCAGCATTCGCGTTGCTCGTGCTGGTTGCGCTTACCTTGAGCGTCCGCGGATTCTCGCTCTACCCGCTGATCGAGCACCTGCCGCTTGCGAACGCGATCCGTGCGGTAAGCCGCATCTGCCTCGTCATGCTGTTTCCACTGGCCTTGATGGCCGGCGCCGGAGTGGACTGGCTGTGTTCTTCCGTCAAGGGAAGAAATTTCCACGGATCATCGGTCGCGGCGCTGCTCGTCATCGCGCTGCTGGTCGAGTATGCCGCGACCAACACGGTTGCGACTCCGACCCAGGAGCTGCGCGATCGATTGACGGCGCTGGCGGCCAAGGTCCCGAACGACCTGCCGGCGGAGGCCATCCTTTTCGTGCCACGCCAATCGCAACAGCCGCTCTACATGACCGAACTCGATGGGATGAACCTCGCGCAAATCCTCGATCGGAATACGCTGAACGGCTACTCGGGCAATTCACCACCGGGCTTCTACGCCAGCGACATCGATCCGTGCGCCGATGCGCGCGTACGCCTCACCGGCTATTCGCATTTCATGCAGATGAGTGAATCGCAACATCTCGCCTTGGTCGACCGGGTGTATGTGGTCGGCTCACAACCTGGATGCGCGCACTGACGTCGAAACTGTCGTGGCAGACGGCAGGAGGATTCACTTGTGGCTCGCCAGCTTCAGATTCATGACGTTGCAAGATCGCCAGCCACGATCCAGATTGCTCACTCCGGCCGTCAACAAATGAATGGCTTCGACTTTGAACGCTGCGGTGAAACATCGACGCTTTTCTATCGAACACCTCCATCCGAGGATTGTCCCCGTTTGTGGTGTCCGAGAAATCAGGGGTGATCCAGCGCGACCCCTTTTCTCTTGGCGCGGATTCTACAGTTTGCAATTCTGCCAGTAGATCGTCGTCTGCCCGATCGGCCTTGATACTTCGAGTCTGACGACCGAGAATCTCCACTCTAGGTTGATGGGTTCTTCTGCTTGAAGAATCAGACGTACATTCCTCCTATCCAACGTCGCTCCACCCAAGTACTTTAGAGCGACGGAATGTCTGCCGACCGCGTCAGACAGCTGACCTATTACGGACCCGGCTGGGAACGCCTCGGCCACTTGTGCGAACACTTTTTCAGGTGATTGATCGACGTTCACACGATGCGATACGTCCAATTGCAGGTTTGCACTTCCTGAGATGGCGCTAATGGGTTGCGCTAATGAAAATTCGAGGCGATCGCTCACGTCAACGGTATCCGCGATGGCGACAGTCTTTCCCATCATCATGCAGAGGAGAACTTCAAGCATGACTCACCTGAGGCACGATGGACATTTTTCTGCCTCCAAGTACTTCTCTTTCGCGAGGTCGATGACTCGTTTTGCCCACCCCTGACAATTAGTGGCCCCCGTCGTGGCAGTGATGATGCTCGACAAAACAATAACGGGTCAATAACGGTGTCAGGTTCAGTTCCTAAACGAGTACCCGCAATAATCCTACACATCACGCCGTCATTCGACCATGTCGCGCCGGATTTCCACGGCCGATCCTGCACGCATGGCCCACCAACCCCGCTTGGATCTCCCCCGCATTCCGCAACATATCGCGCATTGTGGCAACAATGCACAAAAAAGCCCGGGCATGCCCGGGCTTTTGCTTGAACGCTTTCGCTTGCTGCTTAGTTGCGCTTGACTGCAACCGTGATGTGGGCCGGCGGAGCGAGGCTGCCCGCTTCGGTGAACTTGACCTGGCCAAAGGCAATGCCGGTCGTTGCTGCTGTCGTCGTCGCGGTAATCGTGATGGTCTGCGTTTCCGGGGAGACCGGTGCCGCAGGCGTCTCGAACGTGCCCTTGAAGATGTTCTCGGCCGGCTCGACGCCCGCACCCGTGAACGAGAACGACGTCGGGTTGACCGTCACCGTCACGCCAGGCGGCTGGTCGACCGTCACATTCCATGTGGTCGCACTCGACGAAGCGTTGCGCAGCACGCGGGTCCAGACGAACGACGGGATCGCTGCACTGAGGGCGACGTTGCGCACGGAAGGCAGGTTCAAGGTCTTGACGTTGATCGATCCACCAGCCGGATTCGCCGCGAGGAAGTTGGCGAACGTCTCGTCCATCACGAAGCCGGCAAACGGGGCACGCGTAAGATCCACGCGGCCATTGCCGACGTCGTCGGTATTCCACGGATCGGTTCCGTTCTCATGGAAACCCGGGATCGTCGCCGTCAGCAGCAGTGCTGACTTGACCTCGGTCGGCGTCCAAGTCGGATGGACTGCGCGAACAAGGGCGGCCGAACCTGCCAGATGCGGGCTCGACATCGAGGTGCCGCTGATCGTGAAGTAGTTGGCGTCGGCTGCACGACCTGCTGCGTAGATGTTGACGCCGGGGCCGGTGATGTCGGGCTTGGTCAGGTCAGCCAGGTTGCCCGGTGTCGGGCCACGGAAGCTGAAGTCGGCAAGCACGTCACCCTGAACCGGCCCGGCGATTCGAGCAGCGAGACTGGACGTCGTCGGTGTCGCGCCATTGGACGTGATGAACGCATTCAGTGCCGCGCCTGCCGTCTGCGTGATGCTGTACGCGGGGATCGTCGCGCCATCGGTATTCATGTTGATGGTGCCAAACGTGTTGTTGTAGATGACGATCTGTTGCGCACCGGCCGTAGCCGCGTTGGCGACCTTTTCGGTGAAGTTGCAATCGCCGCGTTCCACCAGGGCGATGCTGCCGGAGAAGAAATTCGCCGGGAATCCTCCGTTCGCGGTACATCCGCGCAGGTTCGTTGCGATGCGCATCGGCAGGTTCGTGAACGGAACGGGCGCCGAAATGTTGCTGCCGAGTGCGGCGAGCAGATTCTGCGTGTTGGCGGGCGGTGTGCCGGGACCAGTGGCGGAAAAACCAGGACCCATGTTGACGTCCTGGGTGGAAGCCGCGACCGTCATGACCCAGGGGCCGCGATGGTTGACCTGGCCGACCGGGTTGGTGACGGTCGCGCTGGTATTGCCGGCCGAGGCAGCAACCACGATATCGGCGTTCACCGCGTCGAGGAAGTTGCGATCGTTGTCGGTCCACGGACTGGTACCGCCCGAGATCGAGAAATTGATGACATCGACGCCGTCGAGGATCGCATTGCTGATGCCGGCCTGGATATTGGCGCCCGGACAGGTGTCACCGGGGCAGACCTTGTAGGTGCGCAGCGACGCGCACGGGGCAACGCCGGACATCTGCGTGAACGGCGCAACCAGATTCGGCGAAGGTGACGCGGCGTTGGTTACCGAGTTTCCGGCAGCCGTGCTCGCGGTATGCACACCGTGGCCGGAGTCGACCGCTTCCGCATTCGGGCCGGTGCAGACACCCGCGCTGGACGTTGCGCAGTCCTTTGCCGCGAGCAGCTTGTGATCGCTGGCTCCGAAACCGCAGGTGGCATCATCGGCGAAGGATGGATGCGTCGAGTTGACGCCGCTGTCGAGGACACCGACCACGACACCCTTGCCGCGACTCTTCGGGCCTCCCGGAATCGGGAGATTCCAGACCGTCTCCGCACCAATGAAGGCCGGTCCACGGTAGGTATCGAGGTGGTAGATCTCATCCTGCTTGACCGACTTGACGCCCGGCGCCTGCGCGATGCGGCTCGCTTCATCGGTGGTCAGGTTCGCGGCAATGCCGCTGTGGGTGATTTCGTACTGATGCGTGACATCGATCGGATGCCCGACGATCGCGGCCATCGAAGCGAGGTATTCCTGCTGGCGATCACGCACGAAGGCGCGATAGGCCTTCACATCGTCGTTCGTCGCATCGAACTTGCGCGCACGACCATTCGGATCGGCTGCGGTCGCACGCAGGCCTGCGATGCCACCTGCATAGTAGAGCGCACCGGCGTCGTTGAATTCGATCAGGTAGGAATGGGTCGCGCTTGCGGATTGCTCGCTGGAACCAGCGGCATCTGCGGTTGCCACCCAGGCACTACCGCCCAGGCACGCGCCAATGACTGCTGCGAGAGCGGTAACTCGAATAGATGTCGCCATTGCCAGACTCCAGAAAATGAGGTGCTGAAAAGAATGTGGGGTAACCCGTCCGTCACGCCCTATGGACAGTCTTGAACGACCTGCATGGACTCGGTGTTATAGCACCGCCCACCAGCTCGATCAAATGAACAGGCGCGGCTTGCGGAGCACGACAGGCGGGCATCGAGCCATTCGACTGCGTACGGGATTGACCTCACCGAAGTGTGATCAGCCGCGTGACCGAGCCAGGATCATTCGTCAGGACGAGTCACCCACACAAGCCGGGCCAGACGTCAATCGGCAAAGAACTGCCGGACCTTCGCGAGATCGCGCGACCGCGGCAGGGGTGGCAGGCTCGCCAGGAAGATCTTGCCGTAGCCCTTGGTTGTCAGCCGGGGATCGCAAAGCACGAGCACGCCACGGTCATGGACATCGCGGATCAACCGACCGGCGCCCTGCTTGAGCGCGATCACTGCATTCGGGATCTGCCATTCGACGAACGGATTGAGGCCGGACTCACGCAACACCTCCAGGCGCGCGACCAGCACTGGATCATCGGGCGCGGCGAACGGCAGCTTGTCGATGACGACCACGCTGAGTGCATCGCCAGCCACGTCGACACCTTCCCAGAAACTCGCCGCGCCAAGCAACACGCCGTTGCCCGACTCGCGAAAACCACTGAGCAACTGGTGGCGCGGGGCCGACCCCTGCACGAACAACGGATACGGAACGCGCCCTTCCAGCAGTTCGGCGGCGCGCTTCAACGCACGATGCGAAGTGAACAGCAGGAACGCGCGACCGCCGGAAGCCTCGAGTACCGGCAGCACGGCGTCGATCATCTTTCCGGTGTAATCCGGCGCACCCGGCTCGGGCAGATCCTTCGGCAGATAGGCCAGCGCCTGGTTCGCGTAGTCGAACGGACTGTCGAGGCACAACGCGTGCGGATCCTCGAGGCCGAGCTGGCGCGCGAAGTGATCGAAGCGGCCGGCGATCGACAGGGTTGCCGACGTGAAGATCCAGGCGGCATGACTCTGTTCGCGCAGCTCGCGCAACGGCTGGGACAGATCCAGCGGTGTCGCGTGCAGGGCGAATCCGTGCGCGCTCAACTCGTACCAGTGCACCGAATCGCGCGCGGCGCTGTCGCACAGATGGGCCAGGCGCGCGCGCATCGTCATTGCACGCTCGTGCACCGCGGCGAGACCTCGACTGCGCTCGACATGGGCGTCGAGCCCGCTGGCAAGTTCATCGAGCGCCACACGCAGGTTTTCCAGCTCCTCTTCGACCGCCGTATCGCGTTCGATGACGACAAACGCCGCCTTGGCCGGAAAACGGTCGAGGGCGAGACGCAGGCGTCGCACTGCCGGCGTGATCGCTTCGATCAGCGGTTGCAGCGTCGCCAGCGCGCCGCTGGCCGATGCGCATTCGGCCAGCGTGTCGGTAGCCAGTTCGGTCAACTGGCGCGCGGTCAACGTGATCGAGAAGAATTGCCCGGCCAGCTCGGGAACCTGGTGCGCCTCGTCGAGGATGAAGGCATGCGCGCCGGGCAGGATCTCGCCGAATCCCTCCTGCTTGATCGCCAGGTCCGCGAACAGCAGATGATGATTGACGACGACGATGTCGGCTTCCTGCGCGGCTCGACGCGCCTTGACCACGAAGCAGTCGCTGAAGAACGGGCAGTCACTGCCAAGGCAGTTTTCGGTAGTCGACGTGACCCGCGGCCACAGCGGGGAATCCTCGGGCAGCTCGGCGAGTTCGGCGCGATCGCCGCTCGCTGTTGCGCTCGACCAGGCATGGATGGCATGCAACTGGGCGACCTGCTCGCGGCTCGCGAAGCGTCCTTCCTGACGCGCCTGCTCGAGCCGATGCAGGCACAGGTAGTTGGCGCGCCCCTTGAGCAGGGCCGCCGAGAGGCGTGCACCGAGCACGCTGCGCACGCGCGGCAGATCGCGATGGAACAACTGGTCCTGCAACGCCTTGGTGCCGGTCGAGATGATCACGCGCTTTCCCGACATCATCGCCGGCACGAGATAGGCGAAGGTCTTGCCGGTGCCAGTGCCGGCCTCGGCGATCAGTGCATGGCGATCCTCGATCGCCTCCGCCACGGCGCCTGCCATGCGTTGCTGGACTTCGCGCGGCACGAAACTGGGCACTTCGCGCGCGAACGGACCGTCGGCGCCGAGCAGCTCTTCGACACGATCGTGCATGGACGCGCGTTGCCTCAGAGTCGCACGGGTCGCTTGACCTTGCATTGCTCGCGCTTGCCTTCGGCGACAGCGCGGTAGTCCGGATCGTTGAAGATCTTGCGCGCCTCGACGATGGTCTGCCAGTTCTGCACGCACAGCGTGCCGACTTGCGGGCCCTTCTTGAAACTTTCGTAGGCGAGCTTTTCGGCCTGCTCCGTATTGCCGCGCAGGAACTCGATCTCGGCCTCGGACTGGAGCAGGTCCGGCGCCTCGGGCGCAAGTTTGCGCGCCTTGGACATGGCGACGAAAGCGTCGTCGAACTGTCCAAGCTTCTCGGCGTGCGCAGCCTGTGCGACAAAACCCTCCACCGCCGGATCGCGCAACGGATTGACCTGCAGGGCCGAATTCTCGCCGGCATTGGCCGCCCGGATCGCCTGCACCGCCGCGATGCGATCGGAATCGGGCCGGGTCAGGGTGGACTTCTCGTCGCGTGGCGCGGACGAACAGGCGGCGAGGACGGCAGCGACAGCGCAAGACAACAGGATTCGGCAGTTCGCGGAAACAGGTTTCATGATCGACATGCAGCTCGGTGGACTAGCCGCACAGCATAGCCTCAATCGCCATCACGACCGAACCACTGGCGGATGCGGTCGAGTGCGCAACCTTCGCGATCGACGGGCGCATAGCCCTGGATGAACGGGATTTCGCGCGCGCCGCTGCAAGCCGAATCGCTGCGCCGACCGTTTTCCGGATCAATCCAGACCTGTTCGAGGCCATCGACGGCCGGCACGAGGGTTTGCGCCGGGAGTTGCCTGAACAAGTCGATCCAGACCTTCAACGCACCGGTCGATCCGTACAGGCCCGTCGGACGATTGTCATCGCGACCAACCCAGACCACACCGAGCTGACTGCCGCTGAAACCCGCGAACCATGAATCGCGCTGGGTATCGCTGGTGCCTGTCTTACCGGCGGCGTGCAGCCCGCCCAGCCCGGCCGCGCCGATCGAGCTTGCCGTCCCCGATTCGACCACCTGCTGCAGGGCCCAGGTCACCAGCCGCGAAGCGGCCACGTAGTCGCCGGTACCGGGCTTGACCGCGTAGCGCGACAAGGTGCGGCCATCGGCATCGACCACGCCGCGCACGGCGCGCAACGGCACCGCATGTCCATCGGCGGCGAAATACTGGTAGAGCTGGGCGACATCGAACGGACTCAGTTCGACCGCGCCGAGCAGCAGTGAAGGATTCGGATTGATGTCGCGGTCGAGGCCGAACGATTGCAGCAGTCCGCGCACGCGATCAACACCGACGCTGAGGCCCAGGTGGACCGTCGCGAGGTTCCACGAATTCTTCACCGCATCGATCAGCAACACGCGTCCGTGCACTTCACCATCGTCGTTCTTCGGTATCCAGCGCGTGCCATCCCGCTGCGGCATGTCGACCGGCGCGTCGTCGATCAGCGACGCGAGCGAATAGCGCTGCGGCTGCGCGAGCGCGGTCAGGTAGACGAAGGGCTTGACCAGCGATCCGATCGGACGGCGTGCATCGAGCGCGCGATTGAAACCGGGCGCATCGGCGTTGCGACTGCCGACCAGTGCCTGGACTTCACCGCTCGGCACGGCGGTGACGACGACCGCCGATTCGACGCCGGCATCGCGTTTGCCCAAGGCCTTGAGTGCCGATTCGAGCGCGGCTTCGGCCTGCAACTGGGCCGAGGGCGCGAGCGTGGTATGGATGGCCAGACCGGCCGCGTCGACTTCGTGGTCGGCGAAATCGCGGCGCAGTTGGTGGCGCACGAGTTCGAGGAAGGCAGGAAAGCGATTTCGTGGCAAGGCGCCCATGCTGCTGATCCGCAACGGCTCGGCGCGCGCGCGCGACAGCACCTTGGCGTCGATCAGGCCGGTATCGAAAAATTGCTGAAGCACGCGATTGCGTCGTTCATTCGCAAGCTGCGGGGCACGGCGCGGATCGTAAAGACTCGGGCCCTGGACCAGGCCGACGAGCAAGGCGATATCGGCAGGATCCAGCGAAGCCACGTCGCGCCCGAAATAGAACTCGGCAGCGGCGGCAAAGCCATGCACGGCCTGGCCGCCCTGCTGGCCGAGGAAGATCTCGTTCACATACGCTTCGAGGATGCGGCGCTTGTCGTAGCGATACTCGATCAGCAAGGCGATCAATGCCTCGTTGCCCTTGCGCAAAAGGCTCTGGCTGCGATCGAGAAACAGGTTCTTGACCAGCTGCTGGGTCAGGGTCGAACCACCCTGGACGATGTGCCCGGCCCGCAGGTTGGCCCAGGTCGCGCGCACGAGGGCAAGCACATTGACGCCGTGATGGTGCTTGAACTCGCGATCCTCGACGGCCTGCAGCCCGGCCACCAGCAGCGGCGGCAGGTGTTCGAGCTGGACGATGCGGCGTTCTTCCTGCTGCAGGCCGTACAGCGTGGCGATGCGCGCGGGATCGAGCTCGGTCGCGCGCAAGGCTGCGCCGGTGGCGGCATCGCTGAGTGCGGCAACGCGTCCATTGGCCACGTCGACCGACAGTCGCTGTGCGGGATGCTTGCCATCGAGTCCGTTATACGCGCGACGCGCGATGAGGAAGCGCTCGCCATTGCGTGCGTAGGTACCCGCGGTGCGGCCTGCCCCGTCATTCCGGTAACGGGCGGCGTCGAGCTCGAGCAACAGGGTCTCGGCGGTCATTGGTCGACCGGTCGAGAGATCGAGCGGTCGGGCGAAGACCCGGCTCGGGATCTGCCAGCTCAGGTCGTCAAAACGTTCGCGCACCTGATGATCGAGGACGATGGCGTAAGGAACGAGGAATCCGGGCAGCGCACCGATGGCGAGGAGGGTCGGCGCACGCAGCACGCGCCAGAGCAGGGCGATGAAAGTGAGCAGGCGTTGCAGCAAGGGCAGACCGGATTGCGCGGGATCGAGGACGCCAGTCTAGGGCAACGCTGCCCAATTGGCGCAAACAGGATGTTTGCGCAGCTCGCCATCGCAGCCGTGACAGTGCGCGCCGCCATCGCCGATAATCCGACTCCCACTTCGACCTGGAAGATCGTGCAGAACCTGTCGCCGGACCTCGTCTGTCTCTGCGTGCACGGTGACCGGCCCTGCAGCGAAGCGTGGTTGACTGCTGCCCTGGCCCAGGTTCCCGCTGCCGACCTCGTCCTCGTCGGCGCAAGCGTTGCGTTGCCGGGCCACGCGGACGCGCGACGATACGCCGATATCGACACGCCGGATCCGCAAGCGCTGGCGTCGATCCTTGCGGCGCGGATGCCCGGCCAGCACCTGCTGATCGTGCGTAGCGATGCCGAACTGCCGCCGCTGTCCCTGGCACGCCTGCTGCGCGCGATTGGCGAAGCCGACGTGCTTGCGGCCGGTCCGCTCGACAATCTGCACAGCGCGCGTTCGCCACTGCCGACCGGCGCGCGCAGCGAGGCATCGGTCGAACGCATCGACAAGGCATGTTTTGATCGCTCGCAGCACCGCCTGATCGATTGCCACGCGCTCTCGCCGCTGGCATCGGCGTGGCATGGCGATCGCTTGCTGCGGC
>JAKQJM010000135.1 GCA_029561145.1 Pseudomonadota bacterium
CACGCCCCCGAGATCCGCGGCCTCGACCATCGGCGCCACCGCTACGGCGTCGGGATCGAGCAGGCCGTCGATCGACAATGATCGCCAGGGCTTCGATTCGAGATCGGTCAGCAGGAATCCTGCATGACTGGCAAGGGCCGCACGCAGCGCGTCGACGCGCGTGTTCCAGCGTTCAACGCGAACGAAATGCCACGTCAGCGCGGCCAGGACAAGGATCAGGATCAGCAGTACCGGCCAGCGCGAGGACTTCGACGTCGCCGATTCCCGACGATCGGACAGCGCGGCACTGGCCGTCACGAGTTCCAGCGGATCGAGACCGGTCTGCAGCGCGCCTGCCTGTTCTTCTCCCTGCAGCCGATCGCCGGCCATCTGCGCATGGATCTGCTCGAGGCGATCGCTGAGGATCACGCGCAGGGTATCCGGCGGCACGCCCTGGATGAAACTCGCAATCGAGGCGCGCGGACCGTCGAGCACCCATAGCAGGTGTTCGCCGACGCGTGCCGCCTCGAGCGATTCGTCGCCCTCCGGTCCCACCGAATCGCGCACGAACTGACCGATCGCGGTCAGCATGCCGGCAATCGCATCCGCATCGAGTTCGGGCAGGCCGGGCGACGAGGCACGATGCAGGACGAGACCGGAGTCGCGCTCGATCAGGAATACATGATCGATGCGATAGTTCAGGCTGTGCTTGAGCACGACCTGGGCAAACGGTACCCCGCTGCGCCAGGCCTCGATGCGCCAGCGGATTCCGCGCGGACTGAAACCGTGCTCGAACACCTGGTTCATGTCGCGCATCAGGCCGCGCAAGGCTTCGGCGATCGCCTTGCGGATGATCGGGCCGATTACCGGGAACAGCGCATCAATGATGCTGGCGCGATTCTCGTGGACGGCATTGCCGAGCGCGGCGGCCACCGGACTGGCCAGTGCCCGCGTCATCGGTTCCTGCGGTGCCGCCCGCACCAGGGAAGGCAACCGGGTCGCGAGTTCCCGATGGGTCTGCTCGAGCGCGGCAATACGCTGCTCCGCGAGCAGCAGCGCCTCGCGCTCATCGGCGAGCAACAGATGCTTGAGCCGTTCGAGGTCGCTCACCCTGGCGATCCGCAGGCGCCGATCAATTCTTGGGCAGGTCGAAATCGCCCTTCAGGCGCAAGGCAAGCTCGGCCAGCATCCCGGACAGATCCTCACGTCCCAGCTTGTCGGCACGCAGCTCCGCGCTGGCTCGCGCCACCGAGGCCGCGGCCTCGCTGGCCCTGTCGTTGAGTGCCGCTCCGAGTTCCGACAGCGCATCACGCAGGCGCTCGTCGACGGCCTTGAGTTCGCTGCCGACACCGTCCAGCGCATTGTTGACCTCGACGCGCGCCGAACGTGCCGCCTGCTGGACGCGCGTCTCAAGATCATCGACCGCCTGGTTGCGGTCGCCGACT
>JAKQJM010000138.1 GCA_029561145.1 Pseudomonadota bacterium
GCATCACGCAGGCGCTCGTCGACGGCCTTGAGTTCGCTGCCGACACCGTCCAGCGCATTGTTGACCTCGACGCGCGCCGAACGTGCCGCCTGCTGGACGCGCGTCTCAAGATCATCGACCGCCTGGTTGCGGTCGCCGACTTCCTGGCGCAATTGTCGCGACAACTTCTCGAGTTGCTCGTCGACGCGCTTGTCCATCTGCGCCAGGCGCTTGTCCTGGCTTTCGCGCAAGCGCGACATTTCCGCTTCAAGGCGCTGGCCGAACTCCTGGAAGCGGCGTTCATAGTCGCGCATCTGGCCGCCGAACAGGATGTCGCGGATCTGGTCGACGTTGCGATCGGCATCGGCATCGACGGCAGGTTTCTTCGGCTCGGACATGTTCCCTTTCCTCGCTTGCGCAGCGACACGCTGCTTCTTGGCAGCGAGTTTATGCGATGCGGAACCCGTGACGGCTTTTTTTGCCTCGATTTGCCTGCTGCTGCCATGACAATCCCCCCGATAAAGGCAACGCTGATCCAGTAGCACGACCGTCATGGCGCTGCGAAGATTCGCCACCCGTATTTGCGCGGCGAGGTGAAGTCGGACTGCCCCGCCAGGCCGCGCGACGCGGCTGGCGTGTCTTCAGAGCGCCTGCGGATTCAATATAGTACAAAAGTCCGGGCGTGCCCGGCCGGCGCGCTGCACGTCGACCGGCGACCTGACGGCGGCATCACTGGACGCCTCATTGCCTGAAGCGCTGCCGTTCGCGGCATGCGGTCCCGTCGAATCACGTCGAAGCGGATCGGGTCGGCGCTGGACGGACCGTCCTTGTCCGTCGCATCAGCACGGGAGCGCAGGCGTTCCGCCGCAGGTTCGTGGTGGCGATGGTGCGGGACAGCCCGCATCCGTTCAGCTACGCGGAAGATTTTCCGGTGACTGCCTCATCGCCATGTCCCTTGCCGACGATCGCGCTTGAGGTCAGGTCCGCGCTGACATTGCCGACCGTGGCGAACACGTCGGGAATGGTATCGACCGCAAGCAACAGGCCGAGCGGTTCGAGCGGCAAGCCCATGGCCGAGGTCACCGGCATCGTGGTGGCCATGAAACTGACCTGGCCCGGCAGGCCGACCGAACCGAGGCTGATCACGACCGCGAGCGCGGCCGCCGTCGCGATCTGCGCGATCGGCACATCGATGCCGTAGATCCAGGCGACAAAGGACGCCGCGCCGATGTACTGGATCGGACTCGTGATGCGGAACAGCGACACCGCCAACGGCAGGACCAGGGCAGCCACCGCGCGCGGATGGCCGAGCCGATCGCGCGCGCTTTCGACCATCGCAGGCAGGGACGCGAGCGAAGACTGTGTGCTGGCCGCGACCACC
This sequence comes from Pseudomonadota bacterium, assembly GCA_029561145.1. Classification (GTDB taxonomy): domain Bacteria; phylum Pseudomonadota; class Gammaproteobacteria; order Xanthomonadales; family Rhodanobacteraceae; genus Dokdonella. Next base: position 1,361 of record JAKQJM010000138.1, read on the forward strand.
TGCGCAGGCAGGATGCCGCGGGCGAAGCGGCGCAGGTTCTGCCCGCCGAACACCACCGCGACCGGATACAGCAGCACGGTGACCGCGATGTACATCGTGCAGAGCAGGCCGACATACCAGCCGAGCGCACTGAGCACGCCGACGCCGGCCTTGGCGCAGACCGCCAGCACCAGGGCGAATACGCCGAGCGGTGCGGCCCAGAGCACCCAGCGCACGATGATGATCATGATGTCGGCGATGCTCTGGAAGAACTCGACCAGGTTCGCACGGCGTTGCGCTTCGAGGCGGGTCAGCGCAAAGCCGAAGAACAGCGCGAACACCACCAGCGGCAACATCGCGCTTTGCGCTGCGGCGGCGATGGCATTGCCCGGAATGACCGCGGCGAACCAGTCGCCGAGTCCGACCGGCAGCGAGGTCACGGCTTCGTTCGTCAGCGAAGCACGCAGCAGTTCGAGCAGTGCCGGATCGCGCGGCACGAACGAAAGCGCCAGCGGCGCGAAGAAGGCGGCGAACGCGGATCCGGCACAAAGCAGCAAGGCGAATGCGCCGATCGCACGGCGCGCCGTACGCCCGGATGCGGCGGCATCGTTGGCCGCGCTGACGCCGATGATCACGAGGGAGAGCACCAGCGGAACCACGGTCATCTGCAGGGCATTGAGCCAGAGCCGGCCGACCGGCCGGGCCACGGCCACTGCGCGATCGGCCAGCAGCGGGTCGAGCCATGCCAGCAGCAGGCCGGTCAGCGCACCGAGCAACAGGCCAGTCAGGATTCGCGAGGTCATCGACACGTTTCAGGTTTCCGCTGGGGATTGGGGCGCTTGTGCAGGGATCCGTGTTGCGGCCGGATCGGCCGCGTCAGGGCTCGAGCATGTGGCGTATCCGTTCGAGGTTCGCATCGAGCCGTTCGAGCCGGTCGCGGCCACTCTCGCATAACAGCACGAAGATCATGTCGAGCAGGTGACGCAAGGCAGACTGATAGAGCAGCGGCTGGATGTGCGTGCGTTCGTCGTGCGCCGAAACCAGCAGGGCATGGTCGGCGTGGGCGCGCAGGGGATTCGCGGTATGCCGGGTCACCGAGACGACCCTGCCCTCGCGTTCACGGAATTGCCGGCCTATCTTGCACAGGGCCGGCTGCTGGCCATGTTCGGAAAACACCAGCAACACATCAGCCTTGGTCGCCGAGGCGATGCTGGCCGTCATCAGCACGGCGTCGAAGTGGTGCACGGTGAGGATGTCGAGCAAGGACAGGCGCATCGCGAACGCACGTGCCGGAATGCCGTCTTCGCCCAGGCCGATGATGAAGACTTTTCCGGCCTTGTCGATCGCCGCGGCAATACGGTCGACGTTGGCCGAAGGATTGATCAGGCGGGTTTCCTGCTCAGCCAGTGACTTGCTTTGCCAGAGACTGCCGGCGAGTGCCGAGTGCGGATCGTCCGCCGCAGGAACGCCCGCCGTGCCGCCATTGCCGGCGACTTCAACGCTGTCGCCGCGCGCGATCGATTCACCGATCGAGTACTTGAGGTCGGGATAACCCTTGAAGCCCAGTTTCTGGCTGAACTTGACGACGCTGGACTGGCTGATCTTGAGCGCATTGGCGAGTTGCTGCGAGGAGTAGTCGCGCAGCAGGTGCGATTCCTCGAGGATGAAATCCGCGATGCGGCGTTCGATCGCCGACATCTGGTCGCGTTCGGCGCGGATCTTCAGCAGGGGCGACTGGGCCGGCAGGTTCATCGAGGTCAGGCGATCATCTGCAGGCCGCGAATCTCGCGGATGCCAAGTCCGGGCGCGTCGGTCACGCTGATTTCCGATTCGTTGAAGATGACGCCGCCATCGACCGGATTGAACGCGCACAACGAGGGGCCGTCCAGGTCGATCTTGGTGATCGCGTTGGATTTGGCGACGGCGACGTGGACCGCGGCTGCCACGCTGATGCTGGTTTCCAGCATGCAGCCGATCATGCAGTCCACGCCATAGGTTGCGGCAATGTCGGCAATGCGGATCGCATTCGAGATTCCACCCGTCTTCATCAGCTTGATGTTGATGATGTCGGCCGCGCGCATGCGGATCAACTCGATCACTTCGGTCGGGCCGAAAACACTCTCGTCGGCCATGATCGGCGTGTGCACGCGTTCGGTGACGTACTTCATGCCATCGAGATCCTGCGCCTTGACCGGCTGTTCGACGAGTTCCAGGCGGACTCCGGCATCTTCGAGCGTCTGCAGCGCATACACGGCCTGCTTGGCGGTCCAGCCCTGGTTGGCGTCGAGGCGCAGCAAGGCACGGCCTTCCACCGCCGCATAGATCGCCTTGACGCGCTCGATGTCGACGCCAATGTCCTTGCCTACCTTGATCTTGAGCGACTCGAAGCCGCGATCCACGGCCGACATCGAGTCGGCGACCATCTTGTCGATGTAGTCGACGCTGATCGTGATGTCGGTGGTGATGACCGGGTCGCCGCCGCCGAGCAGCCGGTACAGCGGCGCACCGTAGAGCTGGCCCCACAAATCGTAGACCGCGATCTCGACCGCGGCCTTCGCGCTGGAGTTCTTCTCCATCGCACCCTGGATCAGGTGGGTGATGTGATTGAGATTGGAAATGTCGTGGCCGATCAGGCGCGGGGAAATGTAGTGGCGGATCGCCTCGACGATCGATCCATGCGTATCGCCGGTGATCACCGCCGTGGCCGGCGCCTCGCCATAGCCGACATGACCGCTGTCGGTGTTGATCATGACCACGATGTCTTCCACCTGGTCGACGCTGCGCAACGCGGTCTTGAACGGGGTCTTCAGGGGCACGCGCAGCATGCCGAACTGGATGTCGGTGATCTTCATTGGAGGGTTGGCGCTTCCGTGGCTGAAGGGGGGCGGATGCGCACGATGCTGCGCATGCGGTCGATGTAGGAGTCTTGGTCATTGAACAGGAGCGGGACCAGCGGCGTCACCGAAACCGAGTTGAGCGTCGCGCGGGTCAGGCTGCCGCCAGTCGAACGGTACGAGATGCCGGTGGTGTCGTGGATCACCCACGGATCGCCCTTGAGGCTTCCGATTGCCAGCATGACATGTCCCGGGATGTAGATCAGATCGCCCACCCGGGTTGCGCGCGCGGCCTTGTAACGCAGCGCGCGGTCGTCGGCATCGGTGAATTTCCTCTTCCCGAACGCGGGGCTCACGCCCTGATCGCTGGTGTTGCGTGGCATCAACACACCCATGCTGCGATAGACCTCGGCGACGAAACCGCTGCAATCGCGCGCGTTGTAGGCATGGCCCCAGCCATAGCGCTCACCGAGAAACTTGAAGGCCTGGCGGATGATGTTGGCGCGGGTCAACGGCAGATAGTCGGCTGCGCTATCCGCATTCTTCTGCAACAGGGCCGGAGCGAAAGCGAGTGAGCCGTCGGCTGCGCGTGTCGGCAATTCGATGACGTGCGCGGTGTAGGAGTGCTGGCCATTGACCGGCGTGTCAGGCGGCCAGGCGGCCAGCACCGGCACGCGCACGCCCATGTCGAGTTGCAGCCCGGATACGGCAGGCGCCTCGCGCGTGAACACGGTGCGTACGCTGGCGCCAGTGACGATACGGTAGGGCGTCTTGTCGGCGTAGCCGAACACCTGGTCGGCACTGCCGATGGCGACATGGCGCTTTTCGATCCATGCGGCATAGCGCGGACTGACCACGAACCACCACTCGGCATCCGCGCTCTCATGCGCAATGACCAGCGGCGTGCCGGGAAATTCCGCGCTTTCCTGGAAGCGGTCGATGTCGGTGTCGTCGTCGCTGCGGAACACGCGCAAGCGGCTCGGGAAGCCGCGCAGGTCGGCGCGCTCGACGACCAGGCCATAACGGGTCGCCTGCGACTCGGGAATGGCGTGCAGGTTCCGATTGGCGAGGATCGCTTGCAGGACTTCCGTGGCGACCGGTTTGCCGTCGACGTCATACAGCGGCGATTGCGGTGCGTCCGCGAGGTTTTCGATCCAGCCCGAAACCCGCTGCCGGTCAAGACCCGGTGGCAGGTTGCGCAGGTCGTGCATCGATTGATCCTCGCGCATGAGTTTCGCGTTCTGCGCGAGGATTTCCTCGCGATCGAGCACCACCCGGTTCACATGCGCCTGGCGCGCGATCCAGAACTCCGCCGCAAGTTGCTGCTCGCCGACGCCGGGCACCCCGAGCCCCGCCGGCGCTGACGGCGTTTCGCGCGCGAATGACGGCAGTGCAGCAAGCGCAAGCAGTACGGTGAGCGGGAATCGCAGGCAGGTCATGTTCAAGATGCCTTCAAGGAAGGGCCAGTGCCGACAGGATCGAAGCGACGCCGAGACCGAAACCGGTGCCGAGGATATAGCCGAGCAGGGCGAGCAGGATGCCGACCGGCACCAGCGAGCGTGAATAGCTGGCGGCCAGCAGGGGCGTTGCGGCGACACCGCCGATGTGCGCGAGCGAGGCGATGCCGCACAGGTAAAGATCGAAATGGAAAACGCGCGCCGCGAGGATCAGCAGGACGGCATGCATCACGATGATGGTGAGTCCGCACAACAGGTACATCGGCGCCTCGCCGATACCCTCGAAATTGCTTTGCGAAGCGAGCACGGCGACGACGCCGATCAGCAGGGCCGAGGAAATCGCGTTGGCACCCGGATAGCGCGCCAACGGAGTGTGCGCGGCAACCAGTCCACTGGCGGTCGCCAGCAGGATGGTCCAGGTCGTCGCCGAGATCATGCTCGAAGTCGGCAGCAAGGCCGCCAATGCCGCGCAGCCGGCGCCGACCAGCAGGGCCAGTCCGAGCCATACCAGCACGCTGTCCGGCGTCGCCGGCGCATGGCTGCGCAACTCGACCACGACCAGATCGGCACTCGACTGCGCACGCGTCCATCGATTGAAAGCGCCGGCCAGCGGTGCGACCGAAAACAGCACGACCACCCACATCGAGTAACCCAGCGCATCGGTCAGCAGCGACATCGCAAGCAGGCTGTCGGACATGCCGATGGCTTGCTTGACCGCAATCATGTTGGCCGAACCGCCGACCCAACTGCCGCTGAGCGCAGCGAGCGGCTGCCAGGCATCGCCGGCAAGCCAGTTGCGGTAGAGCAGGAAGGTGGCGACGAACGCGATCAACAGACACAACGAGGTGCAGAAGAAAACGCCGAGCACGCGCGGTCCGAGACGGAAGATCGCGCGCAGGTCGCAGTTGATCATCAGCAGGAACAACAAGGCAGGCACGAGCCGTCCGATCAGGTTCGCCTGGGTGCCGCGAATCGCCTCGTTGATCTGCCACAAGCCGCTCACCGAAAGCGCAGTGACCAGCAGATAGGTCAGCACGATGGGCGGCATGACCTTGAAAAGGCGCCACTCGAAGCGCCGCTCCAGGGCAGGGAAAATCCCTGCACAGAGCAGCATTACAGCGAGATAGGGCCAGACGGTCTGGATCATGCAAATCCCGGGTTGTAACGTGCCGAATGGTGCATTGCGGAATAAATGATTCCATTGCCTGTAACGCGAAGCATAAATTATTGACCGTCGATTGCAACCGTGTTACACATCCGCCACGGATCGTTCCAGGCGGAAACCCTACACGATGCACAAGCCAGCGGTATCGCTTCTGGCGCGCGCCCGATGCAGTCGGCAGGGACGTCGTCAGCATGTGTGGTTGCTACTGACGCTGCTGCTCGCGCAAGGCGCATGCGCGGCGGGCCAGGCCTCGATCGATGCCGTCATCGCCAGCATCGAGGGCGGCCAGTTCCAGTCGGCCGAACGCAGCATCGCCGATGCGCTGGCGCAGGCTTCGTTGGAATCGGATTCGCGCAAGGCATTCGAATTCCAGCGCGAACGTATGCGTCGCATCCTGCTCGATTTCACGCTCGACGAAGCCGCGCTCAAGGAGCAGTTGCGCAAGCAGATTCCGGACCTCGCCGACGCCGAGTTCGTGCGCTGGGATGCGCACGGCCTGTTCGAGCGTCAGACCATCGACGGTCGCACCCTGTACTTCAATCGCTCCGCGTCGAACCTGTTTCGACTCAGCGCCGAAGCGCGCGCGCGCCGTGCCGAGCAGACACCGATGCGCGACGGACCGATGGAGGCGGCCAACGCCCACCATCGCGACGTGCTGGCTGCCGCGCGCCCGGGCCACGAACGCGGCCTGGCCTCACGGCACCTGAAGATCACCCAGTCGCTCAGTGTGCACGCCGATGCGGTGCCCGCCGGCGAAATCGTGCGCGCGTGGATTCCGTATCCACGCGCCATCCCGGGCCAGCAGGACGACGTCCGGTTCAGGAAAAGCGTGCCGGCCAAGCATGTCGTGGCACCCGAATCCGCCTTGCAGCGCACGGTCTATCTGGAACGCAGGGCCGAAGCAGGCAAGCCGACCGAATTTTCAGTCAGTTACGAGCTGACCATTTCCGCCCAATCGCATGCGATCGATGCGACCAGGGTCGCGGCAGCGGAGATCACCGCCGAACTGGCGCCATTCGTGACCGAGCGTCCGCCGCATATCGTCTTCAACGAGGCGATCCGCCTGTTCTCGCGTCAGATCGTCGGCGACGAAAAGAATCCCTGGCGGATCGCACAGAAGCTCTATGCGGCGGTCGATTCGATTCCCTGGGCCGGTGCGCGCGAATATTCGACGATCAGCAACATCAGCGACTACGCCCTGCATGCCGGTCATGCCGATTGCGGCCAGCAGACCCTGCTGCTGATGACCCTGCTTCGATTCAATGGCATCCCGTCGCGCTGGCAGTCGGGCATGGTCTATTCCGATGGCGACTACAGCAACCTGCACGATTGGGGTCAGCTCTACATCGCGCCCTACGGCTGGATTCCGATGGACGTCACGACGGGGCGTCTGCACAGCGACGATCCGGCCATCGCCAATTTCTACCTGGGCGGACAGGACGCCTACCGCATCGCCTTCAACGATGACTACGGGCGCGAGTTCGTGCCGGCGAAAACGCACTTCCGCTCGGAAACCGTCGACCTGCAGCGTGGCGAAGCGGAATGGAGCGGCGGCAACCTGTACTTCGACCAGTGGGACTACGACTTCACCTGGCAGGTATCGCCTGTCGGGGATTGATCCAAAACCAACCGCAGG
>JAKQJM010000144.1 GCA_029561145.1 Pseudomonadota bacterium
GGCGTCTCGAAGCCATGGCCGAAGATCGCCACGTGATTCTCGAATGCGCCGATATCCACACTCGGCCCATAGGTGCGGGTCAGGCCGTCGAGATCGAACGTGTAGAACGGATAGAAGCCGATGGTGCCGGCGTTGAACAACGGCGAATCGGAGCGCAACCGGTAGTTTCCCGGGCCGGCAAACAGCGGATTGACGTAAGCGACGTTGCCATTCGTGGAAGCCGGGGTGCCGATCCAGTTCAGCAGGTTGTTGTGGTCGAGGTCGATGTTGGGCCCTTGCAGGCGCAGATCCGCATCCTCGTTGTAGGCGAATACATTGTTGAAGAACGCCGCGTGCGCGTCGCCGAAGAACCGACCTCCGGTCACATCGCAGCTGGCCGGCGCACCGCTGATGCAGAAATTGTCGACCACCGTGTTGTTGCCGAACAGGACAGGAATCGGGTTGGAGGTCGTCGATGCCGCGTTGGAGAGCAGATCGAAGGCACAGTAATCCCACGCACAGCCGTTGGCGATGAACAGGTTGCCAAGCGCGGTGATCTTGCCCAACGGGGTGGTTATGGCAAGTCCGCCGATTGCCGTGGTACTGACATTCTCGAGGAAGATCACATTCAGCACGCTGGCTGAACCGGAAAACCCACTCGGACCGCCGATGCTCAGGCCCGCGCCCTGCAGGTCCGAGTAGCCATTGCGGATCAGGAGATTGGCGACTCCCATGAAGCCGCTGCTACCGGATGAGCCTTTCAGCGAAAGCACCTGGCGTTGGTCCTCGCCATCCAGCACAGTCAAGCTGGCGATATCGGTGCGGGACGTGCAGTTGCTGTTGTAACCGCCAATGATCGACAGGCCAAAGTCCTCGCTCGTGGAATAGGCGAACGCCGTATCCCCCCTGTTGACTTCATGGATGCCGATGGCAACACGGATCTCGTCGTTTGCGCCGTTGCTGCCGGCCGCGACCAGGGCGCTACGCAGTTCCGCACCATCGTTGACGCAATAAGTCGTCGCCGCCGCGTTCGCACTCAGCAGCAGCGCCATATACCCGCAAAATCGGCTTCGACGCACAGGCTTCTCCTGCTTGCTCCGGTGCGTTGGGCCCCGGTTTGCAGGAGTGACAATGCGCAAGTGAGCGGGTTTCCAACACCACGCGTCGCCCGTGGTCGGCTTGGCGCAGCATCGGCATTACGCATCGCTTGTTGGATTCCGCCGCACCCCGGCGTTGTTGGAAGTGATGGCGGCTTGCCGCGCTGCTGGAATCGCTTCCATGAAATCCCCGACCCTGCAGCAATTCGGCGTGGTTGCCGCGTTGCTCCTTGCTCCGCTGGCAACCCGCGCGGCCACTTTCTGCGTCAACACGACCACCGAACTCCAGGACGCGCTCGCGGTTGCGCAAAGCAATGGGGCCAACGATGTCATCCGCATCAAGACCGGCACCTATACCTACGCCTTCCCGTTTGTGCAGACCATGTTCGTCTATGAGACCGACGAGGATTTCGACATCAAGCTGGAGGGAGGCTGGGGAGGATCGGGCGATGCGTGCTCGCGGCGCTTTCCAAGCCCGGCCTCGACCGTACTGGACGGCGGCGATGAAAAATCGGTCCTGCGCATGACCGGAGCAAACACCAGCACCGGCGACATCATCGTCGAGCAGCTCACTGTGCGCCGCGGCGCCGTCAATGGCGAAGGGGGCGGAATGAGACTCGGCGGAAACTTCGGGTCGAACGGATTCAACGGCAGCATCGTGGTCGAGCGGGTCTACTTCGACGACAACTTCGCGCAGGAAGGTGGCGGCTTGTACGCACGGACCAATGCCGGTATCCGCATCCGCAACAGCATCTTTCGCGGCAATCATTGCGAAACCAATGCCTGCGCTGCCGACATCGCGATCTTCTCCCTCGACAATTCCGCCGTCCGGGCCGTTTTCAGCAACAACACGGTGTTCGGCAATGTCTGCAGCGACGATGCCGGGCCGGCATGCATCAGCGGCGGCGTTCGGGTCGATGGCCTGGGCCTGGGCCCGCGAAGCGCCTTGCTCAACAACGCGTTCGCACTGAACGATGGCAACGACCTCGAGCTGCCGGGCGGCAGCCAGGTCGACCTCTGGTACAACAACATCCATGTGCTTGCGGGTACGCCGGCAACGAGCATCGGCAACATCAATTTCATCAACCCCGGATTCGTTGCGCCGATACTCGATGATGATTTCCATCTTCAACCCGGCTCGCCGTTGCGCAATGCGGGTTACGACGGCTTCCTGATCGGACTCCCCGCCTACAGCGCAACCGACTACGCCGGCATCCCGCGCGTACAGGAAGAGCGCATCGACATCGGCGCGCACGAGTTCAGCGAGCGGATTTTCGCGGACGGCTTCGACTAGCCGTCCATTTGGCGAAGCCGCATCGCGGTTCGTGATCCTGGCTTGCTCCGCCGTGAGTCGGCGCGGTCGAGCTCGCATCGCTTTTTCCCCGGACCCTGATCGACGGATCGCGGATTGGCCGCTGTCGAACACGCGGATCACGGGAAACCGCAATCCGCTTGTTGGAAAAAGCCGCGGTCGGGCATTGATCCTGGAAACCCCTGCACGAGCTTGCGCCATGTTGATTTCATGCATACGGCCCAGACCAGCCACGCTGCAGATCCTTTCGATCGGTTTGCTGGTTTGTGGTATCGGCACGGATGCGTGGGCGGCGACCTGCACCTGGAATGCGGCATCGCCGGCGTCCTGGCACGTGCCGACGAACTGGAGCGGCTGCGCGACGGGCAATGGCTCTCCGGCCGGCACCCCCGGACCGGACGACAGCGTCGTGCTGGCGACCGGCACGGCATTGCTCGACCTCCAGTTGACCACAGTGGCAAACCTGGATATTGCTGCAGGCGCCGAACTCGGCGTGATCGAAACCCAGACCACGGTCCGGCAACTGACCATCAACAGCAGCTTTTCGATGGCCAGCGCAACGTTGTCGGGCGCGCTGCCGCCGCCGGGCGGACCTTCGCCTGCCTTGTTGTCGCTGCAGTTGCCGCCTGGCTCGACCACGACGTTGAGTGGAACCAACCTGTTCCGGCGCGGCAGCCTGACCAACGCCGGCACGCTCGTATTCAACGGCGGCAGCGGCGTGAGGCTGGATTTCGATCTGGACGGCCAGTTCGTCAATTCCGCGGGCGCAACGACCACCGTGCTTGGCGATTACGTGTTCGGCTACACCACCTCGGGCGCAATCAACAACCAGGGCACGTGGATCAACCAGGGTCCGGGCCTGGTACGCATCGAGCGCAGCGGTGCCAGCGGTGGGCAGTTCTTTTCGACCGGGCTTTTCGAGATCCGCAACGCAACCTTCAAGTTGTTGAATCCACCCGCTGGATTCTCGGCCGGATTCAATTCCTCAATCCGACTGCGCGATGGAATCTTCGATGCCGGCGTGGTGGAACTCGCGATCGGCGCCGGCAAGTTCTTCAATGGCAGCGGCACCGTGATCGGCCCGTTCCGTTCGTCCGGGCTGCTTGATCTTGAAGACACCGGTGGTGGTCCGTTCGGCGTGCTCAACGTGCAGGGCAATGCCCAGTTCAATCAGGGCGAAATCGTGCTCGATGCGAACGGCGTGGGCGCCGCGCAACATGATCGTATCAACGTCAGCGGTTCGATCCAGTGGCAGCGCGTCTCGCCGCGCGTGCGTCTGCTGAATGGCTACGCGCCGGGAATCGACAGCAGCATCCCGATTGCCACGCATGCAAGCCGCGTATCACCGAACCTTCCCGTGCACGAGCGCGTGCTGAGCGACTACGCGCTCAGCCTGGCGTTGCGCCCGACCGCCACACAGACCGACCTGCGTGTCGTGCCGACGTTGACCCTGGCCGACACCTCGGTGGTGGAAGGCAACAGCGGCACCAAGCTGATGCAGGTGGCGGTCAGCCTGTCCGCACCCACCACACAGATCGTCAGCTTCGGTTACACGACCAGCCCGGGCACGGCAGTCACGATCGCGGCCGGGGGCAACGCGGCCGACTACGCCAACGCCCTCGGCAACGTGACCTTCAGCCCGGGGGAAATCGCAAAGCAGATTGCGATCACGATCAACGGCGACGTCTCGGTCGAGGCCGACGAGGCGTTCTCGATCATCACCGACGATGCTGCCAACACCAGTACCGTGCAGAACGCCAGCTTCGGCAACTACCAGCGGTTCTCGGCGACTGCCGAAGGGCGGATCGGCGACGACGATGCGCCAGCCGGCAGGCGCTACCTGCTGATCGGCAAGAGCAGCAACCTCGCCACGCCTACCGGCCAGATCAGCTTTGTGCGCCGCTATACCACCGATGGCGTTGCAGTCGACGGTTGGGACACGAAGTTGCCCAACACCTTCGGCAGCGTTGCCACCGGGTTCTGCAGATCGCCGGACGGCGAAGTGCTCAGCACGCGCTTTGCCGTGAGCCAGGGCGCCGTGCTGATGTCGGGCGCCGGGACCGTGCTGGATGCCAATTTCGGCGGCCTGATCGGCGATGACGAATCCTGTGCCTTCGACAAACTGGGCAACGCGTGGATCGGCGAGGCGGCGCCAATCAGTGCAAGCCAAGCGCCGTTGCGTTACGTGGCACCCGACGGTCGCGTCCTGAAGACCTTGCAACTGCCGGTCGGCGAGCGCGGCACCGACTGGATCGAGCTCGACGCCAACCAGTGCACGCTGTACTACACCTCGGAAGATGCCGAAGTGCGCCGCTTCGATGTCTGCACGGAACAAGCGCTGCCACACTTCGCGGTTGGCCTGCAGCCACCGTGCTATGCGCTGCGCCAGTTGCCCAACCGTGACCTCATGGTGACCTGCCGCGAGCGCATCTATCGCTACAACGACAATGGCACGTTCTTGCGGGAATACACCCGCACCAGCCTCGGCGAAGCCGACAGCAACGGCCTTTACGCCGTGCAGCTCGATCCCGATGGCCAGACCTTCTGGACCGGTGGCGTGATGAGCGGTCGCGTCGTCCGCGCGCGACTGGACGACGGCAGCGTGGTGACCAGTTTCACCAGCGGCAGCGGCGGCATCAATGGCCTGCTGGTGCAGGACGAATTCGTCGCCGGACTCGATGACGTCATCTTCGCCGACGACTTTGAACCTTGAATCCGGTTTGCCGACCTTGGGCTGTCGCATGACGCGTCCGAGAAGCTCGCCACTGGACGGACCCCAGCAATGAAGCAACCAAGCGGATTCCTGTTATCCCCCGGGAGAAAGGCAATGCATGACATTCGGAGATTCGGGCTTCCATTGATCCTGGCGTTGTCCCCCAGCCTGCTCAGCGCCGCCGAGTTCTGCGTCACCACCAGCGCCGAGCTGCAACAGGCGCTGATGGTGGCGGCGTCAAACGGTGAGGCCGATACGATCAAGATCGAGACCGGCACCTACACGGGCAGCGGCGGAGCGGTGGCATTCGCCTATTCCACCGCGCAGAATTCCTCGATTGCGCTTGCCGGCGGCTACACATCCAACCCTCCCGTCCTGTGCGCGCGGCAACTCCTCCAGCCCGGCGCGACGGTGCTCAGCGGCTCGGATGCGCGACAGGTTCTCAAGCTCAGTGGCGCATCCGGCACGACCGGCGTGCAGAGCCTGTCGAACCTGACCCTCCGCGACGGCTTCACGTCGCAACCCGGCGCGGGCCTCAGTATCGGCGGCGGCGGTGGATTCGCCGGAAACATCGTGGTCAGCCGCGTCATCATCGAGCGCAACGTGAGCACGAGCTTCGGTGGCGGATTGGCGCTGTACACCGAAGGCATCGCCAACGTGCGCAACAACCTGTTCCTGCTGAATCGCTGCTCGTCGTCCAATTGCGCGATCACCGCCACGGTCAATGCGGCCTCTCCGGGCACCACGCGTGCGTTCTTCGGCAACAACACGATCGTCGGCAATCAATGCACCTCGGGCGCATCGTGCACCGCCACCGGCGCGCGCTTCGGCGGATCGGCGCGGGCCCTGTTCTACAACAACGTGTTTGCCGCCAACGGCAACGGCGATCTCGACCTGTTCAGCTTTGGCGGCGCCAGCGTCGATCTCTACTACAACAACTATGTGACCCTGACCGGTACCGCGCCCGCCTCGACGGTCGGCAACATTTCGTTCGCCAATCCGCAATTCGTCGATCTGCTCAACGACGATCTGCGTCCGACACTCGGCTCACCGCTGCGCAATGCCGGCACCGACGAGTTCGTGCTGCAGAGCACGGATCTCGCGGGCGTGCAACGCATCAACGAAGGTCGTGTCGATATCGGCGCCTACGAAAACATCGACCGGATCTTTGCCGATGCATTCGAACTGTTCGAGTGAGGCGGCCGGACAGGATCCGAATTGCGCAATCGACGCTTGACGATGGATCGATTCGCCGGCGTCATCGCAGCGGACAACGCCGCCGCCACGCTGTTGCGCGCCGCGACCGACCGATGAGCCTGCCGGGCGCTGGCGATCATGCGCAGCGGCGTCGATGCGCCGGTCGGTTCGAGGGCGACGCTGCCCAAGTGGTCCCTGGTGCAGCGCCCGCCTTTCAGATCCGCGACGAGTCGAGTTTCACGTCGGCGTGCTGCCACGCATTGGTGAACTGCCGCTCGACTTCCTTCGCTTCCGCATTGCGCTTCTGCGCGCGCAGGCTCTTGGCGAGACCGTTGAGCGACCAGCCATTCTGCGGATTGCGTTCAAGCTCGGCGCGATAGACCGCTTCGGCATCGACCGCCTTGCCTGCTTCGAGCAGGACCGCGCCGAGCGCATGCCGCGTCGGCGAATGCCAGGCCGGCGGTTCATCGTAGGGCGTCGCGTCCTCGATCTTCACCGCTTCCTGCAGCGCGGCGATCGCGCCAGCAGTGTTCTTGTCGAGCAGGGCGACTTCGGCGCTGAGACTGCGTTCGGCGATCTCGGCCGCATTGCTGAGCGGATAGCGATCCCAGACCATGATCTTGCGCATCGCGGGGTCGGCGACCAGCGGACGCATCGCCGCCAGATGCTGCCTGGCGTCGTCCGCGCGGCCCTGCCGGGCAGCAGCGATGCCCTCGGCGTAGTGCCAGACCACGCTGACGTAGCCGAGGTCGGCGGCCGGATTCGGCGTCGCGGCGATCTCGTCCCAGCGCCCGAAACGGACATTGTCGAACCACGGTGTCATCCAGTAATGCTGCAAGGCCTCGAATCCGGGCTGGCGCATGAGCGCGGCGTCGGACGTGCGCTCGGCGGTGTGCTTTGCCGCCAAGCGCGCTGTCGCGCTGTCGCCTTCCATGCTCGCGGCGAACCAGAGGAAATGGTGGTTGTGCGGCACGTAGCCGAGCGGATAGACACCGCCGGTATTGCCTCGGCACAAGGTCAGATACGCGTCATCCGCCGCTATCGCGACCTGGTTGGCGGTGGCCGCGTCGTGCCAGCGACCTACCCGTGAGTAGATGTGCGCCGGCATGTGCACGAGGTGGCCCGAACCTGGAATCAGGTCGCGCAGGTGATCCGCCGCGGCCACGCCGCGCTCGGGTCGTGACGAAGCCTCGACCGCGTGCACATAGAGATGCAGCGCGCCGGCGTGATCGGGATTGCGCCGGATGACCGATTCGAGGGTGGAGACGATTTCGTCGGTGTTGCCCTTGGGCCGGTAGTCGGCGTCGTAGTAATCCCAGGGTTGCAGGTCCATCAACGCCTCGGCGTGGAAGGTCGCCGCATCGAGATCGTCTGGCAGCGTCTTCATGAGTTTGCCGGTCGCCGCGGCATAGGCTTCGTCGAGTGGACGGCGATTCTCCGGTGGCTGCTCGGCGTAGCGCGCCGACAAGGCTTCGATGAAGGCCTGTTCGCGCACGCTCGCCTTTGCCGCAAGCGCCCGCGCGCGCTGCAGGCGCGCCCAGGCCTTGGCGTTGTTCGCCGGCTCCATGCCGGCGTTGACATGCGGGCCGAGCACGAGGGCCGCACCCCACAGGCACATCGCGCATTCCGGATCGATCGCGGCAGCGCGCAGGAACGAGCGCTCGGCCGCATCGTGGTTGAAGCCGTAGGTCAGCATCAAGCCCTGGTCGAACCAGCGCTGCACGTCCGGATTCGTGCTGCTGATCGGGAAGTGATACGCGCCAAGCCCGGGGATCAGCGTCGCACCAGGAATCTCGTCGACGGCGGGCGTCGCCGATGGGGCGTCGGCGGAGGATTTCACGTTTTCCTGCGAGCCGCTGCAGGCGAGCAGCGCGGCTACCGGAACTGCAAGGAGGAGCCAGCGAAAATGATTCATGGCAGACCACCGTATCGGCATGTGGAAACGCTGTTCTACGCCGGTCGCCGACGGGTCGCAACTGCTTGTCCTGAGCGCATTGCGAGGCATCGCCCCGACCTTCGCCGAACGGATTTGCGGCATCATCGCGACTGGCTTTCGAGTCGTTCCGGGCGGACGCGACATCCCGGCTTTTTCCGTCCCGCAAAATGCGGCAACACATCCGACGTGGGGAGTCCCCGATGCAGATCAGCGGCAGTTGCCACTGCGGGAATATTTCATTCCTGCTGACCCTCGAACCGGGCACCGTCGAAATCCCCGCGCGCGCCTGCAGTTGTTCGTTCTGCGTCAAGCACGGCGGCGTGTGGACCGGCTCCCCGACGGCGAAGCTGCAGGTGCGCACGCGCGGTCCGGACCAGGTCAATCCGTATCGCTTCGGCACGCGTACGGCCGAATTCCATGTCTGTCGCCAGTGTGGTGTCGTGCCCGTGGTGACGAGCACGATCGGCGGTCGCGTCCATGCCGTGGTCAGCGTCAACGCGATGGACGATGCAGCGGCGTCGCTGCTGCGACGATCCGAGGCATCGTTCGATGGCGAAGGCGAGGGTGAGCGCCTCGAACGGCGCGCGAGGCACTGGATTGCCGATGTCCACTTCGTCGAGCCGGGCATCACAGGCAGTTCCGCAGCGTGATCGCCTCTGTCTGGCCGGGGCGGACTGGAACCCTTGCCCTCGTCCCTATCGGCGAGCGTGGCACAGGGATAGGATTGCACGCGACCTCGCGACATTGGCGCCCTGCCGTTCCTCGTGCAATCGGAGACGTCCATGCTGCTCGACCTGCCATTGTTCACGCTGATCCATGTGCTGCTGAGTCTGTTCGGAATCCTTGCCGGCCTCGTGATGGTTGGCGGCATCGTGTGGGGCAATCATCTCGCGCGCTGGACCAGCTTGTTCCTCGCGGCGACGATACTGACGAATATCACAGGATTCTTTTTTCCTTTCACGACAATCCTGCCTTCGCACATCGTCGGCGTGCTGTCGCTGTTCGCCTTGATGGTCGCCCTGATTGCCCTCTACGCGAAGCGGCTGGCCGGACCCTGGCGCCGGATTTTCGTCATCACCTCGATTCTGTCGCTGTACCTCAACGTCTTCGTCCTCGTCGCGCAATTGCTCGCCAGGATTCCCGTACTGGCCGCCATCGCGCCGAATCCCGGTGCGCCCGCGTTCGCAATAGCGCAACGGGTCGTCCTCGTTTTTTTCGCCGGTATCGGTTGGAGCGCCATGAAGCGGTTCCAGCACGCGTGATGGCCGGACCTGGCATGTCCCCCACAACACACCACCAACACGCAGCACTTTGCGCACGGAGCACCCGATGACCGATCCCGAATCCCGCCGGAAAATCGTCGACGACGAGCACCTGCGCCTGCTGTCGATCGCCTATGTGATCTCCGGGATCATGACGGCGCTGTTCTCGCTGATGGGCCTGCTCTACGCGGGCATGGGCCTGCTCATGAATTCCTTTTTCGCTGCCGCGGCAAGGGAAAGCGCGCACCCCGAGAAGATGCCGCCGGAATCACTCGGCATGATCGTCAGCGCCTTTGGCGGCTTCTTTTTCCTCGTGCTGATCAGCCTCGCGCTGGCCAAGTTCCTGGCCGCTTCGCGCATCCGGCAACGCAGATCGCGCATGTTCTGCCTCGTCGTCGCCGGCATCAGCTGCCTCGGAATCCCGTATGGCACGATCCTCGGCGTGTGCAGCTTCATCGTGCTCGGTCGGGACAGCGTTGCCGCGCAGTTCGATGCACCGGCAGCGCCGGTCGTAAACGCCTGACAATGACGCCGTTCGCCCGGTTGCTGATCATCGGCCTGGTCAGCTTCGCTTCAACCGCCGCGCCCGCGACCGAGTTGCCCGCTGCGGCACGCAGCGAGATCGATGCGCTGCTGCACGCACTTGGCAGCTCGGGCTGCGAATTCCTGCGCAACGGCGACTGGTACGACGCGGCCACGGCAGAGCGCCATCTCGCACGCAAGTTCGAGGCGATCGATCGCAAGCACCTGCTCGCCAGCGCCGACCAGTTCATCGACATCGCAGCAAGCCGAAGCAGCATGAGTGGCAAGACCTACCAGGTTCGCTGCCCGGGCGGCACTCCCGAACCGAGCGCGGACTGGCTCGCACGCAAGCTCGCGCAGATCCGCGCGAACGCCGCGAAACACTGAAACACTGATGCGAACCCTTCACCGTGTCGATTTTTCGTCGCGGCACGCGACATCGTTTCGATAACCACCGGGTCATCCTGCGGTTGCTGCAGCACGACTTCGAGCATGCGTGCCAGCTCTCACGACCGCTCGATCGTCGTGCGATGACGAAACAGACAGCATGGGCGGGACCGGATGACATCAAACCCTGGCGAAATCGCAAGCAAGGTGCCTGAAGCGAACGCCGCGTTCTGGATCATCAAGATCCTCGCGACGACGCTCGGAGAGACTGGCGGCGATGCCGTGTCGATGTCGATGCATCTCGGCTACCTGGTCGGCACCGCGATCTTCTGCGTGATCTTCATCGCCGCGGTGTCCGCCCAGATCGCCACGAAAACGTTCCGCCCGGTTCCCTACTGGATCACGATCATCGCGACGACGACGGTGGGCACGACCGCGGCGGACTTTGCGACCCGCTCGCTGGGCATCGGCTATCCGGGCGGAAGCCTGATCCTGCTGGGTCTGCTGCTGGCATGCCTCTACGCCTGGCACAAGGCACTCGGATCGATCGCAATCGACAGCATCCACTCGCCACGATCGGAGCGGTTCTACTGGTTGACGATCCTGTTCTCGCAGACCCTGGGCACTGCCCTGGGTGACTGGACTGCGATTGGCACGGGCATTGGATTCGGCGGTGCCACCCTGGTGTTCGGTACTGCGCTGGCCGCGATTGCTGCCGCGCGACGATGGACGCAGATCTCGCGCACGGCGCTGTTCTGGGGCGCATTCATCCTGACCCGCCCGCTCGGTGCGGTGGTCGGAGACCTGCTTGACAAGCCGCTCGCCGAAGGTGGCCTGGCATTGAGTCGCTATGCGGCTTCGGCGGCGATCCTCGCACTGATCGTGCTGCTCGTCGCCATCCTGCCGCAACGACCGGCGCGCCAGCCCGCCTGAGCGCAACGCACGACAACGGCGAAGCAACGCGTGGCCACGGCACGCCTCGCGACCCCCTCCCGATCGGGTGCCCGCGAGCCGGTCGTCGGTGATCGATTACAGCAACTTCGCGACGAGGGTCATCTCGACAGCGGCAAGCGCCCGCGACACCGGACAGCCGGTCTTGGTCGCCGTCGCAAGCTTCTGGAACTGCTCGTCGCTGATGCCCGGGACATTGCCCTCGGTCTCGAGTTCGATCAACGGAATCATGTATCCGCCGTCACGCTTCTCAAGATGCACCTTCGACGTCGTGCGCACACTCGTCGCGACATGCCCGGCCTGCGCCAGCGCGAGCGAAAAGGCCATCGAATAGCATGCGGCATGCGCGGCGCCGATCAGCTCTTCGGGATTGGTTCCGGGTCCGTCTTCCATGCGCGACTTGAATCCGTACGTCCCCTTGAATGCGCCGCTTTGCACCGACACGCTGCCGCTGCCTTCGGGCACACCACCTTTCCACTCGGCCTCACCTTTGCGAACGATTGCCATGGCTTGCTCCTCGGTTGGGACGGGATCCGGAGCCGATCGCGGATCCGGGGAAATTGAAAGACTACGCAGCGCGCATGAACCGCCCGTGCACGCCGAGGGCCGACGGGATCACCACGGCACCCGCTCTCCGTTGTGATCGAGGAACCAGCCGATCTTCGCGACGTCGAATACCAGCGCATCGATGACCGCCAGCATGTGCGAGACCGATTGCTCGACGGCAAGCTCGGCGCCTGCGCCACCCATGTCGGTCCTGACCCAGCCGGGGCTCAGCGCCAGTACCGCGATCCCGCGTTCAGCCAGGGCATGCCCGAGCATGCGCATCGCCATGTTCAGGGCGGCCTTGCTGATGTTGTAGCTCGGCGTGCCGAAGCGCGTGGCGCGCTCGATCGAACCGAGACCGGAGCTGATTGCCACCACCTTGGCCGCATCGGTCAGCCGCGGCGCGAGCGCCTGGGCGAGCAGGAACGGACCCTGCGCATTCGTTGCAAACGCCTGGCCGAGCGCCTTCGGATCGACTTCGCCAAAGGTCTCGCCCGTGGTCAGCACGCCGGCGTTGTTGATCAGTACATCAATGCGCAGCTCGAGCATGTCGATTTCGCGCACAAGCCCGGCGATCGAGCGCGGCTCGGCGACGTCGAGCGGCAAGATATTCAGGTGACCCGGAAACCGCCCGCTCAGGCGATTCAATTCGGTCGCGCGCGCGGTGTGCCGGCACGCAGCGACGACGCGTTCACCGCGGCCGAGCAACTGGCGGACGAATTCGAGGCCGATGCCACGATTGGCTCCACTGACAAGGTACTGGGCCACGATCGGGTCCTCTGCGCTGCAACAGGCGAACTTTTCCGCGTTCCGGCCAGTCTACTCGGGTCCAGTGACGAACGACCGTTGCGACGATCCGCGTGCTCGTCGTAGCCTCCGCGGTCCTGCCTGACGCCCAAAAGGATTCTGCATGCGCTTGCATCTGTACGCCGCATTACTCTCCCTCGGATTCATCGGCCTCGCGCATGCCGCCGACGACAGCGTCGAAATCCCGTACACGCGCTTCACCCTGTCGAACGGCCTGACCGCGGTCGTCCACGAGGACCACAAGGCGCCCGTCGTCGCCGTCAGTATCTGGTATCACGTCGGTTCGGCCGACGAGCCGGCCGGCAAGACCGGCTTCGCCCATCTGTTCGAACACCTGATGTTCTCCGGGTCCGAGAATCACAAGGGCACCTACTTCGAGCCGTTCGAACAGGTCGGCGCGACCGACATGAACGGCACGACCTGGTTCGATCGCACGAATTATTTCGAGACCGTGCCGACCACCGCACTGGACAGGGCGTTGTGGATGGAATCGGATCGCATGGGCCATCTGCTCGGCGCAATCGGCCAGAAAGAACTCGATACCCAGCGCGGCGTCGTGCAGAACGAAAAGCGCGAGGGCGAGAACGAGCCCTACGGTCGCACCGACGAGAACATCCTGGCCAACGCCTTCCCGGCCAATCATCCCTACCAGCACGACACGATCGGCTCGATGGCCGACCTCGACGCCGCCTCGCTGGCGGACGTCAAGCAATGGTTCAACGATTACTACGGTGCCGCCAACACGACGATCGTGCTGGCCGGCGACATCACGCCGGCCATCGCGCGCGAAAAGCTCGAAAAATACTTCGGCGACATTCCGGCCGGTCCGCCGGTGCCACGCCAGCAGCCGTGGGTGGCTGCGCGCACGACCTCGACGCGTGGTGAGCAGAAGGATCATGTCGCCCAGGCACGCATCATCCGCGAGTGGAACGTGGCCGAGCTCGGTCATGCCGACCAGCCCCTGCTCGAGCTTGCAGCCAGCGCGCTCGGCGGCGGCAAGACCTCGCGGCTCTACCAGCGTCTCGTCTACAAGGACAAGCTCGTCGACAGTGTTTCGGTCGAAGTACAGCCGTTCGCCCTGGCCAGCCAGTTCGTCCTGACCGCCGATGTCAAGCAAGGCGTCGATCCGGCCCGTGTCGAGAAATCCGTCGCCGAGGAGTGGAGCCGGTTCCTCGCCGAAGGCCCGACCGACGAGGAACTCGAGCGTTCGCGCATGTCGAGCCGCTCCGGCTTCATCCGCGGTCTCGAGAAGGTCGGCGGTTTCAGCGGCAAGGCCACCGTGCTTGCCGAATCGCAGGTCTATCGCGGCGATCCGTCGGCCTACACGCTCGATCTGGAACGCATCCAGAAAGCCACTCCGGACAGCGTGAAGGCCGCGGCGAATCGCTGGATCGCGAAGGGCGACTACACGCTGACCGTGCTGCCTGCTGCTGAAGGCGAGGCACTCGATGAAAAGGCCCCGAAGGGATTGCCGCCCGCACAGGGCAAGCCCGCTGCGGTGACTCCGGCAAAAGCCGGTTTCAGCGCGGCGAAGAGCGCGATCGACCGCAGCACGGGCGTGCCGAAGGTCGAGACATTTCCCGATCTGGGCTTCCCTGCGATCCAGCACGGCACGCTCGGCAACGGCATCGAGATCGTGCTTGCCGAACGCCACACGATTCCAGTCGTGCAGATGCAGTTCCAGTTCGATGCGGGTTACGCCAGCGACCAGGGTCACAAGCTCGGCACGTCGTCGTTCGCGATGGCCCTGCTCGATGAAGGCACCGAGAGCCTGGATTCGGTCGAGATCGCGCGGCGCAGCGAACTGCTCGGTGCGCGCATCGGAGCGGGATCGGGGCTCGACAGCTCGTCGGTCAGCCTCAATGCATTGAATTCGCAGATCGAACCTTCGCTCGCCCTGTTCGCCGATGTCGTGCGCAATCCGGCGTTCCGCGATGCCGATGTCGAGCGCATCCGCGGCCAGTGGCTGGCCGATATCGCGCAGGAGAAAACCCAACCCGCGAGCATCGCACTGCGCACCTTGCCGCCACTGCTGTATGGCGACGGTCATGCCTACGGAATTCCGTTCACCGGCAGCGGCACCGAGGCCTCGATCAAGTCGTTGACCGCGAAGGACCTGCGCGATTTCCATCGCAGCTTCATCCGTCCGGACAACCTCAAGGTGCTGGTCGCCGGCGATACGACGCTGGCCGCAATCACGGACCAGCTCGACAAGGTATTCGGCGACTGGAAATCGATGGAGGTTCCAGTGCCGACCAAGGCGATAGGCAAGGTCGACGCGCAGAAGAAGGTTCGCGTGTACCTTGTCGATCGTCCCGATTCGCCGCAGTCGCTGATCCTGACCGGCTCGCTCGCGCCGTCGACCAAGGCGCCCGACAATCTCGACATCCAGACCATGAACGGCGTGTTCGGCGGCACCTTCACCTCGCGCCTCAACATGAACCTGCGCGAAGACAAGCGCTGGGCATATGGCGCATCGAGCTTCCTGACCGACGCGATCGGGCAACGTCCGTTCATGACCTACGCCTCGGTGCAGACCGACAAGACCGCCGAATCGGTCGCGGAGGTACTCAAGGAGGCGCGTGCAGTGATCGGCAAAAAGCCGGTTACCGAAGTCGAGATCGACAAGATCAAGGCCAAGCGCATCCGGGCCCTGCCCGGCAGTTTCGAGACCACCGCTTCGGTGCTCGGCGTGCTTTCCGGCAATGCCCTGTACGACCGCCCGGACAACTATGTGCAGACGCTGAAGGCACGTACGGAAGCGCAGACGACGGCCAGCATCGAGGCCGCCGCGCGTGAGGTGATCCAGCCGGATGCGTTGACCTGGGTGATCGTCGGCGATCTCAGGAAGATCGAGAAACCGATCCGCGCGCTCAAGCTCGGCGAGGTCAAGATCCTCGATGCGGATGGCAAGAAGGCGGTTCGCTGATCGCGAACAATCGTGCTGGCGCGAAACGAGCCGCTGGCCTCGTTTCGCGGCGGCTCGAAGGCCGCGCGAAGCCGCATCCGGATCGACACCGCGGATGCGCATCCATTCATGAACATCGCGCTAGACTTCCGCGCGCTTCCCTTATCCGGCATGAACCGACGATGAAATACGCGATTGCACTGATCGTGAGCCTGGGCCTGACGGCCTGCAGCTGGGGCATCAAGCTCGATGCGGGCGGTACCAATGTGCGCGTGGCCTGGAACGACGACGTCAGCCATTGCCGGGTCGCCGGTGCAATCACGGTCTCGGTGCTCGACAAGGTTGGTCCGGTCGGTCGCAGCCGGCTCAAGGTCAGCGATGAACTTGAGGTGATGGCACGCAACCAGGCCGCCACGCTGCCGGCCGATACGATCAAGCCGATCGACCAACCCCACGGCGGCGAGCAGAACTGGAACGCCTATGTCTGCGGCAGCACCGGGGCAAAGCGGGCCCCGCGTTCCCCGTCGGCACCGACCGGCGACGCGGTCGAGACGTTCCCGATCAAGGATCACTGAACCCACCCGGGTTCGCGCGACGATGCGGTCGCCGCGCTGTGCAGTCGCCTGATGAATGTCTCGCAGGCTCTCGATATTGCCGTTTCAGTGCTGCACACTGGCGCCTTGGGGACGCCGCTTCGCGGCATCATCGAGAACGGTAAACAATCCACATGCAGATCCTGCTGACCGGTGCGACCGGATTTCTCGGCCAGGCCATTGCCGTCGCCCTCAAGGATCAGGGTCATGCGGTGCGCGCGATCGTGCGCAGCGAGAGTCGCGAGTTGGCCAGGCTCGGCATCGAACAGCAGCATGGCCAGATCACCGCGTTCGACCAGGTCTGCGCCGCCGCAACCGGCTGCGATGCGATCGTCCATGCGGCCGGCTGCAGCGATCCACTCGCCAGCATCGAACAGTTGCATGACGCCAACGTGCGCTCGACCGATTGCATGCTCGGTGCCTGCGAACTGCTCGGCATTCCGCGCCTGCTGCTGACCTCGTGCGCCAACGTCGTGATCGGCGCGGGCGACCTCGAGAATGCGGACGAACGCCAGACCTATCCGGCGCAATGGATCTCGCCGTACCCGCATACCAAGGCGCTTGCCGAACAACGCGTGCTGGCGGCGAACAGCACCCGACTCGCGACCTGCGTGATACGTCCGCACCTGCTCTGGGGCGCCGGCGAATCGCGCTTGCTGCCGGCCCTGCTCGACCTGGCCCGGCGCGGCAAGCTGCGCCTGTTCGGCGAACCCGATCGCAAGATCGATCCCTGCCATATCGACAACGCCGCGCACGCCCATGCGCTGGCCCTGGCCAGACTCGAACCCGGCTCGGCGATCGCCGGCAAGAGTTATTTCATCGGTCAGGGCGAGCCGATGACAATCGAGAATTTCCTCAACGCGCTGTTGCGCGCGGGCGGATTTCCTCCCGAGAAGCGGCGGCTCAATGCGATCACGGCACGCGCGCTGGCGACCGCCGCCAAGGCCGGCGCCGATACGGCGTCGCCCTTGATCAATCCGTACCTGCTCGACCTGTTCAGTCGTGCGAGCTGGTTCAATCTCGCCGCGGCGAAGCGCGACCTCGGCTACGCACCGAAACTCAGCACCGCCGAGGGCATGAGCCGCCTGTTCACCGCGCTGACCCGCGTGCGCATGCAGAGCAGGACACCGTAGCCGCGCGCCTGCGCCGGAGTCGGCGCGGTCGGATGGTCCAGGGCAACGCTGATCAAGTGGCGCACCCGTCACGACACCTGTCTGCGTGCAGATCGCGGCGCGCTGACGCAAATGGACTGGCCGTCTCGGCAACTGCTCCATGCGTTGCTCTCGACGGCTGTTCCCTACGCCGTTCTACCTCCCCCATCCATGGGGTCGTACCTCCTGCATCCATGCAGTCGCTTCAAGGCAGCGCAACAAAGATCCCGGCGCAGACAGGCGTCGCCCAACCGATTTGGATGTGTATTGAAACGGGTGGTGCTCAGAAGGCCCTCCAGTCGCACCGTGCGGCTCGTCAAGGCCACCAGCCTTCACTTCGCCACCCAGTGCGACTGGCGAACCTTCTGAGCACCATGACGGGTGCGCCACTTGATCAGCGTTGCCCTAGAATGCGCCGATGACGATTTCCGATACCGCCGCGCCCCGTGCACCCAATCCACTGCTGCGGCTGCTGGGGCGCGGACTCGAGACCGCTCTCAATCACGCTTTGAGCCTCGATGCCGACACGCGCGCCAGCCTCGGCCCGCTCGACGGTCGTGCCGTGCGCGTCGATTTCCGCGGCACCGGGCTCGCGATGCGCATTGCCGTGCAAGGCGAACGACTGCTGGTCGGTCCGGCCTTCGAAGGTGACAGCCAGCTTCGCGTGTCGGCCACGCCGGGCAGCCTGATCGGAATGGCGGCTGCCCGCCTGCGCGGGCAGGGCGACGCCGGATTGCCGCCGGGTCAGGTCGAAATTGCCGGCGACGCCGAACTGGCACGCCGGCTCGAACGCCTGGCCACGCGCTTCGAACCCGATATCGATGAAGCCTTTGCGCGCGTCTTCGGCGACGTGATCGGCTTCCAGACCGCGCGCCTGTTCCGGCGCGGCTTTGCCCACGCGCGCGAGTCGGCATCATCCTTGCTGCGCGATGGCGCCGACTATCTGGTCGAGGAAAGTCGCGACCTGATCGCCAAGCCCGAGATGGAACAGTTCCTCGACGAGGTCGACGAAGTGCGCGAGCGCGGCGATCGGCTCGAAGCGCGCATCAAGCGCCTCGCCGCGGTGCAATCGCGATGACGAGTGCACTCGGACAGTTGCCGCGCGTATTGCGCATCGCCGCCGTGCTTGTGCGCTACCGACTCGATGACGTGGTCGATGATGCCCACCGCTTTCGCGTCCTGCGCTGGGCGCGGCTGGTCGTGCCGCGCGCGCGTGCCGAAATCGCTGCGCTGCCGCGCGGCGAACGCCTGGTCCTGGCCCTGACCGAACTGGGCCCGATCTTCGTCAAGTTCGGCCAGATCCTCTCGACCCGTCGCGATCTGTTGCCGGCCGATATCGCCGATGCGCTGACCGCACTGCAGGACAAAGTGGAACCGTACCCGGGCCACGTCGCGCGTGCGGCGATCGAGCGGGCACTCGGCGCGCCGATCGAACAGCGCTTCGCCGCCTTCGATGAGCAACCACTGGCGTCGGCCTCGATCGCGCAGGTGCATGCGGCACGATTGCCCGACGATCGGGAGGTCGTCGTCAAGGTGCTGCGTCCGGACATCCGCGAGCGGATCGGTCGCGATATCGAGCTGCTGCGCGCGCTCGGCGAACTCGCCAACCGCGTGCATCCGAATGCCGACAAGATCCGTCCGCTCGACGTCGTCGCCGAGATCGAGTCGACCTTGCTCAACGAACTCGACCTGCAACGCGAAGGCGCCAACGCGAGCCTGCTGCGGCGGAACTTCCTCGGTTCGGACGATCTTTACGTGCCCGAGGTGTTCTGGTCGCATACGACCGCAGGCGTGCTGACCCTGGAACGCGTGCGCGGCATTCCGGTCGACGATCTCGCCGCCCTCGAAGCCGCCGGCATCGACCGCGAGCGCCTCGCCGAGAAGGGCGTGCAGCTCTTCTATACGCAGGTGTTCCGCGACAATTTCTTCCATGCCGATGCGCATGCCGGCAACATATGGGTCGATGCCTCGCGTCGCGACAACCCGCGCTTCATCGCGCTCGATTTCGGCATCATGGGTACGCTCTCGGAGCAGGACCAGTTCTGGCTGGCCGAGAATTTCCTAGCCCTGTTCAAGCAGGATTACCAGCGCATCGCCGATCTGCACCTGCGCGCGGGATGGATGCCCGCGAACGTGCGCATGGACGAACTCGAATCGGCGATCCGCGCGGTCTGCGAACCGTATTTCACGCGCCCGCTGAGCGAGATATCGCTGGCCGAAGTCGTCGTCAAGCTGTTCCAGACCGCGCGCCGCTACGAACTCACGCTGCAGCCGCAGTTGATCCTGCTGCAGAAGACCTTGCTCAACATCGAAGGCGTCGGCCGCCTGCTGTATCCGCGCATCGATATCTGGGCAACCGCGAAACCCGTGCTCGAAAAGATCTGGTGGAAGCGTCGCGGACCGCGCGCGATGCTCAAGCGC
>JAKQJM010000146.1 GCA_029561145.1 Pseudomonadota bacterium
TACGCCACGGCCGTGCTCAACGAGATCCTGCGCACCACGGAGCCTGACCGGCACACGGAGAACGAGGCGGCGGCTGGCGGCTGACAGTGCGCCGCACGCTGGGCGGCAGGGTCGGTGCAGACCCAGTTGCCAAGACACCGCTCGTCGACCTGACCCGGTCATGAGCTGTTGGCGCCGACCGAAAACTGAGCCCACGGCTCAGATCTGGATCGGCGCCAACATCTGCCAAACCAGCCTGAGCCATGTGCGCGCCGCTCGGGGGGAAGTCGCCGAACGCGGTGGATGTATCTGTCGATTGGACTTCGCCGGGGCGCTTCGCGTTGATGCGATCGGGGTCAATGGTTGGCCCACCAGGCGAGTTCAAGTTCGTGGCACAGCACGGCTGTGGCCGCCTGAGCGTTCCATCAAACGGCGCATCAGCCGGTCAATCTACCGCTCAATCTGCGCATATTGGTGGCGGCCATCGGCGCCAACTCGCGCATACGGTCCCGCCAACGACAAGCCTCTCCATCGTCGTCCGGAACGGACCGCATCATGGCGGCCACCGCATCCAGCCTGCAGGAACTCAGCCAGGTCCGAACTGCCTCGTTGGCCATCCAAGCCTGCTGATTTTCGGCGTTCACCACGAAGCGGTCGATCCAGTCCTCAATCGTATCGATCGCCGGCATTGCACGGGTCATGCGTTGGCGTTCGTCGTCGTCCTCCACGCGCGCCTCGATGATGCCGATCATCGCCACGCTCAGGCAGATGGCCGGGAACCCGATGAACTGCGGGTCAATCCGTCCGGGGCTGAAAACAGGGGTTCGGTCGAGGCGGTTGTGGGCGATGGCGCTCGCCGAGCAGTCGATGTAGAGCGCGCTTGCGGGTGAGTTGACGCGTCCGCCTTCGAGTGTCATCAGGCCCGGTTCAATCTGTACCACTTTGCCGCTGCGGATGACGCGTCCGAGAGTGCGCAGCCGGGCCAGTTCCGATGCTGTCACTGTCGCTGCGTGGTACATCGTCGGACGGATCTGGTCATCGACACGCAACCACGCGCCACATTCCGCCATGCCACCGACATCGTCCGGGACGGATCGGGCCATTGCCATCACCTCGGCTTGCCTGCAGAGCAGTTCGAGCGAGCCAGCGCGCAGCGACGGGGCACTCTGGAGAGCCCGCCGATTGCTCCACCACGCGTCTCGGGAGACGACCCAGGTGATGGTCGCAGGCTCGGCGCCCTGGTCCAGCAGCCATGACACAGCATCCAACCCTGTCTTGCCGCCACCGATCACGACGAAGGACGCGTGGCCCGGGGCGCGCGTGGCCAGGTCATTGGGAGGAATGCAAGCGACTTCTTTCTGCGACGTGGAACGACCGACGGTGGAAGAGCGGGATGCTGGTTTCGAGGTGCGTCGCGTCGACCAGCCGGCGCCGCGCATGGACGGGTCGGCGACGCCCGGAAAGCAGCGACCGAATCTCGCCGTCGGCGGTCAGTTCGCTCATCGGGTGGTACTGCACTCGGCCGCTGGGGAGAAACACCTCATCCATCGCCCGTCGATAGTGATCCGCCACCTGTGCTCCGATCGGGAGATTGATCAGGCCAGCGTTGGTTCCTTCATGATCGATGCGCGCATCACCCAGCGGAACGGACGGAAGCCCATCGCCCATGCGCCGCATCCCTTGATGACAGAGTCGCGCTCTACGGTCATGCCTCACCTCCTCGCGCCAACCTGGCATCTGCAGACGGTCTCGGTTCAATCTCAATCGTCGAACGGCAGCACCCTGCAATCCCCTTGCGATGGCTCAGCCGCCCAGGGTCTGGATCGCGTGTGCGGGACTGGTCAGCGCCACGGCGGCCGCGCGATCAGGCCGGCGCCGGCCGCAGCGGCGGCTCCCAGGGGGTGTAGCGCACCAGCAGGATCGACGCGGTGCCATAGG
>JAKQJM010000034.1 GCA_029561145.1 Pseudomonadota bacterium
CCCGGGATTTCTCGATCCGCAACGATGATTGCCTGCAGTCCGGCAAGTGCCCGTTCAAGGATCGGTGGGCGCACGCCACTATCGCGCATGGCAAGCAGGCGATGCCGCGCCGCTTCTGCGGCGATCTTCGCTGCATCGCCGCCGCGTGCGGAGCGAAGCAGATCGAGATACTGCATGAGGTCCGGAATGCCGAAGTCCGGCTCGAACAGACGCACGAACGGATCGTTTCCGTTGCTGGCTGCGATGTGGGCCTCGAACTGCTGCAGGCTCGCGGAATCCTCATCGAGGCACGCCAGCGCGGTCGCGACGAGCAGGCGATCCTCGGGATGCGGGCCGCGCCGTTCGGCACTGATCCGGCACAATGCGTCCTGACGCGCGCGATCGCCCGTGGATCGCGCCACGGCAATGGCGCTGCGCAACCAGATCGCGAGACTTCCATCGCTGCCGGCACCGAGCACACGGGCAGCGCCTTCGCTGTCGGCGGACGCCAGCAAGGTATCGGCCAGCAAGGCCCTCGTGTATTCACTGCTGGGCTCGATCTCGAGCGCTTGTTCCAGATGCTTTCGCGCCGCCTGCGGGTTGTCGCGGAAGCGTTCGAACAAGGCGTATTGCCAGTAGCTTTCGAGCAGGCGCGGATCGCGCGCGATCGCGCGTTCGAATCGCGCCGCGGCGCCCGGCTCGAACGCCAGAGCCTCGTCGATACCGAGATACACCTCGGCCACCGCTGACAAGGGATCGAGCGCGAGCGCCTGCGCATGCCACTTCCTCGCTTCGATCAAGCGCCCCTGGTAGGTCAGCGAAGTACCGAGCCACATCTGCGTGGTCGCATCGGCGGGGTCGATGCCCACGGCTTTGCGCAGTGCTTTTTCTGCCGCAACCGCGTCACCGGAATCGAGCAGCAGCAAACTATTGGCGGAATAACCGATCGCCTGGTCAGGCGCCAGTCGCAGGGCGGCATCGACATGTTCCTGCGCGGCGCGTCGTGCGTCGGCCAGCGACAGGTTGCTGTATTCGTACAACAGCATCCAGGCATTCGCGGATCCTGCGTGCGCGGCGGCAAACTGGGGGTCGATGCGCAATGCATCGGAATAGCGCTCGATGGCCCAGCGCAACGAGGCTTCGGTGCGCTGGTAACGCAGGGCATTGCCATTGAGGTAGGCGCGGTAGGCCTCGTCCGAATCGGTGCCGATCGGCGCGAGAGATTGCGCCATGCCCGGCTGTCCGATCAGGGCGCCGCCGACTTCGCTGGCGATCATCGTTTCGGCACTGGCAAGTTCACCGCGCGCGATGTCGAAACGGCGCGCCCATTGCTGGAATCCGTCGCTGGTCCGCACCAGGCCCAGATGCAGGGTGTAGTTCTCGCCATCGCGGCGCATCAGTCCTTCGAGGACATGGGTCACCAGCAGCTCGCGCCCGACTTGCCGCAGATCGTTGCGGTGCGCGGCGGCGATGCCCACCGAAGTCCGCGCGGGCACACGCAACCGTGGATTCTGGGCCAGCCGTGTCAGCAGCGCATCGCTCAGTCCACTGGCAATGCGCCGGTCGTCGTCATCTCCATCGCGTACTTCGAGCGGCATGACCGCGACTGACGGAGTCGCTGGCGGGAACTTCGATCGCAGCAGGGTGTACAGCACGGCCCCGACCAGTACCAGCGCGAGCAATGCAACCCGGAGCCAGCGCCGCTTCGGCTGGATCAGCGGAAGCGGTGAGGCCTGCTCGGGCTCATCCGGTTGCGGGGCGATGGGGGCGTCTTGCTCGTGCAATGGCACGCCGAGTCGGTAACCCTGGCGATGGACCGTGACGATGATGCGATGGGCGGTATCGCCGATTGCCTGGCGGGCGCGCAGGACGCATTGCGTCAGGACCGCTTCGGATACGACCTGCCGCGGCCACAACCTTTCGAGCAGTTCGTTCTTGCTGACCAGGCCCCCATTGGCCTCGGCGAGGACCGCGAGCAGCGCGAAGGGCTTCGGCTCCACGTCGACCGGCCGGCCGTCCACGCTGAGAATCTGCTTGCGCACATCGACCTGCACGGTTTCGAAACGATACACCGGGGAAGATTCGTCGGATGGGCGGGGCATCGTCGGTTTTCTCGTCGCGCAAGCTCCGCGAGCATGACACAGGCGAGTCATTCCGGCGCGTCGTGAGGGTTTCGAGAGATCTTCGTCAGCCTGTGATGAGGCCTGCGTTGAGACTTGGCTGAGGCAGAACCGGCAGCCTTCCCGTCCATGGCGCAATCCACTGCGTGGAAGGACCACGGGTCGGGTCCCTGGAATTCCGTTCGCGTTTCAAATGCCCGGCTTCGATCGGGACCGATCGTGGTCCCCTGACCTCGGGCTGCGGGCTGCGGGGAGTTGCGGCGGTTCCGTGGTGCGTGTGTCAGCCGAGAGAATCCAGGAGATCGCGATGCTAAGAACCCGGCAAATCCTGAGCGTGGCGGGCGTGGTGTTGCTGGTCGCGATCGACGTCGCCGTCGCGCAGTCGGCCGGCGGCAGCTTCCGCATCCGATCGCACACGATCGACGGGGGCGGGCGCGCGGTGGGCGGCGCGTTCACCCTATCCGGCACCGCCGGCCAGATGGACGCCGGTGATCATCTCGGCGGGGTGTTTCGTCTTCGAGGCGGCTTCTGGCCAACGAGTTTCGACGACACCCTGTTTCGCGACGGCTTCGAACCATGAGTCGCCACCGCTTCCATGCTGGAGAGTCACCATGAAGATCGCTCAATGCCTGCTCGCCGCACTCGGCATGCTCATCCTGCTGAGTGCCGCAGGCGCGCCTGCCACATCGCGATTCACCTATCAGGGCCTGCTCGAGGAATCGAACGCACCTGCCAATGGTACGTTCGACCTGCGCTTCGAACCTTTCAGTGCGGCCAGCGGCGGCAGTTCGCTGGCGACAGCCATCATCGCGAACAACGTCGTCGTTTCGAATGGCGTGTTCACTACCTCACTGGATTTTGGTGCGGGCTTTTTCGTCGGCGATCAGGTTTTCCTCGACATCGGGGTGCGTATCGGTACCAGTTCCGGCAGCTTCACGACACTCGCGCCTCGCCAGGAAATCACGGCAACGCCTTATGCCCAGACCGCGCTGGCTGTAGCTGACACCGGAGCAGGATCGGGATCCTCCGAGCGGATCGGTTTCACGGATAACGGAATCGATGCGCCCTCGCAGAGCCCGTCGGTCATTGTCGGTGCAGATGGGTTCCCGATCATCAGTTTCTTCGACTCCGTGAACGGCGACCTGCGCGTCGCGCACTGCACGGATCGGGCCTGCCGTTCGAGCGAACTCTTCACCCTCGACCAGACCGGAATTGTCGGCGAGTTCAGTTCGATCACGATTCGCAAGGACGGCCTGCCGGTGATCAGCTACTACGACCGCAGCAATGGCAATCTCAAGCTTGCCTCTTGCCTGACCAGGAGCTGCAGTACGAGTTCATCGGTAGTGGTCGATTCCGGCGGAGATGTCGGCCAGTACACCAGCATCGTCGACGGAGATGGCACCTTTGCGCCCATTCTCGTGTTTTATTACGACGTCACCAACGGTGACCTCAAATCCGTGAGATGCAGTTCGGCTTCCTGCACGGCGCCGTTCTTCGCCATTCTGGATTCCACGGGGAACGTGGGCCAGTTTGCCAGCGCGGGAGTTGGCGCAGCCACCGGCGATTCAGCCTTCGTCTGGATTACGTACTACGACACGACCAACGCCAGCATGAAGATTGTTGCCTGCATCACTTTCGGCTGCGGCACTGGCGGTAGCGGCACCATCGCCTTGACACCGCGCGCGATCGAGACAGGAGTCGTCGCTGTCAATTCGAGCAGCATTGCAATCGGCGGAGACAATCGTGCATGGATCACCTATAACGACGGCACCAGCGCCCGCATCGTGCGCTGTGATGGAATCACCTCCTGCTCGACGCCAAGCGTGGCGAGCCTGGGTGGTATCCAGGGCCACGTCGCCGCGACCGTCGGCATCGACGGGGTGGTCTGGGTCGCCGGTCGCACGGGCGGCGGGCGCGTGCGCATCGGTCGCTGCGAGGATGCTGCCAGTTGCAATGCATACACCACATGGAGCGCGACGAGCGCGGGCAATAGCCAGCCCAATCCTGTTTCAGCGGCGCTCGGAGTCGACGGGATCCCTGTCGTCGTGGATGGGTCGACCGACGAACTGGCAATCTTCCATTGCAGCTCCGCAACGACCTGCACGTCGGATGTCTGGCCACGCTGAGTCGAGCCGGCAGCTCGTCAACCGTGGTCGGCAACGACGCGCCAGATGGTGTTGCCGACATCGTCCGCGACGAGCAGCGCGCCATCACGAGCGATCGCGACACCGACCGGACGCCCATGGGCGGTGTGGTCCTTGCCGAGGAAGCCAGTGAGGATTTCCACTGCGTCGCCGGCCGGCTTGCCCTCGGTGAACGGTACGAAGATCACGCGGTAGCCGCTGGCCGGGTCGCGATTCCACGAACCGTGCTGGCCGATGAACATGCCATTGCGGAACCGCGCAGGCAACGCAGTCGACGCCGAATAGGCCAAGCCGAGTGAAGCGGTGTGGGCGCCCAGCGCGTAGTCGGGGACGAGCGCGGTTGCGACCAGGTCCGGGCGCTGGGGTTTCACACGCGCATCGACGTGCTGGCCGTAATAGCTGTATGGCCATCCATAAAACCCGCCTTCGTGGACCGATGTCATGTAGTCCGGAACGAGGTCGCTGCCAATTTCATCGCGCTCGTTGACAGCCGTCCACAGCATGCCCGTTACCGGTTCGAACGCCATGCCGTTGGGATTGCGCAGGCTGGTCGCAAACAGCTTCTTGCTGCGCGACCGTGGGTCGATCCTCCAGATCGCCGCGCGGCCGACTTCTTCCAGCATGCCGTTCTCGCCGACATTGCTGTTTGACCCCACCGTGGCATACAGCGCGCTTCCGTCACGAGCGGCGATCAGGCTCTTTGTCCAATGGTGATTGATCGGTCCTGCAGGCAGGTCGACGCTCGGGGTGGGCGGTTGCCGGAGTTCTGTGACGCCGGATGCGTACGTGAAAGAAATAATCCCGTCGGTATTGGCGACATAAAGCTGATCGCCAGGCTGGGCCATTCCGAACGGTGATTTCAGTTGATCGATGAACACCGTGCGCAGTTCGGCGATGCCGTCTCCGTCGGCATCCCGCAACAAGGTGATCCGGTTCGCATTCGGGACGCCAGCGCCAGCTTTCTTCATGGCCCGCTTCATGAAGAATCCCTTGATGCCCTTGCCATCATCGGGCTTGGGAGGCGCATTGGTTTCGGCGACCAGCACGTCGCCGTTCGGCAATACCAGAAGCCAACGCGGATGATCGAGTCCGCTCGCAAATGCACCGACCCGAGTTCCGGCTGCCGGCATGGGCTTGATTCCTTCTGGCCATCCGACGGCTTTGGCGATGTTGATGGTCGGAATCGGGGTGGAACGGGGTGGCGGGAGTTCGGTATCCCGCCCCATTCCCTACTTGACCGGCAGTGTCGCCTTCTCTGCACAAGAAGAAAGTATCGCGAACCCGAGCGCGATCGGGATCACTCGCAACCAGCGAAATCCTGCGGGCACGCTCATGCGCCTTCTCGTCGTCAGTTCGGAGGCTGAGACGGATGACACTGCAACGTGTACAGGACGTGTGCAGACGGGCGCGTCGAGAGGGACGAGCAGCCACGATTCACCTTCGGTTCTGGCGGCACGGTGCGGCGCACATTTTCCAGCATGTGCTACAAGGGACATTGAACTCCCGACGCCTTCGTTCGGCCCTGAGCCGAGAAAGCCATGTATCGCGTGGCATCGGACCGGTGCATACTCGCGCCATCGACGGCCGGTGCACGTGACGCTGGTGATCGATCGGGGACTGTAAGGGTCGCGCCACTCGGGGGAGGGGAGTCATGCTGCATATCAATCGACTGCTTGTTGCGGGAATCGCTGCGTTGTCGCTTGCCCAGGCATGGGCGCAACAGGATGACGACATCCCGAAGGTGACCGACCCATCGGTACCACTGAGCTACGTCGGCAACGATGGCAGCATTTCGATCGGCATCAACAGCGAAGGCGACAGCGAAGGCAAGCTGACCGGAGTCTTTGCGCGCAGCGAGGAACGGGCCTTCGTCGAGCAGCTCTGGTGGGATCGCACGGGCGCCGGCGGCATCCAGTCCGATTACAACTGGCTTTGGGGAATGACGGCCCAGGAGGCGCGCGAGCAGCCGGATCGCGCGACCGTTGCGCGGCTCTCTTTCGCGGTCGACCAGAATGGTGAACACGCCAGAAAGGCGACGCTCGGGTTTGGAATCGAACGGCGCGCATTCTCGATCGAGGGATATATCGCGCGCGGGATCAGCGGGCCGCGCAATGATGGAATCGGCTTGCAATCGGATGCGGCACCCATCACCGGCAGCGACGAGATCGGCACCTATACGCAAATCGAAACGACGACGGTCGCGACGGTATTCGCGAGCAAGCCGTTCGACTCGGAGGTCGGCTTGCAGGTCAGCCACGTATTCGAGCCGCTGTCGATGCGCATCAATGGCGGAGCGAGTTTCCAGAATGGCGATGGCGCCCGGTCGAATACGGTCTCGGTCGGGATCGATGCGCCGCTCGGCAAGAGCGGATGGGGCGTCGCGGGGCTGGCCGAGCATGTGAACAGCAGCGGCGGAATCGATGCGAGCGACGATGACCGCTTCTCGTTGTTCCTGCGCTACGAGTTCGGACGAAAGGGATCATTCGTGCCGACCAGCCAGCTCGAAGGACCGGCCTGGATCGCGCGTTCGCTCGCACGCAACTCGACCGCCCATCCGCGCACGGTGGAAACCTACCGCGTGCGCCGTTCACAGACGACCAGCGTGACCCGATCGCCGAAGGAGTACACGAACCTGTTTCCGCTGGCCAGCGACGATGCGGCGACGACCAGCGGCGGCGCCCCGGTTTCGATTGATGTGCTGGCCAATGACAACGACACGGATGGAGGCACGTTGTCATTGCTCTCGGTCGGCACGCCGGCGCACGGCACGGCTGTCATTGCGGGCAACCAGATCCTCTATTCGCCAGCGGCGGGTTATGTTGGCGCTGACTCGTTCCGCTACTCGGTCAGCGACGGGCAGGGCGGAACGGGATCTGCGCTGGTCACGGTCACGGTCAGTGCCCAGGCCAACAATCCGCCGGTCATTCGCGACGATGCGGCGACCACGATGTTCAACCAGTCGGTGACGGTCAACGTGCTGGCCAACGACAGTGATGCTGATGGCGACGTGCTCAGTGTCGTTGAAGTCGGCACGCCCTCGCACGGGTCGGCAACCTTGTCCGGCAATGGCGTGACCTACACGCCGGTGACCGGCTACAGCGGACCGGATTCATTCACCTACCGGGCCAGCGATGGTCGCGGCGGCGAAGGAGTGGCGACCGTCCGCATCACGGTGGCCTTGCAACCGAATCAGGATCCGATCGCCAACAATGACACGGCTGCCACGACCGGCGTGCCGATCGCGATCAATGTATTGGCCAATGACAGCGATCCGGATGGCGATCCGTTGAGTCTTGTCAGTGTGACGACACCGCTCAACGGCGGCACGGCCGTGATCAACGGCAATGGCGTGACCTATACACCGCTCGGTGGTTTCATCGGCATCGATCGTTTTTCATACACGATCAGCGATGGTCGCGGTGGCACGGCGTCGGCACTGGTCACGATCAATATCTCGGCACCGGCCAATCAACCGCCTGTTGCGGTGTTCGACACCTTTGTATTGCAGGCGTCCGACACGGTCCTGGTGCTGCCGGTCCTCGTCAATGACAGCGATCCGGATGGCGACGCACTGACGATCATCAGCGTGACCCAGCCGCCCGTCAGCGGCGGCACGGTGGCAATCACCGATGCCGGCCAGACGCTTACCTACTCCCGCCAGACGACGTTGCCGGTCACCTTCAGCTACACGATCAGTGACGGTCAGGGCCATACGGCGACTGCC
Source organism: Pseudomonadota bacterium (assembly GCA_029561145.1). Lineage (GTDB taxonomy): Bacteria > Pseudomonadota > Gammaproteobacteria > Xanthomonadales > Rhodanobacteraceae > Dokdonella. The sequence continues at coordinate 7,968 of JAKQJM010000034.1, forward strand.
CAGGTGACCGTGAGCGCGGCAGGGGCGCCCAACCAGCCGCCGACAGCGGCGAACGATACGGTCTTCCTGATTGACGGATTGGTATTCAATGTCCTGACCAACGACGGCGATCCGGACGGTGACCCGCTGACGATCATCGGCCTGACCCAGCCGATCGATACCAGCGGCAATCCGGACGGTTCGGTTGCGATCACGGGCGCGGGGCAGACGGTGACGTTCACGCCGATCGGCACCGTCAACATACCGGCGACCTTCACCTACACGATCAGCGATGGCCGGGGCGGAGTCTCGACAGCGGTCGTGACGATACTTGCCTCCCCTTAGCGGCCGGTTGGAGAAGGGCAAGCCGGCCCGCTGACTCGGGACTGTTGCCGAGGTCGTCGCGCGTTTCAGCGATCTCGCGCCCGCACGATTCGGGAATTGACCGTTACGTCGATGGGGATTCTTCAGCATCGCACCGTGGGCGTCGGCATCGATGCTGGCCCCGCTGCGCCCGCTTGTGCGTTTGTCAGGACAACCCGGCGAATTCTGCAGGACGACGGCATCAGGATGTCGATCTGCCGGGCCTCGACGAGTGAATGGATGCGATCCCTGCGAAGGAATGTCCCGTCATGTCAACACCCGAACTTTTCATCGAGCCGCATCCATCCCAGCAGGACACGATCTACTACCTCCCGCTCGCTCCCGAGTCGCTCGATCACAAGGAGCGCCTCAAGATCGTGATCAGCATGGTTATCCGCAACATCGGAAATACCCAGATCACGATAAAGGACATCACGTTCTCGTTTCCCGGCTCTGATCTGCCAACGGAAACGATGGAGCGCGAGCAGGACACGATGGAGCCGGAAGGCGGGATGCTCGTGCCGGATGGTACGGCGACCTGGTGCAACGGGAGTTACACGAACGAGCAGGACCAGAAGCGCTACAACCAGGTCTATCTCGATGCACCGGCTCCGCGACGCATCGCCATCAATGTCTACTGCTCGGGATTCACGCAGCCTCATACCCAGGTATTCGATCTGATGGCCTGGCGTCCCGTCGCGGAGCATTCGTTCCTCATGCCGTTTTCAGTCGATGACCTCGACGACGACGAATACATCGATACCTCCGCGCGTCACTGGTACAACGGCGGTGTGCACGGATTGCAGGCGTATGGGCACGACATGAGGATCATTGCCCGCGTGGCCGGTGAGTGGACGAGCAAGAGGTCTTCAAGCGCGACGGAGAACGCCGATATCCGCGTGTTCGGGCGCAAGGTCAGGGCGATGGCGGATGGCGAGGTCGTGGAGGTGGTGGATGGCAATCCCGACAACCCGTACGGCTCGGAACTCGCTGACCCCGAAGCCAACTACGTGCGCGTGCGGCATGCGACGCTCGAGGTCAAGTACTCACACCTCAGGATGGACAGCATCGTGGTGGCGATCGGGCAGACCGTGGTGGCCGGTCAGAAGCTCGGCGAAGCGGGCAACTCGGGCAACACGAGTGGAACGCCGCATCTGCACCTCGAAAGCAGAACAATTCACGCGCATACGCTGCGGGGATTCAACTTCAGGAAAGCCTGGCAGCTGGAGCGCTCGCTGGTGCCGACCGATGGAAGCCCGGGCCGACGCGTATCGATGGATCGCCGTGGCGTGTGCGAGAAGTCCGCCGCGATCCGGCCTTTCAGCACACGCGTCTTGCCGACGGCCGAGCATGCCAGGGCAGAACTCGACGAAATCGTCGCCGAAGTATTTGGCGGCACGTCCCGAGGCGGCGACGGATTCGTCATCGTCAACGGCAAGCTCACGCGCGTCCCGCCACGCGGCATCAAGGCGGAACTGCTCAACGCGATCCTCGCACTTGATGCCGCTGATGAACTCGGCAAGCAGTCAGCCGCCGCGAGCCGGAGCAAAACGATCGAAAAGTTGCGCGACCTCGTCGACGGATCCCAGACGGCTGTCCGGCAATAACCGTATTGCCTCGACCGTCGGCTGACGGATCGCCAACCGCGACGATGGAGCGGATGGCGATCCTCGGGTGCGCTGGTCCGCCGGCCGCAACAAGACGCAGTGCGGCGTTCCGGGCGACATCGGCTTGTCCGGCGCAGGAGCGGTACCCGGACCGCAGGAGTGGAGCAGGGTGGATCACTCTTCCCTGCAGCGGGATTGGATGTATGCTGCGCGCGATTGCCAGTGGCAAGCGCGATGGATTGCTCCCGGAGCGCATGTCCCGGGATGTGTGACGGCCAGGTGTTTCGCTTTGCCGGAGGTGGATGGATGAACAGGACACTGCTTCTGCGGTTCGCTCTTGCCATTCAGTTGGTCCCAACGCACGCGGCGCTGGCCCAGGACGAAATCTACGTCTCGAATTCCAACAGCAATTCCGTCACGGTCCATGCCATCAACGCAAGTGGAAACGCCGCGCCGCTGCGTGTCCTTGCAGGAAACGCGACGGGGCTCGGCAGTCCAAGCGGCATCGCGGTGGACCTGATCAACAACGAATTGTTTGTCGTGAACAAGTCCTTGCCGTACTCGGTGACTGTCTATCCGCGCCTGGCGAATGGCAACGTGGCACCGCTGCGCACGATTTCCGGAGCCCTGACCGATCTCAACGATCCGCGCGGCATTGCGGTGGATACGCTGAACAACGAAATCGCCGTGGCCAATCGTGCCGGATTCTCGGTAACCGTCTACCCGCGGACAAGCACCGGCAACGTCACGCCTTTGCGAACCTTGCTCAATACCGGCTTCAGCAATCCGTGGGGCGTGCTCATCGATGTCTCCCACAACGAGATCGCGGTGGCGAACAACGGCAACCTGTTGTCGGTCTACCCGCGCACGGGAAATGGAAACGTTGCGCCGATACGCACGATTTCCGGCTCCAACACCGGTTTCAACAATGGTCCGATAGGCATTGCGCTCGATCCTGGGCGCGACAGCTACTACGTCACCAATCCTTTTTACGAAATCACGTTTGATCCTGCCGTGCTGAAGTTCCCGAGAACGGCTTCGGGAAATGTATCGGCGACGGCTGTCTGGGGTGGTTCTTCAAGCGGCATGTCCAGCCCCAACGGTGTGGCCCTGAATGCGGATACGGACGAAATAATGGTCGCGAATTCGGGTGGCAATTCGGTAACGGTGTATTCCCAGTTCCTGACGGGCGCAATCACGTCCCTGCGAACCCTCGTCGGGGCGAATACCCAACTCGGCAATCCGCAATTCATCGTTGCGTTGCCCGGCCCCCTTTTCGCAGACGGGTTCGATCCCGCTCAATAGCGAGCTGCACGTCCATGAAGCCCCGATGGACAAGTACCACGAGCCGGCGTGAGTGGTCCCGTCCCGGGTCAGGCCCTAACGAAGTGGGATGAGTTCATCGGTGACTGGCGCCGGTTGTCACGGGTCATGTGGCCCCTGCCGGGGCGAATTCTCGTGCTTGAGCCCTGAGACACCCAAATCCAGTTTCGGGAGCAAGCCACAATGTCCGTTCGACCGGTTTCGATGATCGCAATGCTTGTTGCGTCAGGCGTCCTCCATGCGCAATCGCTGACAGGAACCACCTGGGACCTGTTCGGGCCGGATCGCGCGAGCGGAGCATTCGTCAACATCACCCGCCAGCACCTGATCAACGAATATGCCCAGGGCATTGCAGTCGACCACAGGCAGCGGGTGCTGGTGCTCAATGCCTGGCGTGAATCCGGCAATTCCAACACGGATTGCGCGGTGACCCGGCACATCAACAATGCGCGCCTGCTCGACATGAGCTACACCGGGCCGGATGACCTCGAAGCAACGCGTCGCGTTGCAGCGGACATGGGCGGCATCAACGCCGATACCTGCACGTCCATTGATGTCGACGCCAGCGACAAGGCGGTCATCTCCGGTTGGGGAACCCGCGACGGCGGATTGAGCGGCTTTGTCGTGCGCCTCAACGCAACGGGCAGCTACGACACCACGTTCTCGACGGATGGCAAGTTGTCGTTGTCGAATCTCGCCCCGTTCCTCGACCTGAATACCTGGGCCAACCATGTCGTGTCGGTCGATGACAAGGTGCTGACCTGTGGCTGGGTCGACCGCGGCGCGAGCCGCAACATGCTCATCGTGCGCCTGACCTCCGCCGGCCAGCTGGATACGTCGTTCAGCAGCGATGGCTATGTGGAAGTGGACTTCAACGTGGGCAATGGCATCCGCAATGACAGTTGTTCGCGACTGGTTGTGTTGCCGGGCGGAAACATCATTGCCGGCGGCATCATCACCGACGGCAATGGCGATCGTGCCTACGGGTTTGCGCGCTTCACCTCGACCGGAGGATTTGTCTCCAGTTTCGGCAACTCGGGACGCCTGATCATCGACGACGGCAGCAGTCTCGCAACCACGCCGTCCCTGGTCGATCTGGGTTGGGATGCCGGTCGCAACCGGCTGATTGCAGCATGCAACAACGACTTCAGCGCGTTGACCGATGCCGGTTGCCTGCTCGCCATCGGCAATACCGGCACGCTGGACACGAACTTTGACGGGGATGGTCGCAAGGGCTTTCGTTTCTCGGACTACGGTGCCGGCACCCGGGCGAGCGGCGCGACCCGGTTGGGACGCGTGAAAGTGCGTGATGACGGCGGGATCTATGTCATGGGGACCCACTACAACACCGATGCGGGCGACCTTGCCGCCAACGGCGAAAGCGACATCGCGATCCTGCGATTCGAAGCGAATGGAAGTGTGGTCGAAAGCGGGGACAATGCGTTCGCCGGTGATGGCATCACCTTCCGTTCTCTCGGTGAAGTGACCCAGCGGGTCAGTGAATCGGGCTACCTGCGCGTATCCGAGGAACTGGTCGATGCGACCTGGTACAAGGGCAACCTGTTGTTCATCGCCGACCGCGCCCGTTATCAATCGGGGCAGTTCGACCACGACGGAGACGGCAATTTCAATGAGGAAGGGCCGATTGCGCCGGTGGTTGCATCGATAGTCAGTGAAAGCCTGTTCACCGCGGATTTCGATTTCGATGGCATTGACGGTTTCCTGGCCGGCGTGCCGCAGATCACCCAGCCGATCGGCTATGGCAACTATTGCAGCGTGCGCAATCCAGCCAACGGGAGTTTTGGGCTGTTGCCACAGGGCACCGGCAGCGACCCGTGCCAGCAATTCCTGGACGACAACCCCAACCTGGTTGTCGAGCGCTCCGGCTTGTACTCGCTCTCCGGGGTGAACTGGGTGATCGGCACCTGCTCGGGTGGCTTTGTCACGTTGCGGCCCGGAACCGGCGCGCAGCCTTTCGATGCCGCGTTCAATGATGCCGCTGGTCGAAGCAACTGCATTTTCACGGCCACGCCGGTGGATCTGCAAATCTTCTCGCAGCCGTATTCGGGCACCAATTCGGGCATCGGCAATACCCAGTCGTTCAATCACGATCCATACAACATCCCCATGGACGTGAGCGATTTCGGCCAGACACCGGGACCCTTCAACGCCTGTGCCATCGACAATCGCGGTCGCCAGCGCAGTATCGGCAACCCGAACGAGAATCCGTCAACGTGCGACTACGACAATTCCGGCGTGAATGAACCGGCCATGGATATCGACGTGACGTCGCCTCGACTGGCCGCGGCGGTCGCCCCTGGGCGCGTGGTGATGGCGGTGCCGCGTCATGTGCCTACCTACACTCCTGCAGGCAATGATCCCTACCAGCGCGAGGTGTTCATCCGGCATCAGGTCGGCAGCGGTCGCTATGCCGAGATCTTCACCACCTACTCCGCCCATATGCAGAATACCTACGTGCGTCGAGGTGAATTGGTGGACACAGGCGACTGGCTCGGCTCAATAGGCAACACCGGCGCGTCCTATGGCGAGCATCTGCACTTGACGGTGGTCCGCAACACCAATCTTTCGTTTCGAAAGTCTTTCGAGGTGAATTTTGTCGGCGGGCAACACGATCGCGACGGCAGCGTCGGCGCGGTGGATCCGTTTGGCTGGTCACCCGCCAATGGCTTGAACGGCGTGGACCCCTGGGCGTGGCGTTTCCGCAATCATGCCAATAACCCGCTATTGGACAACGCTGGCGGTTTCAGTTCGCGGATGTGGCTGCCGGGCGAAGCGCCACCGCTGAATTAGGAACGGCAACTACGTTGCGGGACTCCCCGGGTCGGTCGAGCAACCCAGGGCGGCCGGAATCGTCGCTTGCGGCGGTGATGAAGCCTTCCCGACATGCTTTCGATGGCCCGCTTGCGCACGGATTGCCGTGGATGTCTTCATGCGACCGCGTTGCCTGTGCTCTCGACTGAACCCGCCAGCGCGATGCGGTCACTTCCTTTGGATTCGAGGAGTGCCGTTGATGCAATACCGATCGAAGAAGCGCCGGCCCGGGTTGGCCATTGGAGCGATCTGGCTGGTCCTGTGCGTGCTGTTGCCAGCAGGCGTCACCACGGCGCAATCCAGCGGTGGCAGCTACACCCTGCGCAAACACGTCATCGGCGCCGGCGTCACGGCGCAAGGTTCGCCCTATCGGATCACGGCCACTGCAGGCCAGTCGACAGCGGGGGTTGTCACCGGCGGCAGCTATTCCCTCAAGGCGGGATTCCATCGATCCAGTCCGACCGGGTTGCCGGACCTGATCTTCTGCAACGGATTCGAAACCGCCGCATGTAACTCCACCTCCACCTCAGGAGCACCGCAATGATTCGTATCGCATTCGTCGCAGCGCTGTTGACGCTCGGCAACGCCGCGTGGGCCGTCACTTCTCCATTCTCGTTCCAGGGCTCGCTGGAAGACGGCGGCCTGCCTGCCAACGGCAGCTACGACCTGCAATTCGTGGTCAAGAATACCGCCGGCACGCCATTGACCTCATCGATAACCCTCGAGGATGTCCCGGTGATCGGTGGCGTTTTCACGGTTCCCGTGGATTTCGGTGAAAGCATCTTCAGCGGTTCCGATCGCCGGCTCGGCGTATCGGTGCGCCCCGGAGCATCGAGTGGGGTCTTCGTGGCGTTGTCGCCCGATTTGCCGATCAATGCAACGCCGTACGCGCTGACCACGAACAGCGCCCTCACCGCAGCCGTTGCGGACGACGTGATCGACTTCGCGATCGACTCGATCGATATCGCCAGCAATGCGGTGACCACGGCGAAACTGCAGAACGATGCGGTGACCGTGGACAAGCTCGCGAGCAACAGTGTGAGCATCGCGAGTTTCACCGGCGGCGCCGCGACCGGTGCTATTTCCATCAGTGTCGGCGCCAACGATTGCAACGAATACGATTTGAGCTTCGGCGGCGTTGCCGCCGGTGATTTCGTGCTGCTCAATACCGATCCGCTACCGGATGACCTGATCATCACTGCCCTGAACGCACCGGCGACAAACACGCTGCGCATCAAGGCCTGCAACGTCGGCGCAACGACCCAAAGCGTCTCCGATCTCTCGGTTCGATACGTATCGTTTCGCTGAGCCCAATGCGTGCGAGGGGATCGGGTGGAGCGCCGGGTAGCAATGGCACCGCGGGGCTGCACCGCACGCGCGAACCGCGATGCCGTTTGGGAGTGCGGGGATAGGCATCGGGCCTGAAGACGCTTCCGGCGGGGTGCAGACATGGATATCCGCATCGCCTTGGCTCGACCGGAACGCTAGAATCACCCGCCCCGACTGTGCAGAGATCCGCATGACCTCGATTCCCGCTTGCCCCATGTGTTCGATGGAGAACACCTACCCCGATGCGACGAATTACGTGTGCGCGGACTGCGGCCACGAATGGCCAATCGCGACAGAGGGAGCGAATGAAAACGACGAACTGGTCATCAGGGACGCCAATGGCAATCGCCTCGCGGATGGCGATGACGTCGTCCTGATCAAGGACCTCAAGGTTCGTGGTTCATCGCAGGTGATCAAGCAGGGCACGAAGGTACGCGGCATCCGCGTCGTCGGTGGCGATCACGACGTCGAAGCAAAGGTCGCTGGCAGCGCAATGATGCTCAAGTCGGAATTCCTCAAGAAGGTTTGAAGACCCGATCGCCCGACTTCATGGTGACCGTTGATCCTTCGACACATCAGGCGTCCGCGACCTTGAGCACGAGCTTGCCGGTGTTCTCGCCCTTGAACAGCTTGAGCAGGGTATCGGGAAAGGTTTCGAGGCCGACTTCAATGTCCTCGCGTGTCTTCAGCTTGCCGGCCTTCATCCAGCCGGCCATTTCCTGGACGGCCTCGCCGTAGCGCGCTGCGTAGTCGAACACGACCATGCCGGTCATCGACGCACGATTGACGAGCAGGGAGAGATAGTTGCTCGGCCCCTTGACCGGTTCGGTGCTGTTGTACTGCGAGATTGCGCCGCAGATGACGATGCGCGCATGCATGGCGAGGCGCGAAAGCGCGGCATCGAGGATGTCGCCACCGACGTTGTCGAAGTAGACGTCGATGCCTTTCGGACAATGCTGCCGAAGGCCTTCCTTGACGTCCTCGGACTTGTAGTCGATCGCCGCATCGAAACCGAGCTCGGTCGTGATGTAACGGCATTTGTCGGCACCGCCGGCGATGCCGACGACGTGGCATCCCTTGATCTTCGCGATCTGGCCGACGACCTGGCCGACCGCACCGGCCGCACCGGAAACGACCACGCTGTCGCCGGATTTCAATTTGCCGACATCGAGGATGCCGAAGTATGCAGTCATGCCCGGCATTCCGAGCGTGCCGAGATGGACCGGCAACGCTGCGACGGCTGGATCGACCTTGGTCAATCCCTTTCCGTTCGACACGGCGTAGTCCTGCACGCCGAGCGCGCCGACCACATGATCGCCAAGCGCGAACGCCGGATGGTTCGACGCGACGACGACCCCGGCCGCGCCGGCGCGCATGACCTCGCCGATGGCTACCGGAGGAATATACGACTTGCCTTCATTCATCCATCCGCGCATCGCAGGGTCGAGCGACAAATAGAGCACCTTGACCAGGATCTCGCCTTCGCCCGCCACAGGCATCGCCGATTCGACGAAATCGAAATCACTGCGCTTGACCATGCCGACTGGCCGCTTCGCCAACCTGAACTGGCGATTGGTGGAATTGCTCATCGTTGTCTCCAGGATGCGGACGGGTAGGCGCCGCTGGCTGCAGGATGCGAGTCCGGGACAATACCGGGAAGCTTGGCCTGTGTCGCCCGCCATGCGGGTGCGGCGTCTGCTTCGTGCGGCACCGTCGAACGCAGTTTCGCAGAGCAGAACTCCAAGCCGCATTGTCTCAATCGGCAAGCGATCGCGAAGGGTCGGCGATCTCGAGTGAGCGCAGCAGAAGGCTGGCTTGCGTGCGGTTGCGCACGGCGAGGCGTTCGAACACGGCGCTCATGTGCGCCTTGACCGTGCGCTCCTGGATGTCGAGGCGATCCGCGATCTGCTTGTTGAGCAAACCCTCGGCGACCAGGGTGAGCACGCGCAGTTGCTGCGGGCTCAGCGAGGCGAGGCGAGTCGCCAAGTCGCGATCCTGCTCCGCTTCGGCATCAAGGCGATTTCGCGCAGGCAGGGGTTCCGGATCCTCGCACGCGATTACTGCGCGCAGCATGGCCTGGATGTCGCCGATGCCGCTGCGCTTGGGGATGAAACCCGCTGCCCCGTACCTCATCGCGCGCCGCATGACGAGCGGATCGTCGTTCGCCGAGATCATGATCACGGCGACGCTCGGGAATTCGCTGCGCAAGCTGACCAGGCCCATAAGTCCGTGGCTGCCCGGCATATGCAGGTCGAGCAGCACGAGATCGATATCCCGCTGCGCTAGCAGGGCCTGGCGCGCCGCTTCGAGCCCGTCGGCTTCGACGATCGTGATGTCGTCACCGAGATTGGCCACGGCCTGGACCAGGGCGAGGCGAAACAGCGGATGATCGTCGGCGATGAGGATACGGGTCATGCGTGAAGGGTAACCCGCCCGCGCCTGCAGATCAGGCGACGACGTTCGCCCGCAAGAATCCCGATCGCGGCTGAAGGCGCTGGCTGGAGTGGCTGCAAGTGGTCCCGGCGCCGCCAAACGGCGTCCTCGGCAAGCGGCTGCGATGCGACTTCCTCAGCCGAAGGTTTCAAGCGTGCCGATCACGGCGCGCCTGAAACGCATTTCAAGCCCGGCATCGTGGTTGGGTCCGGCCGTGATCCAGCCCGCAAGAAGTTCCTGCAGGGCCGTCGCTGGCGCAGGAGCCTGGACGCCACGCATGCGTGCCGAAAGTTTCTCGACCTGCATGTCCATGCGTCGTTGACGATCTTCTTCGGGTGGCTCGATGCCTGCCAGTTGCTCGATTCCAAGTACGCAATCGCGCAGCGTGGCGGTGTCACCGACCGCTTGGGGATTTCCAGCACGCGCCGATTCAAGACGAGATCCGAATTCATCGTTGGTCATCGTCAACGGCGGCAGGTTTTCCCGTATCGAGTCCAGCGTATCCGCATCCGATTCCCCCGCTTCCTGCCTGAGCAGCACGTCGTAGTGCAAAAGCCAGATGTCGAAACCTGCGCGGCGTCTGGCTTTCTCCCTGCGCGCGGCGAGTTCGTGCAACCCGTTCTGCGCCGCGGCGAACCGTTGCCGAAGCGTTGCATCCTGTGGCCCCAGCGCGCGCCAGGCTGACTCGATGCGTTGCACGTCGCCGCGCTCCGGCGTGCTTGCGCCACTCGCGATCGCCTCGAGTTCGTTGCAGAGCGCCATCGTATCCGCGAAGGCCTGCTGCTCACGTGCGCCCTGTTCGGCGCGTTCGGTGTCGGCGCGGCCGAACACCGCGTCGATTGCCGTGCGGAAGATCTTCCATTGCGCCTGATCGCGCGCGCGCTTGCCGTTGCCGGCGGTCTGCCAGGTCTTCTGCAGGTCACGCGCCTGGCTGATCGCCGTGCGCGTGTCGGTCAGTTCCGCCAACGCCTCGGCGCGAGCGATCAATCCGGCCTTCGTCGCTTCAACCTGGGCATGCTGCGTCGAGATGCGTTCGTCGATGATGCCCAATACCTGCTTCAGTTCGGCAGCGAGGTTCTTGCGTTCGCGCGGATCGACTCGATCCAGCGCGCGCAAACCTTCGACGGTGCGCTGGCGCATCGCGGCCAGCGCGCGCCAGTCGGGTGCTTCGCTGGATACGGCCGTCCTCGCGTCGGTGATCAGTTGCCCGGTTTGCTCACTGCCTTGCTTGCGCAGTTCGTCGCGTTTCTCGAAATAGGGTTTCGCGGGTGCAATGGCCTTGTGGCAAAGCGCCCGAAAGCGCCGATCGATGCCTTCATTGGCCTGGGCGGGGCGCGCCTCGAGTCTGTCGAGCGCTGTCCATTCTGCCTGGATCTCGCGCACGCGAGTCGCCAGCGCATCGGGGTGCAATCCGGTTTCCGGCAGCACTTCGAGTTCCTCGCAGAGCTGCTGGCGTCGATTGCCATCACTCCAGCGCTGCCATTGCTGGATTTTCGCGTAATCACTTTCAACGTCGGCGAGTGCATCGCGCAGGGCGGCGGGTATGGCGGGAACCGCGCGGCGTAGACCGCTCAAGCGGGCGTGCGCGAGGTGCGCCTCGGCACTCTTGCCTGCGGCAATGGCCGTTGCGGTTTCACGGATTGCCTGGTCCAGTTTACCAGTCAGCTCCTTCTGCTTGCGTTCGCGCTCGGCACGACCCGCTTCGGTTCGCGCTGCGCGCTCCGCACTCTCCGCGTCGCGCCGTGCGACGGCTTCGGCGTCCGCATCTGGTTGAGTTTCGGTCAACGTTTCAGGCTTCATCGCGGCGAGTTGCGCGCCGAGTCGCGTGAAGCGCACGGATAGGGCCGCGCCATGGTCGTCGTTGTCGTCAGCGAACCCGGCATGCAGATCGCCGAGCGCGTTGAATCGCGCCTGCAGCTCCGCCTGCGATTGATTCGCCGGATGACGGGCCGCCTGTTCGATCGCCTGCATCTCCGCATCGAGTCGCACGCGATCGGCGGCGCGCTGGCGCAGTCGCGCAATCCTTTCCGGGTCGCGGCTCAATTCGAACAGTTCATGCGCATTGCGGTAGCGGACGACAAGATGCTGCGGTGCCTTGTCGGCAATGCGATCCCAGGCAGAGGCGAGTGTCGCTGCCTGGTCGCCGCGATCGCCTTCGCGCAACAGGCGCTCGAACTCCTCACAGAGGGCACGGGCCTGTTCGGAGATCGCGTCGGGATCACCGCGCTCGAGGCGCAAGCGTTGCAGGCGTTCGTTGGCGAGGCGGCTGATCGTCTTGTCCGTTTTCCGGGCGCGCTCGCTGATGCGGGCCAACTGGGTTTCGTCGTTGATGCGATCGAGCGCGGCAAGGCGCACCGATGCATCGCTATCGCCGGTGACACGCTCGAGAATCAGGGCCGGCCGTTCAACGCGCTTCAGCGCAGCCAGGCGCAGTTCGGACTCCGGCGCGATCACGGCGATCTGTTCGATGAGGCGGGCATCGTCCTGCGCGCGCAACAGGCGGATGCGATCGGCAAGCGGCGGCGCGGACGCATGCGTTCCCGCGAGCAGTTCGGTGAACAGCGTCCGCGCGGCATGGCGCACGCCTTCGTCGCGGTCATCCTGGGCCATCGCCTGCGACAGACTCGGATCGGCAAGCCGTTTCAATGCAGCAAGGCGCACGCCAGCGTCGACGTCCTCGCGGGCGAACTGGCCAAGTTGCGCAACCAGTTCAGCGGCATTCTCGGTGGCGACCGCCTGACGGCGTACCGTTGCATCCTTGGATTGCCAGCGTGGTTTGGAAAAGAAACGGGCAAGACTCATCGGTGGATTCGCAAGTGGGAGTGGGCGCAGCTCAGAGCAGGGACTTGATGATGCGGAAACCGGCGACCCAGGTGCCGAACATCATGCCGAGGTTGGTGAAAACGAAGACCAGCAAGGTTCGCGAAATGCGGTTCTTCCACCAGCCTGTCCAGTGGATGACATCGTCGCGGAGACTGTCGAAATCGGCAACCCGCGGACGATGGATCCAGACTTCGACGCCGGCGCTGGCGGCACCGACCGGAACGCCTGGACGGAACGGTTTCAACGGCGCGACGATGAAGCCGGCCAGCGCGCTGAGCGGATGCCCGCCAGCGGCGAATGTGCCGATTGCGGCGCCGATCCCGGTGCAAAGCACCCAGATCCAGAGCGCATCGGCGCCGAATTCGGCGCCGCGATAAAACAGGCTCGCAATGGCGATCGCGATGATGGCGAAAACGGCAAACCCGATCCGTTTCGGCCAGGGCGATCCCGGCGGCAGCTCGGCCAGCGCCTTCTGCAGCGGACCCGGTGCTTCGGCCTGCGCCGCGATGGCTTGCTCGATACCGGAAAGATGGCCGGCACCGATCACGGCGAGTACGCGCCTGACCGGCTTTCCGGTGCTGGCGGCTGCGTCCGATTCCTCGCGCAGGCGTGCAGTCATGTAGCGATCACGTTCCGCGATCAGCGCTTCGAAAAGAGGAGGCGATTCCTTGGCGAATTCGCTGAACATGCTGCCGAGCATGTCACCTTCCTTGAGTTTCTCGATCTCGCTCTCGTCGACGTCCTCGCGGGTGATCAGGCTGCCGGCGAGGCCACCGATGATGCCGAGGCGTTCGAGGAACCCGACGCTGCGGATTGCCCGCTTCAGGGTGATGCCGACTTCGCGGTCGATCAGCCAGATCAGCAGGTCGCGCGCTTCGGCGCCATCGATCGCAGCTTTCATTTCAGCGCCCGGCTCGATGCCGAACTGTTCGGCGAGGCGACGCTGGAATGCCGACAGCGCAAGGTTCGCCGCAACCAGTCCGGCCTTGCCCTGGCGGATGATCTGGAACAGGTCGAGATTGCGGAACGACGCGGGATCGCGCATCGACTTGTAGCGCGGTTCGCACAACTCGACGGCCACGGCATCAAAGGATTCGCGATCGAGGATCTCGCGGACTGCCTCGACGCTGGCGCGCGAAACATGCGCCGTGCCGAGCAGCACGTATTCGACTCCGTCGCGGACAATGCGGGCAATCGGTTGCGCGGCGAGCGATTCGCTCATCCCGGCCGGCGGGTCGGACAATTCGTTGGGAGCTTGCATGGATTCCGTTTTCAGTCGCGGTAGCGCTTGAGCAGGTCGGCATAGGCGTCGATGCGTCGATCGCGCAGGAACGGCCAGATCCGGCGTACCGATTCGCTGCGGGCAAGATCGACGTCGGCAACCAGCAACTGCCGCTGGTCGACCGAAGCCTGTGCCAGGTATTCGCCCTGCGGGCCGGCGATGAAGCTCGATCCCCAGAACTGGATGCCGCGACCGCCGTCCGGAGCCGCCTCGAAACCGGTACGGTTGACCGCGAGCAAGGGCAGGCCATTGGCCACGGCATGGCCGCGCTGCACGGTGATCCAGGCATCGCGCTGCCGGTCCTTCTCGTCCTGCGCGTCATCCGGATCCCAGCCGATCGCGGTCGGATACAGCAGCATATCCGCCCCGGCGAGCGCCATCAGGCGCGCACCTTCCGGATACCACTGGTCCCAGCACACGAGCACGCCGAGCTTGCCGACCGAGGTCTGGATCGGCTCGAAGCCGAGATCTCCAGGCGTGAAGTAGAACTTTTCGTAGAACGCCGGATCGTCGGGAATGTGCATCTTGCGATACGTGCCGGCGATCGCGGCCGAGCGGTCGAATACCAGTGCCGTGTTGTGATACAGCCCCGCCGCGCGACGTTCGAACAACGAACAGACGAGAACCAGTTCGAGTTCTCCGGCCAGTGCCCCGAGGCGCTCGGTTGATGGCCCCGGAATCGACTCGGCGCGATCGAACTCGTCGACATGTTCGTGCTGGCAGAAGTACGGACCGTTGTGCAGCTCCTGCAGCAGGACCAGTTCGACGCCGGCCGCCGCCGCTTCACGCAGGCCGCTTTCGATGGCATCGAGATTGGCCGAAGTGCTGCCGCGATCGGTTTCCTGGAGCAGGGCGACTTTGAGGGATTTGCGGCTCATGCGATTCGGATGCGGGCAAAAGCGGAATGGTAGCGTGGAATCCACATCCGGGCTCGTTTTCCCGAATGCAAGCGTGCGTCGAGGAGATAGCCTTCTGCCGCGCCAATGAATGGCCGGATTGTCCCGACCTCTCGTGTCACTGACTCAGCGTACGCCGGGTCTTGTACGTCGACAGCTGGCGTGGCCGCTTGATCCCGGGTTATCCCGGGCGATGAAGCGGGGAGCCGCGATCCGCTAGGCCAGCACGCCCTCGGGCAATTGCATGGTCAGGCAATGCAGGCTGCCGTTCTGCCAGATCAGCGGACGGCACGGGATCTGCACGACTTCGCGACCGGGATGCGCTGCACCGATGATGCGTGCCGCGCTGGCGTCGGCGGGATCGCCATAGGCCGGAACGAGAACTGCACCATTGATGACCAGATAGTTCGCATACGAGGCGGCGAGGCGCCGGCCGTTGTCGACGATCGGCTGCGCCCATGGCAGCGCGTGCAAGGTGTACAGCTTGCCGTCGACCGTGCGCAAATTCGCGAGTTCGGCATGCATGCGCTCGAGTTCGTCGTGGTGCGCATCGTCGCGATCGGGACAGGATTGGAACAGGATCGTGTCGTTCGGCGCGAATCGCGCCAGCGTATCGATATGCGCGTCGGTATCGTCGCCTTCAAGGAAGCCGTGGTCGAGCCAGAGCACGCGCACCGCAGCGAGCTTGTCGCGCAAGGTTGCGCCGATACGTTCGCGGGTCAGTCCCGGGTGCCTGAGGTGCAGGCAACGCCAGGTGGTCAGGATCGTGCCGCGACCATCCGAGTCGATCGCACCGCCTTCGAGGGCGAAATCGATGCGATGGTGCCGAGCATGCGCGCTGAACACTCCGTGTTCCACCAGGCCTTCGACGAGCAGGTCGTCACGCGAGGCTTCGAACTTGCCGCCCCAGCCGGTGAAGCGGAAATCGTTGACGACGAACTGTTTGCCGTCGGTCAGCGTGATCGGCCCCGAATCGCGCAGCCAGGTGTCGTCGTAGGCCAATTCGATGAAACGGACGCGATCCGCTGGGATCGTGTGCTGCTCAAGCCGCTTCCGTGCACGCTGCCGAATCGCTTCATCTGCGACAAGAATGACGGCCGCCTGGTGTCGGGTGATGCCGGCAACGAGGGCAGCATAGGTCGATTCGACCGATTCAAGGCGGTCGGCCCAATCGGTTCCGGCGTGCGGCCAGGCAACAACTATCGCCGCCTGCGGCTCCCATTCGGCCGGCAGGCGCCTGGTCATGTCAGTCATTGTCGGCAAAGGCGTTGCGCTCAGGCGCCGTCGCGGACGCTGTGGATCACGATGTTGCGCTCGAAATAGACCGTGAAGCCGTTGTACTTCCAACGGTTGATCGTCGGATGCCGGGGCGTGTCACCCCCCGCGGGTGCCAACTTGGCTTCGGGAGCTCCAAAGCGCTTTTCGACCTGGGCCATGCTTAGGCCGCGTTCCGGTGCGCGGATTGCACGGACCTCGGTCTGGCCGAGCATTACCGATTCGGCCTGGGCGCGCGGAGTTGCCGCAAACAGGCTGGCAACGAGCATGGTGCTACCGAGAACAAACTTCAAGTTCATCACCGAACCTCCTGATCCCAATGGATGAATTCGCAACAGGTGATGTTTTAACAGAAGCTTTGCGCGAGTTCCATGCTGTTCTGCTCACAACCCGATGCGCACGACAAACCGGCGACCCGGAAACGCAAAAGGCCGCTTGCGCGGCCCTTCGACGTCGATCTGCGGAATGCCGCTTAGCGCTGGCGCGCCTTGAAGCGCGGGTTGCTCTTGCAGATCACGAATACCTTGCCGCGGCGACGCACGATCTTGCAATCGCGATGGCGGGCCTTGGCGGACTTGAGCGAAGAAAGCACTTTCATTGGAAACCTCGGGGCGAACGGGCTTGAGCAAAGCGCGCAAGTATATCGGGCTGTCGCGAAACTTGCAAAGCGCTGACAATGCAGGACATTCGAGCCTGGCGATCGAAGCCCCTCAACGTCGATGGGGATGCGTGCTCGCCAACAGGATACCGATGCTGCCATCACTCCAGTTCGACAATGCCTTGATTCGCGAGCTGCCGGCAGATCCGGAAGTCGGCCCACGCCTGCGCGAAGTTCGCGGTGCCGTGCATTCGTCAGTGGCGCCGACGCCGGTACGCTCCCCGCGCCTGATCGCGATCTCGTCTGAAATGGCCGAATCCTTAGGTTTCGCCGATGATCAGGTGAAATCACAGCAATTTGCCGACATTTTTGCTGGGAATGCGCTGATGGCTGGCATGCAGCCCTGGGCCAGCAACTATGGCGGACACCAGTTCGGTCATTGGGCCGGGCAACTCGGCGACGGGCGGGCGATTTCGCTCGGCGAAGTCGTCGACAGGGTGGGGCGGCGCTGGGAATTGCAGCTCAAGGGGGCGGGTCCGACGCCGTATTCGCGGAACGCCGACGGCCGTGCGGTGCTGCGGTCGTCGATCCGCGAGTTCCTTTGCAGCGAGGCCATGCACCATCTCCGTGTGCCGACCACGCGGGCCTTGAGCCTGGTCGCGACCGGCGAACAGGTCATCCGCGACATGTTCTACGACGGCCATCCGGCAGCCGAGACGGGCGCGATCGTCTGCCGCGTCGCGCCGTCGTTCATCCGGTTCGGCCATTTCGAACTGCCATCGTCTCGCGGTGAGACCGATCTGCTCGGTCGGTTGATCGATTTCACGATTCGTCGCGACTTTCCCGAATTGCGAGGCGAGGGCGCGACCGTGCGCGCCGACTGGTTCGGCGAGGTCTGCGCCCGCACGGCGACGATGATTGCCCACTGGATGCGGGTCGGCTTCGTGCACGGGGTGATGAACACCGACAACATGTCGATCCTCGGCCTGACCATCGATTATGGCCCGTACGGCTGGATCGACAACTTCGATCCGGACTGGACGCCAAACACGACCGATCGTCAGCATCGCCGCTATCGCTTCGGGCAGCAGCCGCAGGTCGCGCACTGGAATCTGGCTTGCCTGGCCCAGGCGCTTGCCCCGGCGTTCGGCTCGATCGAACCCTTGCAGGCGGGCTTGCAGCGCTATGTCGATGCGTACACCGCTGCCGACCGGGCGAACATCGCGGCCAAGCTTGGACTTGTGGAATGTCGGGACGAAGACATCACCTTGATGCAGGACCTGTACGAATGGATGGCTGCGGCCGGGATCGACATGACGATCTTCTTCCGCAGCTTGTCCGACACGGCAGCCGTGATGCTCACGCCCGAGTCGTTCAGCGACGCGTGGTACGACCTGACGAGGCGCCCAACGCAGGAAGCTTCGTTGCGCACATGGCTGGATCGCTATCGCGTCCGTCTCGACAGCGATCCACAATCATCGGAGAAACGCCGCGAAGCGATGCGTGCCGCGAACCCGCGCTTCGTGCTGCGCAACTGGCTGGCCCAGCAGGCCATCGACAGGGCCAACGAAGGCGATGAGTCCGAGATACATGCCTTGCTCGACGTGATGCGCCAACCCTACGACGACCAGCCCGGTCGCGAACGTTTCGCCGGGCGTCGCCCCGATTGGGCAATGAACCGTGCCGGCTGCTCGATGCTGTCGTGCAGCTCCTGAGTAGATCGCGAACGCCAGCTCCCGAATCCCGCTGCGCAGATCGCCGTTTCCCGATTGATGTCAATCCGGATCCCTGCGGGCGCGACGGATCCGGATTCAAACGTGCGCGCCATCGACCGCGCCGTACCCTGCCGATCCACACATGACGCTGGCGCCGAATTCGGTCAGGATCGGGGGACCCATCGATCCTTTCAAACTTCGTCCGTCGTCCTGGCACGCGGGCTTGCCACGGAGAAAACATGGAACGACGTGATTTCCTCAAGATGTCGGGTATCGGTCTCGGCGTGCTGCTCACGTCTTCTTCGGGTCGCGCGATTGCAGCCGGGGAACTGGTCACGCGAATCGAGGTGGCGCTGAAGAAACGCCTGGCTGACGGAGCGATGGATGCCGCCCGAGCCGATGGCGCGACCTATTGCGACGTGCGCATCGGCCGCTACCTGCGCCAGTTCGTGATTACGCGCGAGGACAAGATCGAAAACGTCGTCAATACCGAATCGACCGGGATCGGTATCCGCGTGATTGCCAACGGCACCTGGGGATTCGCGGCGACCAGCGACCTGAGCCCGGACGGCGTGGCGAAAGCGGCGCGCCAGGCGGTCATGATCGCCAAGGCCAACTCGAAGCTCACCGTCGAACCCGTCCAGCTTGCCGCGGTCAAGGGAGTTGGCGAGGTCTCCTGGGCAACGCCGATCGTCAGGAATGCGATGGAGGTTCCGATCAAGGAAAAGGTCGAGCGCCTGCTCGAGGTCAATGCGGCTGCGATGAACGCCGGCGCTAGTTTCGTCAATTCGACCCTGTTCCAGATCAACGAGCAGAAATATTTCGCGTCGACCGATGGCTCCTACATCGATCAGGATATCCATCGCATCTGGGCGCCTGTCCAGGTCACCGCGGTCGACAAGGCGAGTGGCAAGTTCCGCCGCCGCGATGGGCTCGGCGCGCCGATGGGCATGGGTTACGAGTACCTGGATGGCCGCAAGGAGGACAAGATCGCGCTGCCTGGCGGCGTGATCGGCTATGCCAATTCCTACGACATGCTCGAAGACGCGGTCGCCGCGGCCCGGCAGGCCCGGGAAAAGCTCAAGGCGCCCTCGGTCAAGCCCGGCAGGTACGACCTCGTGCTCGACCCGAGCCATCTGCTTTTGACCATCCATGAATCGGTCGGTCATCCGCTCGAACTGGATCGGGTGCTCGGTTACGAGGCCAACTATGCCGGCACGAGCTTTGCCACGCTCGACAAGTGGAAGTCGAAGGACTACCGCTATGCCAGCGACAAGGTCACGATCGTTGCCGATCGAACCCAGAAGCATTCGCTCGGCGCGGTCGGCTATGACGACGAAGGGGTGAAGGCGCAGCGCTGGGACCTGATCAAGGACGGCGTCCTCGTCAACTACCAGGTCATCCGCGACCAGGCGCACATCCTCGGCCTCGAACATTCCCAGGGCTGCTGCTATGCCGATTCATGGTCGAGCGTGCAGTTCCAGCGCATGGCCAACGTCTCGCTCGAACCGGGCAGGCAGGCGTTGTCGCCCGGGGAGATGATCAAGGCCGTCGACAACGGTATCTACATCATCGGGCGAGGCTCCTATTCGATCGACCAGCAGCGTTACAACGCGCAGTTCGGTGGCCAGCTGTTCTACGAAATCAAGAACGGCAAGATCACCGGCATGATCGAGGACGTCGCCTACCAGATGCGCACACCGGAGTTCTGGAATGCCTGTTCGGCGATCTGCGACGAGCGCGACTACCGGATCGGCGGTACCTTCTTCGATGGCAAGGGCCAGCCGGGCCAGGTTTCGGCGGTTTCGCACGGGGCGAGCACGGCGCGCTTCGATGGCATCAATGTGATCAACACGGCACGCAGTCTCGGTTGACCATGCCATTCGCCACATGACGAGGCGTCCGACGCGGGTCATCCTCGATCGGTAATCGACGTGATCCGACCCTTCGGCATGCAACCCGGCATGGCCCGGCCCGTATCGGTCGTGTAACTACTTCTCAGGCGGAGGACACCATGCAAAGACGTGATTTCATCAAGGCCAGCGGCATCGGCCTCGGCGTGCTGCTGTTGCCGGCCTATGGCCGGGTGATCGCCGCCGAAGAACTGGTTGGCAAGCTCGATGTCGGTTTGAAGAAGCGCCTTGCCGACACCGCGATGACGGCGGCCAAGGCCGATGGCGCGACCTATTGCGACGTGCGCATCGGGCGTTACCTGCGCCAGTTCGTCATCACGCGTGAAGACAAGGTGCAGAACGTCGTCAACACCGAATCGACCGGTGTCGGCATCCGCGTGATCGCCAACGGCACGTGGGGTTTCGCCGCGTCGAGCGACCTCAGTGCGGATTCGGTAGCCAGGGCTGCACGCCAGGCCGTGCAGATCGCCAAGGCCAACTCGAAGCTGACCACCGAGCCGGTGCAGCTCGCGCCGACCGAGGGAGTGGGCGAGGTCTCCTGGGCGACACCGATCGTCAAGAACTCGATGGAAGTGCCGATCAAGGACAAGGTCGACCTGCTGCTCGGCGTCAATGCCGCTGCGATCAAGGCCGGTGCGGATTTCGTCAATTCGATGCTGTTCCAGGTCAACGAGCAGAAATACTTCGCCTCGACCGATGGCTCCTATATCGATCAGGACATCCACCGCATCTGGGCGCCGATGACCGTTTCCGCGATCGACAAGGCGACCGGCAAGTTCCGCAGTCGCGATGGCTTGTCGATGCCGATGGGCATGGGTTTCGAATATCTCGACGGCAGGAAGGAAGACAAGGTCAGTCTGCCCGGCGGTGTCGTCAGTTACGGCAACTCCTACGACATGCTCGAGGATGCCGCGGCGGCGGCGAAGCAGGCCCGCGAAAAGCTCAAGGCGCGCTCGGTCAAGCCGGGCAAGTTCGATCTCGTGCTCGACCCCAGCCATCTCTGGCTGACGATCCACGAATCGGTCGGTCATCCGACCGAACTCGATCGGGTGCTCGGTTACGAGGCCAACTATGCCGGCACGAGTTTCGCCACGCTCGACAAGTGGAAATCGAAGACCTTCAAGTGGGGTAGCGACAAGGTCACCATCGTCGCGGACAAGACCCAGAAGCATTCGCTCGGCGCGGTCGGTTATGACGACGAGGGCGTGAAGACCCAGCGCTGGGATCTGATCAAGGACGGCATCCTCGTCAACTATCAGGCGATCCGCGACCAGGCCCACATCCTCGGCCTCGAGCATTCGCAGGGATGTTGCTATGCCGATTCGTGGTCCAGCGTGCAGTTCCAGCGCATGGCCAATGTCTCGCTCGAACCGGGCAAGCAGAAGCTTTCCCCTGCCGATATGGTCAAGGATGTCGAGAATGGCATCTACATCGTCGGCGACGGCTCGTTCTCGATCGATCAGCAGCGCTACAACGCGCAGTTCGGTGGCCAGCTGTTCTACGAAATCAAGAACGGCAAGATCACCGAAATGATCGAGGACGTCGCCTACCAGATCCGCACGCCGGAATTCTGGAACGCCTGTGTCGCGGTCTGCGACCAGAGCGACTATCGAATGGGCGGATCGTTCTTCGATGGCAAGGGCCAGCCTGGCCAGTCGTCGGCGGTGTCGCACGGATCGAGCACGGCCCGGTTCAACGGCATCAATGTCATCAACACCGCACGCAGCCTCGGTTGAGAGCAGGAGATCTATCGATGAGTATCTATTCCGAAGCGGACGCCAAGGCGATCCTCGACAAGGTCATCAAGTTGTCCAAGGCCGATGAGTGCACAGCGACCCTGGACGGTTCGATTGCCGGCAATATCCGTTATGCGCTCAACGCGGTATCGACGAGCGGCATCATCAGCGATGCCGAACTCGGCGTGCAGGTGGCATTCGGCAAGCGCGTCGGCACCGCGACGATCAACGAATTCGACGATGCATCGCTCGAAAAAGTCGTGCGTCGTGCCGAGGAACTCGCCAGGCTCGCGCCCGAGAATCCCGAATTCGTGCCGGCCATCGGCAAGCAGAAATACGGCGCCAGCACGACCTGGTTCGAGAAGACCGCCGCGATCACGCCCGAATACCGAGCTGGCGTCGCCGGTGACTCGATCGGACCGAGCAAGCAGGCCAAGTGCATTGCTGCAGGCTTCCTCTCGGACAGCGCGCGCTTTTCCGCGATCGCCAACAGCAACGGCAATTTCGCTTACCAGACCAGCACCAACGTCGACTTCACGTGCACCGTACGCACGGAAGACGGCACCGGATCGGGCTGGGTCGCACGCAACCTTGCCGACGTCGGCCAGTTCGACGCGAAGAGCGAGATCAAGATCGCCGTGCAGAAAGCCACCGCGTCGAAGGATGCGAAGGCGCTCGAGCCCGGCAAGTACACGGTGATCATGGAACCGGCCGCCAGCGCGGGCCTGATCTCGTTCATGATGTTCGGATTCGATGCGCGCCAGGCCGACGAGGGGCGCAGCTTCCTGTCGAAGAAAGGCGGCGGCAACAAGCTCGGCGAGAAGCTCTACGACGAACGCGTGACGATCTATGCCGATCCAGCCGATCCAGTCGCTGGCGTCCTGCCGTGGGACAACGAAGGCCTGCCGCGCGAGCGCACCCCGGTCATCACCAAGGGCAAGGTCGATTACCTGCAGTACTCGCGCTACTGGGCCAAGCTCAAGGAAAAGAAGGCGATCGGCCAGCCTGGCAACCTGATCATGGTCGGCGGCGACAAGTCGACGATGGATCTGGTCAAGTCGACCAAGAAGGGCATCCTCGTCACGCGGACCTGGTACATCCGCATGGTCGATCCACAGACCGTGTTGCTGACCGGACTCACCCGCGATGGCACCTTCTACATCGAGAACGGAGAAATCAAGTATCCGATCAAGAACTTCCGCTTCAACGAATCGCCAGTGATCATGCTCAACAACATCGAGGAAATCGGCAAGCCGGTACGCGTCGGCGATGACGAGTCGCCGTTCGTGATGATGATTCCGCCGCTGAAGATCCGCGATTTCACCTTCACCTCGCTGTCGGATGCCGTTTGATCGGGAATCGGGAATAGGGATTTCCGGACAGGAGCCAGGCTCGCCGTGGCGGTTTGCATGTGTATTCCCTTCTCCCCGTGCCAACGGGGAGAAGGTCGCACGAAGTACCGGATGAGGGGCGCTGCCCTGCAGGCCGCGCTGTCGCCTCGCATGCGTCGCGGCGTTGCTCCTCGATGACTCGTGCCGAATTCATCCGTCTCATGCTGACCGGCAGCGCAGCCGCGTTGTTGCCGAGGGCAGTGAGAGGCGCGGGTGCGACTTCCACCGATCCTGAATCCAGGATCTCGAATCCCGGCACTTACGACTTCCGCTTCACCCGGCTCATGTACGAATCCGGTGACTGGGATGTCGATCAACGCATGCCGTCGAACCTGATCGATGCATTGATCCAGTACACGACCCTGCGCGTCGATCCGAAGGAACACGTATTGCCGCTGGCTGATCCACGCATGCTGGCGGCACCGTTCTGCTATCTCGCCGGGCACAAGCTGGTCGAGTTCAATCCGGACGAGCGACGCAATTTCGCACGGTATGTGCGCAACGGCGGCTTCGTGTTCGTCGATGACTGCAACCACGATATCGATGGCCTGTTCGCGAAGTCGTTCGAGAGCGAAATGGCGACCCTGTTCGGCGCCGATGTCCTGCGCAAACTGCCGGGATCGCATGCCTTGTACTCGAGTTTCTTCCGATTCGATGGCCCACCAGCCACCGGCTTCGAATTGAACGGCTGGGGCGACGACCTCGTGCACGACTATCTCAAGGGCATCGAGATCGATGGACGACTCGGCGTGCTGTACAGCAACAAGGACTATGGTTGCGAGTGGGATTACGACTGGCGCAACAAGCGATTCCTGGCCGAGGACAACACGAAATTCGCGGTCAACATCGCGGTCTACGCGATGACCAGCTAGACGACGCCGTTCAAGCCGTAATCTCGGCGAAAGCCGAAAGGGCTCTTTCCTGGTTGCACAATCACGACCGGCCAGCGATCCCGGTTGCCGCCGGCTCCGGTCGCGCCAGGTCCCGAATCAGCGAGCCCAATCAGGGATTTCCCGGGTTGCCTTCGGCATTGGCGTGTGTGTGCGCAACGTTTTGCGGATCGGTGCTTTCCATCCCTCATCAAACCCTCATGAAAACATCATCAAAGCATCATGCTTTGATCAGGCATGGATCTTCAGGGCGGATCAACGTGGTCGTGGGCGATACAGGCCCATTCCATAACCGTCCAAAGGAGAAGAATCATGTCTTTCCCATTGTTCAATCGACTTCTGTTGCGCTCGTTCGCCTTCGCGCTCATTCCTGTCTGCGTAACCGCTCAACCTTGCCCGCCATGGAAATGCGGCGTGTCCACGCCGCGCGTCGAACTCGACATCGAGGCTGTCCATCCATCGACCGGTCTGGTCGAACACAGTCCCATCGATGTCACCCTCGGTGCCACCCTCAGGTTCCTTGGCGAATCAGCTCCAAGAACCGGAATGCTCTGCGTGCGCCAGGCGACGCCGGATTGCGTGTCGGTCACCGTAAGCAAAGACAACACGGTACGTCACACCATCCATACCCAGGCGCCACCCGCTGGAGCCGGCGTTCACATCGAGGCGTACTATTGCGAAACAGAGGCCGGACCGGACAGCGTTTGTGTTGAAAAATCGAGCGCCGCCTCGCAACAATCGCTCGATATCGCCGCACGTTATGAGGTGATATTCAAAAGTTTCGAGATCCTGCACACACGCGCGCGCCAGCGCGACACGGTCGAGCTGTCACTGGCAGGTTTTTCGGGAGAGCCCGCTTCAAGCACTTCGCCGTTATGCAAGATCGTCGGGCCACCCACCTATTGCGTGGGACCGATGCAGCAGGGTGAGTTGAAGGACGGCGAACACGCCGTTCGCGGCGATGTCAGGGTCGGGCCGTTCACCCTCGTGCCCGAAGCGGATCCGGATCTGAACCTTCTCTACACGATTGCCAACGAAGGCTACGGCTACAACGAAAAGGCATTCCTCGCCTTCATGAACCTGATGAACACGTTTGGCTCGGGCATCTACAGTTCACTCGGAAAGTCCGGGGGTACAGACCTGAAGGAAGGAACCGCGATCCTGAACAACGCGATGGCCTTCGATTGCGACGGCGTCGTGTTCAACGACAACCCGATCCTGCTGAACCGGACGCGTGATGGCCAATCCGCGTCCACGCTCGACGCACGCACGCGCGACAACGGTTTCTGGGAACATCGGAGCGATATCCAGGCGCAGCCCAACGATGTGAACTGCGGTGACAGTTCGCAGTACCGGGCGACATTCCGGGTCGCCAGGACATCCTGGCAGCCTCCGGTTGGCGAGCCTGCCGGGCAGGAACGCATTCCCCTGGCTCCCCTCTCGGAAGAAAATGGACCGCGCTACTGCCCGCAAGGCTCGGCGGTCGTCGAGGTCGGATGTTCAGGGCGCTATTGCGACAATCTCCACCTGGTCTGCGAGCGCTACGCGCGCGAAACGCCGCTCGGTCATCGGGATGTCGACGCGCATCAATGGAGTGGATGGTATTCGGAGGAAGATGGCGGGCATCCTCCTGGCTGGCTGAGTCCTGCGCCGATAACCGGCTTCATTGCCGGTGTCGACTGTCGCGGCGATTATTGTGACGACGTGCGTGTCGATACCGACGCAACCCTTACGCCGGCAGGCCCCGGAGCGAGTGTCAGCGTCGTCTCCGAAGAAACCGCGCCGGCTCGTTGTCCTTCAGGCCAGTTCGTGACAAAACTCCTCTGCAGCGGATCGTATTGCGACAATCTTTCGGTCTGGTGCAGTCCATAGCCTTGCAACGATCGGCGGGCACGGAGCATCGTGCCCGCCGATCGACCGGGGGGATGCCCCGATTTGTCCAGCACCGGTGATCCCTTCGAACGCGCCTTGGAGACTGGCGTCATGCCGGCCAGGACGGCAATCGTGACGATATGCAGGTGCAAGTTGTGCCGACGACGACGATCATGAGGGGATTGATCTCGACGGATGACAAAGATGAGCGAAACGGTGAGCGAACAGGGGATCCAGGCACGCGTGGCGCGGCTTGCTGCGCTGCGCGAGTCAATCGCCGAAGCGATCGTCGGCCAGGATGTCGTCGTCGAACAACTGCTGATCGGATTGCTGGCGGGAGGCCATTGTCTGCTCGAAGGCGTGCCCGGACTCGGCAAGACCCTGCTCGTGCGCTCGCTGGGCCAGGCCTTGCATCTGCAGTTCCGGCGCATCCAGTTCACCCCGGACCTGATGCCGAGCGACATTCTCGGCACCGAAATACTCGAAGAGGACCACGGCACCGGCAAGCGCTATTTCAAGTTCCAGAAGGGTCCGGTATTCACGAACCTGCTGCTCGCCGACGAACTCAACCGGACCCCACCGAAGACCCAGGCCGCCCTGCTCGAGGCGATGCAGGAGCACACGATCAGCTACGCCGGAACCACCTATCCGCTGCCTGAGCCGTTCTTCGTGCTGGCCACGCAAAATCCGCTCGAGCAAGCCGGCACCTACCCGTTGCCCGAAGCGCAACTCGACCGCTTCCTGCTCCATATCCGGGTCGAATATCCCGACGAAGCCGAGGAACGCTCAATCCTCGCGCGGACGACCGGCAGTGCAGCGGGCAAGGTCGCTGAAGTGATGGATGCGGACGAGGTGATTGCCTTGCAGAAGCTCGTGCGGGAAGTGCACGTCAGCGAGGATCTGCTGACCTGGATCAACCGGCTGGTACGCGCTTCGCGGCCGCAGGACAGCGCGATAACCGAAGTGCGCGAGTGGGTACGCTGGGGGGCGGGGCCGCGGGCTGGACAATCGCTCGTGCTCGCATCGAAGGCGCGTGCGCTGATCCACGGTCGCCTCGCCGCCACGCGCGAGGATGTCAGGGCGCTGGCCTCGCCGGTGCTGCGCCACCGCCTGCTGCTCTCGTTTGCGGCCGAAGCAGAACGGCGCAGCACCGATGACGTGATCGACGTGCTGCTGCGCACGGTCGCCTTTCCGGCCTGAGTGTCGGGCAATGCGGCTGAACGACGAACTGCGCGCCAGGTTGCGGGATCTGCGCCTGAGCGCGCGTTCGGCCGCGGGCGCCGATGGCCTCGGCATGCACGCGAGCCGCAGTCGCGGTGCCGGCCTCGAATTCGCGCAGTACCGTGGTTACGAACCGGGCGACGAGCCGCGCCGGATCGACTGGAAACTGTATGCGCGCTCCGATCGTTATTTCGTGCGCGAAGCGGAGCGCGACAGCCCACTTACGCTTTGGATCGTGATCGACGCGAGCGCTTCGATGGGATTTGCCGACCGCGCACGCGCGGATTTCAGCAAACTCGATGCAGCGAAGCTGCTTGCCGCCTGTGCCATCGAACTGGCCCTGCGACAAGGCGATCGTTTCGGCTTGATTGCACTTTCCGCCGGCTCGGTGCGCTTCGCGCCCGATGCCGCCGGCGCGCGCCAGCGTGATCGCTGCCTGCTTGAGCTCGATCAGCTCGCGAGCACGGGCCTGCTCCCCGATACCGTCAAATTGCGACCGTTGCTGGAGCGCGTTCGCCCAGGCTCGCTCGTGCTTTTCCTCAGCGACGGCTTCGACGATGGCTTGACCGGGCTTGCCCTGCAGCTCGCTGCGGCGCGGCGTGACGTGCTCTCGATCCAGTTGCTCGGTGCCGATGAGCGCGATTTCCGGTTCAAGGGTGGCCATCGTTTTCGCGATCCCGAAACCGGTGCCGAGTTGCGCGTCGATGGCGCTGCCGCACGTGCCGATTTTATCGAGCGGTTTGCCGCCGCGCGCGCCGATCTGGCCAGGCGGTTCGCTGCTGCGGGTATCGTGCATGTCGAGCATGTACTCGACCGCCCGCTCGATGAGCCATTGCGCCGCTTGTTCGGTGCCACGCAACGCGTCAGCGAGCGTCGATGAACCTCGGCCTGCTGTTGCCGATGGGTCTCGTTGCGCTGGCAGGCGTAGTCGTGCCGTTGCTGATCCATCTGGTTCGCCGACCCGAGCAACGGATCGTCGATTTTCCTGCGCTGCGCTGGTTGCGCGAAAGCGTGCGTCCGCGTCGGCGCCTGCGTTTCGAGGATCCCTGGCTGCTCGCCGTTCGCCTGTTGCTGCTGATCCTGCTCGCGTTGCTGCTGGCGATGCCGGTGCTCGTCGGCGACTGGCGGCCGGCCCGGCACTGGATCGTGCTGAGCAGCGAAGTCGATCCTGCTGCGGCGAGGCGCGAGTTCACCGATTCCGCCGCCGAATGGCGCTGGCTGGCGCCGGACTTCCCGGTCGTTGACGCAGTGCCTCCAGCCGGATCCGCACAGGCCTTTGCCAGCCTGTTGCGGGAATTCGATGTCGATATCCCTGCGGCAGACCGCTTGAGCGTCATTGTCCCTGCCGAACTGCACGGGCTCGATGCCGAGCGGCTCGCGCTCACGCATGAAGTCGACTGGCGCGTCATCCCTGCACACATCGATGGCGCGGCGACAGCCGCGACACTCAAGCCACGGCGCGTCGCGATTCGGCATGCGGGCGCCGAATCCGCGGGGCTGGCTTACCTGCGCGCGGCGGTTTCCG
This sequence comes from Pseudomonadota bacterium, assembly GCA_029561145.1. GTDB lineage: Bacteria > Pseudomonadota > Gammaproteobacteria > Xanthomonadales > Rhodanobacteraceae > Dokdonella. Next base: position 36,971 of record JAKQJM010000034.1, read on the forward strand.
CATGGCATGCGAATGCGCCGGAGCAGTGGCTTATCGATGACCAGGCCTCGGCGGCAACGCTATCCGACAATGTCGACTGGCTGATCTGGCTCGATGGGCCCGCACCCGAGGCACTGACGCCGTGGATCACGCGCGGCGGGCGCGTGCTGCAGGTCGCGACCGCGCCGGACGTCGGCGAAATCGTCTGGCGGGATGAGGACGGCGCGCCGATTGCCGGTGACCGTCGTATCGGCTCGGGTCACCTCGTCAGCCTGCTGCGACCGTTGTCGCCGGGCGAGCTGCCAGGCCTGCTCGATGCCGATTTTCCTGGGCGCCTGCGGGCCTTGTTCGAAGACAAGCCGCCGCCACCGACGCTCGCGCCTGCCGGCAGCGCGCAGCCACTGCACGTCGAGCGGCAGCGCCAACCGTCGCAAACCAGCCTGATCGCCTTGCTCGGACTGCTTGCAGCGGTCCTTTTCCTGATCGAGCGGCTCCTCGCCACGCGTCGGCGGAGCGCGCCATGAGTCATCCGGCGATCGGTCGGTTGCAGGGCAGGCTGCGGCGGCGCTGGATCGCGCAGTTCGCCCTGTCGACCCTGCCGCTGCTGATCGCGCTTTTCGCGCTGGTTTCGCGGATCGCGACAGCGCAGGTCGCCATCGCGTTCGCCGGTATCGCGGCGGTCATCCTGGTCGTGTTCGCGAGTCGCCACCTGCGTGCGATCACGCCCGGCATGATCGTGCGCAGGCTCGATGCCGGCACGGTCACGCTCGAAGACAGCGCCGATCTGCTGCTGCGCACGCCCGACGATCTCGATGGCCTGGCCCACTTGCAGCGTGAGCGAGTCGCGGCTCGGCTTGATCTCGCCGCGCTGCCCGAACTGCGCGATCCCTGGCCATGGCGACGCATCCTGATCGGTGTGCTGCTGGCGATCGCGACTGCGGTGATTCCGCTCCCCACGAAGAACCCGCCGGCCACACAGCCTCCAGCGACAGTCGCCACAGGCGCAGACGCAAATAAGATCGAGCAGACGACCCTGGTTTCCGCCCGCCTAGACATCAAGGCGCCGGGCTACACCGGGCTGCCGGAGCGTGTCGAGGCCGTACTCGACACCCAACTCGCCGAAGGATCGGTCGCACGCTGGCAGTTGCGCCTCGATCCGCCACCCGGCGCGGTGAGCCTGCGCTTCCTCGATGGTTCGCTGCTTGCGCTGAAGGAGGATGCCGGGACCTGGCAGGGCGAACGCCGCATTGATGCGTCGATGCTCTATCGCCTTGAAGTCGAGGGTGCTGCGCCGCTCGCCGACGATCGTCTGCATCGCCTCGACGTGATCGTCGATCTCGCGCCGGAGATACGCGTCAACGCGCCGGACAAGACCCTGAGCGTGCTCGACAGCGACCAGAAATCGTGGTCGCTCGACTTCGAGGTCAGCGATGACTATGGCGTCGTCGATGCGCAGCTCGCGATGACCCTGGCCCAGGGCAGTGGCGAGCAGGTCACGGTCAGCGAGCGCAGCCTGCGCCTGCAAGCCGATGCGGGTGGCGATCCGCGCCAGCGACGTTATCGTCGTCGACTTGATCTCGCCGAGCTGGGCTTCGTCGCCGGCGACGACCTGATCGTGCGCCTGCTCGTCCATGACAATCGCAGGCCCGCCGCAAACCTGTCACGCAGTCCGAGTTACATCCTGCGCTGGCCTGCCGACAACGCGGTCGCGAGCGAAGGCGTCGATGGCATCGTGCAGAAGGTGCTGCCGGCGTATTTCCGCAGCCAGCGCCAGATCATCATCGACACCGAGGCGCTGATCGCCGAACGCCCACTCCCGGCTGCCGAAAAGTTCCTCGCGCGTTCGGATTCGATTGGCGTCGACCAGAAGATCCTGCGCCTGCGTTACGGCCAGTTCCTCGGCGAGGAATTCGAATCGGGTGATCGTGGCAAGCCGCCGGCAAAGCAGGACAAGGGTGAACACGATGAGCACGCGTCGCAGCAGGACGCATTGACCTCGGAACACGATCACGAGGTTGCCGGCGGGGGCGCGCCGGTGTTCGGCAGCGCGACCGACGTGTTGAGCGAATACGGACACACCCATGACCACGCCGAGGCAGCGACCCTGCTCGATCCCGAGACAAGGAAGATCCTCAAGGCCGCACTGGCGGAAATGTGGCAGGCGGAGCTGCATCTTCGCCAGGCGGACCCGACCGCCGCCTTGCCCTACGAAAATCGCGCGCTGCTCCTGATCAAGCAGGTCCAGCAATCGACACGCATCTATCTTGCCCGGGTCGGGCTCGAACTGCCGCCGGTCGATGAGAGTCGCCGCCTCTCCGGTGAACGCAAGGATCTGCGCGATCCACGCGGACCGCTCCGCGCGGCGAGCCTTGAGCATGCCCCGATTGGCGAGGTCTACCAGGCCTTGCTCGCTGGCGCGCCCGCCGATCTCGGATCGTTCGAGACCTGGTTGCGTGCGCATGACAAGAACATTCCCGATGCGCTCGGCGTGCTTGCGGCGATCGATGTCCTGCGTCGTGATCCGGATTGCGCCGGATGTCGCGAGCGCCTGCTCGACGTGTTGTGGCCCCTCGTGCCGACACCACCGGCCGCAGTGCGCATGCGCGCGCGTCCCGACGAGATCGGCCGGCACTACCTCGATGCATTGGGCAAGGAGGGGCGACCATGACGCTCGCACTGGCCACCATGCTCGTGCTCGCGCTGGCCGCCATGCTCGGCACGTGGCGCGTGATCACGGGGCGGCAGCGCTGGCGCTGGCCGCGCATGCTTGGCCAATGGCTGATGGCAGGCCTGCTTTTCCTGCTGCTGTTCCCGCCGACCATTCCGCACAGCGCACAGACGATGCGCGTGCTGACGCCCGGTTCGAGCGATGTGCAGATCCACGCGCCGAAACCCGGCGTGATCGGCGTGGTGCTGCCGGGTGTCGTTGCAAATTCGCCGATGTTCGAATCCGTGCCCGACCTCGCCACCGCATTGCGCCGCCATCCGCGGGTCAATCGATTGGAGATCGTCGGCGACGGCCTGCCCGCACGCGATCGCGAATCGGTATCGGACCTTGCGCTGGATTTCGAACGAGGGCCCGATCCTGTCGGCATCATCGGACTGGATGTGCCCTACGACGTGGGTGCCGGCACGTGGTGGTCGCTGCGCGGCAAAGTCGCTGGCGTGCCCGGCGCGCGACTTGAGCTGCGCGATCGCTCCGGTGCGGTCGTGTCGACAGCCAGCATGGATCCACAGGGCCTGTTCCGCTTTTCGATCCTGGCCAGATCGGCGGGCGAAGCCGTGTATCGGCTGCGCCTGCTCGGCGCCGGTGATGCCATGATCGAGGACGTGCCGATCGCCACGCGTGTGCGGAAAGGAGAGTCGTTGCGCAGCATCGTCGTGGCCGGAGCGCCCGACGCCGAACTCAAGTACTTGCGTCGCTGGGCGATCGATGCCGGTCATGCGTTCTCGACCCGGATCGCGTTGAGTCCGGGCATCGAACAGCAACAGGATGTCGTGACGCTCGATGCGAAGAGCCTGTCCGAAGCCGACCTGCTGATCGTCGATGAACGCTCATGGGCCGGGTTTTCCCGATCGACCAAGGCATTGATCGGCGATGCCGTCGCGAATGGCCTCGGACTGATCCTGCGCGTGACCGGCGCGCTGCCGAAAGGCGTCGCTTCGGATTGGGCGGGTTTCGGATTCAAATCCAGCGTTGCGGACACCGCGCAATCCGTGACCATCGCCAATGAATTCGGCAACGGCGCAGGCGAGGCGAGCCTTTCCCGCGTACCGCTGCGGATCGACGCCGACGACGCGGTTGTCCTGCTGTCGGCGACCGACGGCAGTCCACTCGCGCTGTGGCGGGCCGTGGGACAAGGGCGCGTGGCGCTGTGGATGCCGGTTGACACCTATCGCATCCAGCTTGGCGGAGACAGTGCCCGTCACGGCTCGCTCTGGAGCCGCCTGTTTTCGACGGCGGCGCGAGCGCATGCCGAACGCGCGCCCGGATTGCCGCACGACGCGCGCGTCGGCCAGCGCAGCGTGATCTGCGGGCTCTCCGCTCCGGCTGCGATCGAGCATGGCGCGCAGCCGCGCGTCGAACTGTCGATCGTTCCCGGGGCATCCGGTTGCGCAGCGTGGTGGCCATCCGCTGCGGGATGGCAGTACCTGTCCGATGCCCGTGGTCGATGGCCCATCCACGTTCTTGCCGAGGATGAGGCAGTGAACGTCCTGCGTGCGCAGAATCGCGACGCCACCGCAGAGCTCGTAGGCAACTCCGCGTCGGAGCGCGAACCGCGAGCCGACATGCCGCGCTGGCCGCTGTTCCTGCTCTGGCTCGCGATCAGCGCGCTGTTCTGGTGGATCGAACGCCGTTCGGCCAGCGCTTCCTGATCAGTTTCAGGCCTGTGGATCGGCCTTGCCGATGCCGGCGACGAGGTTGTGCTCCCGCGCCATGCGCGATTCGCGTCGCGCGATATACAAGCTCGCACCAATCACGATCGCTGCACCGATCGCGGTGTAACGATCGATCGTTTCATCGAACAGCAGCCAGGCGAGCATGCCGACCACGAGGAACTGCAGATAGCTCAAGGGCGCCAGCGCCGAGGCTTCGGCCATCCTGAGGGCGCGCGTCCAGCAGTAGTGACCACTGGTGCCGAGCGCACCCGAGAGGATCAGCCAGGGCCAGATGTCCGCATCGGGCCAGCGCCAGACCGTCAACGCGGCAGGCAGGCTCAGCGGTACCCAGAGCAGGGTGGTCAGCAGCACGATGCGATCGGGTGGATCGGTGCGCGACAGGTACTTGATGCTGATCGTGACCATGCCGCTGATGGCCGCTGCGAGCAGGGCTATCAGTGTGGCCGAACTGAAATCCGCGGCGGTCGGACGGACGATCACGATGACGCCGATGAACCCTGCTATCACGGCGCTCCAGCGCCGCATGCGGACGATCTCGCCGAGCACGAGCACCGCACCGATCGTCACGAACAACGGGGTCGAGTAGGAGAGGGCGACCGCCTGGGCCAGCGGCAGATGCACGAGCGCCCAGAACCCGCAGACCATCGACACGGTGCCGGCCGCACAGCGCACCAGATAGAAGCCGAGCCGCCGCGTGCGCAGGATCTCGATGCCGTGGACGCGCAACAGGGGCAGGGCGAAAAGCGCACCGAAAAAACAGCGGAAGAAGGCGATCTCGAACGGATGCTGCTGCTTCGATGCGAAGCGGATCGCCACAGCCATCATGCCGAACAGGGTGGCGCTTCCGGCCATCAGCAATGCGGCGCGCGGCGGAAGCGCGGACGGCACGCTGATCGGGCTGTTCATTGCAGAAGGGGGCACCTCTGGGCGGTCGGGCATTGTACATCGTGCCCCTGTATTCACCGGATCGACTCGATTAGTCTGATGGACTGTGTTCAGGCGGAATCTGCTGCATGACCTCCGATCCCGATTTTGTCGTCGCGATTCCGGCCCGGCATGGTTCGACCCGCCTGCCGGGCAAGCCGTTGCTGCCGCTCGCCGGTGTGCCGATGATCGTGCATGTGGCCCTTCGTGCCTTGCGCGCCGGTGCGCGCGAAGTTGTCGTTGCGACGGATGACCAGCGCATCGTCGACGCGCTGGAAGGCAGTGGCGTCGCGGTATGCCTGACCCGCTCCGACCATGCCTCGGGTTCCGATCGCCTGGCCGAAGTCGTCGGTCTGCGCGCCTGGCCCGAAGACTGCATCGTGGTGAACCTGCAAGGCGACGAGCCACTCGCCCCGGCGAGCGGCATCCGCGCGGTGGCAATGGCCCTGGCAGCCAGTCCGGCACCGATGGCGACGCTGGCCACCCCGCTGCTGTCCACCGAGGAACTGTTCGATCCGAACTGCGTCAAGCTCGTGCGCAGGCTCGACGGCCATGCGCTCTATTTCAGCCGTGCCCCCGTGCCGTGGGCACGCGATGCGCTTGCGGTGGATCGGCAGCGGCTGCCGCCGGATACCTCGTTCCTTCGCCATGTCGGCATCTATGCCTACCGGGCGGGGTTCCTTGCCCAGCTCGCCAGGTTGCCGCGTACGCCGCTCGAAGTCGCCGAGTCGCTCGAACAATTGCGAGCGCTCGAACACGGTCATGACATCGCCGTCGCGATCGCGCCCGAGCCCTTTCCTGCAGGTGTCGATACGCCAGCGGACCTGGTTCGCGTCAAACGGATCCTGGCGGCAAGCGCCGACCGGTGAGGATGTTGTTCGTGTGCATGGGCAATATCTGTCGATCGCCGACGGTCGAAGCGGTCGCGCGGGTCGAGTTCGCGCGTGCCGGCCTCGACATTGAAGTCGCTTCGGCAGGTACCGAGGGTTTCCACGTCGGCAACCCCGCCGATCGTCGTTCGATCGCGATGGCCGAGGCGAATGGCTATCCGCTCGGCGCGCATCGGGCGCGCCAGGTCTGCGCCGCGGATTTCTCGCGTTTCGATCACCTGCTGGTCATGGATCGGACCAACGAAGCGACCTTGTTGCGCCGGACTCCAGCGGAAGCACGACAGCGTGTGGCGCTGTTTCTTCCGTTCGTCGGAATTTCCGAACCTGTCGAACTGCCCGATCCGTATTACGGTCGAACCCGTGACTTCCAGCTTGCCCTCGACCTGGCTCGCGATGGCATCATGGCGTTCACCCGGCGTTTTGTCGGGTCATAATCGTCTCCGTCCGGCGGAACATGTAGGGCCGGCCGATACAGGACCTGGATCGCAAGAGGGAATCGGATGGACTCGCGTTCGCCAGCGCCGGAGTTTCCGGCAGGACTCGATTGGGTCAACGTCAGTGAGGCACCGATGCTTTCGGGCCTGCGCGGGCGCGTCGTTCTGATCTGGTTCTGGAGCTACGACAACGTCCACTGCTGGAATCTGCTGCCCGATCTCGCCTACCTCGAGAGTCGCTATCACGACGGCTTGACCGTGATCGGCATCCACACCCCGAAATATCCGCACCAGCATGAATCCGGTGCCGTGCTCAAGGCGGTCAACCGCCTGCAGATCCGTCATCCGGTCGCGAACGACAAGGATTTCGCGCTGTGGCAGCACTACGCAATCGATGCCTGGCCCAGCGCGGTCCTGATCGATGCAGAAGGCCAGATTGCCGCCGTGGTCCCGGGTGAGGGACGCCGCCAGGATCTCGTCGAGCAGATCGGTCACCTGCTCGATGAAGCAGCCGAACGCGACCTGCGTGAGTACGATGCGGCAACGCCCGCCGCGCGACCGGAGCCGCGCCTGCCCCTGCTGTTTCCGGGCAAGCTGCTCGCCACCGACACGCTGCTGTATGTCGCCGACAGCGGCCACCACCGCGTGCTCGAGTGCAATCACGATGGCCGCATCCTGCGCCAGTTCGGTTCGGCCGATCCGGGCTACTGGAACGGGCGCAATGAGGAATGCGGTTTTCGCGACCCGCAGGGTCTCGCCCTGCGCGACGATTTTCTCTTCGTCGCCGATCGCGGCAATCATGCGGTTCGTCGCATCCGCCTCTACGGCGGCGACGTCGAAACGGTGCTCGGTACGGGCGAACCCGGTCGACTGCGCCCGCATGCTGCGATAGCCACGGAAACGCCGATCGGCAATCCGACCGGGCTAGCCGTGATTGCCGACAAGCTCTATGTCACATCGGCCAGCCAGAACCAGATCTGGGAACTCGATCTGGGCAGGGGGCGTGTCGGCATGCTTGCCGGAACCGGGAAATTCGAGCTGCAGGACGGGCTTTCGCTCGAGGCGAGCTTTGCCCAGCCCAGCGGCATCGCACCGAGTGGGCTGCAGTTGCTGGTCGTCGATTCGGCATCATCGGCCGTGCGCCTGGTGCGCCTCAACGATGGTCGCGTGACCACCCTCGTCGGCACCGGTCTTTACGAATTCGGTGATGCCCCCGGCACGCGCGAGACGGCGCGACTGCAGAATCCGCTCGACATCGCGATGGACCCGCGCGGCATCATCTTCGTCGCCGACAGCTACAACGGCAAGATCAAGGCATTGAGCCTCAAGAGCGGAGCCGTGCGTGCCCTCAATCTCAACTACCGCCTGGTCGAGCCGGGCGGACTGTCGATCGCCGCCGGCGCGCTCTGGATCGCCAATACCAATGTGCACGAGGTCGTCCGCATCGATCTTTCGAGCGGCGTCGGCAAGCGCGTACCGATCGGCGAATAGACGCGCTGCCTCCAAGGGTTCGGAATTCATCGGCGGACACGACGGTTCCCGATTTCCGGTTTCCACGCCACAATCGAAACCATGCAGGATGATCCCCCGTTCGATGGCAAGGCGTTTGTCGCCAACCTGAGCAGTGCGCCCGGCGTCTATCGCATGCTCAGCGTGGCCGGCGACCTGCTCTATGTCGGCAAGGCCGGCAACCTCCGCAAGCGGGTCGGCAGCTATTTCCTGAAGCCGACTCTGCAGCCGCGCATCGCCGCGATGGTCGCGCAGATCGCGCGGATCGAGATCACGCTGACGCGCACCGAAGCCGAAGCCCTGCTGCTCGAAGCGCAACTGATCAAGAACCTGCGTCCGCGCTACAACATCCTGCTTCGCGACGACAAGAGTTATCCGTACATCCACCTGACGCCCGGCGACTATCCGCGGCTGGCCTTTCATCGGGGTGCCCGCAATGGCGGTGGTCGCTACTTCGGCCCCTATCCGAGCGCGATTTCGGTACGCGAGACGCTCAGCCTGCTGCAAAAGCTCTTCCGCATCCGCAATTGCGACGACAGTTATTTCAAGAACCGTTCGCGTCCCTGCCTGCAGCATCAGATCGGCCGGTGCAGCGCGCCTTGCGTCGATTTCATTTCGGCCGTGGACTACCAGGCCAGCGTACGTCACGCCGCGATGTTCCTCGAAGGCAAGAGCAATGCCCTGCTCGACGAACTGATCGCGCAGATGGAGCAGGCCAGCGTGAACCTCGATTTCGAGCGTGCGGCGCTGATGCGCGACCGCATCGCTGCCGTGAAGAAAGTGCAGGCCCGGCATTACGTGCATGGGGCGGGGCGCGACATGGACATCCTCGCCTGCTCGATCGCCAACGGCATCGCCTGCGTCAGCGTGATGTTCTTCCGCGAAGGCAACAGTCTCGGTTCGCGCGATTTCTATCCGCGCCTTGGCCTGGACGACGATGAATCCGCCGTGATCGGTTCCTTCCTCGGCCAGTACTACCTCGAACGACCGGTACCGGTCGAACTGATCCTGAGCCATGCTCCCGAGGGAATCGATGTTCTCACCGAAGCCTTGAGCGAACATGCCGGGCACAAGGTCGAACTGAAGACCTCGGTACGAGCCGACCGGGCGCGTTTCCTCGAGATGGCCGTGACCAACGCGGCTGCAGCGCTGGCCGCGCGACTGGCCAGCCGCCAGACCCTGCTCAAGCGATTCGAGGCCCTGCGTGACCTGCTCGGGCTCGACGAACTGCCGCAACGCATCGAGTGCTTCGACATCAGCCACACGATGGGCGAGGCGACCGTCGCCTCCTGCGTCGTGTTCGGCCCGGAAGGACCCGAGAAATCACAATACCGCCGCTTCAACATCACCGGCATCACCGGTGGTGACGATTACGCGGCGATGCATCAGGCGCTTGAACGTCGCTATCGACGCATCCAGGCCGGCGAGGGGCGATTGCCCGATATCCTGCTCATCGATGGCGGGCTCGGCCAGGTGCGCCAGGCGATCGACGTGCTCGCAACGCTGGGCGTCGAGGGCGTGCGGGTGGTCGGGGTGGCCAAGGGCGAAGCGCGCAAGGCCGGGCACGAAAGCTTGATCCTCGGCGATTCCGGCCGCAGTTTGTGGCCAGGACCACAATCTCCAGCGTCGCACCTGATCCAGTCCGTGCGTGACGAGGCACATCGATTTGCCATCACGGGCCACCGCGGACGCCGCGAAAAGGCCCGCGAAGCCTCCAGCCTCGAGGAGGTGGCCGGCGTCGGCGCCAAGCGCAGGTCCGCCCTGTTACGCCAGTTTGGCGGGCTGGCCGGCGTCACGAGGGCAGGGGTCGAGGAACTCATGCAGGTCGACGGGATCAATCGTGGGCTTGCCGAACGCATCTACGCCGCACTCCACGGGTAAACTCCAGTCAATGCACCTGACCCTTCCGACCATCCTCACCCTGTTCCGCATCGTCCTTTTGCCGGTGATCGTCATCGTTTTCTACCTGCCGGAATATTTCCCGACGACGCGTAGCTGGTCCAATCTCGCCGCCGCTGGCATCTTCATCACTGCCGGCATCACCGACTGGCTCGATGGCTGGATCGCGCGCCGCTACAACATGAGTTCGGCCTTCGGTGCCTTTCTCGACCCGGTCGCCGACAAGCTCATGGTCGCCGTGGCCCTGTTCCTGATCGTCCAGCAGAACCCGAGTGCACTGATGGCCGTCGCCAGTGCCGTCATCGTCGGCCGCGAAATCAGCATCTCGGCCCTGCGTGAGTGGATGGCCGAGCTCGGCCAGCGCGCTGCGGTCGGTGTCGCCTGGATCGGCAAGTTCAAGACCGTGATGCAGATCGTAGCGATCGTGGTCTGCCTGCATCAGCGCGATCTGCCCGAGCTGCGCCTGTACCGGATCGGCGAAGGCCTGCTCGTCGTCGCGGCCGTGCTGACGATCTGGTCAGCCTTCGTCTATGTGCGCGCGGCCTGGCCGATCATGCGCGATGCCGACAGCGGAAAAATCTGAGGATTTGCATGCGACCGGTCGCCGCAGCGACGCGTAATCGCCATCAATTCGGGCGAGACGGGTTGACACCTGCGGTGCATTCCGTAATATGCGCGTCCCACGCGGGAATAGCTCAGTTGGTAGAGCGCAACCTTGCCAAGGTTGAGGTCGCGAGTTCGAGCCTCGTTTCCCGCTCCAGTTTGTGCATGACGATCCGGCTTCCAGCAGCGTCGTCGTGAAGATCCACAAGGTCGCAACGCTTGCACCGACGGATCAGAAACCTCGGCGACCCCGGGGTTTTGTTTTTTGATGACGACGCAACCCGGTCGCCATCCCACCGGCCTGGTGGCAGAGTGGTCATGCAGCGGCCTGCAAAGCCGCGTACGCCGGTTCGATTCCGACCCAGGCCTCCATCCCTTCCGCAATACCGCGAAACGCTGGTCGCTGACCGCGCCATCGGGCATCCTGCGCGCTGGCCCGGATGGCGCAATGAGCAATCCGCAATATCGTCGAATTGCGCCGCTTTGGGGCGTACGGTAATATTCCGTACAGAAGGAAAGGAGATGAGCCATGACGGCAGCCGCCCGACTCGACCTGCGCCTGAGCGCGACAGACAAGGACCGCATTGCCCGTGCCGCCGACCTGCGCGGTGTGCCGGTGTCTGCGTTCGTGCGCGATGCGATATTGCGTGAGGCAGAGAACGTGATGACGGCGGAACTGTCCGTTACGTTGTCTCCGGCAGAGTCGCGCCGTTTTCTCGCAGCGCTGGACAAGCCATTCAAGCCCAATGCAAAGCTGAAGAAGGCCATGGATCGCGGTCTGGTGGCGCGCTGAGCCGTGCTGGTCATATGCCGGCTGGATGGCCGGCTCCACGATCGTGAAGGCTTCGATTGTGGCGAGCCTTCGCTGAACCATTATCTGCACACGCTCGCCACCCAGCATCTTCGCACCGGCATTGCCGCCACCCACGTACTGGCCGATGACAAAGCACCCTCTTGCATCTTCGGCTACTACTCGATGGCCGCCGCCCAGATCTCATTGGACGAACTTTCGGTTTCTGACCGGCGTCGCTTGCCGCGTTATCCGGTTCCCGCCGCACGACTCGCCCGGCTTGCCGTGTCGGTGCAACAGCAAGGTCACGGCCTGGGCGAGGCCCTGCTCCAGGACGCGGTAACGCGTTGCCTCAACCTGCGCGAGGAGCTCGGCATCCATGCTCTGCTGGTGGACGCGCTGAATGAACGCGCCGCAAGGTTCTACCGCCAATACGGATTCCGCAGTTGCGCAACCAGCGCCATGACGCTGTATCTGCCACTCGGCCGCGGCTGAATGGGCTGTGTATTGTCGAGAAGTACGCGGTAGCCAGGATGCAAGAGTTGTCGCACCAGACTTGATGATGATGCTTTGAGCGCTCCATCCCGCCGGCCTGGCGGCAGTGTGGTCATGCAGCGGCCTGCAAAGCCGCGTACGCCGGTTCGATTCCGACCCAGCCTCCATCCCTTCCGCAATACCGCGAAACGCTGGTCGCTGACCGCGCCATCGGGCATCCTGCGCGCTGGCCCGGATGGCGAAACTGGTATACGCAAGGGACTTAAAATCCCTCGGCCGCAAGGCCATGCGGGTTCGACCCCCGCTCCGGGCACCAATAAAACCCTGGTGTTTCGTCGAAGCATCGACTGCAGCCTCCTATGCCGACGACCGGCCTACCTGAATGGGATGCCCGGAGGCTACTGAGAAGCACGTCTGCTTGGGCGCGCACTGTGTTGCCACAGAACCGCTCACTCAGTAGTATTGAATCATACTGATACGGAGGCTTCGCCATGCGTTCCACCCAACAATTCAGCATCACCCTGCCACACGAGTTGGCGGACGCGGTGAAAGCCAAAGTGGCCGGCGGCGAGTACGCGACCGAAAGCGAAGTGATCCGCGAAGGCTTGCGCGCGTTGATGGCCAAGGATCGCGCCGTCGAGGCGTGGTTGCGCGAGCAGGTTGTCCCTGCGGCGTTGGAATTGGAGGCCAATCCGTCGAGGGCGCTGACGCCAGCGCAGGTTCGCGCGCACTTGGCGCAGCGGCGACAGGCGCGCGATCGCGCGGGCAAAGCGTGAGCTACACGGTTCACTTTGTACCGGAAGCCCAAGACCAGCTCGATGCCATCGAAGATTACATCGCACTCGCCAGCGGACATCCCGGCACGGCGGCGAATTTCGTCGATGGCATCGTGGCCTACTGCGAGAGCTTCGAGACCTTCCCCGAGCGCGGTACGCGGCGCGACGACTTGTTGCCCGGTCTGCGGATGACAAGCTATCGCAAGAGCACCATGCTCGCGTTCCGGGTAGACACTGACGCCCAAGTCATCGCCATCATCGGCGTGTTCCACGGCGGGCAAGACTACGAAGCCGCCATGAGCGAGCCGGAACAGTGAATTGGAAACGTGCCGTTTGGCATCGACGTGTACGGGCCAGCGGGCCTCGCTCGGCAAGACTGGGGGGAATGACTCTTGGAAACTGATCCGTACCGTCTGACAAGGATCGTCCTCGCATGCCTGTATTGAACTGGATCGGCAAGGATGCCGTAGCCCGACACGATGCCGAAGTTCCGTTTCGCCTGCTGCATGACGTGCCGGAGTTGGCCTGCGGCGATGCCGACAGCGGCAACCTGATCGTGGAAGGCGACAACCTGCTGGCGCTCAAGGCGCTGTTGCCGCACTACGGCGGCCAGGTGAAGTGCATCTACATCGACCCGCCGTACAACACCGGGCAGGATGAACGCGACGACGAAGGCAAGCGCAACGGCTGGGTCTACAACGACAACGTGAACAGTCCGCAGATGCGCGAGTGGCTGGGCAAGGTGGTTGGTCCGGAGGCTGAAGACCTGACTCGCCACGACAAGTGGCTGTGCATGATGTACCCACGCCTGAAGCTGTTGAAGCGGTTTCTGCGGGACGACGGAGTGATCTTTGCCAGCATCGACGATATCGAACTGGCCAGCCTGCGTCTGCTGTTCGACGAGATTTTCGGCGTCGTCAATCGCGTGGGAACCATCGTCTGGAAGAACGCCACGGACAACAACCCCACGCAGATCGCCAGTGAGCACGAGTACGTGCTGTGCTACGCGCGCGACAAGAGCAAGCTTCCGAAGGAGTGGAAATCCACCAGCCTCGCGGTCAAGACGAAGTTGCTCGACATGGGTGAGCAGTTCGTCCGCGACCACGCTGACCAGGAACAGCGGCAGGTCGCGTACACGAAGTGGTTTCGGAAGAACAAGGACCAACTCTGGCCGTTCGACAGATACAAATTCATCGATGAAGATGGCGTTTATACCGGCAGCCAAAGCGTGCACAACCCAGGTAAGGAAGGCTATCGCTACGACGTGATCCATCCAACGACGGGCCAGCCCTGTCAGCAGCCGATGATGGGTTACCGCTTCCCCGAGGAAACCATGCGCCGCCTGCTCGACGAGGGACGCATCCTGTTCGGCGAGAACGAAACCAAGCTGATCGAACTGAAGGTGTACGCCAAGGACTATCGCGCCAAGCTTTCCAGCTTGTTCGAACTGGATGGGCGCATCGGTACCAACGAGATCAAGGCGATCTTCCCCGAGAGCAAGCGTCCGTTCGACTTTCCCAAACCGATTGAGCTGATCGAGGAGCTATTGAGCTTCACCACCAGCGACGACGACATCGTGATGGACTCGTTTGCTGGGTCGGGCACCACGGGCCAAGCGGTGCTTTCGCTGAACAAGGCAGATGGTCAGCGTCGGCGTTTCGTACTGACGGAAATGAAATCGAGCATCGCGCGCGAGATCACCGCCGAGCGCGTGCGCCGCGTTTCCGAAGGCTACTCGCGAGGGCGTGCGCGCATCCCCGGCCTCGGCGGCGGTTTCCACTACGCCACCGTGGGCAAGTCGCTGTTCGCTGCCAACGGGCATATCAATCCCGAAGTGACCTTCGCCGAGATGGCGCGCTTCGTGTGGTTCATGGAGACGGGCACGCCGCTGGCATCGAAGCGACCTTCGTCGCCCTTGCTTGGGGTGCATGAAGGTCGTGCGGTGTACCTGCTGTACAACGGCATCCTCAAGGACAAGTCCACCGGTGGCGGCAATACCTTGACGTCGCCGTTGCTGGCCGAGTTGCCGCCGCACGAGGGGCCGAAGACGGTCTATGGCACGCGCTGCCTGATCCGCCCGGAGCGCCTGCGCGGTTTGCGGCTTGCGTTCAAGCAGTTGCCATACGAACTGAAGGTGGCGCGATGAGTCTCGACCACACCTGCCCCGAGAACGCGCGCCTGAAGGTTTATCAGTGCCAGGCGCTGGATGCGTTCGAGGCCTTTTTGCGTCGTTATCGCGACGACGGCGCGATACGAGCCTACGAGGCCTGCGCGCGTGCGCATTTCGGATTGGGTGTGCCCTATCGCATGCCGCAGCCGTTCGCGGAAGGCGACATTCCTTGCGTCTGCCTGCGTATCCCCACCGGCGGTGGCAAGACGCTGATGGCGGGCCACGCGATTCGCCGCGTCAACGATGCACTGCTGGGCGTGGAGTATTCGCTCACCGTGTGGCTGGTGCCGACCGACGCCATCCGTGAACAGACGCTGCGTGCGTTGAAGACCACCGGCAACCTGCTGCACGATTCGTTGAGTGAAAAGCTTGGTTTGTTCAATGTGCTGACGCTGGACGAAGCGCTGAACCTGCAACCCGCCACACTCGACAGCGCCAACGTCATCGTCGTGGCGACCATGCAGTCATTCAAGCAGGAGGACACCGGGCGTTTGGCGGTGTACAAGCAGAATGGCCAGTTGATGGCGAATTTCAGCAGCATGCCTGGCGCCGAAGCGGGCGGTCACTCCCTGGTGGATCTGCTGCGTCAGCGCCGTCCGTTCGTAATCGTGGACGAGGCGCACAATCAGGGCACGCAACTCGCGTTCGATACCTTGGCGCGGCTTGACCCCTGTGCCGTGCTGGAACTGACCGCCACGCCGGATCGCAGCTACCAGCCGTCCAACGTGCTGTTCTCGGTATCGGCAGCGACCTTGCAGGCCGAGGACATGATCAAGTTGCCGGTGGAGCTGGCTGCACATGGCTCATGGCAGGTGACATTGCGCGAAGCGATCAATTGCCTGGAAGGCTTGCAGACCGAGGCCGACGCCGAGCAAGCCGCGACCGGTGAATACCTGCGCCCGATCATGCTGCTGCAGGCCGAGCGGCGCAGCGAAGGACAGGAGACCTTCACTGCCGAGCGGGTGAAACAGGCACTGATCGACGATTTCAATGTGCCGGGCAAGGCCATCGCTATTTCTACCGGCACGCTGGACGAGTTGGGCGATACCGACGTTTCCACACCGGATTGCCCGCTGCGCTTCATCATTACCGTGGACAAACTGCGCGAGGGTTGGGATTGCCCGTTTGCTTACGTGCTGGTGAGCTTTCGTGCCACCAGTACCAGCACGGCGCTGGAACAGATTCTTGGTCGCGTGCTGCGCATGCCGCGCGCCCAGCGCAAGCAACGTGAAGCCTTGAACAAGGCCTATGCGTTCGCGGTATCGCCACGCATCGTGGAAGTGGCCGAAGCCCTGCGCGATGGCCTCGTGCATGCCGGCTTCGAGCGCCAGGACGTGAACGATTTGATTCGCGCGGAGCACGGCGAACAAGGCACGAACGACCTGCTGCGGCAGCGCGACTGCGTGACCGTGCCGCTGCCGCAGGTGGACGACCAGGTGGAGTTGCCTGACCTCTCCGCATTGCCGGAGGCCACGCGCAAGCGCTTCGAGAAAACGCTGGAAGTGTCACCCGAGACCGGCAGCATGACCTTGCGAGGCGATTGGAGCCGCCCCGGTGACCAGAAGGCGCTGAAGGAAGCATTCCAGTCGCCACAAGCCGTCCAGATAGTCGGGCAGGCCATTGCCCTGCTTGCCGCACCGGTGCCCTGGCAGCCCACGCCATCGGAGCGCGGCGAGAGCTTTGCGATACCAATGCTGGCGTGGACACAGGGCGATTTGCTGCTGGAGGCGGGTGATGCGCCGCTGCTTGAGTCGGCATGGAACCCCAAGGATGCTTCCGTGGAGCTTCCTGATGCGGCTTTTCCGAAGGACCTGGAAGCTGTACAGCGCGCCCGCTTGGCAATCACCGACGCAGGCAAGCTGAGTTACGACACCGGCGAAAAGCTGGATGTTCAAATGCACTTGTTCGTGCGCGAGCCGGCCAGCGACGAAAGCCTGTTGTGGTGGCTGGAACGACAGTTGCGCGATGACGGCATGATGCCGGAAGACTTGGCCGCATGGTTGTCGGGCGCACTGGGCTATCTCAAATCGCAGCGCGGCTTTACCACGGACGAGTTGGCATACCGCAAGTTCCGCTTGCGCGAGGCGCTGGCGGAACACCTGAAGAAGGCCCGGCGCAGTGCTGCCCAACAGGGATTCTTCGCCTTGTTGGGTGACGAGCCACAACTGAGCGCAGATGATCGTCTGCAGCGGGTTTTCAGCACGGGCCGCTACGCCTGGGACTCTCAATACAACGGTTTCGTCACCCTCAACCGGCACTTCTTTCCGCAGATCGGCAACCTCAAGTCCTCGGGCGAAGAGTTCAAGTGCGCCGAGTTCATTGCCAACGCGATGGACGGCGTTCGCGACTGGATTCGCAACGTGGAGCGCAAGCCGGGATCGTTCTCGCTGCCCACGTCGAGCGATCGTTTCTATCCCGACTTCGTGATACGGCTGGCCAACGGTGGAATCATCGCGGCGGAGTACAAGGGCGACCACCTTGCCAGCGGCAAGGACAGCGACGAAAAGAAACGGATCGGTGAGCTGTGGGAACGTCGTAGCGGTGGACGTTGCGCGTTCGCGTGGGTGGAGTTGCAGAACTGGGTGACACTGAAAGAGGCTGCCTTGCGCTGCAAAGGTTCACCCGCTCACTGAGTGTCGGCATGGATGCTTGCTGCCAGACGTGTCGACAGCTTCGGGCGCATGGCGGAGGCGTAACAGCGGTATACAGAGGTCAGCTAGAGCACCTTTCGCAAAACTTCGCTGAGCTGCTGATAGTAGAATTGTCTTGTCTTCTTCAAGTGTCGCCAGATTATGCAAGGCAATCAGTAAATTGTTCATTTTAAGACAAACGTAAAATCTTTCGGCCGCAAGGCCATGCGGGTTCGACCCCCGCTCCGGGCACCAATTCGAAAACGTGAGAAACGGCAGCCCCGACTCAGCCGTTGGATTTGAAGGCAGGAAAATCCAACCTCACCTTGGTTCTTCAAATTCCCAGGCGCCAGAGCACAACTCTGATCAGCATTCCGGCGATCTGATGTGCACGCAGAAAATTTCGCATGCGCCAGTGCGACTCATTGATAGACCGCCTTGGCGAAAGAACTCCCGGTCTCCCGCATTTGTTAAGAAAGTGTACTGCATGAACGCAATCGCTCAGGTTCAAGTGACGTTGCAATGGCTTCGTACAACCTCCCAACCGTGGGAGCGGATCAGATGCCTTCGCTCTCCAGCCATTGCTTCAAACGCCATCTCACCTGGGAGACGTGCCATGAGTTGGAGCCGAAATGCATCCGATTTTTCGCGTATTGGATTGAGCGCACTGGAGGGGGCCAATGCGATCGGCGCGAATGACCTGATTCCTCTCGATCAGCCGATGAGCGAGGAACAGCTCAGGCAGCGGGCGAAGCTCATCGGGACCATTCTCGAGATGCGCAAGCGCGTGCAGACGCTTCGTGATCGCGCGGATGCACTGAACGGAGCGCTCGAATCGTTCAGGGATCGCCAGGATCAAATCCAGCGTCGCGCCTGATTGCTCATTCGTACGACGATGCGCGGACTTTCGCGGAGCGGTGATTCAACAGGCTCGGCAGCCTGACGCACCGTAATCCGTGTGGCTGCTGGCGTGGAGCACTGCTCGCTTCGTGCAGGCCGCTGCAGTGGCATTGCATTGATTCGTTCGGAGCCGGCTCAAGCGGAAGCGTCGATGCATCGAGTCGATCGCGATCGATCAGCGATAGTCGCGGTGGCAGCTGTCGCAGGCTCCCTTGATCCGGGTCAGCATGTCAGTGCGCTGCGGGCAGGCACTTGCGGCGGCGGCCTTGGTGATTCGTTGCATGTCTTCCACATACAGATGGAATACCCGGTCGGGTGTGCCATCGCCGGGCATCGCGGTTTCGATGTCGTTTGCGAGCAGGGCGAGCTTCGTCAGATCCGGGTCATTGTCGATGCAGGGCGATTGGCTGGCGCTGCGGTTGGCCTGCTTGAGTGCGTGCTGCATGACCACCATCAGTCCCTTCGGATAGGCACTGCGCTTGGCCAGGACATTGCCGGCCATCGATGCGCATACCGCACCGATCAGCAGGCCGAGGATCAGGCAAATCAGATAGCGCATGTTCGAACTCCGGGAAGCAGCCGGGAATGGTAGCGAGTTCGAGGCGAACAGGTGGATGGCGATAGGTCGCAGCGAGCGGGCTGACGCGCTGCGGTCGCGAAAGCCACGTGCTAACCTCCCGCGCCGCATGAATACGATCTCTCCAGCGCCACCCCCCGTCGATGAACGCTTTCGCGGGCTCGATCGCCTGTATGGCGTCGGAAGTGGGGCACGCCTGGCGCAGGCGCACGTATGCGTGGTCGGGGTCGGCGGTGTCGGCTCGTGGGTAGTCGAGGCACTGGCACGCAGCGCGATCGGGCATCTGACCGTGATCGACGCGGATGATGTCTGCGTCAGTAATACCAATCGCCAGTTGCATGCGCTCGACGGGCAGTACGGACGCGCGAAGGTCGATGTGATGGCCGAGCGTGCGCAGGCGATCAATCCCGCGATCAGGGTTGATCGATTTGCCGAATTCCTGACGCCGTCGAGTATCGAACGCCTGCTTGATCGCGGCTACGACCTGGTCATCGACTGTTGCGATGCGTTCCGGGTCAAGGTCGAGATGATTGCCTGGTGCCGACGCCGGAAATTGCCCTTGATCGTCAGCGGATCGGCAGGCGGCCGGATCGATCCGACCCTCGTGCGCGTGCGCGATCTCTCGCGTACCGAACACGATGCGATGCTCGCCCTGATCCGCAAGAAGCTGCGTGAGGAGTTCCGCTTTCCGCGCGGACCGAAGCGCTACTTTGGCGTGCAGGCGGTCTACTCGCTCGAGAACGTGCGCTATCCGCAAGCCGACGGCAGCGTTTGCGGACAGCGCCCGGAGGCAGGAGAGGGCGGGCTCAAGCTCGATTGCGGATCAGGACTCGGTGCTGCGACGCATGTCACCGCGACCTTCGCGTTTGCTGCCGTAGCCAGCGGAATCCAGAAGTTGCTGGCCGAGCGGAAGGGCCCCGCGTCGGCCTGATCGCGAAGCGGCCTCACGGCCTTCGCGATCCATGTCGTCGAACACGCTGGACATCCGTCCGATCCCTACTGCCGCTCGAAGCAACCGAGATCGCGCGGAGTGTTGACATCGACAACCCATGGCAAATCGACATTTCGCGGTTTCAAGTTTAGGTCAAACAGGTTGAATCCGTCGTTCCACTCCCGATCCAGCGCGGGCGAATCGGGGGCGAGCTGGAAATCGTGATTGAGCGGATCGACAAATCGCGGATCGTTCTGTTCGACGAGCGGAAATCCCGACAGGCCGTCTGCATTGCGGACCATCAGCGTGAACGCCGAGGTTTGCGCCGTGATGTTTTCGAGCAGCGCTGCGTCATCGGTGAAAATCGAACCGTGCAGATAGATCGCATTCTGCCCGGTGATCAGGGCGGCATGGACCTCGTTTTGCGTGACGGTCGCGGATTCGATGTAGATCGAGCCGAACCCCTGGGCGTCCACGAGGTTTTTCTCCAGCGCATTTCCCTCGATCAACGCGTTCTTGAAGTGGATTTCCTGTGCCCAGTCCGTTTGCATGTCGGAGATGTTCTGCACCAGGTTGTAGCCGGCATTGCTTCGCAAACTGGAATTCCAGAAGCGGGCGAATCCCGCCGCGCCCTTGCCCTGGTTGCGGATCGAGACCAGTGCTCCAGGGCGCAACGCGCCTTTGCTGTCTCTCGCCTCGTTCTCGCTGAACACATTGCACGAGATCGCCACGTTGCAGTATGCGAACGATCCGCCACCGACGGGAGGCGCGCTGGCCGAGACGTGGATTCCCCCGAATACCGGGGTGGAATCTTCCGCGCGGATATCCACGGCGGCGAATCCGCCTTCCTCGCTTGCATGATTCCGGTAGGCCGTGATGCCGCTGGCGTTGAACGCGGCAGAGGTATTCGGCCTGTCATTGAAAACATGGACGCCTCCGCCAATGCGCGCGGAATTGTCGGCGAATGCGGCTGGATCGAGACCAGGACTCGTCTCGAACATTTCCATGGCGCCACCATCGATGGCAAGGCCGCCGCCATTGTTTCCGGCGACGTTCTTGAAGAATCCGCTGCGGTTTTTCCCGTTGCGATTGAACAGGACAGCATCGCGCCCCATCCAGACGCCACCGCCATTGTTGAACGCATGATTGCGCTCGACCAGCAATCCGGACACGGTGCCATTCGCGTATCGCGCAAACATTCCGCCGCCGTTACCGCTTGCGATGTTCCGATCCAGGACCAGGCGTTCCGCCGTGACCCGGATGGTATTGAGATCACTGCCGACTATTGCCAGCCCGCCGCCGTTGTGCGCCGTGTTGCGCGAAATGCGCACGTCCTTCAACTCCACACGGGTCGCCGCTTGAATGACATTGACTCCACCGCCCGTGGAATCCTCTCCGGGAAGTACCGCCCCTTCGATCTGCAGATTAACGAGAACCAATGCGCCCGCACTGGCTTCGATCACCGATCTCGGTCCGCCGCTACCGTCGAGCACGGTCGGCGGACCCAGTGGATTGGCGCTGGCGCAGTTGGGGTAGCCTCCGCGGATGGCCAGCGTATCCGTGTCGGTCTTCGTGATCGCAATGTGGTCGAAGACCATGTTGTTGGCCAGGCGGACTTCATCGTCCTGTGCGTTGGTGTTCGTGATCGCTAGGGCTGCCTGCAGCGAGTGGACATGGCAGGCAGGATCAGCTCCCACGGTGATCGTTGCTGCCTGCAGTTCCGCCTGCACGAGTGCGATCGCTGCCGTGACGAGAATCAAACGGATGGATTTCATCGAACACCTCGAAAGTGATGTCTGTCGAACCGCACTTGAGACGCCACAAGTGCAGGCTTCCTTTTTTTTGTTAATGGGCCCGACATCGGCGGCGTTGATCGGTCGTCCTCGATTTCGCGGCTCTGGCTGGGTTTCTGCCGGGCTTGAAGAACTCGACGCGATTCGATGCCGGAATCCGCCATCGGAACGATTTTTCGAGGCCACCGGGTTTCCTCGAGCGTTCCGCCTGCCGCCAATTCATTGCCGTCCTGGCCAGGCTATTCGTCGCGAACCAAGGGAGGGGAAGGGAAGGGTGGCGGATCGTGCGGACGAGCAATGCCCGACGGAAGGCCGCATCGTTCCATCAGCCCGCTTCCGAATCGGCTTCCGACGGTTCTTCAGATCCGGATCAAGCGCGCCGGTCGGTCAGGGCGGTGGCAGACGGAACAGTCGTCGTGCGTTGTCACTGGTGATCGAGGCGATCTGGTCTTCACTCTCACCGCGCAATCCGGCTACCGCGCGCAACACCTCGACGAGCAGGGCAGGTTCGTTTCGTTGCCCCTGGTGACCGTGCAATGGCTGATCCGGAGAATCGGTTTCGAGCAGGAGGTATTCCAGCGGCATGCGAGCGACGATTCCGCGCAGGCGTTGCGCACGCGGATAGGTCACCGGCCCGCTAATGCCGAGCGAGAATCCGAGTTTCCAGAACGCCTCTGCCTGCTGTTCGCTGCCCGAGAAGCTGTGCACGACGCCGCGCAGCGGGCCGAGCTTGCGAAAACAGGCGGCCACTTCGTCGAACGCCCGTCGTGCATGCACGATGACGGGCAGGTCGTGTTCGCGCGCCAGTTCAAGCTGGCGATTGAAAAAGCGAAGTTGCGCATCGCGATCGAGACCTTCGACATGGAAGTCGAGACCGCATTCGCCAACCGCACAGGGACGCTCGGACCGGATCAGTTCATCGAGCCGATCGAGATGATCGACGCGATGTTCGGCGAGGTACATCGGATGCAGGCCGTAAGCCGGAAACAATCCCGCCTGTGCGGCACAGAGGTCACGCAACGCGTTCCAGTTCGATGCGGCAACGGCGGGCAGGATCTGCCGGGTCACACCCGCGCGGTGAGCGCGCTCGATGACAGCGGCGCGGTCGGCATCAAACGCGTCGGCATCCAGGTGGGAATGGCTGTCGACCAGCGCGACCATCGCGGAACTATCGGGCGACCAGCCAGGCGGCGAGGCCGAGGAACATCGCAAGGCTGACGATATCGGTCGCCTTGGTCAGGAAGATGCTCGATGCCGTCGCGGGATCGGCACCGATACGCTTGAGTATCTGGGGAACGCCTGCGCCGACGATGCCTGCGATCGCGCAACTGCCCGCCATCGCGACCCAGGTGATCACGGCAAGAACGAGTGCATCGGGATTCCCCTGGTGCCAGGCCAGCGCATACATCGCGAGGCCGCCGAGCAGGCCGGTCAGCGAGCCGTTGATGAGGCCAAGCCATGCTTCCTTCAACGTCAACCGCCAGCCCTGTCCCGGCTTGAGTTCACCGAACGTCATGCCGCGCAACGTGACCGCGAGCGCCTGGCAACCGGTGTTGTTGCACTGGTCGGACAGGACCGGCAGGAAAACCGCGAGCAGGACAATCTGGTTGATCGTGCCCTGGAACGCGCCGACCACCGAAGCGGTAATGAAAGTCGCGAGCAGATTCAGCTGCAACCAGGGGTGGCGAAAACGCAGGCTGCGCGACCACGACGTGCTCAGGCGCTCTTCCTTTTCGACACCGACCATCGATCCGGCCTGAGCACTGATCTCGAATGCCTGCTCTTCGAACAACACCGAACCTCGAACGACGCCGATCAGATGCCCCTCGCTGTCACAGACCGGGTAGACCGGATAGTGGCGGCGAACGACCTCGCGCATCGCATCGACCACGTCGGTTTCGGGCCTCAGCGCAAACGGATGCGAAACCATGATTTCTTCGAGGCGCTGATCGGGGCGCGCGAAAACCATTTCACGGAACGTGACGACACCGACCAGGCGAGCGGAGGAATCGACTACGAAGACGTAGGTGATCAGGGTTCGCGAAGCAACCGGCCGCAATCGCTCAAGTACATCGGCGACCTGCGCATCGGCTTCGAAAGATTCGGGTGCAGGTTCGGCCAGGCGTCCAACCGAGCCCTCGGGCCAGTTGCGGCTGGCGAGCCAATGATCGGTTGTGTTGCGTCCGGCAGCCATCGTGATGCGGCTGCGCCGCTCGGGTCCGAATCGATCGAGCACGGCAAATGCGCGTCCCGGTCCGATCGCCTGGAGCAGATTGATGATCGTGTGATCCGGCAGGTCAGCCAGACGATTGGCGGCGGCCACTGCGTCCAGATTCCGCAATTCGTCGAGTAACGATGCGTGGTCTTGCATGGGAGGTCTTTCCAGGGAAAGGCGATGCTAACCGATGCGCATTGGTCGCGGTAGGACAGGCATGCCGTGCGCCCGCGAACACGTGAACGGGCGATTCAGTCCGTCGACAGCAGGTTCTGCCCGGGTTCATCGAGCGACAGCCAATCTTGCGCGGGCGTTCCGGTTTCGCGGGCGCAATTGAGTAGCGAGGAAAACAGCATGTTGAATCGGATTTTGCTGGCAAGTGCGACGGCGATCCTGGTCGCGTCATTCTCGATCGCACAACCGGTCCAGGCACGTGGTTACGAGTCACGCGGATACCAGCGTGGCTGCGACAATTGTGGGCGCGTCATCCGGGTCGAGTCGATCGGCCAACGCCGCAACCACCTCGGCGGCGGCACCGTGCTCGGTGCGATCGTCGGCGGAGCACTCGGCAACCAGGTCGGCAAGGGTGATGGACGCAAGGCCGCAACGATAGCCGGTGCGCTGGCGGGTGGAGCAGTCGGCCACGATATCGAGAAGAACAACCGCAGATCGCGGAGCTACTATCGCATCGTGGTGGACATGGATCATGGGCGCATCCGCACGTATGAGCAGGACGAAGACTATCGTCTGCGACGTGGAGATCGCGTCTACATCGACAATGGATACGTCGTACCGGCTCGCTGATCGCAGCTGGATGTCACGCAGAAAAAAAGCCGGCGAAAGCCGGCTTTTTTTCAATAGACTGCCCCTTCAGTTGACTCGATAGAAACTGTGCGCGCCGATCACGGCCAGGGGTTGTCCTTTCATCCAGGCGGGCGAAGCATGTTCTTCGGCAACGAAATGATCGGCATTCGGCACGACGAATTCGCGCTTGGCTACCGGCAAGTCCCACATCTGCAGCGCATGGTCCGCGATCTTCCACGCGCTGTCCCATGCGACCGGGTTGCGCAGAAGGTAATTCTTGTTTGTTGTGGAAATGGCGAACTGCATGCGTGAGCTGACAACTTCACATATGTCGTCACCCCAGCGGCCGTCTTCGCGGCGACGCATGGCGACTTCCGCAACGGCGGCCTGGCCGAGCTGGGTCTCGCTGCGCGCCTCCAGATAAACCATGGCGGCCAGACACGTGCGATCGGCTTCTTGCTGAGGCAGGACCGAGGCCAGCCAAAGTAACCATGCCAATTTCATTGTGAGCGTTCTCCTGCTGGGAATCAGGCTTCGGAGATGCGGGTCGACTTCTGTTTCGAGTCGATCACTGCGCCTCGTCTTCCTGGTGTGTCCGACAAGAACCATCCGACACTGCAAACCGCCACATGGTTTCATCGCGCACCGGCAAGATGCGAAAAGTCCGAGCAGCGGCGTTGGATTTGATTCAACCTGCGCGCTTCAATGCGGCGTCTGGTTGGGGATCCGGCGTCTGCCTGTCTCGGCAGTCGCGCTGTCCCTGGTTTTCGTAAGCCTTCTCAATGACGATCGAACAGCAAGCTGAACATCTGTACATGAAAGCATCTGGCGGGAAATGACACCGCCATTCATACGACTCGGCGCGGAGATTACTTGCTTGCGATCCTGTTGTCACTCAAAAATTGCAACGCGGATGAATGAGCCATTCAGGTTGACGGGCGCAAATCACTCGTTCGATTATCACGCATAATATACGTTGATAGAATAGAACTATTCTCTTTGCACTTCCAGGCGCGAGTCTGCGATGTCCGCTTGCGCGCTGACTATTTGTAGCCGTAGAAGCCGCTGAGCATCTGCTGATCGCCGGCATAATCCTTTGCCGTCGCGGGAACCAGTTTGGTGATGCCGAGCTCAAGCAGCAGCTCAGCCAGCTCGGGAGCGCCATCCGCGTTGAGCAGGGCATCACGCACCTTGTTGCGGAGTTCTTCAGGCACGTTCGGCGCGGCAAGAATTGCCGGACCTGAAAATTCACGCGAAGTGAATATCGTGGCCAGGCCCGGGTTTCCGTAGGTCTCGAGCATCCATGTGGGGAAGATGGTCGCTTCCGCTTCTCCGCCATTGAGGATATCGAGGCTGTCGCGCCAGGACGCAGCGCCCGATTTGATCTCCGGTTGCTGGACGGGGTCCGAGAAGATCTGCATGAGCAAGGCATATCCGAGGCTCGGTGCCGGCATCGTCGAAATGCGCGATCCAAGCAGGTCACGCGGCGACTTGCCCTCGAAGTCGGCATTTGCAAGCAAGGTGTATGACGTTGCCTGCGCCCTGCGCACCAGCGGCACGAACTGGGAATGCTGGATGCGGTAGTCGGCGAACTGTGCTTCGTCGTACGAAAAATCGGTGACGTCCGGCTTGAGTATGTCGCGCCAGTAGGTCGAGTAATTGGCGGCGGAAACCAGAACGAATTTCTCGCCCGTGGTCTTGCTCAGGTACTCGAGCAGCGGCTTGTAGATTTCCGCGGCGGCGGCCGGCGTATAGGTGGGTTCCGGCATGAACCGGTACTCGGCGGCGTGCAGCGGACTCGCCAGAACGACTGCAGCCGCAATCAGGGCGCATGCCCTGCGGCGCATTTGTGTGGATATCGTTGGTCTGCTCATGCGATCGTTTCCTCTGTCGTCACGTGGTCATGCAAGTGCCATACCATCTTGTCAGCCCGGGTTCGGCGCACCCATACGCTCAACCACGACCGGATCTCCGCAGGCCAACGCCAATCCTGCGCCGCGCGGGCAGTCGATGGGAACTATCGCAAGGGCTTGACAGGTTCTGGAATCCAGACGTGCGGCGTAAAGAATTGTTCCGGACATGGCGCCTGAAGCGGGCACATGCAGCGTTTCACCCGACGCCGGAATACGTTCACTCTCGATCCTGACCAGCGCGCTGCTGCGCTTGTTGCCGCCGCGAAAGTGCAGGCGCGCGACGATTTCCTGCCCCGGATAGCAGCCTTTGTTGAGGCTGATCGCACCGAGTCGATCAAGACCCAGCGCGGCTGCCGTGAATTCCGCGCTGGCTGCGTCGTCTATCCACGGCAATCCTGCTTCGATGTCGGCAAGCCGCCACGCGTTGAGCGCGGCGGGGTCGATCGAGTCGCTGTCTGTCAACGGCCGCAGAACGGCGCGGCGACTGCTGGCGCCAGTCAGTTGCAGGCTCCAGCCACTGTCGGCCTTGAGCAACTGGCCGGGCGCCGATTGCGCAGGAGCGCCCTCAAGCAACGCGAAGTCCTCGCACGCAGTCAACACGACCTTCGAGCGAAACACGAAACGCGAGAGCTGTCCGGCAATTTCGGTGGAACGTCCGTATGGCAACCAGGCCAGCAGACGCTCGGCATCCGGGCGGAGCAGGGCGAATACATTGCGCACGCGACCCTGCGCATCGAGCCAGGCACTCCATTGCCAGTTCGACTCGCCCAGCGAGCTGACATCGCTGCTGAACTGGGCATTCGCGAATGCGAGCGAATCCTTGCCGGAAATCTCGAGAATCTGGGCGTGATCGAGCAGGCTGGGCACGTCGGAATGCATGGATCAAATGGCGCGGAACACCACCATGCGTCCTAATCTTCGGCAACGCAAGCGCAACCGCGGGTTGTCAGAATCCGCCACGGGCATTAAGATTTTGTGGCTGACCAGCCCATGTCGAAGCCCATTCCCGACCCCGAATTCGTGCCGCCGCCGTCCGCCCAATCCGAGCGGGACGACGCGGCGTGCGCTCCGGAGCAATCAACGGAAATCGGCGGACGCGTCGGTCCGGATCCCACGCGCTACGGCGATTGGGAGAAAAACGGTCGCTGCATCGATTTCTAGACAGTGTCCCGATTGTCGGGCCGCCAGCCAAACGTACAAGGCCAGCCACATGCCTCCAACTGTCCGCCCGTTGTCTCCACACCTCCAGGTGTATCGCTGGCAGATCCAGATGGCCACCTCGATCCTGCATCGGGCTACCGGCGTGATCCTGTTCATCGGCAGCCTGCTGATCGCGGCAGCCTTGCTCGCGCTTGCGAGCGGAGCGGAAGCCTGGTCGTGCGTGACCGGGCTCGCCGGATCCTGGTTCGGCCTGACCGTGCTGTTCGGCTGGACCTGGGCGCTCGCCTACCACTGGCTCAATGGCATCCGCCACCTGCTGCAGGATGCGGGCTGGGGATTCTCGATCGCGAGCTTCGTCGCCAACGGCTGGATCTCGGTGATCGGAAGTTTCGTGCTGACCGGACTCGTCTGGACGTGGGTCTATTGCTGCGGGGGAATCGCATGAGCCATTTCGATCCGTTGCGCAACCCGATCAAGAACGCCCGTGGCCTCGGTTCGGCCAAGGAGGGCGTCCATCATTTCATCGTCCAGCGCATCACCGCGCTCGCCTTGCTGGTCCTGGCGGTCTATTTCGTCGTCCTGATCGTGAGTCTGGCCGGTGCGGACTACGCGACGGCGCGTGCCGCGGTCGCGCATCCGTGCAACGCGGTCCTGCTGGTCGCCTTCCTCGTCGCGATGTTCTGGCATGGCCAGCTCGGCATGCAGGTCGTGATCGAGGATTACGTGCACACGCCATGGCTGGCGATGAGCTGCCAGCTCGCCGTACGCGTGGCCTGTGCTTTTGCTGCCCTGGCGAGCGTTTTCGCTGTGGTCCGAATCGCCTTGGGGGCTTGAGCATGTCTGCGTACACGATCCAGGAACATGAATACGACATGGTTGTCGTCGGCGCCGGTGGTGCCGGGCTGCGTGCGACCTTCGGCCTCGCTGCCAAGGGCTTGAAGACGGTCTGCATCACCAAGGTCTTTCCGACGCGATCGCACACGGTGGCGGCGCAGGGCGGAATTTCAGCAGCGCTCGGCAACATGGGAGAGGACGACTGGCGCTATCACTTTTTCGACACGATCAAGGGTTCCGACTGGCTCGGCGACCAGGATGCGATCGAATACATGTGCAAGGAGGCCCCGGCCGCGATTATCGAGCTGGAACACTACGGTGTGCCGTTCTCGCGTACCGAGGACGGCAAGATCTACCAGCGCCCGTTCGGCGGCATGACCACCCGGTACGGCGAAGGCCCGGCGGCGCAGCGCACTTGTGCAGCGGCGGACCGGACCGGGCATGCCATGCTGCACACGCTGTATCAGCAGTCGCTGGCCCACGACGCGCGCTTCATGATCGAATATTTCGCCCTGGACCTGATCTGGGACGATGAAGGCGTCTGCCGTGGCGTGCTCGCCCTCGACATGGCCGAAGGCACCCTGCATCTGTTCCGCGGCCATGGTGTCGTTCTCGCCACCGGCGGATACGGTCGCGCCTACTTCAGCGCCACATCCGCACACACCTGCACGGGAGACGGCGGCGGTCTCGTGCTGCGTTCCGGCCTGGCCCTGCAGGACATGGAGTTCGTGCAGTTCCATCCGACCGGCATCTACGGTGCCGGCTGCCTGATCACCGAAGGTGTGCGCGGCGAAGGCGGCATCCTGCGCAATTCCAGTGGTGAGCGCTTCATGGAGCGCTATGCGCCGCACTACAAGGATCTTGCTTCGCGCGACGTGGTCAGCCGATCGATGACGATCGAGATCCGCGAAGGCCGGGGCGTCGGCGCCGAGAAGGATCACATCCTCCTCGACCTGACCCACCTCGGCCCCGAAGTGATCCACGAGAAGCTGCCGGGCATCGCCGAAAGCGCGCGCATCTTCGCCAACGTCGATGTGACAAGGCAGCCGATCCCCGTGCTGCCCACCGTCCACTACAACATGGGTGGCATCCCGACCAACTACCACGGCGAAGTCGTGCAGAAGGTCGGCGAAAACCCGGATCAGGTCGTTCAGGGCCTGTATGCGATCGGCGAAGCCGCCTGCGTGTCGGTACATGGAGCGAACCGGCTCGGCTCCAATTCGCTGCTCGACCTCGTCGTGTTCGGTCGGGCCGCGGCCAACCGCTGTGCGCAGACGATCAAGCCGGGCGCCAGCCACAAGGTTCTGCCGGCTTCGGCCTGCGACAAGGCGCTGGCCAATCTCGACAAGCTGCGCAACGCCAATGGCGCCTCACCGACCGCCGAAATCCGCCTCAACATGCAACGCACGATGCAATCCGACGCCGCCGTATTCCGCACCTCGAAGACCTTGAGCGAAGGTTGCGAGAAGATGGCGAAGATCTTCACGAGCTTCGAGGACGTCAAGGTCAGCGATCGCTCGCTGGTCTGGAATTCCGACCTGATCGAGACCTACGAGTTGCAGAACCTGTTGTACAACGCGGTGGCGACGATCACCTCGGCCGAGCAGCGCAAGGAAAGTCGTGGCGCTCACGCGCATGAGGATTTCCCCGATCGCGACGACGCCAACTGGCAGAAGCACACCCTGGTCAAGGTAGATGGGAAAGGCGCCTCGAGCTTCGATTTCCGACCGGTGCACATGTACACGCTCAGCGACGATGTGGGCGTGGTGCCACCGAAGAAGCGGGTGTACTGAGTGCGGAGTTCGGGAATGGGGGATTGGAAACAGGGATTTGTGACTGACAGGAGAGAGCGATGAGTGGAACGTTCGGACTCGGCTATTTCATCTGGATCGCACTGGTCATTGGCGCAGGGATGGTTTTCCGTCGCTGGTATCGCGGCAGCCAGCAGCGCAGTGAGCTGGTGTTCTGGGTCCTGTTCTTCCTGCTCTGTCCTCCGCTTGCGGTCATTGTCTATTTGATGCTCAAGATGCCGCGGATCACGGTTACGGTTCGCACGGAGAACCCGAGTCATGGCTGAGTTTGCACTTCCTAAAAACTCGAAGGTCCAGCAGGGCAAGCGGTTTCCGGCCAAGCCCGGCGCGAAGAACGTGCGCGAGTTCCGCGTCTATCGGTGGAATCCCGATGACGGCGAAAATCCGCGCATCGACACCTACGAAGTCGATCTGGCGACCTGCGGACCGATGGTCCTCGACGCCCTGATCAAGATCAAGAACGAGATCGATCCGACCCTGACCTTCCGCCGTTCCTGTCGCGAAGGCATCTGCGGCTCGTGTGCGATGAACATCGACGGTACCAATACGCTGGCCTGCACCAAGGCGATCGAGGATTGCTCGAAGGGTGATGTACCGATCTACCCTCTGCCGCACATGTCGGTGGTCAAGGACCTGGTTCCGGACCTGACCCATTTCTACGCGCAGTACGCTTCGATCAAGCCCTGGTTGCGCACGCAAAGCGCGCCACCGCCGAAGGAACGCCTGCAATCGAAGGCAGATCGCGCCAGGCTCGATGGCCTCTACGAATGCATCCTCTGCGCGTGCTGCTCGACGAGCTGCCCGAGTTACTGGTGGAACGGCGATCGCTATCTCGGCCCGGCGATCCTGCTGCAGGCCTATCGCTGGATCGTCGACAGCCGCGACGAGGATACCGGCGAGCGTCTCGACGCACTCGAGGATCCGTTCCGGCTGTACCGTTGCCACACGATCATGAACTGCACGCGGACCTGCCCGAAAGGCCTCAATCCGGCTAAGGCGATCGCCGAGATCAAGAAGCTCATGGTCGAGCGTCGCAGCTGAGACAGCGCGCCGGCGTTGCCGATGGATGCCGACTACAAGCGTTTGCGCTGGCGTTGCCGCCGTGGCACGCGTGAACTCGACCAGTTGCTGGGCTGGTGGCTGGAAAATCGTTACACCGATGCACCTGGCGAACTCCGCACTGGCTTCGCCGCGCTGCTCGAACAGCAGGATCCGCAATTGTGGGATTGGCTGGTCGGGCTCGGTGCCCCGGCAGATGCCGTCCAGGCCGGCGTGATCGATGAAATCCGCGCCCAACATCGCGTTTGACTATCGTCCTTGCCGAGGCATCGCGATCGCCCTTTGCGGCGTGACCCTGCTCGCAGCGATCGCCGCGGTGCTCAGCGGCCTGGATCCACTGGCCAAGCTGCTGATCGCCGGCATCGCGGTTGCCTCGGGCGCAGCGGCCTTGCACCGCCATCTCGCCGCGAAGACGGTCCGCATCGCGCATGGCGCCGGCGGCTGGGTACTGGTCGATCGCGAGGCGACCGAGACTCCGGTTGCCTTGATCGATCACGTTGGTCGCGGGGTCCTGCTCGTGCTCGGATTCCGCGATGAAGGCGGACAGACGCAGCGCTTCGTGCTGACCCCGACGAACTGCGCGACCGATCTGCGCAGGCGCCTGATCCTCACCCTGGCAGCAGGCCCCCGGCGACGTCCGCCTATCGCCGGGAAGTGACGGTCGCGCCTTGCCCGGACCCCGTCGCTTCCGGCACTCTTCGCGTTCCGCGCTGTCTCCATGGGTTGCACCGGTTGTTGCGGTGCCCAACAAGGATCGTATTCCGGCATGTTCCGACCGCTCGAACTCTTCATTGGCCTGCGTTACACGCGCGCCAAGCGTCGCAATCACTTCATCTCGTTCATTTCGCTGGTGTCGATCCTCGGCATCGCGGTTGGCGTGACTGCACTGATCACGGTCATTTCGGTCATGAACGGATTCGACAAGGAGTTGAAGGACCGCATTCTCGGCATGGTCGCCCATGCCACGGTGGAAGGTGTCGATGAGAGCGTGCGCGAGTGGCCGGAGGCGCTCAAGCGCGCCGAGAGCAATCCGCATGTGCTGGGTGCCGCGCCGTACGTCGAGCGCGAAGCGATGCTGCAGGGCGAGCGCGTGTCGGGCTCGATCGTGCGCGGCGTCTTGCCGGAACTCGAACCGAGGGTTTCCGAAATCGATCGCAAGATGGTCGACGGACATCTGCAGGATCTCACCCCGGGCAGCTTCAATATCGTGCTAGGTCGAGAGCTGGCGATGAAACTCGGCGTCGGTGTCGGCGATTTCGCGACCGTGATCACCCCCGAGGTCAGCACATCGCCGGTCGGCGTGCAGCCGCGTTTCAAGCGCTTCAAGGTCAGCGGGATCTTCGAGATCGGCATGCAGGAGTATGACGGCGCCCTTGCGGTCGTGCACATGAAGGACGCGGAAACCCTGTACCGGCTCGATGGTCCGAGCGGCATCCGCCTGCGCCTCGACGACATGTTCCTGGCCTACTCGGTGGCGCGCGACCTGTCCGGCCAGTTGGGCCAGGCGTATCGGGTGTCGGACTGGATGCAGGGGCACAGCAACTTCTTCAAGGCCATTGCGATGGAGAAGAAGGTGATGTTCCTGATCCTGTCGCTGATCGTCGCGGTCGCCGCATTCAACCTTGTCTCGACCCTGGTCATGCTGGTCACCGACAAGCAGGCCGATATCGCGATCCTGCGCACGCTCGGACAGACCCCGCGCAGCATCATGGGAGTGTTCATGGTGCAGGGCGTGCTGGTCGGCACGCTCGGCATCGTCCTCGGCGTCGGATTCGGCGTCATGCTTTCGCTGAATCTTTCGTCGCTGGTGCGCTGGATCGAGCAGACTTTCGGGGTTTCGTTCCTCTCGGCCGACGTCTACTACATCAGCGAACTGCCCTCGGATCTGCAGTGGGGCGATGTCGGCTGGATCACGGTGACTGCGTTCCTGTTCTGCATCTTTGCCACGCTTTATCCGGCCTGGCGCGCCGCACGCATCGAACCGGCGGCGGCCCTGCGCCATGAATGAGTCGAACATGAAATCCGCAACCGCGAATAGCGCAGATGTCGTCCTGCGGGCGACCAAGGTGGCCAAGATCTACAAGGAAGGCGAGCTGCGCACGGATGTCCTGCACGAGGTCAGCTTCAGCGTGAAGCGCGGCGAGACGGTATCGATCGTCGGCGCATCGGGCACCGGCAAGAGCACCCTGCTGCACATCCTCGGCGGTCTCGACACGGCAACCGGCGGCGAAGTCGAAGTCGAGGGCCAGACCATGTCGCGCCTTTCCGATCGCGCACGCGGCCAACTGCGCAACCGCTCGCTCGGTTTCATCTACCAGTTCCACCATCTGTTGCCCGAGTTCACTGCACTGGAAAACGTCTGCATGCCGTTGCTGATACGCGGCACATCGATCGCGAAAGCACGCACGCTGGCGACCGAATTGCTCGAACGGGTCGGACTCGCCGCACGCGTTGCCCACAAGCCAGGCGAGCTGAGTGGTGGCGAGCGCCAGCGCGCGGCGGTGGCACGAGCCCTGGTCACCCGGCCGGCCTGCGTGCTCGGTGACGAGCCGACCGGCAATCTCGACGAAGCCAACGCCGCCCAGGTCTATGAAATGATGCTCGAACTCAATCGCGAGATCGGCACTGCGCTGGTGCTGGTCACGCATGACCGCGGACTTGCCGCACGCATGGATCGCATGCTCGAATTGCGTGGCGGCAGCCTGCACGAACTCGACCGGAAGTCCGCCACCTACTGATCCGAACGGTATTTACGGGCCGGATCGATAGCGACAAGGAGCTGTTCGGATCGTTTCCAGGAAGGATCGATGGCATGGCGGCAACGGATTCGGCGATTCGGAGCACCCACGGAGCGCCTTCCCGGCTGGGCTTGCCGCGACTGACGCCTGTCCGCGTGGTCGCATTGCTGGCCGCTGCGGTTGTCGTACAGACCCTGCCTGCCTTGCCGCCTCACTGGCTGGCCGTCGCAGTCACGGTGCTCGCGCTAATCCTGTTGTTCGTGCGCAGGACCAGCCGTGTACCAGTCTGGTTTGCGCTCGGTCTTGGCCTCACCCTGCTGCGCGCGCATGGCGCGCTCGAGACGCGCCTGCCGACCGATCTGCACGGCCGCGATTTCGACCTCATCGGCGTGATACGGGGATTGCCGGATGTTGCCGGTCGCAGCGCGCGCTTCGAATTCGATATCGAGTCCGCCTCACTCGACCATGCCGCCGTCGATCTGAACGGCTTGGCGCGCCTCAACTGGTATGACCACGCCCCCGAGCTGGCGCCGTGTTCGCGCTGGTCAC
This sequence comes from Pseudomonadota bacterium, assembly GCA_029561145.1. Lineage (GTDB taxonomy): Bacteria > Pseudomonadota > Gammaproteobacteria > Xanthomonadales > Rhodanobacteraceae > Dokdonella. The sequence continues at coordinate 71,756 of JAKQJM010000034.1, forward strand.
TCAGGGCACGCTTGCGCCCGCCGCGCGGGCTGGTCAACCCAGGCGGGCAGGACAGCGAGCGCGGTGCGGTGCAGCGCGCCGTGGTCGCGGTCGGCTATGTGCGCGAAGCCACGCAAAACGCGGCCATCGGGATCGCGAGTGGAGTTTGCGTCGATGGCTGGCGTCGGGCGATCGCCGCTGCGATCTCGCGTCGATTCGGCGTCCACCCGTCGGCCGGTCTGTTGCGTGCGCTGGCGGTAGGCGACCAGCAGGGCATCGGCGACCCCGAATGGCAGGTATTGCGTGCGACCGGCATCAGTCACCTGATCGCGATTTCGGGGTTGCATGTCGGCATGTTTGCCGCGTTCGGTGCCTTGCTCGCTCGCCTGCTATGGAAGTCCTTCCCTCGACTGACCCTTCGCGTTCCGGGACCCTTGCTCGAAGCGCCCGCCGCGATGCTGTGTGCCTTCGGCTACGGCCTGCTGGCCGGAATGGGTGTGCCGACCGTCCGCACCTTGCTGATGATCGCGATCGCCTTGCTGGCCCGCTATTCGCGGCGCGCCAGCTCGGTCGCGCAGGCATTGGCGCTTGCCGCGGCGATCATCGTGCTATGGGATCCGCTGGCAGTACTCTCGGCCGGTTTCTGGTTGTCGTTCGCCGGCGTGGCCATCCTTCTTTTCGTGACAAGACCCGCCGGAGTCGCGCATGTCGTGTGGCGGGAAATGCCCCGACTGCAGCTCGTGCTGAGCCTGGCCCTGCTGCCCGTGACGGTGTGGTTCTTCGGACAAGGCTCGTTGATCGGGCCGGTGGCAAACCTGATCGCCGTGCCGTGGGTGAGCTTCCTCGTCGTGCCGTTCACGGTCGCAGGTGGCCTGCTGGTCGTGGACCTGCCGGGCATAGGCGGACCCTTGCTGGATCTGGCGGACCTGCTGTTGAGGATCCTGTGGCCGATCATGCAGTGGCTGTCGGCCTTGCCATCGGCACAGGTCTACTTCGCATCGGCATCGCCCTGGGCTTTCGCACTGGCCGTGACCGGCATTGCCTGGTGCCTGATGCCGCGTGGCGTATCTGCGCGTCCGATGGGCTTGCTGCTGTGTCTGCCGCTGCTCGTGCCGGCACAGCAGAGGCCTGCTGCCGGCGAATTCGAAGCATGGCTGTTCGACGTGGGGCAGGGCCTCTCGATCCTCGTGAGGACCCGGGAACACGCACTGCTGTACGACACCGGGCCGCGCTATCCGAGCGGATATGACATCGGCGATGCCGTGGTCACTCCATCGCTTCGTGCGCTCGGAATGGCCAGCCTCGATCGAATGATCCTCAGTCATGGCGACAACGACCATGCCGGAGGCGCTGCTGCCGTCCACCTGGCATTTCCACAGGCGACGATCAGCAGCGGTGAGCCGGAACGGCTTGCATTGCCCGCGGCGAGGTGTCGTGAAGGCGAATCCTGGGCGTGGGACGGCGTCACGATGCGCGTCGTGGCGGCTGCGCAAGGCGACGCGCCGAGCAGCAATGATCGTTCGTGCGTCGTTCTCATCGAAGGTATATCGGGCAGCCTGTTGCTGACCGGCGACGCCACGTCGGAAGTCGAATCCTCGATCACGAAGGCGATCGGCAGGGCCACCGAGCCGCTGGTCCTCGTGGTTGGGCATCACGGCAGCAGGACGGCAACATCGGCTGCTTTCCTCGATGCGCTTTCACCACAACTCGCCCTCGTCTCGGCCGGTTACCGGAATCACTTTGGCCACCCGCACGGCGAGGTCGTCGAGCGATTCGCGCGGCGATCCATACCACTGTTCAATACGGCGGATGCTGGGTATCTTCACCTGACGCTTTCCGCTGGCAAGCTGCGGGTCGAGCAGGGCCGTGCAGCACGAGCCGCCTGGTGGCGGTCCGGTTCGCGGCATCCGGACGCAGGCGAACCCTGAGGCCAGCTTGCCCGCGCTGCTATGATCGCCCGGCCGTGCGCTGATGCCTGGGCGCTCACGACCTTACCTGGAGTCTCAAGGAGTGTTTCCAAGTGCTTGAAATTCTTATTGCTGGCGGCTGGGCGATGGTGCCGATCCTGATTTCCTCGGCCGTCGCGCTCGCCATCATCCTCGAACGCTTCTGGACCTTGCGGCGCAAGGCCGTGATACCCCCCGAACTGGGTCAGCAGGTGATGACCTGGGCGCGCTCGCGAAAGCTTGACCCGAAGCATATCGATGCCCTGCGCGAAACCTCGCCACTTGGCGAACTGCTGGCAGCAGCCCTCGTCGTGCGCCATCGTCCGCGCGAGATCATCAAGGAGCGTGTCGAGGACACCGGTCGCCATGTCGTCCACCAGCTCGAGCGTTTTCTCAACACCCTCGGCACGATCGCGCTGATTTCGCCCTTGCTCGGCCTGCTTGGCACGGTGTTCGGCATGATCAGCATGTTCTTCGCGGTCATGGTCAGCGGCGTGGGCGATCCACTGAAGATGGCCGGCGGTATTGGCGAGGCCCTGGTTTGCACGGCCAGCGGGCTCTGCGTCGCGATTCCCGCGTATTTCTTCCATCGCTATTTCCGCGGCCGCGTCAACGAGCTCGTGATCGACATGGAAAAGCAGGTCATCGCGCTGACCGACGAATTGAGTCTCGCCTCCGATACTCCGGCACGGACGGCAGGCTGACCTCATGCGCATTGCTTCCGGACGACGCGAAGAGGATTTCGAGATCAACGTGATCTCGTTGATCGACGTCATGCTGACCTTGCTGATGTTCTTCGTCATGACGACGACCTTTGTCCAGCATTCGAGCATGAAGGTGACCTTGCCCGAAGCGTCGACAACCGAGCAGTCGCGCGATGAGCAGAACCTGACCGTGCTGATCGACGCCGACGGGCGCTTCTACATCGACAACAACGAGGTCCTCAATCCCGCAGTCGACACGCTCAAGGAAGCGATCACGCGGATTGCCGGCGACGACCGCACGCGTGCCGTGGTCCTGCGCGCGGATGCCAAGACCCAGCATCAGGCCGTGATCACGGCCATGGATGCGCTCGGCCAGCTTGGTTTCGAGCGGCTCAGTCTCGCGACCACGCCAAGCAAGGCAGCCAGCGGCAAGTGAACCTGCCGGCACGCCTGCGCGACCGGTCGGTGGCTTGATCGTGGCGGTCAGCGCCTTCGCGACCTACCGACGCCTGCTTGGCTATGCCGCGCGCTATCGCCTGTGGGCGATGGCTGGCGTGTTCGGCATGGTCTTCGATGCGGCAGTCGCTGCGGTGTTCACCGCGATGATCCGGCCGATGCTCGATGATCTTTTCATCAGCCGCAATGCGGTTGCGATCTTCTGGATGCCGTTCATCATCGTCGGCCTGTTCATCGTGCGCGGTGCGGCGACCTATCTGGCCGATTACGGTCTTGCCCGGATCGGACGCGACGTCGTCGAGACCCTGCGTGGCGAAGTGTTTTCGCGCTATCTCGTGCTGCCGGCACCGCACTTCGATCGCGAGGCCTCGGGACAGATGATTTCGCGCCTGACCTATACCGTCGAGCAGGTCGCCCAGGCCAGCACGAACGCGGTCAAGGTCGTCATCCTCGACAGCCTGACCGTGATCGGACTGCTCGGCGTGATGCTCTACCAGAGCGCGGCACTGACCCTGATGTTGTTCGTCATGGCACCGTTGATCGCCGCTGTCGCATGGATCGTCGGCAGGCGCTACCGGCGGATCAGCGGCAAGATCCAGCATTCGGTCGGATCGGTCACCGGCATCGTCGACGAAGCGGTCAGCGGCCAGCGCGAAGTCAAGGTCTATCTCGGCCAGGCCGCCGAGCGCGCGCGCTTTGCCGAGGTCAATGAGCGCAACCGCTCGCTCAACCTGAAGATCGCATCAACCAATGCGCTGTCGACCTCGATCGTGCAGATCGTCGCCGCCTGCGCACTTGCCCTGGTCATATTTTTTGCGACGCGACCGGCGATGCTGCAGACGATGAGTCCCGGCACCTTCATGTCGCTGATAACAGCCATGCTGATGATGCTGCCGTCGCTCAAGCGCCTGACGACAGTGCAGGCGATGATGCAACGTGGCGTGGCGGCAGCCGAGGATCTGTTCCGGGTCATCGATACGCCCGGTGAGTCCGATAGCGGCCATTTCCAGGTCGCGCGTTGTCGCGGCGAAATCGAGCTGCGCGAAGTGACACTGCGTTATCCGGGACAGACGTCACCTGCGCTCGACGGCATCAACCTGCATTGCCCGCCTGGAACAGTGACCGCCCTGGTCGGGCGCTCGGGCAGCGGCAAATCGACATTGGCCAGCCTCGTTCCGCGCTTCTACGAACCCGATTCGGGCAGCATCCTGCTCGACGGCGTACCGCTTGCGGCCTGGCGACTCGACAGCCTGCGTGGCCAGATCGCCTGGGTTGGTCAACAGATCGTGCTGTTCAACGACACGATTGCGCGCAACATTGCCTACGGTGCGCTCGGTGGTGCTTCGCGCGCTGCGATCGAGGAGGCCGCGCAGGCAGCCAATGCGATGGAATTCATCTGTCGCCTGCCCGAAGGGCTGGACAGCCCGGCGGGCGAGGGTGGAGCGTTGCTGTCGGGCGGCCAGCGCCAACGCATCGCGATCGCGCGCGCCTTGCTCAAGAATGCGCCCTTGCTGATCCTCGATGAAGCAACCAGCGCGCTCGATACCGAATCCGAACGCCTGATCCAGGATGCGCTCAAGCGTTTGCTGCGCGATCGCACGGTACTCGTCATCGCCCATCGTCTGTCCACGATCGAGCACGCCGACCAGATCGTCGTGCTCGATGGCGGACGCATCGTCGAGCGCGGCACGCATCACGAACTGCTCGCGCGCGACGGACACTATGCCGCCCTGCATCGCGTGCAGTTTGGCGACGATGAGAAGCCCGCCGCAGATCCGACATGAAGCAGGCCGACGTCGACCGCATCTGGTATGGCGGCGAACCGGCGCCACTCTGGATGCGCCTGCTGGTGCCGGTCTATCGGCTGCTCAATGCCGCGATGCGTCTCAGTTGGCGCATCGGCGTGCGCGCGCCGGAACGACTTCCCGTGCCGGTCATCGTGATCGGCAACATCACTACGGGCGGTACCGGCAAGACGCCCCTGGTGCTTGCCCTGATCGAAGCGCTGAAACATCGCGGCTGGCATCCCGGCGTGGTCAGTCGAGGCTACGGCGGAACAGAAGCCGGTCCGATCCTGCTCGACGATGCGGCGGATCCGCGCAGGGTCGGCGACGAACCGGCCCTGATCCGGCGCCGCAGCGGTGTGCCGGTGGCGATCGGTCGTCGTCGCGTCGCTGCGGCAAGAAGGCTGCTCGACGCGAAAGTCGATGTGATCCTTGCCGACGACGGCCTGCAGAATCCATCACTCGCGCGCGATATCGAGATCTGCGTGGTCGATGGCCAGCGTCGTCTCGGCAACGGACGGCTGCTGCCGGCCGGCCCGCTGCGGGAATCGGCTGAGCGCCTGAAGCAGGTCGATTTCGTCGTGTGCAATGGCGGCCAGGTCGCCGAAGGCGAGATCCTGATGCACCTGTCCGGAGCCGAGGCGGTGCGACTGGATGGCGCGGGCCCGTCCCGGCCGTTGTCCGCATTCACGGGGCAACCGGTTCACGCAGTCGCCGCGATCGGCAATCCGCAGCGCTACTTCGAGAGTCTTCGCCGAGCCGGTATCGAGGTCATCGAGCACGCCTTCACCGACCACCACGCGCTGGAGGCGGCGGATCTCGATTTCGCCGATGAACTGCCGATCCTGATGACCGAAAAGGATGCCGTGAAGTGTGATTCATTCGCGACATCGCGTTGCTGGCAGGTCCCGGTCACCGCGCAGCTACCGGATTTTTTTCTCGACGCCGTGGACGCCCGTCTTCGCCGATAGCGTGTTGTCCGCGGGACCTCGCATCCGGTGTCGCCGGTCAAATGCAACCCTTCAGCGATCCTTGACCGGCGGTGGCATGGCGCCGAGCCGGACGATGCGATCCATGCGCTGTTGATTGCGGATGATCCTCAGCGTGACTGGTTTGCCTGCCTCGGCACCGAGCATTTCCTGGAACTGCCTGCGATCGACGACGACCGTACCGTTCAGGCCGATCACGTAGTCGCCCGAGATCAAGTTGGCTTGCGATGCGGGGGTGTTGCCAACCACGGAGCCGATCCGCACGCCGCCGTCGAGCTGCAGGGTCTCGCGCTCGGTGGCGGTCAGATTGCGGAATGTGGCGCCGAACAGCAGCTTGAATCGCACGTAGTAGGCAGCAAGGAACTGCTCGGGTGACCCTGACCGCTCGTCCTCGCGATAGTGACGGTACAACCAGACCTGGTCGGCGCCGATGCGTTGCCCGAGCTCGATCGCATCCCGCACCGAATCCTCGTCCGCTTGCGCATAACGCCCGTTGCCGATACGAACGTAGCCTTTCGATGCGAGCTCGCGCTGATCGCCGCGTTCATTCTTGCCTTCGATCACGCCAGGATTCGGCGGAGCGGCCTCGGCACGCAGCGCATCGATGTATTCGGGGCCGCGTTCAATGGTCGCTTCGTAGTGCGTGTCCACGCCGACCTGCGGTTCTTCTGCGGGCAGCTCGACCGGTTGCTCGGTGCGCGTGGCCACCGAACCGCAACCGCCGAGGAGGCCCAGTATCACCACCACACCGGTCAGGCGCGTCAGGAAAGTCATCATCGGGGCAGCATAGCGCCAATACCGGGCAGGTGGCGCGCGTCGCTTCGCGAAATCGCTTGCTTGTCGGTCGGTCCTTGTCGAGTATCCAGCGATGACGACGCCGCAATCGACCCATCTGCGAGGGATCGCGTTCATGCTCGGCGCGGTCGCCGCGTTCTCGCTGATGGATGTCTGCCTCAAACTGCTCTCCCCGCATTACCCGGCCATGCAGGTGGCCGCCTTGCGCGGCTTGACGTCGGTGCCGCTGGTCCTGCTCTGGATCGCATTCAGCGGTGGATTCCGGCAGATCCTGACGCGGCGCTGGCGCCTGCATCTGCTGCGCGGGCTGCTCGCGGTGCTGATGTTGTCGTCATTCTCGTTCGCCTTGCGCGACCTGCCGCTGGCTGAAGCCTATTCACTGTTCTTCGTCGCTCCACTGATGGTCACCGCGCTCGCTGTGCCGCTGCTCGGCGAGCGCGTCGGTTGGCGGCGCTGGATCGCGATCGGCGTCGGGCTTGGCGGGGTACTGATCGTGCTGCGGCCCGATGCGGCGCGCATGGCCAGTCTCGGCAGCATCGCCGTGCTGGTTGCCGCGGCGGCCTACTCGCTGTCGGCAATCACCGTGCGCGCGCTCGGCAAGACCGACTCGACCCAGAGCATGGTGTTCTGGATGATCAGCCTGCTGACCGTGTTCGCGGTCGCAGCGGCGTGGAACGACTGGGTCGCCGTGCGTTTCGAGCATTGGTCGATCCTGATGGTGCTGTCGATCAGCGGCGCGCTTGGCCAGTACGCGGTCACCGAGGCGTTCAAGCATGGCGATGTCTCGATCATTGCCCCGTTCGACTATACCGCCCTGATCTGGGGCGTGCTTTTCGATTGGCTGATCTGGCACACGCTGCCCGATCGGATGATGGTGATGGGTGCCACGATCATCATTGCCAGCGGCGTCTACCTGATCCGTCGCGGGAACACGCCGCACTGAGGTGTCGGTACTTCGGCCGCTCGAATCGGGTGATTTTCCTGAACGCCACAAACACCACTGACGAGCAGTTTATTTTGCGTGCATGCGCGAACGGGCAAGGTGAATCCGGCTGGGCTGCGTCGCAGTCCCGGCAACTCACCAGGAGATCACGCAATGAACGAAGATCGCATCCAGGGCAAGTGGAAACAACTCAAGGGCAGCATCCAGGAGAAGTGGGGCAAGCTCACAAACGATGATCTCGATGTCGCCGAAGGCAACACCGAATATCTGGCCGGCAAGATCCAGGAACGCTATGGCATGGCCAAGGATGATGCGAAGAACGCGGCAAAGGAGTTTGAACGCTCACTTTGATGCCGGCGAAGTCCCGGCCGCATCAAACCCCGAGGAATCGGGGTTTGATGCTTGATGCGGGCGGGCCCATGCACGCGACCAAGCCGGTTCCTGCGTGCCGCCATGGCGGAAACAGCTCAGGCAGGAATCGATTGGACGACGATCGCAGGACCGCGGCGCCTTCAAGTCCGCCTGCATGCCCGATCACGAATCCACGGATGCGGCGATCGAGCCGCTCGTATTCGCGCACCCGACCTGCGCGCATCGCTACACCCGGGCCGGCATCCATCGGATCAGCTACCCGAACCCGTCGCTGCCTTGATCAGGCAGACCTGCCCACCGACTTGCCGATCGAACGCGCAACCGCTTCGGCTACACGTATTCCATCGACTGCTGCGGACAGGATGCCTCCCGCGTAACCGGCGCCTTCGCCAGCAGGAAACAGGCCAACGGTGTTGAGGCTCTGCAGATCATCGTCGTTGCGCTTGATGCGTATCGGCGAGGAGGTGCGGGTCTCCACGGCGGTCAGCAGCGCATCGTGCTGGTTGAAGCCGCGGATCTGCCTGTCAAATGCCGGGATCGCTTCGCGCATCGCCTCCAGGGCAAAGCCGGGCAGGGTGGATGACAGGTCGCACAGGTGCATGCCGGGCCGGTAGGAAGGCAGGACGCTGCCGAAACTGCTTGATGCCCGACCCTTGACGAAGTCTCCAACCAGTTGGCCGGGCGCATCGTAGTTCGATCCGCCGAGGACGAAGGCACGCTCCTCCCAGTGACGCTGGAAGGCGATGCCGGCCAGCGGGTCGCCGGGGTAGTCCTGCGGCGTGATGCCGACAACGATGGCGCTGTTCGCATTGCGTTCATCGCGCGAATACTGGCTCATGCCATTCGTTACCAGCCGCCCCGGTTCCGATGCCGCAGCGACGACGGTTCCGCCCGGGCACATGCAGAAGCTGTACACCGCGCGTCCATTGCGCGCGTGGTGGACGAGCTTGTAGTCCGCAGCACCGAGCTGCGCATGGCCGGCACTCGGTCCGTAACGGGCGCGGTCGATCAGTGACTGCGCATGCTCGATGCGGCATCCGATCGAGAACGGTTTGGCTTCGACGTACACGCCGCGCGCATGCAGCATCTCGAAGGTGTCGCGCGCGCTGTGGCCGATCGCGAGGATCACGTGATCCGCGCGGACCTCGTTGCCGTTGGCAAGCACGACGCCACGCACGCGACCGCTCTCGATCAGGAGATCGTCGACCTTGCTCGAGAAGCGGAACTCACCGCCCAGGCTCTCGATGCTCGCACGCATGTGCTCGACCATCTTGACCAGCCGGAACGTGCCGATATGGGGTTTGCTAAGGATGAGGATTTCCTCGGGCGCGCCGGCCTTGACGAATTCGGTCAGCACTTTCCGTCCATAGTGGTGAGGATCCTTGATCTGGCTGTACAGCTTGCCGTCCGAGAACGTGCCGGCACCGCCTTCGCCGAACTGCACATTCGATTCGGGATCGAGCACGCTCTTGCGCCAGAATCCCCAGGTATCGCGGGTGCGTTCGCGCACGGCCTTGCCGCGCTCGAGAATCAGCGGGCGCAGTCCCATTTGCGCGAGCACGAGGGCAGCGAGGATTCCGCAGGGTCCGGTTCCGATCACGACGGGGCGCGGCGTCGAAGGCGGCAACGTCGCGTTGCGCAGGACGAACTTGTACGTCGTATCCGGCGTCGGGATCAGGTGCGGATCCTTCGCGAACCGCTCGAGCAGATGGTCGTCACGCGTCGTGCGGATATCGACTGTATAGATGAACTGGATCGCCGACTTGCGACGCGCATCGACGCCACGGCGGAAGATCGCGACCTCGACCAGTTCACCCGGCGCCAGGCCGAGCCGGGCAGCGATTGCCGCCGGCAGTTCTTCGGCAGCATGGTCAAGTGGCAGTTTGAGTTCAGTCAGTCGCAACATGAGGACATCATCAGCGGGAATCAGGCGGCGCTTCCGGCGGCGTGGCCCGAAGCCCAGGCCCACTGGAAATTGTAGCCGCCCAGATGACCGGTCACATCGACCACTTCACCGATGAAGTAGAGACCGTCGACCTTTCTTGATTGCATCGTGCTCGATGAGAGCTGATCGGTATCGACACCGCCCAGTGTGACTTCCGCCGTGCGGTAGCCCTCGGTGCCGCTCGCGACAATCGGCCATGCGCACAGCGCGGCGGCAACCCTGCGCAACTCGGACTCGCGGTACTGGCGCATCGGCTTGCTGCCCAGCTGGATCTCGCAGAGTCTTTGCGCGAGACGACGCGGCAGCACATCACCAAGCACGGTCCTGAACTCGGCCGCGGGTCGCGATCGCTGCTGCTCAACAAAGAAATCGACGACATCCGTGTCCGGCAGGAGATCGATCAGCAATTCGTCGCCGGGCTGCCAGTACGAGGAAATCTGCAGGATCGCCGGACCGCTGAGGCCGCGATGGGTGATCAGCATGTCGGCCTTGAACTGCATGTCCTTGCATGAGCTGACGACGGGCAGGGCGACGCCGCTCAGGTCCTGCAATCGCTCCTGATGCTTGCCGCTCAAGGTCAGCGGGACGAGACCGGCGCGGGTCGGCAATACCTCGTGGCCGAATTGGCGGGCGAGCTCGTAGCCGAATCCGCTCGCGCCCATGCTTGGAATCGACAGGCCGCCGGTGGCGACGACCAGGGCGGCGCAATCGATCGATCCGGATCCGGTATCGAGGCGAAATCCGCCGCCGACTGCACGCACCCGATCGACGCTGCAGCTCGTTTCGATACGGACGCCCGCGCTTGCGCATTCGTCGAGCAGCATGCGCACGATCTGCTTCGACGAGGTATCGCAGAACAGCTGGCCAAGCTCCTTCTCGTGCCAGGCGATGCCATGCGCGTCGACCATCGCAATGAAGCTCGCCGGCGTGTAGCGGGCCAGCGCCGACTTGCAGTAGTGCGGATTGGTGGAGAGGAAATTGGCCGGCGTCGTTCCGGTATTGGTGAAATTGCAGCGCCCTCCGCCCGACATGAGGATTTTCTTGCCGACACGATTGGCGTGCTCGATGACGCGAACCCGCTTGCCGCGCCTGCCCGCGGTCAGCGCGCACATCAGCCCGGCCGCACCGCCGCCGATGATCGCGACATCGACACTTTCCGACATTGCTTCAGCGCCCGGCCGACTCGGAAGTCATGCGCGGCTGCGGATCGATACCGATCACCGTCTCGCCGCTGATTATCTGCACATGGCCATCCTGGATCAGGCACTGCAGACGCAAGCCGCGCTCGGCCAGTGCTGCGAGCGCATCGACGGCACCGACCGCTATGTCGATCACGCTGAGATTTCTTGAACGCTTGAGGTCGCTGGCGGATTTGTCCCACCAGATGTCGGCACCGCGTCCACCGTAGTTGATGACGATGACCTGGCCGGCTCGTCCACAGGCCTTGCGGATCCGCGCAGGATCGGGATGACCCAGGTCGATCCACTGGGCGATGTCGCCATTGCGCTCCTTGCGCCACAGATCCGGTTCGTCGTCGACACTGAGACCCTTGCCGAACTCGAGGCGTTCATCCGCGTACAACGCGAATGCAAGCACGCGCACCATCATGCGTTCGTCGGTTTCAGACGGGTGGCGGGCAAGCGTCAGGGCATGGGTCGCGTAGTAATGCCGATCCATGTCACTGATCTGCAGCTCGATCTTGTAGATGGTGGCATTGATCGCCATGCGCGGACCTGGTCGGGCAAAACCGCGATTGTAGGGCCTGCGAACCCGAAAACAGGAAAGGATCGGTGCAACGCCCGGTCGGGCGCGGCTTGAAAACTTTTTTCGCGACGAGCAGTCTATGCGCGTGCCTGTACTCCTGGATCCCTCGTTGCTGCGTACTGCCGCCCGATGCCTGCTCGCCCTCACGCTGTGCCTCAACGGTTTCAGCACGCTGCCATCCTTGGCGGATTCCGCCGTTGCGGCCACTGATTCCGTTGTCGCCGGTGACATGGTGCCCTGTCATGTGGGCGCAGCCGACGGCGTCGCGGACGCAAGCATCGAAATGGGCACGCAAGCCGGGAAACAGACCCGAGGCAAGAGCGATTCGTCCTGTTGCGCGAATGGCCACTGTGCTTGTGGCTGCATCGTTCCAGCCATACTGAGCGTGTCACTGCTGCCGCTCATGCCACATGCCGTTTCGCGCCCGTTGTCGACGAGTGGCGATGCGGACTTTCCGCTGGCTCGACGCAGCGTGCTTCAGCGTCCCCCAATCGCCTGACTCCGGGTTGACGAGCCGCGCTCTCGTCGATGCGGCGCGCCTTCGGGCACGCCTTGCAGTCCTTGCTTGCCGTTGATCGGGACGCGTCACGCGTCTGCAGGTCGCGACGGTCCATGAGAATCGAAATGAATCGAGTGCTACTACGGCTGCCTTTGGCGGCTCTTATGCTCATCCTGGCGAGTTGCGTGTCGGTCTCGCGCCGGGAAGGCGCCGAACACGTCCAGTCGCTGGTCGAGGCGCGTGTCGCAAATACCCGCTTGTGGAAAGGCGACAACGCATCAGCGGCCATTGACGCGCGGCTCGCGGAGCTCATCGCCACGCCACTGACGGTCGAGTCCGCCCGCCAGATCGCGGTGATGAGGAATCCGCAGATCGTCGCGGAATATGCTCGCCTCGGGATCGCCCAGGCTGACGTGGTCGACGCCAGTCGAATCGCAAACCCGAGTTTCGGTGGCTCGGCGCTCAGGGACGGTGGTCCGGCAAAAATCACGATGAGTCTGAGTCTGCCGCTTGCCGACCTGCTCCTGCTGCCTTCGAGGCGCCGGTTCGCCGAAGCCGGGTACGTCCGTGCCCAGCAGCTCATCGCCGCGCAGTTGATCACGCTCGCCTCCGATATCAGCCAGGCCTGGTACGAAGCCGCCGGAGCGCAACAGGTAGCGGCCATGCGCGACGCGGTTTCGCGGGCTGCCGCGGCTTCGGCCGAACTCGCCAGGCGCTACCACGAAGCGGGAAACATCAGCGCGCTCGAATTCGAGCTGGAACAGGCTGCCGCGAGTCAGGCACGCCTTGCCTCGGCGGCAGCCAGGGCCGAATCGGTGCGCGCACGCCTTGCCCTCAACAGCCGGATGGGACTCTCGGGTGCGATGGCATCAAACTGGACGCTGGACGTTCCGCTGGCGGCGCCGGCAAGCGATGAGGAGGGTCTTGAAACCCTGCAGTCACTCGCGCGGGAGAATCGCCTGGATCTGCTCGCTGCGCACCGCCAGGTCGACCTGCTCGAAGATGTCGTCGATACGGTAAAGCGTTGGCGCCTGATCGGAAACATCGATGTCGGTGTCGAACGCGAACGGGAGTCCGATGGAGCACGACTGACCGGCCCAACCCTGTCGCTCGCCGTGCCGTTGTTCAACCAGGGCCAGGCGGCAGTTGCCCGTGCGGAAGCGCAACTTGAAGTCGCCCGCGGCGATCTTGCCCTGCTCGAACTGCAGATCGACAACGAGGTCCGGCTCGGCAAGGAACGCGTCTCTGCGATGCGCGACATCGCCGAGGATTATCGCGTGGCACTCGTCCCGCAACGCGAGGCCATCGTCAGATACCAGGCCGAGCGCAACAACTACATGCTGATCGGCGCCTTTGAACTCCTGCGCTCCAGACAGCAGGAGTTCGACGCCTACGAGGGCTATCTGGATGCCGTGCGCGACTACTGGGTGGCCCGGAACGAACTGAGCAAGGCGATAGGCACGAGTTTGCCAAGCGATGCATCGGTCAAGGCCAGGGTGATCGGTGTCGATGCAATCCTCGCGCCGCCCGTCGATCCCGGCATGCAGCACGGACAGCACGGCGAGACCATGCCAGAGGCCGCGCACGACGACCACTCCGGCCACGACATGTCGAAAATGACGCCGACGACGCCCGCGGCAGTACCCGCACCGCATCGAACCGGGCCCTCGTCGAACCCGGATCTCCCACCGCGCGACACCGGCAACGTGGATTCCGCTGAACCCGTCACGGATCCGCCGCAGGACATCAAGGCCATCGACCACCACGGTCATGAAGGACACGAACCGATGCCGACACCCAGCCCTGCGCAAACAGGAAACGAAAAGCCCGGAGAACTTCCATGAACCTGCTTCACCTGCCGCGCGCGCGCGCTGCCTGGTTTTCCCTCATCACGGAGTCAAAGCATGCACGAGGTGCAGCATGACCAGCCGACGCGATCTCCTGCAGCTGATGAGTATTGGCGGTGCCGGATTGCTGGCTGGCACGAGCCGGCCGGTCTCGGCCCAGCACGCGGATCATGCGCTCGATGCGGTCACGAATGCGGAGGCGAAGCCGGCATCGGCAGGCCGCACGGGTCAGGGCTATCGACCGGTGCGCACCTTGAACGGCTGGACCCTGCCGTTCCGCATGAACAACGGCGTCAAGGAATTCCACCTGGTCGCCGAGGAAATCGACCATGAGTTCGCGCCGGGATCACGCGCCAAATGCTGGGGCTACAACGGCACGACACCGGGGCCGACCCTTGAGGCCGTCGAAGGCGACCGCGTGCGCATCTTCGTGACGAACCGACTGGCCGAAGGCACCTCGGTCCATTGGCACGGCATCGACTTGCCGAATGGCCTTGATGGCGTCAGCGGATTGAACCAGACGCCGATCGCGCCAGGCGAAACCTATGCCTACGAGTTCACCCTCAAGCAGCACGGCACGCACATGTATCACCCGCATGCCGATGAAATGACCCAGATGGCCTTCGGCATGATGGGCATGTTCATCATCCATCCGCAGGCTGGCGAAGAACTGGCCATCGATCGCGACTATTGCTTCATGCTGCACAACTGGGCGCTGCATCCGGGCACCTATCGTCCCGATCCCAGCATCATGCTCGATTTCGATTTGTGGACCTTCAACTCGAAATCATTTCCGGCCATCGAACACCTCGTGATGCGCACCGGTGAGCGCATGCGTATGCGCATCGGCAACCTGTCGATGTGGAATCACCCGATCCACCTGCACAGCAATCCTTTCTGGGTGACCGGTTCCGACGGCGGGCGCTGGCCGCGATCGCAATGGCGACGCGAAGTGACGGAAATCGTCGGCGTGGGACAGATGCGCGATATCGAGTTCGTCGCGACCGAGCCTGGCGATTGGGCCTTGCACTGCCACATGGCGCACCACACGATGGGCCCGATGGGGCATGGCATTCCGAATCCGGTCGGCGTGGACCCTTCCGGTGTCGAGAACGAGATCCGCAAGCTGCTGCCAGGCTACATGGCGATGGGGAAGAACGGCATGACCGAACATGCCGCGCATGTCGCGATGGGCATGAAGGGACCAGCCAACACCCTGCCGATGATGGATGGCCAGGGTCAGTTCGGAAACATCCACATGGGTGGCATGTTCACCGTCGTGAAGGTGCGCGACGACCTCGCTGCCGATGACTATCGCGATACGGGCTGGTATCGGCATCCACCTGACAAGATGGCGCGGCGGGTAAGCACGGATCCGGATTTCGGCACGCCGCATCGCCGATCGACTGGCGTCAAGGTCGAGCTGCCGCGCGCTGGAGTCGAGCCGCTGGCTAGGCCCGCCGATCGCTCGTGAGTTGCCGGTCAATTCGTTCGCTATCCGTCAACGCGGGCACCAGCAGGCCCGTCACGAAGCAAGCGAAGCCAGCGCCCAGCAGTTGTGCGACAACGAACCCGCCGACGTCCTGCGGCCGAATACCGGCGAACGTCTGCGTCAGTGCGCGCGCCAGTGTTACCGCCGGATTCGCGAACGATGTGCTCGCGGTGAACCAGTACGCAGCGAAGACATACGCGGCGACGAGCAGCGGAACGGCCTTGGGCCTCAACCGCGCGCCGAGACGGATCGTCAGCAACAGGCCAAAGCTCGCGACTCCCTCGCTGATCCATTGCGATACGCCCGCGCGCTCATGTGTGCCCGGCTGAAACAGCGGAAGGTCGAACATCGCGTGAGCGAGCATTACGCCGGCGATTGCACCCGAGACCTGCGCGCCGATATAGGCGAGTGTGTCCCGGCTTTCCAGATCGCCGTGAACACGCGCCGCGAGCGTGACTGCCGGATTGAAATGAGCGCCGGAGACCGGGCCCAGCACGGCAATGAGGACATACAGGATCGCCGCCGTGGCGCCTGCGTTGGCCAGCAGGGCGACGCCATCGTTTCCTTGCGACAGGCTGACGCCCATGATCCCTGAACCGACCACGCAGGCCAGCAGCAGGGCCGTGCCGATGAATTCGGCGAAGATCCTGTTCGTCAGCGGCATCAAAGCGTCGCCAGCAGATTTCTTACCCGGAGCGAGATCTCATCGCGGACTGCACGATAACCCTCGTCATCCATGTGTCTGGGATCAGGCAATCCCCAATCTTCACGGTGCTTCGCCGACACCCATGGGCACGCATCGCCGCAGCCCATCGTGACCACGGCATCGAATTCGCCGACGACGTCATCGAGTGACTTGGAGCCGTGCTTGCCGAGGTCGTAACCGAGCTCAGCCATGAAGCGGACAGCCTTGGGATTGATCACGCCGGACGGTTTCGATCCGGCGCTCAACGCTTCGATCCCGGCGCCGCCATGGATGCGCGCGAACGCCTCGGCCATCTGGCTGCGATTGGCGTTTTCCACGCACACGAAAAGAACACGTTTCCTGGAAGTCATGGGTCACTCAACGCTCGTTGGCAATCAGGCGCAGTTGCTGCTCTCGGGCGAGATGATCGAGCCGGTCCAGGCGCAACGCGCACAGCAGTTCGATTCGACGGCGAAGGACCAGCCAGACATCCTTGAATGCCTGCCTGTCGTCGGGTGTAAGCGCGGGATCGGGTACGCCCCAATGCGCCATCGCGGGGTGGCCCGGCCAGACAGGACAAACCTCGCCAGCAGCGTCGTCGCAGACCGTGATGATGAAATCCATGACTGGCGCATTCGGGGCAGCGAACTCATCCCAGCTCTTGGTTCTGAGCGAACTCGGATTGATGCCCAGACTGGCGATAAGCTCGGCCGCGAGCGGCTGCACTGCGGGCGAGGGATGACTGCCAGCGCTGTAGCCACGGATGCGTCCCTTGCTTAGCGCTGTGATCAACGCCTCGGCCATCTGGCTGCGGGCAGAATTTCCGGTGCACAGGAAAAATGCGTTGTAGGTGCGTTCGCTCATGATATGGCTCAGCGACAATCCGACTTCGGGCAGCACGACGGGCTTTGCTCGGGCACGGACATCACTTGCGACGCGCCGGGTGTGCAGGCACTGCCGTCAGTGGCGCAGGGCGCATCCCCGCCGTGATAGGTGGTCGCACTATCCAGCGTGTGAAAGGTTTCCCAGCGTGTGCCTTGCGGGTCTTCGGTCCATAGCTTGTCGGAACGGGCGTAGCAGCAAACCGTGGCGTCCTCGGGGATGACGCTGCCACCCGCGGCGTCCAATCGACGCCCGAGATCGGCGAGTTCTTCACGGCTGTCGACCTGGATTCCCAGGTGGTCGATTCCCGGCGCGCGGCCCACGGTGGAGATCGCGAAGTTGACTCGCGGATCTTCCATCATCCACTTGGCGTAGTCGGGCTTGAGGACAGTCGGTGGGGATGCGAACAGTTCGGAATAGAAGCGGATGCTGGCGGTGAGATCGGCCACATTGAGGTGTACGTGGAAGCGGTTCATGGCGTGGTTCCTGATTTGCGAGGTGCGCAAAGAGCGACGGGATCACAACTTGCAACTCCAGCGCAGCAGTTTTCGGTGAGATACGCGATCAGGGTGTTCATCTGCAGGTAATTTGCACGAACACGAATGACCCGGCCTTCGCGCTGGTCGTGGACCAGCGACGCCGCACGCAGGACGTTGAGATGCGCAGTCAACGTAGCGGCCGGCAGGTCGAGGAGCTCGCGAAGTTCACCCACAGGCAGCCCGCCGGGGCCGACCTGGACAAGCTGGCGGAAGGCCGCCAGCCTCGTTTCGTGACTGAGGGCATTGAGGACCAAAACTGCTGACTGACCGTTCATTGTTCGATTGTTCCGGTATTTACGAAATATGTCAATGACCCAGCCCCGGCGTCGATGACCGACAACCTCCTTCGAGCTTATGAATGAGGCTCTTCGTTCGCGAGAGCGGATCAACCCACAATCACTGGGCCATCGATGGACTTACGTTGCTTGCTGACCCTCAGCGACGGAGGGCAAACCGAGGAACTCGCGTACCGGCGCAATCCGGCGCAGGATCAGGCGTTCGACCAGCCAGACCGTGATCATCGACAATCCAAGCAGGGGCAACACGGTGCCGAGCAAGGTCATCAGGACGAAGAATCCGATCGCGAATCGCGTGGATTCCTGCGCAACCGGTGCGCCCAACGTGCCGATGGTTCGACGGCGCCACCACATGACGACGGCGCTGATCGACACGAGAATCAGCCCGCTCGTCGTGAACACGCCAAGCGCCTGGTTGAACCAGCCGAACAACTGGCCTTCATGCGCCGCGACGCCATAGCCGACGATGCGGTCGATCAACGGTCGCGCCGGGAAATCCGTGCGTGACAGTACCTCACCGGTGTCCGCATCGAGGACGAGGTTGCTGCGTCGCGGACGATTCTGCGTGTCCGAGCGTGCCGTCCATTGAGGCGCATTGGCCGAGGGCGGGGCGATCCGTACCGGCGGCGGCAGCCGGAGTGCGCCGACATTGACGGCCATCCGATCGATTGCACGGTAATCGCTCGCAACGGGGAGCGTGTCGGCCATTGCCATGCCGTGTCCGGCGTGTTCGTTGATCGTCGTGCCGTCATCGTCGGCGCGTGCCGTGCCTGCATTGCCGGAGCCTGTTGGCCAATCCTGATGAACTGTCGTTTCGCTCGACAATTGACGAGCCTGCTTGAGCAGGTTGCCCCAGGATTTCGTCCATGGAAGTCCGGACACCAGCAGAAACAGCGCGAACATCGAAACGTGGAAGCCGGTAACCGCGTGCAGGTCCCGCCAGAAAACCCGGCGACCGCCATTCAGGCGCGGATAGAGGATTCCGCCGATCCCGGCATTGCGCGGCCACCAGAGGAACAGGCCGCTGATCAACATGACGATGATCCACGAGGCCGCCAGTTCGACCGTGATCGAACCGCCGTCGCCGAGCATCAGCTCGCCATGCAGGTGGAGGATCACGTTGCTGAAACGGCCTTCGTCATTGACCACGCCAAGGACTTTCAATGTCTGCGGGTGCACATGGACGCGGAACAATTCCTGTCCCTGGTTGACCAACACGCGCACTGCCGAATGCGCATCAACGGGCAACTCGTAGGCATCGAGCGTGCCGTGTGGAACGGCTGCCAGGGCGGCCCCGATCTGCGCCGACACGGATGCCGGCGAACCGCTGACTTGCAGGTTGTCATAGCCGCGATCCAGCCATGCATCGATCTGCGGCTTGAAAAGGTAGATCGTGCCGGTCAGCGACAGCCAAAGCACAAACGGGATGCAGAGCAGCCCTGAATAGAAATGCCAGCGCCATACAGTACGCCGCGACGGCCAGCGCCGGCGCAGGGATTCGGATTCGTTGCCGGCCAGCGAAACCGGATCAGTCATCGCGGGCTCCGGATTGCCGATCGGCGACCGTCCTGGTGAACCTGTCGAGCTCGTCCATCGTTACGGCGTCGCCTTGCGTGGGTGGGGCAACATACTGAATACAAGCCAGTGGCTGCCAGTACTTCATGACCGCGCTTATCACCCAGGTCCGCCCGGGATACGGATGATCGCCGTTGTATTCGTCGCTGTTGGGATTTCCTATGCCGAACGAGGCATCCAGCACGGCGCGCTGACCTGTTCGACATCAGCGAAGTCCTCTAAGATCGCGTTGCTGAAAAATCGGGACAGCGCTCAAAGAACCCCATCGCTTGCACGTGCATGACTGTCGCCACTGCAGGCACAAGTCCATTGGAGAAATCGGTTTGCCAAATATCGCATCGTTGCTCAAGGACGAAATAACCCGCCTGTGCCGGAAGGAGTTGCGCGCGCAGCTCGATCCGGTCAGGAACGCGTCGGCCGGATACCGCAAGGAAATCGCGCAACTCAAGCGGCGCATCGACCAGTTGGAGCGCCAGGGCAGGAAACTGCAGAAGCAGGTACCGCCAGCCCAAGGGCAATCCATCGAAGAGGATCGAAAGCTCCGCTTCGTCGCAAAGGGTCTCGTTTCGCTGCGCAAGCGCCTTGGCTTGTCAATCGAAGCTTTTGCAAAACTCCTGCATGTCAGCCCGCAAAGCATCTACAACTGGCAGACCGGGAAAACGACTCCGCAGAGAGCGCAACTGGAAAAGCTCGCGTCGATCCGAAGTCTCGGCAAACGCGAAGCGGCGGCGCTCCTGAACGCAGCAGATTGATGCCGGGATCGGCCGGCACGCCGAGTTGTTCTCTGTACGCCTGGCTCAGTCTTCGCGCGGAAGCACGGTCAGCACGCGTTCGATGAACAGGTGCAGTTCCTTCATGTAGTTGCCGAGGAACTCCGCGGTGGCGTCATTGCTAACCGTGCCGTCTTCGGCGATCAGGCCGGGACGGAACTGGATGTACGCCTCGGTCGTGTTCATCAGCGGCGAATTGCAGAAGCACAGCACGCCACGCAACTGCTGCTGGGCGACGGCGGTACCGATCGCACCGGGTGAGGTGCCGATCACACCCGAAGGCTTGCGCGCAAACGAATTCGTGCCCCATGGACGGCTTGCCCAATCGATCGCATTCTTCAACGCGCCGGGGATCGAGCGGTTGTATTCCGGCGTGACGAAGAGCACCGCGTCGACATCGGCGATCGCCTGCTTGAATGCACGCGCGACCGCAGGGAAATCAGCGTCGTAGTCGTAGCTGTACAGAGGCAACTCCCTGATCGGGATCTCGACCATTTCCATTCCGGGCGGCGCGAGGCGCGTGAGCGCCCTGGCCAACAGGCGGTTGATCGAACCCTGGGCGAGACTTCCAACCAGATAGCCAACCTTGTAGGTCTTCATGTCGATTCCTCGGCGGAGGTGATGGTGTGGCGAACTTCCTTGCCTGATCGAATCGCCGCAACGGAGGATATCGATCCTCGTCGCGTCGAACCCTTCCTCGATCCAACAACCAGAAACCATGTCGCGTCCGGGACGGATTTTTCCCGTCACCGCCGGCTTCGATCGCCGCGGGATTCACGGGATCCCCGCATACCTCGGCTTCAACGATTCGCACCCGGGGACGCAGCCTGATAGCCTTTGATGCCGCGCCAGATTGCGTCATCGTTATTGCGAGCCTGGCACGGCGAATGTGAGTATTTCGTGATGGAGCCGGGTCGGCATGGTCCGCTCGTTGCGACCCGGATGGAGATGCCATGAATTCACGCATGCCGACCATCTTCTTCGGACACGGCAATCCGATGAACGCGTTGCAGGACAACGAGTGGAGTCGTGGCTGGGCCGCGATCGGCCAGCGCCTGCCACGGCCGCGCGCGGTGCTGTCGGTGTCGGCACACTGGTACCTGCCTGGCATCGCGGTCACCGCGGCAACCGTGCCACGCACGATCCACGATTTCGGCGGCTTTCCACGCGAGTTGTTCGAGGTGCAGTATCCAGCGCCGGGCGACCTCGACCTGGTGCGCCGCGTGCGCGACCTGTTGAGCCCGCAGGAGGTACGTGCCGATCTTTCGTGGGGACTGGACCACGGTACGTGGTCGGTATTGCGCCATGTATTTCCGGCTGCCGACGTGCCGGTGGTGCAACTGTCGATCGACGAGTCGCAGCCCGCCGCTTTCCATTACGCGCTGGGCCGGATGCTGCGGCCACTGCGCGACGAGGGCATCCTGCTGATCGGCAGTGGCGACGTCGTGCACAACTTGCACACCTACGCCTGGGGTCGCCATCCGGCCGAGCCTTTCGACTGGGCAGTGCGCTTCGAACAGAAGGCGCGCGAACTGATGCAGGAGGGCAAACATCGGGCCTTGGTCGATTACGAGACTCTGGGCCGCGACGCCGAATTGTCCATACCCACGCCCGAGCACTACCTTCCACTGCTCTACGTGCTCGGTGCCAGCGACGGGAATGACGCGGTGACGTTCCCGGTCGAAGGCATGGACGGCGGTTCGATCTCGATGCTTTCGGTGCAGTTCGGCTGAGCACGTGATCCGCTTGCGGTTCCGGCGTGACAAATCGGATGCCGACAAGCTTCGAGCGTTTGCAGATCTTCGCGCAGACCGCACGCCGATCCATTCCGACGTGCCGCTCCCTGTAAGATCGACGGGTCTGCGTGCGAATGCTGCACCCACAAGAGAGGGACCATGACCGAGCGCCTTTTGTCGGGAGACCCGCCACAGCGACTGCTGTTGGCCATCGATCTCAGCAGCCGCGGCGATCGCGCGTTCGACCGCGCCATCCAATTGGCGCGCGCATGGCGCGCCGAGCTCCACCTGGTCCATGCAGTCGAGGCTCCACCGCCAGCGATACCGGCTGGCGTCGACAGCGAGGTTTTCCTGCGCCGGTATCCGGACGTCAAGGCGGAGGCGTTGCGCCGGATCCGTCGCTACGTGGAAACCAGCGAGCTGGCGACCGCGATTCACGTCGAGGACGCTCCTGCCGCAAAGGCGATACTCGCGGTGGCGGAGCGGGAAGCCTGCGACCTGTTGATACTCGGCGAGTCGCGCGACGGCCTGTCGGGGCTGCTCGAAAGCACCCTCGAGCAAGTGGTGCGGAAGGCGCCGATCTCGGTACTGGCAGTGCGCAATCGTCCGCATGCGCCTTATCGATCGCTGCTCGTCGGCACGGACTTCACCGACGAGGCGCAGCAGGCCCTGGTCGTGGCCGCACGACTGTTTCCCGCGGCCGACATCACGCTGATGCATGCGCACCAGATGGCGTATGCGGGCCTGCTCGAGAATGCCTCGCAATCGTCAGAGTCGGAAGCGGAACACCGGGCGCGGTTGCGCGCGCATATCGAGGATACCGACCTCACGCCCGAGCGAAAGGGATCCATTCACACACGGGTCGACGTCGGTGCACCCGCTGCCGTCCTGCAGCGCTACGTCAATGACAGCGGTGCCGATCTGACCGTCATCGGAGCGCATCCACGCGGAATTCTCTTCGACGCCGTGGTCGGAACTTCGCGATCGATCCTGGGGGCGATCCCGGGTGACGTTCTCGTTGTGCGGGCAATACGACGCGACATCGACTGACGGGCAGAAACACGAAGGCGCTCGTTCGTTATTGCACATGAGCCAACTGCGAGCGGTTCGCACATTGGCGTATTCGAGTGTCGCTTCGACCGGGGATCGATGCCGCGTGTACGCATCAACCACTCCGTAGTTGGTAAAGTGCGGTCATGCCTCTCGTCCTGCTCTTGTGTCTGCCGTTTCTCGGAAGCCTGATCACTGCGCTGCTGCCAACACGGGCTCGCACCGTGCATGCCGGCGTGGCGGGCGCGGTTGCCACGGTGGTGGCAGGGTGGTTGATCAGCCTGTTCCCGAGAATTCGCGACGGCGAGGTGATCCGCGAAACGGTTCAATGGGTGCCGTCACTCGGTCTCGATCTTGTCCTGCGCATCGACGGTTTCGCCTGGATGTTCGCGGTCGTGGTTACTGTCATCGGCGCGTTGGTGTGCCTGTACTCGCGTTATTACATGTCGCCGGACGATCCGGCAGCGCGCTTCTACGCCCTGTTCCTCGCATTCATGGGGGCGATGCTCGGCGTGGTGCTGTCGGGAAACCTGCTGCAGCTCGTCGTGTTCTGGGAGCTCACGAGTCTCGTCTCGTTCCTGCTGATCGGCTACTGGCATCACCGCACCGATGCCCAGCGTGGCGCGCGGATGGCGTTGATCGTCACCGGGATCGGCGGACTCTGCCTGTTCGTCGGCGTGCTGCTGCTCGGCCAGATCGTCGGCAGCTTCGACTTCGACGTCGTCCTCGCATCGGGCGCGCAGGTCAAGGCGCACCCGTGGTATCCGCTGACGCTGTGCCTGATCGTGCTCGGCGCACTGACCAAGAGCGCGCAGTTCCCGTTCCACTTCTGGCTGCCGCGAGCGATGGCCGCGCCGACACCCGTATCCGCCTACCTGCATTCGGCAACGATGGTGAAGGCCGGTGTCTTCCTGCTGGCGCGCTTCTGGCCGGTCCTGTCCGGCACCGAATGGTGGTTCTGGCTGGTCGGCGGGGCAGGCATCACGACGCTGGTGCTCGGCGCTTATGTTGCGATGTTCGAGAACGACCTGAAGCGCGTGCTCGCCTATTCGACGATCAGCCATCTTGGCCTGATCACGCTGCTGTTTGGCCTGAACAGTCCACTCGCGGCAGTGGCCGGTGTCTTCCACATCATGAACCACGCGACGTTCAAGGCATCGCTGTTCATGGCCGCGGGCATCGTCGATCACGAGACCGGCACCCGCGATATCCGACGCCTGAAGGGTTTGATCCACGCGATGCCGGGAACCGGTGCGCTGGCGATGGTGGCCAGCGCCGCGATGGCCGGCGTGCCATTGCTCAATGGATTTCTTTCGAAGGAGATGTTCCTCGCTGAAACCGTCTTCCTGTCCTCCCACCCGATCGTGGAATGGGCACTGCCGGCGCTGGCTACCCTCGCTTCAGCATTCGCCGTGGTCTATTCGCTGCGCTTTGGTTACGGCATCTTTTTCGGCGTGCCATCGACCGACTTGCCGCGCACGCCGGAGGAAGCGCCGCGCTGGATGCGCACACCGATCCAGCTCCTCGTGCTGGTCTGCCTCGCAGTCGGCGTCGCACCAGCCTTGACGGTCGGTCCGGTGCTCGCGGCCGCTGCGCAACCCGTGGTCGGTGGCGTGCTGCCGGTGTACAGCCTTGCGGTCTGGCACGGCGTCACCTGGCCTTTGCTGATGAGTGTGACGGCCTTGGTCGGTGGCATCCTCGGATACCGTTGGCTGCGCGTTCGCCAGGGCAGGGGGCGCTATCAGACCACGCCATTGCTGTCGCGCTGGAACGGTCGGCATGCGTTCGAATCGATGCTGCTCGCAGCGACCCGCGCCGCACGCCGCGCAATCGAAGTGCTTGGCACGCGACGGCTGCAGCCGCAGTTGTTCATCGTGATCGCCACCGCGATTGCACTGGCCTGGATCGCTGCACGCGGCTTTCCCCTCGCATGGGGTGATCGGCCGCGCCTGCCGGCCACACAGGCCTTCATGCTGTTGTGGGCAGTCGGGATCGTCTGCGCGGTCGGCGCCGCCGTTTTCGCGAAATACCATCGACTCGTTGCGGTCAGCCTGATGGGAGGGGCTGGCCTCGTCACTTGCCTGACATTCGCGTGGTTCTCGGCACCTGATCTGGCCTTGACCCAAGTGGTCGTGGAGGTGGTGACCACGACCCTTTTCCTGCTCGGCCTGCGCTGGCTGCCGATGCGCCAGCATGACCTGACCCTGCACCTGACCTGGCGTGACTGGTCGCGCAGGACCCGCGACCTCGTGCTTGCGATCACGGCCGGCAGCGGACTGGCGGTCCTGTCGTTCGCGTTCCTGACGCGCCCGGCTCCGAACAGCATCTCGCCGTTCTTCCTGAGCAACGCCCTTCCCGGTGGCGGTGGCTCCAATGTCGTCAACGTCATGCTGGTCGACTTCCGTGCGTTCGACACACTGGGTGAGATCACCGTGCTCGGCGCCGTCGCATTGAGCGTCTACGCCTTGTTGCGACGCTTCCGGCCGCCACCTGAAAGCGTCGCCCAGCCGCGCCAGCAACAGGCGCTGGCGGACGGGCAGGCCACCGATCTCGTGAAGCCGGAACGCGCCGGGTCGATTGCAGCGGGATACATGCTGGTGCCAGCCGTGATCTCGCGCTTGCTGATGCCCGTGGCACTTGTCGTGGCCGCGCATCTGTTCCTGCGCGGACACAATGAACCCGGCGGAGGGTTCACCGCCGGCCTGATCGTGGCCATTGCCCTGCTCATGCAGTACCTGACATCCGGCACGCGCTGGGTCGAAACCCACGCGAATGTTCGGCCGGCGCGCTGGATCGCCTTCGGCCTGCTCATCGGCGCAATCGCAGGCCTTGGCGCGCTCGCATTCGGCTATCCGTTCCTGACCAGCCACACCGCACACCTGAGCTTGCCGCTGCTGGGCGATCTGCATGTACCCAGCGCCACCTTGTTCGACATGGCCGTGCTCGCTGTCGTCGTCGGGTCGACCTTGCTGATTCTCACGGCGCTGGCCCACCAGTCCTTGCGCACCCAGCAAGCGTCAACATCGCCATCGCCGGTCATGCGATCCCGGGAGGACGCCTGATGGAAGTCGTGCTCGCACTCGTCATCGGCGTGCTCGGAGGAGCAGGTGTGTGGTTGATCCTGCGACCGCGTACGTTCCAGGTGGTCATGGGACTGGTCCTGCTCTCCTACGCAGTGAACCTGTTCATCTTCAGCATGGGCAGCCTCGTCATCGACAGGCCGCCGATCGTCACGCCTGGACACGCCGCGAGCCTTGAACATTACAGCGATCCGATGCCGCAAGCGCTGGTGCTGACCGCGATCGTGATCGGCTTTGCGACGACCGCGCTGTTCCTCGTGGTGCTGCTCGCTTCGCGCGGCTTCAGTGGCACCGACCACGTGGATGGAGTACGCGGCGACCCATGAGCGCACTGCTGTCCCTGGCCGTCCTCCCGGTGGTGTTGCCGCTCGTCGCAACAGCAGCGCTGCTGATCATCGGAGAATCGAGGCGGCGTCTCGGCTCGATTGTCAACATGGCGGCCACGCTGGCCGGTCTCGTTGTTGCCACTCTCATCCTTTGGCAGGTGGATGCGGCAGGGGAGGCCGGCGCGATCGCCGTCTATCTCACTGCGAACTGGCCGGCGCCGTACGGGATCACCGTGGTCGCGGACCGACTGTCGGCCCTGATGTTGGTCATGGCCGGACTCGTCGGCGTGGGCACTGCGCTGTATGCATCCGCGGGCTGGTCGCGGGCTGGTTCGTACTTCTTTCCCCTGCTGCAGATCCTGCTTATGGGCGTCAATGGTGCTTTCCTGACCGGCGACCTGTTCAACCTGTTCGTGTTTTTCGAAGTCATGCTGGCGGCGTCCTACGGCTTGCAACTGCACGGGTCGGGCGCACCGCGCGTGCAATCCGGTTTGCACTACATCGCCATCAACCTGCTGGCCTCATCGCTGTTCCTGATCGGCCTGGCAGTGATTTACGGCGTCATGGGCAGCCTGTCGATGGCCGATGTCGCCGCCAGGATGCCGCTCGTCGCTGAAAGTGACCGCGGACTGCTCCACATCGGGGCGGTCATGCTTGCGATGGCCTTCCTGATCAAGGCGGCGATCTGGCCGCTCAACGCGTGGCTGGTACCTGCTTACACGGCGAGCAGCGTTCCGGTTGCCGCCTTGTTCGTCGTGATGACCAAGGTCGGGTTGTACGCGATCCTGCGCCTGTGGACCTTGTTGTTCCCGGCCGGGGCGGAGGTGAGTGCGCAGTTCGGAGCAAGCTTTCTTTTCGCCGGCGGGCTGCTGACGCTGTGCTTCGGCGCGCTCGGCGTGCTGGCCTCGATCCGGCTCGACCGCATTGCGGCTTTCTCCGTCATCGTATCGTCCGGCACGCTGCTGGCCGCGTTTGCGGTCGGTTCGATCGAGGTCGGTTCCGCGGCGCTGTTCTACCTCGTCAACGCCACCTTGGCGACCAGTGCACTGTTCCTGCTGGTCGAAGTGGTGAAACGCACGCGTTCGGAAACCCAGACGCGGCACCTGGACGCCGAAGCCCTGCCGGATGAAGACGACAACCTCGACGACAATGCGCTTCCACTCGTGGGTCGCGCCTTTCCGATATCGGTGGCGGGCCTGGCCCTCGCATTTCTTGTCTGCGCACTTCTCGTCGCCGGCCTTCCGCCATTGGCGGGGTTTCTGGCCAAGGCAGCGTTGCTGCAAGCCCTCGTGCATCAGCTGCCGGCGACGGAAATGAACCCATCCACGATCGGGCCCCAGGGCACGTGGTTGATGATCATCCTGATCGTGAGCTCGGGATTGTTTGCGACCATTTCGCTGGCGCGCGCAGGAATCCGCCACTTCTGGTTGAAGGGCGGCGTGCTCGCATCGCAACTGAGGGCGGCCGAAGCGGGCGCGGTGCTGCTCCTGCTGCTCGCGAGCCTCGGGCTCGCCGTTTTCGCCGAACCGGCATTGCGCTACACGCAGGCGACGTCTCGCTATCTTCATGCGCCGCAGCCGTATGTCGATGCCGTGCTCGGCGCCCGGGCGCGGCCAGGTCCGGCGACACCGGCGATCGATGAGGGTAGCGTGCGATGAAGGCGCTGCTCGCCGCTTTGCTGCCATCGCCGGGCCTGTCGATGGTCGTGCTCCTCCTTTGGCTGGTCCTCGCCCGCACGCCGAGCCTTGCTCAGGCGCTGGTCGGATTGTTCCTTGCGTTCACCGTGCCGCACATCGTCGCAAACCTGCGCGCACCACGCGCGCAGCTGAGGAAGCCTGGCCGCGCGTTGCGCTTCCTCGCGACGGTGGTGCGCGACGTCGTTGCATCGAACTTCGAGATCGCCTGGGGATTGCTCCGCCGCGGCTCGCGCCAACCCACTGCGGGCTTCGTGGTCATTTCACTGCAGCTGCGCGATCCCGTCGGACTCGCCGTCCTCGCCATGGTCACGACGATCGTGCCGGGCACGGTATGGTCGGAACTCGCCATCGACCGCAGCGCCATGCTGCTCCATGTCTGGGATGTTCCGGATCACGCGGCGTTCGTGGCCCGCTTCAAGGCACGCTACGAACAGCCCCTTTGCGAGATATTCGAATGAATGCCTTGCTCGACCACGCGATCACATTCACGCTGGGCTGCTACGCCATCGCCTCGATGCTGGTGCTGGTGCGCCTGGTCCGCGGCCCGCGCGCTCAGGATCGCGTGTTCGCACTCGATCTTCTCTACCTGCATGCGATGCTCATCGTGCTGGTCACAGGGATCCTGCACGAGAGCGAGCACTATTTCGAACTCGCGTTGTTGATCGCGCTCTTCAGCTTCGTCAGTTCGGCGGCGATGGCGAAATTCATCCTGCGCGGCGAGGTGATCGAATGACTGCTCCGGCGTGGCCCGAAGTCGTGGTCGCGGTGCTGCTCGTGCTGAGCGGAATCTTCGTGCTGCTGTCCGCGTTCGGCTTCCTGCGCCTTCGCACTTTCTTCCTGCGCATGCATCCGCCGGCCTTGGCCTATACCCTGGGAAGCTGGTGCGTCGCGGGCGCTGGCGCCTTGCATTTTTCGATGCTGCAGGGACAAGTCGTGCTGCATCCCTTGTTGATTCCGATCCTCCTCGCCATCACGGTGCCCGTCACCACCGTTCTGCTCGCCCGCGTCGCACTGTTTCGCGACCGCCTGGGCGGTGTCGAGGGCACGCCACCGTCGTTGAAGGTCACGGCAACGCCCGACACTGCACAGGACCAAAGCGAATAGCGGGAATTGCATCCAGCACCCT
>JAKQJM010000040.1 GCA_029561145.1 Pseudomonadota bacterium
GCACATCAGGTACACCGATAGCATCAACGCGGACTTGCGGCCGTGCCGATCCGCCCACAATCCCATCAGCCAGCCGCCGAGCGGTCGCATCAGGAAGCCGACCGCGAATACCGCGGCCGTGTTGAGCAACTGCGCGGTGCGGTCGCCTTGCGGAAAGAAGGCCTTGGCGAAATACAGCGAGAACGCCGCGTAGACATACCAGTCGTACCATTCGACCAGGTTGCCGACCGAACCGCTGAAGATCGACCGGAAGCGCTGACTCGTGCTGATTGTCGACATTCGCGCCGCGATACCCTGCAAGGATCGTCAATGATCGGACATCACGCGAACGTTGTCGCCCCACCTCGAACCGGATGGAATACTGGCCATGCCCGTTCGCGAATACCGGCGATGATCGCGCAGGCGACCCGGTTCACACGCATTTCTCTTGTGGTCGAACGGCTCCTGGTCCGTCGCATTGGCCGCGGCTTCCGAACAACGAAGTTGCGCTGACCGTTCGGAATGCGAGGGATGTGCGGTATCAGGCGCGGTCGGCGGGGAATCCGCGGGAACCCGCAATCCATCGTTCGCCGCGACAGCGGCGACGTGCCGGAACATGACGGAAGCTCCCGCAGCGATCTGCCCCCGAGCGAACCCGCACGCTATTTGGTCGCGGGGAACTGGAACCCGGAAGCGGCTGGCAGCGATTCCGCCCTGATCCGGTTCGGCAACTTTCCGGATGACGAGTCATGGGCCGCGCTGGCGGCGCGTTGTGCCGCCTTGTGCGAGGCACGCCATATCTGTTCGGGCTGGTAGTGCGCCGATGTTCCTACCCAGCGCGGGTCGCCGGTCCGCGACGCATTCGGCAATTCCTTCGAGCCGAAACGCGGACCGCTGAACAAGGGCAACCAGAGGCCGTCCTTCGCATTGGCCTCGATGCAGACGAAATAGTGCTGGGCGTGAACCGCCTCGTGCTCGGCACAGCTGAAGGTCGCCCCTTCACGGATCAGTTCGTCCGGATCCATGCGCAGGACGAGACCAGGAGCGTGGACATGCGCCATCGGGATTCCAGTTTTCGGGAAGTGGCGCCCACGATGGACTGTTGCGCACGATCACGCAATCGATCGCTTGATCCGTACCGAACGCAAATCGTCGAAATCAGCGCAGATCGGCAGCGATCACGCGCGAGGCATTGTGGCCAGGCGCACCGGTCACGCCGCCGCCTGGATGCGTGCCGGCACCACACAGGTAGAGGCCTGGCAACGCGCCGCGATAGTCGGCCTGACCAAGCATCGGACGCGCACTGAACAACTGGTTGAGGCTCAGCGCGCCATGGAAGATATCGCCACCGATAAGGCCGAACGTGCGTTCGAGGTCGAGCGGCGTCAGCGCCTGACGACCGATCACGAGGTTCTTGAACCCAGGCGCGAATCGATCGACCGTTGCGATCATGAGGTCGGCGACCTCATCGCGGTAATCGTCCCAGTTGCGTCCTTCGGACAGGACCGGCGCGACGTGCTGGCAGAACAGGCTGGCGACGTGCTGACCCTTCGGCGCGAGACTGTCATCGAGCGTGGATGGAATCAGCATCTCGACGATCGGCTCGCGCGACCAGCCGTTCGCAACGGCATCCTGATAGGCACGATCCATGTAGGCAATGCTCGGCGCCATGATGATGCCGGCGGTCAGATGATCGCCCTGCCCCGGCAAGGCCGTGAACTCGGGCAGGCCCGAGAGCGCGACATTCATGCGGAACGTGCCGGATCCGCAACGCCAGTTGGCCATGCGTTCGCGCGTCGCCGCGGGCACCACGGCCGGTGCGAGCAGCCGTTCGTAGAGCAGTTTCGGATTGACGTTGGCAACGATCGCTCGCGCGTGCAGCAGGTCGCTGGTTTCGGTGACGACACCGACGGCGCGACCTTCCTCGACGATCACTTCGCGCACGCCGCAGCCGGTGCGGATGTCGACGCCCGCGGCGAGCGCCGCTTTCGCCATCGCCTGGGTGATCGCGCCCATGCCACCGATCGCGTGACCCCAGGCACCCTTGACGCCGTTGACCTCGCCGAACACGTGATGCAGCAATACATAGGCACTGCCAGGCGTGTACGGACTCGCGTAGTTGCCGACGATGCCGTCGAAACCGAGCACGGCCTTGATCGGTTCGCTCTCGAACCAGCGATCGAGGTATTCGGCTGCCGAGATCGTGAACAGGTCGAGCAGTTCCTGGCGCAAACCCGTATCAAGCTTGTGCAAGCGCTTGCCGAGCTTGCCGGCGCGGACCAGTTCGGGAATCGCCTTCCACCAGCCGCCGTCCGTAATGTTCGGCGGCGGCTCCATCGCCAGCACGCGCAGCACATCGGCAATTGCTTCAAGGCGTTGTTCGTAGTCGTGCAGACGCTCGGCGTCGCGCTTAGAGAACTTCGCGACTTCGTCACGCGTGATGCCCGCGCCGACGCGCAACGATCGCCCGTCCGGCAGGGGCAGGAAGTTGCCGAGCTTGCGCTCGACGATGCGCAGGCCATGCGCGTGCAGATCGAGATCCTTGATCACCTTCGGCTGCAGCAGCGATACCGTGTAGGCGGCCACGGAGTTGCGGAATCCGGGGTGGAATTCCTCGGTCACCGCGGCACCGCCGACGACACCGCGTCGTTCGAGCACGGTCACCTTCAAGCCGGCCTTGGCCAGGTAGGTCGCACAGACGAGGCCATTGTGGCCACCGCCAACGATCAGGGCATCGCGCTTGTCGTGTCTGTTGTCCATCGACGGATTATGCGCAGGAGCCGATCAGTTGACCATGGCCGATGTGCGGGACTTCGCTGCAGCCCAGATCGCCGCCGACGCGCCGGCGAGACAGGCCAGGCCGACGTAGTAGACCGGCGCATTCGGCTCACCCGCGCGGATCCACAGGCTGACGACCAGCGGGGTCAATCCGCCGAGGATGGCATAGGCCACGTTGTAGGCGAACGAGATGCCCGAAAAGCGGATCGCCGGCGGGAACGCGCGCACCATCAGGCTCGGGATCGCCCCGGTCACGCCGACAAACAATCCGGTAAGCGTGTAGGCAGTCGTGAAGTATTCAGGTGCCGCGCTCAGAGTCCGGTAGAGTCCGGCAGTTGCGGCGACGAGACCCACGGCGCCGATGACGAGGACGCGTTCGACGCCGAAACGGTCGACCGCGATTCCGAAAAGCACGCAACCCACGCACAGCGCGAAGGTCGCCAGCGAGCTTGCCGTCGCCGCTGTTGCCGGAGGAATCGCGAACAGGCTTTGCACCAGCGTCGGCGTCATCAGGATGACCACGACGATCCCCGCGGTCAGCATCCAGGTAATCAGCATCGAGCGGATGACCGCACCGCCATGGCCCTGCAGCACGACTTTCAACGGCAATCCCCTGACCAGTTCGCGCCGGCGGCGCATCTCCTCGAAGACCGGCGTCTCTTCGAGATAGCGGCGCAACCAGACCGCGAGCAATCCGAACAGGCCACCGAGCACGAACGGCAATCGCCAGGCCCAGGCGAGCACCTCGTCGGCGGTCCAGCTTGAATTGATCCAGCTGGCAACCAGCGAACCGAGCAGGATGCCGAAGGTCAGGCCCGAGGTCAGCGTGCCGCAGGCAAACCCGCTGCGCGATGGCGGCACGTGTTCGGAGACGAACACCCACGCGCCCGGCACCTCGCCCCCGACCGCGGCGCCTTGCAGCACGCGCAACAGCAGCAACAGGATCGGCGCGGCGATGCCGAGGCTGGCATAGGTCGGCAGCAGGCCCATCAGCAGGGTCGGCACCGCCATCAGCAACACGCTCAGCATGAACATGCGCTTGCGCCCGACACGATCGCCGAAATGCGCCATGACGATGCCGCCCAGCGGACGCGCGAGATAGCCCGCCGCGAAGATGCCGAAAGTCTGCAACTGCCGCAGCCATTCGGGCATGTCGGGAGGAAAGAACAGCTTCGCGATGACCGCGGTGAAGAAGACGAAGATGATGAAATCATAGAACTCGAGCGCGCCGCCGAGCGCGGCGAGGGTCAGGGTGCGCGTATCACGGCGGGTCAACGCGGGCTCGGTGGGGTCGGTCATCGATCGACGGTTCCGCTCGGAGGAAAGCCGACATATATCACTGATTGCGTGCGATCGGCAGCCATCGCACCCGCTGCACGGGCCAGGCCTGATCCGGACAGCGCGGTTCCGGCACAATGTGCCGCTGCCACGCGATCCTGACTCCGCTTTCCCTCCGCGCACCTCCATGTCAAGACTACCTGCCTTGCTTGATCGCACGACGCTGGCCCTGATCGCGACGCTGCTCGCTGCGGTCCTGATACCTTGCCGTGGCGCGGCGGCCACGCTGGTCGACGGGATTTCGACATTCGCGATCGCGGCCCTGTTCTTCCTGCACGGTGCGCGACTCTCGCGGCAAGCCATCATCGCCGGCCTGACCCACTGGCGCCTGCACCTGCTCGTGCTGGCCTGTACCTTTATTGCTTTTCCGCTATTCGGGCTTGCCCTGCACTGGCTGTTGCCCGCCGCATGGCTGAGGCCGGAGTTCGCCGTCGGATTGCTGTTTCTTTGCGCCCTGCCCTCGACCGTGCAGTCGTCGATCGCCTTCACCTCGATGGCACACGGCAATGTCGCTGCAGCGGTCTGCAGCGCATCCCTCTCCAACCTGATCGGGGTCTTCCTGACGCCTCTGATCGTATCGATGCTGCTGGTCACGCAAGCAGCAGGCGCCGTGGATCTCGATGCGATCGGCAAGATCGTGCTGCAACTGTTCGTGCCGTTTGTCGCCGGTCATCTGGCGCGTCCGCTGATCGGCGGCTGGGTGGAGCGCCGCAAGCGCCTGCTCGCGGTGACCGATCGCGCGACGGTACTGCTGGTGGTCTACGTCGCTTTCAGCGCATCGATTGTCCAGGGCCTGTGGCGCAGCGTTCCGGTTTCTGCGCTCGTCGCACTGCTCGTCGTCGTGAGCGTGCTGCTGATGCTCGCGCTGGTCCTGACAACGACGGCAAGCCGGAAGCTCGGCTTCACCCGCGAAGATGAAATCGCGATCGTGTTTTGCGGATCGAAGAAGAGCCTGGCCAGCGGCGTACCGATCGCGATGGTCCTGTTCGCCGGCAATCCCGCACTCGGCATGATCGTGCTGCCGGTGCTGCTCTACCACCAGATCCAGTTGATGGCCTGCGCGGTAATTGCACAACGCTATGCGAGGCGCGCACCCATCGCCGCACCAGACTTGTAGGAAGCGGCTTCAATCGCTTGTCCTCTCTTGGGGCGGTGCTTTTCGATCCCGAAATAAATCAGCGGCATCACGACCGAAGGAAATCCCTTTTCGGGGCGGCTCACACCGTTTCCTACGTGGGGCGGAAGATCAGGTTGCTGACCGGCGCCGGCATCAGGTAGTGGTCGATCAGCAGGAAGGCGAACAACGCCATCAGGTAGATGATCGAGTAGTTGAAGACCTTCATCGCGAACAGCTCGTCGGGCGGATTGAGCAGGCGGATCGCGTAGTAGAGGAAGCCGGCGCCGAGCACGAGTGCGCCACCGAGATAGAACAGTCCGCTCATGCCGGTCAGGTACGGCAGGATCGTCACGATCAGCAACAGGATCGTGTAGGCGAGCACATGCCAGCGCGTATAGGTGACGCCGTGTGTCACCGGCAGCATCGGCACCTGGGCGCGC
>JAKQJM010000044.1 GCA_029561145.1 Pseudomonadota bacterium
CGGCAAGGAGAAGGACCTCGGCTCGATCGCCGTCGGCAAGATCGCCGACCTCGTCGCGGTCGCCTGCGATCCAATCAAGAACATCGAATGCCTGCGCCAGGTACGCGGCGTGGTCAAGGACGGCAAGCCCGTCGCACGCGACTGAGTATTGCCGACCGCGACGCGGTTGATCGGAGGTTTCCGATCAACCCGGGCAAGGCGCTCCGACGCCGCCCCTGCACGAAAGTCGCGACGAGCCGATCGTGCGACTTTCCGGCGGCACCCTCACGCAAGCTTCAGCGGCAGGTTGCGCAGTCGCTTGCCGGTCAGCGCGAACAGCGCATTCGCGACGGCCGGCGCGATCGGCGGCAGGCCCGGCTCGCCGACGCCGCCCATCTTCTCGGTGCTCTTCACGATATGCACTTCGACCTTCGGCATCTCGTCGAGGCGCAAGACCCTGTAGTCGTGGAAATTGCTCTGCTCGACCTTGCCGTCCTTGAAGGTCACTTCGCTGTGCAGGGCCGCGCTGAGGCCGAACGCGATGGCCGATTGCATCTGCGCCTCGATCGTCATCGGATTGACCACGGGTCCGCAGTCGATCGCGCAGACAACGCGATGCACGCGGATCCGGCCGTCCTCGACCGACAGTTCGGCGACCTGCGCGACATGACTGCCAAACGACTCGTGTGCCGCCAGTCCTGCCGCATGGCCCTTTGCCAGCGGCTTGCCCCAACCGAATTCCCTGGCGGCGAGTTCGAGTGCGCGCAGGTTGCGTGAATCTGCCGGCAACAGCTTGCGTCGATAGGCGAGCGGATCGACCTTCGCCGCATGTGCGAGTTCGTCGACGAAACTCTCGACGACGAAAGCGGTGTGCGAATGACCAACCGAACGCCACCAAAGCACCGGAATCGGACTCTCGGGCGTGTGCAGATCGACGCGATGCGCAGCGATGGCGGCGAGGTAGGGCGAATCGGCGGCGCCTTCGACCGACGTCACGTCGACGCCATCCTTGATCATGCCCGCAGCAAACGGCGTCCCCGCAGCGATCGATTGGCCGACAACGGTATGTGTCCACGCCGATGGCATGCCGTCGGCACCGAGCGCGGCGACGAAGCGCGACAACCACATCGGCCGGTAGTAACCGCCATGGATATCGTCCTCGCGCGTCCAGACGATCTTGACCGGCTTGTTCGCGGCCTTGGCCACATGCACGGCTTCGGCGATGAAATCCGATTGCGGATTGGCGCGACGACCAAAGCCGCCGCCGAGGAACTGGGTGTGGATCTTCACCTGTTCGGGCTTGATGCCGAGGATGCCCGCGACCACGCCCTGGTCGACGCCCTGGAATTGCGTGCCGGTCCAGATCTCGCATCCGTCCTTGCCGATCTCGACCGTGCAGTTGAGCGGTTCCATCGGCGCATGCGCGAGGAATGGCACTTCATACACCGCCTCGATGCGCGTACCGGCGGCCTCAAGCACCGCGTCGACACTTCCGGCCTGCTTCGCGATCGCGCCGGGCTTGTCCGCGCGCTTGCGATAGTCGGCGCGCATCGCCGGTGTCGACAGGCTGGCACCAGCGCCTGCATTCCATTCGACATCGAGTGCTTCGCGTCCTTTTTTCGCCGCCCAGAAATGATTGGCAAGGATGGCGATACCACTTGGCACCTGGACCACATCGACCACCCCGGGTATCGCCTTCGCCGACGTCGCGTCGAAACGCTTTGGCGTGCCGCCGAATACCGGGCAACGCGCGATCACGCCGACGAGCAGGCCGGGGCGCTGAACGTCGATGCCGAACCCGGCCTTGCCGGTGACCTTGGCGAGGCTGTCGAGGCGCCGGGTCGGCTTGCCGATAAGCGTCCATTTCGACGGATCCTTGACGACGACCTTCTGCGGCGGCTTGAGTCGGGCGGCGGCATCGGCGAGTTCGCCATAGCTGGCCTTGTGCGCACCGGAAATGACGAAGCCGTTTTCGGTCCGGCACGTCGCCGCATCAACCTTCCAGCGTTTCGCCGCTGCCTCGACCAGCATGGCCCGCGCCATCGCTCCGGCCTGGCGCATCTGGTCGAACGATTCATGCGTGCTGGTCGAGCCGCCGGTACCCTGGATGCCGAATGCGTTGTTGGCATAGACCTGCGCGTTCGGCGCGGTCTCGACGCGCACCCTGGTCCAGTCGCAATCCAGTTCCTCGGCAACGACCATCGGCAACGAGGTCCAGACACCCTGCCCCATTTCCGCGTGCTTGAGCAGGATCGTGATCGTGTCGTCGCTGCCGATGCGCACGAACGCGTTCGGATCGACCGCCGGAGCGGCGGGCGGCGCACCTTCCTGCGCAAACAGGCGCCGCGCACCGAACGGGACGAAGCAGGCGATGACCAGACCTCCAGCGAGCGAAGCCGAGGTCGCGAGGAACTGTCGCCGCGAGGGCTGCAGGAGACCACCTGGATCACGCGTCATGACGATTCTCCTCGCCGAGTTCGGCAGCGCGATGCACGGCCGAACGAATCCGCTGGTAGGTGCCGCAACGACAGATATTCCCGCCCATCGCCGCATCGATATCGGCATCGCTGGGTTTCGGCTTGACCTTGAGCAGGGCCACAGCCGACATGATCTGCCCGGACTGGCAGTAGCCACACTGCACGACATCGTGTTCGATCCAGGCGCGCTGCACCGGATGCGAGCCGTCGCTGCCGAGGCTTTCAATCGTCGTGACCTTCTTGCCCGCCAGGGCCGACGCCGGTGTCACGCATGAGCGCACCGGCGCGCCATCGACATGCACGGTGCAGGCGCCGCACTGGGCCATGCCGCAACCGAACTTGGTGCCGGTCAAGCCAACCACATCCCGCAACACCCACAACAGGGGCATGTCGTCAGGAACATCGACCACATGCTCCCGACCGTTGATATCGAGTTTCATCGCGATCACCTGGGTTGCGCCTGGGGAAGCTCGAGGCTACTCCTTTCCGTCTGCGGGGTGAACTTCGCCACCGTGTCGGTTCGATGACCTCCCGCCGGCAGTGAAGCGCGTGGAAAACTTGCGGCCCTGAGTCCGCCCAGACGCAACAATCCGGCAAATCCGGGATCCCGATCAGAGCTGGCCGTGTGCGCCGGGATGCTGCAACCGGACCACCGCATCATGGCAACGTTGTGCGAGCGCCTGGCGATCGCTGGGCTGCAGTTGGCTCGTTTCGATCAGGCTGCCGGCGCGCAGGCGGATACGTCCCGGACGCACG
The DNA here is from genome assembly GCA_029561145.1 of Pseudomonadota bacterium. GTDB lineage: Bacteria > Pseudomonadota > Gammaproteobacteria > Xanthomonadales > Rhodanobacteraceae > Dokdonella. The sequence continues at coordinate 3,213 of JAKQJM010000044.1, forward strand.
CGGAAACCCGATGCAGGCAACACCTGTCCGCTGCCATCGATCGCGACAGGGAGAATCGGCACACCCGATTCGATCGCAAGCTTGAACACGCCACCCTTGAACGGCCCGACGCGGCCATCCCGACTGCGCGTGCCTTCCGGAAATGCGCAAAGGCTATGACCCGACTCGAACAGCGCGGTCGCTTCATGCAGGCGTCGATTCGCCTCGCGCGCCGCCTGCCGCTCGATGAAGACCATGCCCATCGCGCGCGCGTAGGCACCGACGAAAGGCACCCGCGCGAGTTCCTGCTTGAGCACAAAACGCAACGGTACCGGTATCGCGCGAAACAGCACGCAGACGTCGATGATCGACTGGTGATTGGCAACGACGATACATGGCTTCGAAAAATCGATGCCCTCGAATCCCTCGAGCTCGAGCCGGACGCCCGCGCCGGTCAACAGGCCCGGCGCCCACCAGCGCGAAGCCATGCGCAAGGGCCAATGCCGCCTGCCACCACAGAGCAGCAGGACGATCAGCGCAAGGCAGATCAGCACCGCTGTCCAGAGCAGCGTGAACAGCAATTGCAGCACGTTCAGCACGCGCCAGCCGAATCCGCCGAGCAATCCCGGGCGGACCGAAGATGAAATTACCGACATCGAATTCCCCTGCAACAGGGCCACATGATAGTGGAGACATCCCGATGCATCCAATCCGCAGCCATTCTGTTGCCTCATCCCTCAGCGCACGGATGCTGCAACGCCTTATTCCCCTTCTCCCGCTCGCGGGAGAAGGTCCCCGAAGGGGAATGAGGGTGGCGCTCCTATGATTTCGCCCCCCCAAATGCGCCCAAGGCTTCCACACACAAAAGCCTCACCACTACCCTCCCCTTCTCCCGCTCGCGGGAGAAGGTCCCCGGAGGGGGATGAGGGTGCGCTCGAATACATTCGCCTCCAAATCCGGTTACTTCTTCAGCGCACCAAACCGCAACGCCGTTCTCCCCTTCTCCCGCTGGCGGGAGAAGGTCCCGAAGGGGGATGAGGGAGGCGCTCCAGCGATGCTGCTCAACCCGCTATTCCTCAAGCAGTACGTTGATCTCGTCCACAATCCTTCCGAGCGAATTTTCGGAATAACCGCGATGAGTGAAGGCGACAAGTCCTTGCTTGTCGACCATGACCATATGCGGATACCCAGTCACCCCGTACTGATCGGCAATGCTGCGGTCCGCGCGATCTTCCGTCATCGCCATCGTGAAGTCGCGCATGCGGCGCCGCATCGCGAGATAGTCCGAGCGCTCCTTGTCCGAGTTGATTGCCACAATCTGAATCCGTTCCTTCCCGCCCTTGCGCTGGACGCTCTCGAGTATGGGCAATTCCTTTAGGCACTGACCGCACCAGCTCGCCCAGAACGTCAGCACCACGACCTTGCCGCGATAGTCGCTGACACGCACTTCCTTCTTGTCCTTGTCGATGCCGAGCGCATCGGGCGGCGCCTTGCCGCGCTCGACTTGCGCGTGCGTCGGGAGAACCACAACGAGGCCAAGCAGGAAGACCCAGAGCAGATTGAACCGCATGCGATCACGCTCCAAGACATTCGGATAGCGGGAATAGTAAAATTCGCTCACATTTTCGTCCATTGTTCCATTCAGTCGAACGCCGGCGTCAGAAACAAGACTCCCAAGGACAAATTCGCAGTTACGCCAAAGACGAATCCAACAGGTGGCATGGTCATGGATCACTATCAAGATTTGACAAGCCTCGGACTGGACAAATCCTCTACTTCGGGCATTGCTCGGCGCGTCGATTGCAAGCGAATCGAGGCGTGCGCCGACCCTCCCTGACCTCCGCGGAAACGTCAACGAAGCGGCCCGTCTGCCAGCTCAGGAAAAGCGCCTGCGAATCCGCCGGCACCCCGTTGTCGTCGTCAAGGTTGAGAGCAAGGAAGCGACCACGACCGATCCTCTGCGCACTCTGCGATTCGTCCTGGCCTCGCACCAGGGTCATCGGTCGCAACCCTCCCGGATCGATCGAATCCCTCCTGGCGATGTGGTACCAAGGCGTGTGTTCGGTCTGGACCAGGCAGCTCTCGATCCGCGCCAGGTCCGGATAGGTCGCCTTGACCGCCTCGTCGGATATCCAGCCGAACGTCCAGTTCTGCGTATCGAGAAGGTAGATCTGGCAATTCGTTGCCGGCAGACGACTTTTCCCGATGCTGGCCAGCGCCGCCTCGACAAGCTCCTGCTGCTTGTGTGTTTCGTTCCGATAGCGGCGCGCCAGATTCTGATCGGAAAGCAACCACGGCACGACCAGCAATGCCGAGGCGAAAGCGATTCCGATTCGCGCCCCTTTCCAGCGTTCGAGAACCGGCATCAGGAATCCCGCGATCGCGATCAGGAAACCCGCGAGGCTGGCATAGAAGTAACGCGAGTTGACGACCAGATCCAGCACCGGACTCGCCTCCGAAATCCGCACGCTGAAATTCCCTAGCAACGGCCATTGCAGAAGTGCCGTGGTTGCACAGAGGGAGAGCCCTGCAAGAACGGCATTTTTCCGGCGAATGCTCCATGGCCGGGTCGTCGAAACCAGCAAGAGAACGACCACGACTGAAACACCGGCAAAAGCGGCTCCTTTTTTCCAGCCGCCCAGTCGTTGCCAGCAGGTCAGGAAATCGAATCCGCCCGTTGCCCAGTGACCCAGGCCATCGGCAAGCAGGTGCAGCGGTTGCTTGATCGAAAACAAGGACTCTGCACTAGGGTTCGGGAGCACGACGGACCGGACGAGGAAATACGCCGCGATCGGAACGCACAGGATCGCGCAAGCGCGAAAACGCGCTTGCCAGCCGATCTGTCGATCGGCGCACAGGCACAGCATCATCGAGGAGACGAAGAAGGCGAGCGCGATTTCCTTCGAGAGCAGGCTCGCGCTAAGCAAGGGCAGCGCGAGCCAAATCGCGCGCGAGCTTGCGGAACGCGAGAATTCCAGCACCTGGTGCAGGCCGAGGAACCCGAGCGGGAGCGCGAGCAGGTCGAAGCGATCGGACAGCCACAGGGTCGTTCCGAAACCGATCGGATGGCAGGCGAAGCAGGCCGCGACGAGGATTCCTGCCCATTGGCTCTCGCACAACTTGCTCGTGAATCGCCAAAGCGCAGCAGCTCCAACCAGGTGCAAGGCAAGATTCACGAGATACTGTGCAGCCACGTTTGTTCCGAGCGCCCTTTCGCTCAGCCACCAGAACAGCATGCCGAGCGGGCGGTAGTAGAGCCCGCCGGGGATATGGTTGTGCCAGAACGGCTCGAACGGGTTGTCGAGGAATCGGGCAATTGCGAGCATGCCGAAATCATCGAGCATGAAATACGCCGAAAACGCGGCGCGGAAAGCGAGCACGAGCGCAATCGCGACTGCTATCGCCGTGACCCGGAGCCACGGGTCGCGCGATCCAGCCACCGAATCCGCCTGCCTCGCTGCGGCATCGACATCACGCAGTAGCGTTTCCGGCATCACGCTCATGGCAGGCATTCGTCCGCCGAACGATTGCAGAGGAGTCCGGGGATGCGCGTTCCGGCAAGCACATCGGCCGTGATGTCGATGAAGCTGCCGTTTCGCCAACTCAGGAAACGGGCTCCGGGCATCCGTGAAAGATCGGGCCCGGGCGAGAGATTGAGGAACAGGAATCGGCCGCGCCCGATCTTCTGCGTGGCCTTGCTCTCGTCGGCGCCATGGATCGGACGCAACGGATAGAGATCGCGCACATCGAAGCGATCAACCACGGCAATGTGATACCAGGGCGTGTGCTCGGTCTGGATCAGGCATCGGGAAATCGGTTGCAGGTCGGGAACCACGGCCTTGATCGCCTCGTCCGAGATCCAGCCGAACATCCAGTTGTCGGTGTCGAGCAAATAAATCTGGCAGGAGCGGTCCGGAATCTCCAGTTGCCCGATCGAAGCCACCGCCGCCTCGACCATGGCGCGCTGTTCCAGCGTCGCATTCCGGTAGCTGCGGGCGAGATGCTGGGAGGCAAGCAACCAGGGCAGGACGAGTGCCACGAGCGCCACCGCCAGCAGCTTGCGCGACAGGTTGTTGGTCGAACACAACGGGGTCAGGATGCCGGCCAACGCGACCAGCAGGCCGGCCCATGCTGTGTAGAAATAGCGGGAATTGGTGACCAGGTTGATGACGCTGGTCGATTCGGCAACGCGCAAATCCTGGAATGCCAGCAACGGCCACTGCAGCACCGCGGTCGACAGGCACAACACCAGTCCGGCGAGCACGACCTGTTGTCGGCGGCTCGTCCATGGCTGGAACAGGGCCACGATTGCCAGTGCAGCGATCAAGGCGTATCCGACCAGCGCAGCGGCCGCTTTCCATCCGCCGAGCAGGGCCCAGAAACTTGCGTAGTTCAGCCAGCCGCCGAGCCAGATGCTGCCACCTTGGGCGAACTGCTCGAACTGGCGCGACAGCGACGACAGCCAGCCCGCTCCGTGGTTCGGCAAGGCCGCGCTGCGCATCAGCAAGTACAGCGCGAGGACGAACAGCAGGAGCGCGATCGCGCGGACCCGCACCTTCCAGCCGATGCCCTCGTCAGCGCGCATCCAGAGGGCCGCAGCCGCGGCGAAACCGGCCAGCGCGATTTCCTTCGACAGCAAGCCCAGCCCGAACAGGCACAGCGCTGCCGCCAGCGCACGCCAACCTGCGCCGCGGGAGAAATCGAGGGCGAAACCCAGACCCAGCAGCGTGAACAGCAAGGCCAGCAGATCGAAACGATCCGACAACCATAGCGTCGTGCCGAGACCGATCGGGTGGCAGGCAAAACACGCGGCGGCGACAAACCCGGCCCAGCGGCTCTCGCACAGGCGTGTGGTCAGGCGCCACAACGCACCCGCGACGGCGATATGCAACAGCAGGTTCAATGCGTAGTGCGCGGCGGGCGTCGATCCGAACAGGCGCTCGCTCAGCCACCACAACAGCATGCCGAGCGGGCGGTAGTAGACGGCTCCGGGAATGTGCTCACCGAAGAACGGATCCAGCGGGCCATCGAGGAATCGGGCAATCGCGAGCATGCCGAAATCATCGAGCATGAAATAACCCGCGAACGCCGCGCGAAACGCCACGACCACGCCAAGGATGACGATCGATCCGGCAAGCCAGAGGCGCGCATCCGAACCGTGAGAAAGGCGATTGACCCGATCCGTCTGCATCATTGCGCCTGTCGTGTTTGCCGACTCTCTGCCGGACCGATCCAGCATACCCATCGCGGTGGAAGCGGTTTCCTGCGGCGAGGCGAACGCATCACCTGCCGTTGCATTCCATACATCGGGATCAGATCAGCTTGATCTCGCGCAAACGCTGCATCAGGTACTCATGCGAGGTGATCGATGTCGGGTAGCGGCTCGGATTGTCCGCGCTGATGCAGGATGGCAGCACGTCGAGCACGACATCGGGATTCGGGTGGAGGAAATATGGCACCGAGTAGCGTGGCTTGCGCGCATTCTCGTTTTGTGGATTGACCACGCGATGCGTCGTCGATGGATAGACGTGGTTGGTCAGCCGCTGCAGCATGTCGCCGATGTTGACGACGATCGCATCGCCTTCAGTCGTGATCGGCAGCCAGTCACCTTCGCGAGTCAACACCTCGAGGCCCTCGGCACTTGCACCGACCAGGAGGGTGATGAAGTTGATGTCCTCGTGGGCGCCGGCGCGCACGTTCGGGATGTCGGTTGCGGTGATCGGCGGATAGTGGATCGGGCGCAGGATCGAGTTGCCGAAATGGGTCTTGTCCTCGAAGAAATCCTCGGCCAGGTCGATGTGCAACGCGAGCGCGCGCAAGACGCGCGTGCCGAGCGCATCGAGTGCTTCGTAAAGCCCGTAGCCATGCTCGCGAAATCCGGCGATCTCGTCCGGCCAGACATTCGGTGCCATGACATCGGCATATTTCGAATCGCGCGGGATCTCGCGGCCGATATGCCAGAACTCCTTCAGGTCCGGATGCTTCGAATCCTTGGCCGTCTCGATGCCGAACGGCGTGTAGCCGCGCGCGCCACCGGTGCCGGGCTGGTGATACTTGCGCTTGACCTCGGCCGGCAGCGCGAAGAAGCGCTGGAAAACATCGTAGGCGGCGTCGATGCCGGCCTTCGGTATGCCGTGGCCACTGATGCAGCAGAAACCGAATTCACGATAGGCCGCGCCGAGCTCGGCGACAAAGGCATCGCGATCGTTGTCGTAGCGTCGGATATCGAGCGTGGGAACGTGTTTCATCGTCGTTTCCAGTTTCCCGACCGCGATCGGGAGGATTGGGTGTCAGCAGGAACTGGCCTCA
>JAKQJM010000049.1 GCA_029561145.1 Pseudomonadota bacterium
GGCAGTGCCAACGGCACCCTGTTTGACGGCAAGCCCGTGCGCGGTGATCAGCTCATCGATGGCAGCATCGACGTTGTCATCGGCGAAGTCGCGGCAACCATCGCGATCGCGGATCCAAGAGAATCGACTGGGACCGGAGAGCGCGCGTTCCCGCAACTGATCGATCGCCTCGAATTGCTGGCGTGGATCACTTCGCTACCCGCGCGACGTGAAGATCCCGCGCTCCTGATCGGCCAGATCCTCGACAGGATGCTGGGCGACTTCGATGGCTGCCAGCGCATCGGCCTGTTCGTGAGGCGTCCGGGCAGCTCGAACCTGATCCGGTACGCATCCCGCAACGTGCCCGGCGTCGACGACCTCGCATCGAGCGCGATGCTTGCAAATGCCTGCCTGCGCCACGTCGATGGCGTTGCCGGAGGCGGAGCGGCCATCGAGCCGCTCGGCATCAGCGACGCACCGGCGGGCATCCTTGCCGCACCCGTGATCCTGGGCGGCGAGACGCTCGGCGTCGTCGTGGCCGAATCGGCACACCCCGATACCTGGAATCCGATGGATCGCTCATTGGCGAAGGGCATCGCCAGCGTGCTCGCCGGACTGGTCGAAGCCGAGCGAGGCAGCCATCCGGATCGCCGCGTCGCCGAACGTGACCTGCTGCTCGCCCGCCGCGTGCAGCAACATTTCCTGCCGGCCACATCGCTGCGCCTGCCCGGTTACCAGGTCGCGGAATCCTATGTTCCTGCGCGCGTCGTCGGCGGCGATCACTATGATTACTTCCGCTTCGCCGATGACCGCATCGGACTTGTCATCGCCGATGTCTCGGGCAAGGCCGTCTCGGCCGCCCTGGTCATGGCGCGCTTCGGCATGGGCGTGCGGCTGCTCGCCAGTCAGGCCAGCAATCCGCTCGACCTGCTGGTCACGCTCAACGTGCTGCTGCTCGACGAACTGGAGCCCGGCATGTTCGTGACCGCGCAGATTGCCGCGCTGAATCCCGAAAGCGGCGAGATCGAGATCGCCAATGCGGGGCATCCGGCTCCGCTGCTGCGCGCGGTGGACGGCACGGTCACGGCGCTCGGTCTCGAGCCCGGCGCACCGCTCGGCGCAAACGCGCAAACCCTGTTCGTGGCAAACCGGATCACGCTCGGAGCCGGTGCGTGCCTGATGCTCTACTCCGATGGCCTCGACGAGGCCGAGAACGCAGCGGGCGCGCAGTTCGGCATCGAGCGCGCCTGTGCAATCCTTGCGCGCAATCCCGACGCACCTTCGGTACTCGCGGAAATCAATCGCGAACTGGCGGCCTTTGTCGGTTCAGCCGCGCCGGCCGATGACCTGACCCTGCTGCTGCTCAGCCGCAACCGGAGTCAATGAGCGTCTGAACGTCGATCCAGACACCGCGCATCAGCGCGCGACGGCGACACCGAGCAGACGAACCACCTGTCGCGCCAGTTCAACGGTGTCTGCACCCGGCGACGCAGCGCGGCTGCCGGATTTCAGGCCCAGCAGCCTCTCGAGGGCCGGAGCAAGAGGACTTCCCTGCACGACCGGAACCGGTGGCGCTGCAGCCGGCTTGGCCTTGAAGCCGGCCAGGGCGGCATCGCGATTGGGAAAAATGGCAAAAAGCTGCGTGAATCCGGCCACGTCGAAGACCTGCTTGACCGTGGGATTCAATCCACTGAGGCGCAGACCGCCCTTGCCATCAAGGGACTTCCCGAGCATGAGCAGCACGCGCAACCCGGCGCTGCTCACATAACCAACACCCTTGAGGTCGACGACGAAGCTTTTCGCCCCTTCCTGAAGCAGGTCCTGGACCACCAGTTCGAGATCCGCCGAAGTATCCGTGTCGAGGCGGCCGCTCAGTACGAGCACCTGCACCTCACCGGCCTGTTCCTGGCGGACATCGAGCGCCATCTCAGCCTTCCCGGAACACGAAGCGCGCCATGCCGACCTGGACCACGTCCTCGTGCTTGAGCAGACGCGACTGGATCGCTTCGGCATTGACCCGGGTGCCTGACTTGCTGCCGAGATCATTCAAGGTGTATCCCTTCGAATCGACCGTGATCTGCGCGTGCCGGGCTTCGACGCCAGGCCCTCCGATGCGGATTTCGTTGGAGGCATCCGCACCGAGCGAAATCGGCTTCGGCGGCAGCGGGATCGCCGAACGACCCGCTTCGGGATTTTGCGGGACCAATCGCGCCGTGCGCAGTGACATCGTTGCATTCGGACCGAATGCAGGCGGTGCCGCCGCGGCACCGGGCGGCGGCGGGACCTTGGGCGGCTCCGGCAACTTGAGTACCTGCAGGATCTGGGTCTGCGCGGCAGGCATCTCGCGCTGTTCGGGCGCTTGCGGCGGCGCCGCGGATGGCGGTGATGGCGGTGGCGGGGGCGCCATGGGTTCGACCGCCATCGCCATTTCCTGTGTGCTGGACGGACCGGTTGCCGCGGCGCCCACCTGGAGCAACTCGTCCTCGTTCGCAAATACCTCGAGGAATCGTCCGCGCAATGCTTCACCCTGCTTGTGCGCAACGGCGCGATCGGCGAGTGCCGTCTCGATCGCCTTGACGCGATCCTTGTAGGCGGCTTCATCGAACTCGCCGAGCTTGCGGCGCAGTTCGATCTCCTGTCGATCAAGCTTGACCGCCTCATGCGCCTCGGCAATGTCGGCCAGCGCACCGCGCAGACGGGCATAGGCTTCGCGAGCCTGCTGGCGCATCGGATCGGCCTTGGCTTCGATCACGCCAAGCTGCCTCGAGTAATCGGCATGGACCCGGCTGAAAACGGCAGGGTCGAAATCCGCCTTTACTGCCTCGAGTCCCCCCAGCCGGTCGCGCAGGATATCGGACTCTTCCTTGAGCGCCTTGAGCGCGTCGATTACTCCAAGATCCACATTGGCCAGGGATTCTGGCAACTCGCGAGCATTCACCATTTTCATTCTCCGAGCCGCTTCAGGCGGCGGCAAAATCGACTTCCACTGCACCAAACCGCAACTTGTCGCCAGGCTTGATCGGGACATCCACGCCGGTTGTGACACGAACATTGTTGACGAAGGTGCCGTTGACGGTAGCCGCATCCTCGCGCACGAAGTACAGACGGCCCTGACGCACCAGTTTGGCATGTCTGCGGCTCAGGCTGCGCGTCGGATCGACACCGCTCAGGTTGATTTCGGGATTGATGCCCGCCACCGGATCGGGCCGACCGACGAGGAACTCGGTACGCGCCGGATCGAGCGGAAAAATTTCACCCTGGGCATGCCTGAGCACGCAACTGCCGGCGGTTTTCGCCGCCGCTGCCTGGACAGGAGCAGGTGCGGGCTCGATCCCGGGATCACGTGGCGCGGCCGGCTTCGGCGCTTCCCTGGCCGCCACGGGCTTCGCGGCCGGCGGCGCACTGGCAGTCGGTGCCGGCACCGATGCAGGCTTGCGACGCGCATTCGCGGAATCGGCAAGGATCGATGACAGCCGGTATTCGCTGCGCTGGTGGCGTCGCGAAATCACGTGCATGAGCTTCAGCGCGATCTCGACGTTCTGACGCAGCAGGTCGGCGAAGGCGGACCGCTCGATCCTGAGCAAACGCGCCGGCTCACGTGCAATCGCACTGAAAGGACGCGGCTGATCCTCGAACATCGCCATTTCGCCGAAAAACTCACCGGCCCCGAGTGCGACTACCGGGTCCTCGCCACGCGCGGAATGCAAAAGGTCGATGGCACCGGATTCGATGACATACATCACCTGCCCCTGTTCGCCCTCGACAAATACCGCCTTGCCGGCCGGCACATCAAGGTAGCAATCGGCAGGCTTGTTCATCGGCGAAACCCTCAGGCCCGACGGAATCCGGCCTCGACTCAGGATTATGCCGAGCGCGCGGCGCCAGCGGCAACCGGCCACACATTCCGCCGCCCGTGATGATGCCCGCCACGGATCCATCGCACCGACTCGCGGGCGCGCGGGCGCCAGCCGACCCGATGCGGCATTTGGCCGCATTCCGCCGTCACCGCATCGGACCTTCGATCGAGCTGCGATGACCCGCCAGTCAACAAGGGCCGGGGATCGGCGCAAATCGCCGCGCGCGCGCTGGACCCGGCGAATGAATGTTGCCGATGCGCTCGTTTGCGCGACGCAAGAGTCGGTTGCGGCTCGCGAAACCCAACTGATATCATTCTCCGGCTCAGCGGGCAGTGTTTTGGCTGCCTGCCTGCGGTATCACCCCCCACATTCGGGTAAGCCCACGTGCGCAATTCCATCGCCTTCGGTTGGCGGGTGGCGGTTCGCACCACGCTGTTGCAGATCGGAGTGACCGTCGTGGTCGCCCTGATCGCCTCGATGTACGGAGTGTGGATCGGCTTGGCCACCCTGACGGGCGGCGCCATCATCGCAGTTGGAAATTGGTTGTTTGCAATGCGCTTGTTCGGGCGGGGAGTCGCCCCGGCACGCGATGCGTTGCGCTCCGCCTATGCGGCGGAGGTACTCAAATGGTTCTGGCTGTGCCTGGCGCTGACTCTGGCCATTGCAGTCCTGAAACTGCCATTCGCCGGGCTGATCGCCGGTGTCCTGGCAGCGCAGTTCTCATTCTGGATCGCCCTCATTGCAATCAGGTAAGCCGATGGCCAGCGAACACGCTCCACCGAACATGACCGAGTACATCAAGCATCACCTGCATCATTGGCAGGTGCAGATGCCGGGTACCGAAGGTCAGTTCTTCCTGGTCAACCTCGACAGCGTCCTGTTCAAGCTGCTTGCCGTGCTCGTTTTCCTGTGGTTCTTCCTGCGCGTCTCGCGTCGCGCAACGTCCGGCGTCCCCGGCAAGCTGCAGTGCGCGATCGAGATGGTCGTGTCGTTCGTCGACGGCATGGTCCGGGAAACCTTCCACGGCCGCAGCAAGATCATCGCGCCGCTTTCGCTGACGATCTTCTGCCTCGTCTTCCTGATGAATTTCATGGACATGATCCCGGTCGACCTGCTGCCCTGGGCATGGGCCAACGGTCATCAGATCGCGGGGCACGATCCGGAGCATGCCTTCCTGCGCGTGGTACCGACCGCCGACATCAACACGACGATCGGCATGGCGCTGACCGTTTTCCTGCTGATCCAGTACGTCGGCATCAAGCACAAGGGTGTCGTCGGATTCTTCAAGGAGTGGTTCACCGCTCCGTTCGGCCCGGCCTTCGCACCGGCCAACCTGCTGCTGCGCGTGATCGAGGAAGCGGTGCGCCCGCTGTCGCTCTCGCTGCGACTGTTCGGCAACATGTACGCGGGCGAGCTGATCTTCATCCTGATCGCGGTGTTGACGCTCGGAGCATCGCTGGACCATTTTTCGACCTACCTGCTCGGCGCCGGGCAGTTCATCGCCGGCTTCGTCTGGACCGCGTTCCACGTCCTCATCATCACCCTGCAGGCGTTCATCTTCATGACCCTGACGATCGTCTACCTGAGCATGGCCGCAGAGCACCATTAACCTTTGCGATCGTCGCTGATCGCGAGAATCAAGCAGCAGGCCCCCGTGCCCGCACAATTCGACTAGAAGCTGTTCTTTTTTTCATTCAACTTCAGAAACACGGAGAGAAACATGGAAACCATCGCAAACGTTGCCCAGGTCGGCGACCTGCTCAGCATGACGGTCATCGCCGCCGCCCTCCTGATCGGACTCGGCGCGCTCGGAACGGCGATCGGCTTCGCCCTTCTCGGCGGCAAGTTCCTTGAAGGCGCTTCGCGCCAGCCGGAGCTCACCCCGATGCTGCAGACCAAGATGTTCATCGTCGCCGGCCTGCTCGACGCGGTGCCGATCATCGGCGTCGCCATCGCCCTGCTGCTGCTGTTCGCGAACCCGCTGCTCGCCACGCTTGGCGTGAAGTAATCGTCCTCGAAACCCGGCATCCGCGCGGCGGCCACCCGGCCGCCGTCACGCAGGAGCAAGATCAATGATTCCCAATATCACTCTGGTGATCCAGGGCCTAGCGTTCTTCGCTGTGGTCTGGCTCGTGATGAAATTCGGCTGGCCGCACATCATTGCGGCAATCGAGGAACGTCAGGCCAAGATCGCCGAAGGCCTCGCCGCTGCCGACCGCGCCCGCCAGGAACTGGCTGACGCCGATGCTCGCGTTGCCGACGAGATCCGCAAGGCGCGCGTCGACGCTGTCGCGATCATCGACAAGGCCACCCAGCAGGCCAACCAGATCGTCGACAAGGCGCGCACCGATGCCATCGTCGAGGGCACCAAGCAGAAAGCCATCGCCGCTGCCGAGATCGAAAGCATGGCGCACCGGGCCCGCGAGGAATTGCGCGGCAAGGTCGCCCAGCTGGCCATCGCCGGCGCCGAAAAGATCCTCAAGCGCGAGATCGATGCGAATGCGCACAAGGATCTTCTCGATCAGCTCGTGAGCGAGATCTAGACCCATGTCGAGCGCACTGACCCTGGCCCGACCCTACGCGCGCGCCGCTTTCGAAACCGCGCTCGCGCGTTCGGCGTTGGCCGGATGGGCCGAAAAGCTCGCCTTCGCCGCCGAGGTGGCTGCCGATCCACGCGTGGTTGCGCTGTTCGGCAATCCGCGGCTCGGCGGCAGCCAGCTGGCTTCGCTGTTCCTGCCGCAGGGCGAGAAGACCGATGGCGATTTCGGTCACTTCATCAGCCTGCTCGCGGAGAACGGACGCCTGCCGGTGCTGCCCGAGATCGGCGCCCTGTTCGAGCAGCTCAAGCTTGAATCGGAGCGCACGCTGAAGGTGCGTTTGCGCACCGCGGTGCGTGTCGACACGCCCGAACTCGAGAAGATCAGCGCTGCACTCAAGCGTCGTTTCAACCGGGACATCGAGCTGACCCAGTCGATCGATCCGAAAATGCTCGGCGGCGCCGTCATCGACGCCGGTGAAGTTGTCATTGATGGTTCGGTGCGCGGCCGTCTGGCGCGACTCGAACAGGCACTTACCCACTAATCAGAACTTCGTAGGGTGGGCTGATGCCCACCGTTTGCGGTGGCGTAAAAGACCACCCTACATCGGGAAACGACCATGGCTACCACGATCAATCCGTCTGAAATCAGCGAACTCATCAAGCACCGCATCGAGGAGTTCAAGCTCACCGCCGATGCGCGCAACGAGGGCACGATCACCAGCGTGTCCGACGGCATCGTGCGCGTGCATGGCCTCAACGACGTGATGTCCGGCGAGATGGTCCAGATGCCGGGCGACACGATCGCACTGGCCCTCAACCTCGAGCGCGACTCGGTCGGTTGCGTGGTCCTCGGCGGCTATGAGCACCTGCGCGAAGGCGACACGGTCAAGACCACTGGCAAGATCCTTGAAGTGCCGGTTGGCCGCGAACTGCTGGGTCGCGTCGTCGACGCACTCGGCAACCCGATCGACGGCAAGGGTCCGATCAACGCCACGCACCGCGCTCCGATCGAAAAAGTTGCGCCGGGCGTGATCTGGCGCAAATCGGTCGACCAGCCCGTGCAGACCGGCTACAAGTCGGTCGACTCGATGATCCCGATCGGCCGCGGCCAGCGCGAGCTGATCATCGGCGACCGCCAGACCGGCAAGACCGCCCTGGCCATCGATGCGATCATCAACCAGAAAGATTCCGGCATCAAATGCATCTACGTGGCGATCGGCCAGAAGCAGAGCTCGATCGCCAACGTCGTGCGCAAGCTCGAAGAAAACGACGCGCTCGCCCACACCATCATCGTCGCCGCCTCGGCCTCCGAATCGGCGGCCATGCAGTACATCGCGCCGTACTCCGGCTGCTCGATGGGCGAGTACTTCCGCGATATCGGCGAAGACGCCCTGATCATCTATGACGACCTGACCAAGCAGGCCTGGGCCTATCGCCAGATCTCCCTGCTGCTCAAGCGCCCGCCGGGTCGCGAAGCCTATCCGGGCGACGTGTTCTACCTGCACTCGCGTCTGCTCGAGCGCGCCGCACGCGTCAACGAGGAATACGTCGAGAAGCACACCAACGGCGCGGTCAAGGGCAAGACCGGCTCGCTGACTGCACTGCCGATCATCGAGACCCAGGCTGGCGACGTTTCGGCCTTCGTGCCGACCAACGTGATCTCGATCACCGATGGCCAGATCTTCCTCGAAACCGATCTGTTCAACGCCGGTATCCGTCCCGCCGTCAACGCCGGCGTCTCGGTGTCGCGCGTCGGTGGTGCAGCGCAGACCAAGATCGTCAAGAAGCTGTCCGGTGGCGTCAAGCTCGCCCTCGCCCAGTTCCGCGAGCTGGCCGCATTCGCCCAGTTCGCTTCGGATCTCGATGCAGCGACGCGTGCCCAGCTTGAGCGCGGCCAGCGCGTCACCGAGTTGATGAAGCAGAAGCAGTACGCGCCGCTGTCGATCGCCGAGCTGTCACTGTCGGTGTACGCGGCGGAAAAGGGTTACCTCGACGACCTGCCGATCGCCAAGATCCTGCCGTTCGAGGCCGCCCTGCACCAGCATTTCCACAGCAATTACGCCGAGCTGATGAAGAACATCGTCGCCACCGGCGACTGGAACGGCGACATCGAAGGCAAGTTCAAGGCAGGCCTGGACGAGTTCAAGAAGACCGGTTCCTGGTAGGACCCGGGAATTCGGGATAAAGGGATTGGGGATTCGTTAAAGGCGCGCGGCGCCGGGATCCTGCTCCTACCCATTCCCGTTCCGAGAAAGCAACACCCGCAGCCGATGGTTCGGCGCAATGACGAATGTACGAGGCAAGCATGGCCGGCGGCAGAGAAATCAAAACCAAGATCAAGAGCGTGCAGAACACCCGCAAGGTGACGCGCGCGCTGGAAATGGTCTCGGCATCGAAGATCCGCAAGGCGCAGGACCTGATGAAGGCCTCGCGTCCCTACGCGCGTCTGATGCGCCAGGCGATCGGTCACATCGCGCATGCGAACAGCGAGTACAAGCACCCGTTCATGATCGAGCGCAGCGAGGTCAAGCGCGTCGGTTTTGTCGTCGTCTCGACCGATCGCGGCCTCTGCGGCGGCCTCAATACCAACCTGTTCCGCAGCCTGCTCGCGCAGATCCGCGGCTGGCAGGACAAGGGCGTCGAAGTGGACATGGTCTGCATCGGCCAGAAGGCGACTTCGTACTTCCGCCGACTCAAGGTCAACATGGTCGGCAGCGTGACCCATCTCGGCGAACGCCCGCAGGTCGACCAGTTGATCGGCGTCATCAAGGTCGTGCTCGATGCCTATACCGAAGGTCGCATCGATCGCCTTTCGCTGGTCTACAACGACTTCGTCAACACGATGACGCAGAAGGCCACGGTCGATCAGCTGCTGCCGCTGCCTGCATCGGACGAGCTCGCCTCGACGCACGCCTGGGACTACATCTACGAGCCGGACGCGGCGACCGTCCTCGATCACGTGCTGACGCGCTACGTCGAGTCGCTGGTCTACCAGGCGACGCTCGAGAATCTCGCCAGCGAGCATGCCGCGCGCATGGTGGCCATGAAGAGCGCGTCCGACAACGCGACCAAGGCCATCGGCACGCTCACGCTGATCTACAACAAGGCGCGACAGGCAGCGATCACCCAGGAAATCTCGGAGATCGTCGGCGGCGCGGCGGCGGTATGAGTGCGATCGCCCACGATCGCGAAAATCACGCAACGGCCATTCGTGGCCGCACTTTCCACCAAGAGCATCGTCATGACGATCTCAGCGGCAATTCTTGAAGATCCATCCGGAGCATTCCAATGAGCCAGGGCAAAGTCGTACAAATCATCGGCGCCGTCGTCGACGTCGAATTCCCGCGCGATGCCGTGCCGAAGGTCTACGACGCGCTGACCATCGACGGCATGGCAATCACGCTTGAGGTGCAGCAGCAGCTCGGCGACGGCGTCGTGCGCACGATTGCGCTCGGTTCGACCGATGGCCTCAAGCGCGGCCTTGTCGCGAACAACACCGGCGACGGCATCAAGGTCCCGGTCGGCAAGGAGACGCTGGGGCGCATCATGGACGTGCTCGGCAACCCGATCGACGAAGCCGGCCCGATCGGCGAAAAGGAGAAGTGGGTCATCCATCGCCAGGCCCCGGCCTACGACGACCAGTCTTCCAGCAACGACCTGCTCGAAACCGGCATCAAGGTCATCGACCTGGTCTGCCCGTTCGCCAAGGGCGGCAAGGTCGGCCTGTTCGGCGGCGCCGGCGTCGGCAAGACCGTCAACATGCTCGAGCTGATCAACAACATCGCCACCCAGCACGCCGGCCTTTCGGTGTTCGCCGGAGTCGGCGAGCGCACCCGCGAGGGCAACGACTTCTATCACGAGATGATCGAAGCCGGCGTCGTCAAGCTCGACGACATCCAGCAGTCCAAGGTCGCGATGGTCTACGGCCAGATGAACGAGCCGCCGGGCAACCGCCTGCGCGTCGCCCTGACCGGCCTGACCATGGCCGAATACTTCCGCGATGACATCGATCCGGCCACCGGCAAGGGTCGCGACATCCTGTTCTTCGTCGATAACATCTACCGCTACACGCTGGCCGGCACCGAGGTGTCCGCCCTGCTCGGCCGCATGCCGTCCGCGGTCGGTTACCAGCCGACC
This sequence comes from Pseudomonadota bacterium, assembly GCA_029561145.1. GTDB lineage: Bacteria > Pseudomonadota > Gammaproteobacteria > Xanthomonadales > Rhodanobacteraceae > Dokdonella. The sequence goes on from JAKQJM010000049.1 coordinate 10,513, forward strand.
CTGGCCGACGAGATGGGCCGCCTGCAGGAACGCATCACCTCGACCAAGACCGGCTCGATCACCTCGATCCAGGCCGTCTACGTGCCGGCCGACGACTACACCGATCCGTCGCCCGCCACCACGTTCGCGCATCTGGATTCGACCGTGGCGCTGTCGCGTGATATCGCCAGCCTCGGCATCTACCCGGCGGTCGATCCGCTGGCGTCGACCAGCCGCCAGCTCGATCCGCTGGTCATCGGCAACGAGCACTACGACACCGCGCGCCGCGTCCAGGGCACCCTGCAGCGCTACAAGGAACTCAAGGACATCATCGCTATCCTCGGCATGGACGAGCTCAGCGAAGACGACCGCAACACGGTCTACCGCGCGCGCAAGATCGAGAAGTTCTTCTCGCAGCCATTCACGGTCGCCCAGGTGTTCACCGGTGCACCGGGCAAATACGTGACGCTGAAGGAAACCATCCGCGGCTTCAAGATGATCTGCGATGGCGAGTGCGACGCGCTGCCCGAACAGGCGTTCTACATGGTCGGCGGCATCGACGAAGCCTTCGCCAAGGCTGAAGCAATGGCGAAGAAAGCGGCCTGATCGGAGCCGGGAACAGGGATTCGAGATTGGAGATCCGGCACGGCGGCAACCCCGCCAACCCGCCGATCCCCGCTCTGACGAATCCCCGATCCCCGATCTCATCGAACGAATGAAGTGAGAGAGACAAGATGAGCACCATCCGCTGCGACATCGTCAGTGCCGAGCAGGAAATCTTCCATGGCAACGTCAGCATGGTCATCGCGACCGGCGAGATGGGCGAGCTTGGCATCGCGCCGCGTCATGCGCCGCTGATCACGCGCCTCAAGCCCGGCCAGGTGCGCCTCAAGCTCGAGAACGGCGACGAGCAGTTCTTCTATGTTTCGGGAGGCATCCTCGAAGTGCAGCCCCAGGTCGTCACGGTACTTGCCGACACTGCGATGCGCGCCGCGGATCTCGATGAAGCCGCCGCACGCAAGGCCAAGGACGACGCCGAGCGCGCCCTGGCCAACCGCAGCACGGCGATCGAGATCGCCGATGCACAAAACCAGCTCGCCCAGGCCATCGCCCAGTTGCAGGCGCTCGAGCACCTGCGCAGGAACCTCAAGCACTGATCCGGCTGTACCGGACACGAACCGCAACGACGCCGGCCATGTGCCGGCGTTGTTGCATGTGCGCATGCACGTCTGTCGGCCCGGCGCTGCCGAGGCCACGATCCATCCCGGCGATTCGATCGCCGAGCCGATGACCGGCCGATTTCCCGCGACAGCCGCCGGAATCGCTGTTTGCCGTCCTGTCGATTTCGGCTAAGGTTGGCGGTCTGTCCAGGGGAGATTCGATCGATGTCATTTGCCTCGCTGCACGTCGTCGTCCTCGCTGCAGGGGAAGGCAAGCGCATGAAGTCGGCCCGGCCCAAGGTGTTGATGCCGCTGGCCGGCCGATCGATGCTTGGTCACGTGCTGGATACCGCACGCGCGCTCGATCCGGCGGCCATCCACATCGTCTACGGCCACGGCGGCGACCAGGTGCGTGCCGCCTTCGCCGATCCCGACCTGTCCTGGGTCATGCAAGCCGAGCAGCGCGGTACCGGGCATGCGGTGAAACTCGCGATGACCGCGATCCCCGACGATGCACGCGTGCTTGTCCTCTACGGCGATGTACCGCTGATCGGACGTGCCACGCTCGACAACCTGCTCGCGACCAACGGCCCCCTCACCGCCCTGGTGACCCAGCTCGAAGTTCCGTATGGCTACGGCCGGGTGGTCCGCGACGGAATCGGTCGCGTGCGCGCGATGGTCGAGGAAAAGGATTGCACGGTCGAACAACGCGCCATCAACTGGGTCAACAGCGGAATCCTCGTTGCCGAAGCGCGCCGCCTGCGCGTGTGGATCAACAACCTGTCCGACGACAATGCCCAGCACGAGTACTACCTGACCGACATCTACGCGCAGGCCAACGATGAAGGCGAACCCGCCGAAGCCAGCCACTGCACGAACCCGCAGGAAGTGTTTGGAGCCAATGACCCATGGCAACTGGCCGCGCTTGAACGCCTCTACCAGCGCATGCAGGCAACCGCGCTGGCCACCGAGGGAGTTCGCTTCGCCGATCCGGTCCGCTTCGATGTGCGCGGCAAGGTCACGGTCGGACGCGATGTCGAAATCGATGTCGACGTCATCTTGGAGGGCGATGTGCACATCGGCGACGAGGTTTCGATCGGCCCGTTCACGCGCATTGGCAATTCAAGACTCGCTGCCGGCACCGTCATCAATGCGCATTGCGATCTCGAAGGCGTCGTCACGCACGGGCCCTGCGTGATCGGGCCATTCGCAAGACTGCGCGCAGGCACCGAACTGGGTGCGGGATCGCGCGTCGGCAACTTCGTCGAGACGAAGAACCTGCAACTCGGCGCGGGCTCGAAGATCAATCACCTGAGCTACGTCGGCGACGCCGAAATCGGCAACCAGGCCAACGTCGGTGCCGGCACGATCACCTGCAACTACGACGGCGTCAGCAAACACCGGACGACGATCGGCGATGGCGCCTTCATCGGATCGAACTCCGCTCTCGTCGCGCCGGTGACGATCGGCCGCAATGCCACCATCGGTGCCGGATCGGTGATCACGCGGTCGGCCCCCGAAGAGGAATTGACGATTGCCCGCGGACGTCAGACGACCGTTCCGGGCTGGCAGCGACCGAAGAAACCCTGAGCGGGGCGCCGGCGCAACCCGGCAACAGCGCGGACCCGGTGATGTCCGTGGATCAGACCCCGGACAAGATCGACCTCACCCTGCCATGCTCAATCGAAGCCGTTTTCGAACAATGCATCCTGCGTTGCCGTTGCGGCGAGCGTGGCCCAGCCGAGGCCGCCCGACACCCGATGTTCCCAGCCGTACTTGCGCCACGGTGAGACGCGATAGGCAGGCAATCCGCTGGCGGGGCCATTCGGCCGGATCCAGAAGTTGACGCCTTCGTCGTAGGTGAAATAGAGATCCTCGGCGGTCTCGGCGAGACGCGAATCCGTTTGCTGGGTCATTTCGGCGAAGTAGTTGGCCCAGGCCAGCCCGCTGGCGACATCGAGCGCATGCTCGACATCGGACGCGTCCACCTGTCCGTCGCTGCCATTGGAGAGCATGGCATAGCGCGGCAGTGCCAGCGGGCCATTGAAGTTGTCGTAGCCGTGATCCGTCGTATTGATTGTCGAAGCGCGCAGGAAATTGCCCATGCGGCGTATGAAGTTGGCGATCGCCGGATCTTCCGATGTCGAATACGCACGCAGCATCGCGTCGACGACAAGCACGCTCATCCAGCTCGATGCGCCAAACGAATTGTCAGCCCAGTCACCGTCGTGCTGTGATCCAAGGTGATAGAGGCCTCCATCGACGTAGCCGGGCGGTTGCGGAATCTGGCCATTCGCTCCGTTCTGGTGGGCAACCAGTCGGCCGACCAGGGTCGACACGGCCGAAGCCTGGCTGCCGCCGTTGATTTCGTAGCTGATCTGGTTGGCAAGCAGCTTGAATGCCGCGTGCCGCTCGGTCCAGAAGCCCGTGCCCGGAGTCCAGTTGTCGCCAAAACCGGCTTGCGCCGTGACGATCGCGGCAAGGCGGTTCAGCGCGGTGTCATCGCCGGTCAACCAGTAGCGATACGCCAGGTTCTCCGCGTAGACGTACTTGGTATCGCCGTCCTTGAGGTCGAAGAAGCCACTCGCGTTGACGTGGTCGGTATAGAAGTCGGACGCGCGAACCGCTTCGCGCAGCGAAGCATGGAATCCGCTGCGGAAATACAGCGCGAACATCGACGCGGCGCGATCGTACAGCCATGGCTCGAAATCGGTCTTGTAGTGGCACTGGTTGGCAACCGTGACTGCGGCGCTGTCCTGGTTGACCAGGCTGTAGAAATTGTTCTTGGCCGCGCGATCGGCTTCCAGATAGGCAGGCCAGTGCTCGATCGCCGCGTTCGTTGACGGATTGTCGCGCGCCTCGAGATTGGTCGCGTCAAATGGCGCATTGCGCGTGCCTCTGAGCGCACCCATGCCAAGCCAGTCCTTCGGCAATACGGCATAGACATCCGGCTCCTGCACATTGTCCGCGGCCACATAGCTGCCGCTGGTCACGGTGTGCCAGCCACTTCGCGCCGACACAAGCGCCGGTACGTCGAGCACGCGCGCCGGGCCGCCCCAGGCCACCGTGATCGGTTCGGCAACGGTGCCTGCGAAGGCATAGGTGATCTGGATGCGTGCGACCCGCACCGAGGTGCCATCGAGCGCCGCATTCAGACGATGCCGCCACGGCGTCATCGAGTCGACATGGGCAGGGATCTCGACGCCGTTCCTGAGCACGCGCAAGGTCGACAGCCCGGCCACCGACAATGAGCCCCTTGGAAACGGCACGCCGAAGGTGACCAGTCGGTTGCCGCCGGGAGTGACCACTTCCGTCGGCACGAGCTGGACCTGGATCGAACCGCTGGTAGAGGCCGGGGCGAAGAACGGCTCAACCGCCAG
>JAKQJM010000053.1 GCA_029561145.1 Pseudomonadota bacterium
TTCGTGCCGGCCTATGTGCGGCCGCTGTTCTGCCGAGGAGTAGGCCCGTTCCGCTGGGTTGCGTTGAGCGGTGACCCCGAGGATATCTACAAGACCGATGCCAGGGTCAAGCAATTGATCCCCGACGACGAGCACCTGCACAACTGGCTCGACATGGCCCGCGAACGCATCAGTTTCCAGGGGCTGCCGGCACGCATCTGCTGGGTTGGACTCGGCCTGCGCGACAAGCTCGGTCTCGCTTTCAACGAGATGGTGCGCAACGGCGAACTGAAAGCGCCGATCGTGATTGGTCGCGATCATCTCGATTCCGGCAGCGTCGCCAGTCCGAACCGCGAAACCGAATCGATGCGGGATGGCAGCGACGCGGTCAGTGACTGGCCGCTGCTCAACGCGATGCTGAATGTCGCGGGAGGCGCGACCTGGGTGTCATTGCATCACGGCGGGGGAGTGGGCATGGGTTATTCGCAGCACTCCGGCGTGGTGATCGTCTGCGACGGCAGCGAGGCGGCAGACAAACGCATCGCACGCGTGCTCTGGAACGATCCGGCCACCGGCGTCATGCGTCACGCGGATGCGGGTTACGAGATTGCAAAGGCCTGTGCGAGGGAGCAGGGGCTGAAATTGCCGATGCCTTGAATCGCGAGGATCGACTTGCGCCGGATAGTTGCGCGCAGCGGATGAATAATCCGCGCATGGCCGGTCGAATTCCTCGATGCTCGTTCGTCAAGGGAAGGAAGGTGTGATTCCCCCTTCCAACCAACGATCCATCGAGGTGACAGCATGTTGATCCAGCCCTACCTGTTTTTTGACGGCAGAAGCGAAGAGGCCATTGCGTTCTACAAGGAAGCAATCGGAGCACAGGTCCTCGTGCAGATGCGTTTCGGTGACGGACCCCCGGGGGAGTCCGGTTGTGGCGATGGCTCGGCGCCTCCCCCTGACAAGATCATGCATGCGTGCCTGCAGATCGGTGACACCCAACTCATGCTTTCGGATGGCTTCAGCTTGGGGAACGCGGAGTTCAAGGGAATCACATTGTCCTTGACGGCTCCAGACGATGGCGAGGCGCGACGATTGTTCGACCGTCTGGCTGCGGGCGGCACAATCACACAGGCACTGGCACCCAGCTTCTTCGCCTCGAGCTTCGGCATGCTCAGCGACCGCTTCGGGGTTTCCTGGATGGTCGTCGTGCCGTTGCCGATGGCAGCGTAGAAAGCGCGGTCCGAACGACGGCGATCCTCGAGGCGTCGCTGTCAAATCCAGGTTTGTCCCGGCGTGGGATGCTGGAATGCGCGGCGTCTGCGGCGGCCAGTAAACGCTTTCCCTGGATTGCGCATCCACAGTCCGTTGCAATCCACTCAGGGGGCGTTATGGCTTGGAATCCTGTTTTTGGCATGAGCGGGCATCCGCTCGTGTTTGGCTGCGCCTTGGCGTCGATGCTCGGAGCGTCTCTGGTCGCGGCGGAGCCGCCGTCCAGGCCGAGCTTCGGCGATGCACTCGTCGCTGCGCGCAGTGACCTGGTTCTCGTTGACGGCAGGCTTTCCGGGGCGGGGGCGGATGTGCTTGAACGGGGCATCGGCGAGTCGCGATTCGTCCTGATCGGTGAGGATCATTTCACACGCGAGATCCCGCTCCTCACCTCGGCTATTTGCGGCGTGATGCATCCGGATGCGTATGCGGTCGAAGCAGGACCGCAGGCCGCACAGTTCGTGACCGGTCTGCTGCACCGTCCGGATCGTGTCGCCCGCATGCAGGCTCGCATGGCGGAGTACGCGCACAGCATGGCATTCCTCGATGCGCGCGAAGAGAATGAAACAGCCGTCCACTGCGCGCGGGCATCACGCAACAAGAACTTTGCGTTGTGGGGACTGGACCAGGAATTCATCGGCGCCGCGGGCAGCCTGCTCGATGCAATGGCGGCGACGGGGCCGGGGCCGAAATCACGCGCCGCCATCGCTGCGGTGCGAGCCATGGACAAGGCCGCGGACAAGGCAGCAAGGGCAAGCGGAGATACCGGCAAGGCGCTGATGATCGCCGCGACTGCAGCAGACCTGCAACCTCTTGTCGATGCGGTCGATGCCGATGGCAATGCGCGCACCAGGGCCTTGCTCGATGAACTGGTCGCGTCGAACGCGATCTACCGGCTGAATTCGGAAGGATCGCCGGACTCCAACCGCGTTCGTGCCGAGCTCTTCAAGCAACACTTCATTTCCGAATACAAGCGCACGACGAAGCGGATGGAGAACCCTCGTGTGCTGTTCAAGTTCGGAGACAATCACTCAGGCAAGGGCTTCAGTCCGCTGCAGGTTCGCGATATCGGCAATTTCGTCGCCGAGATGGCCGACGCGGAGAAGACCCGGTCACTGCACGTGATGGTGCTGGGCGCCCGGGGAGTCCACGCGTCGTTCGGTGGCTACGCCAGGCCGATGGGCCGGGAGCCTTTCGCGATAACGGATTACGCCGAGTACAAATGGTTGATCCCTGCGGTCGATGCAGCTTTGCCGGCGAACGCCTCCGGCATGGCAATGACACTCTTTGATCTGCGCACGCTGCGTTTCAGGGGCATCGACTTTCCCGCTGAATGGAAACGCATCGTCTACAGCTACGACTTGTTTGTCCTGATTCCGGAGTTGACGCCTGCGGCTTCCCTGGACGAGTAGGCTTTCGCGCCGACCTGTCCTGCGCGCGGCATCGCATCGATTCCGCGGATTCCCTTGCGCTCGCGCAAGCGACGCCCAATATCGACAGTCCGCACTCTGGCTGCCGAAGGTCCTCCATGCCCGCACTCGATGCTTTCCCGATCACCAGACGTTGGCCTGCACGCCATCCGGAGCGCATCCAGCTCTATTCGCTCAGTACACCGAACGGAGTCAAGGTATCGATCATGCTCGAGGAGACAGGGCTCGCCTACGAACCGCATCTTGTCGACATCATGAGAGGTGAGAGCCAATCCACCGAGTTTCTTGCGCTCAATCCGAACGGAAAGATCCCCGCGATCATTGACCCCGACGGGCCGGACGGCAAGCCGCTGGCCCTGTTCGAATCCGGTGCAATCCTGCTTTATCTTGCCGAGAAGAGCGGCCGATTCCTGTCATCGGATCCGTCCTTGCGCTGGGAGACGATCCAGTGGTTGTTCCTGCAGATGGCCGCGATCGGCCCGATGTTCGGTCAGTTGGGATTCTTCCACAAGTTCGCGGGTCGGGAAATCGAGGACAAGCGTCCCCTGCATCGCTACGTCGCCGAAACGAAGCGCCTGCTCGGAATTCTCGACGACCGCCTTGCGCAGCGCACGTGGCTCATGGGCGACGGGTACTCGATCGCGGACATCGCGACGATTGGCTGGGTGCGCAACCTGATCACGTTCTATGAGGCGAGGGAGCTGGTCGATTTCGACCGCTTCGCGCACGTGGCGGCGTGGCTGGAGCGAGGGTTGGCCCGGCCTGCGGTACGGCGTGGTCTCGATGTGCCGGTCCGGAAATGAGAAGGCCGGATCCGCATGGCGGACCCGGCCTTCCCGGACAAGCGTGACAACGGGTTGCGTCTACTGGCGTGCGCGACGGCGTGATGCGAACCAGGCAACCATGCCGAGGGCGAGAGCGAGGACGAGCAAGCCCAGCTTGTCGAGCGCCGGAAGGCCGATTCCCGGCACGAACGGCAACTCGCCACCGCCAACGTTGCCACCGACAATCGAATAGCTGGCGGGGCCACAAGCGACGCCCGGTGCGTTGGGAACTCCCGACACGACCATCTGCATGGCAGTATTCGGCGTGACCGCAAACGACTCCGTGAACGCAAGCGACGAACCATCGGCCCAGACATAGCCCTGGCAGATGTTCGCCGGGTTGAACGGTGCGTTGTGGAAGGTGACGAAGACATTGACGTCGCAGGTGCCGGGATCGAAATCCACGGTCAATTGGCCGTTCGCATCGCTCGTGAAATCCACGGTCTGATACTGGAAATCGCCGGCGCCGAACTCGGCACAGGCCGGATCGCCGACCACGCCAGAGCGGAAGAAGCGAGGTGACATCGTTGCTTCGGTGCCGTCGAAATTGATTGTTCCAGCGGTATCGGCCGGGCTGCGAATGCCCGTGAAACTGGATGTGGTCGTGACCGCGGCATCATTGGTATCGGCACCGAGCGCGATCGCGGGTGCCAGCAGGACAAACAGCAGCAGTGACTTCACTTGGAAACTCCCCTGGTTGGTTCAATGGAACAAATGACCTCCGCCCGAATCGCAACCCCGGGCACGAGGCGCCAATGCATTCCCCATGAGTACGCGATGATGGGCCTAGGGCTCCGTCCAGAGGCGTGCATGCGGATGTGAACTCTATCACGGCAATGTTGCAGAAGGACATATCTGCATTGGACGTGTCGACCGCAGGCGCGGTTGCCGAATGTGCAGGCATGACCGCTTCCAAGGCCTGCCGACAACGGGTCAGAGTCCGTTCTGCAGGATCGCCCACCCGGCTCCCGCGACTCCGCCGAGCATCAGGATTCCGATCGGTACGAAGCTGACCAGGAATCCCATCGATCGCTTGGACGGATCCTCGACATAGCCAAGGAAATAGAGATGGCGCCCGATGATGTAGATCGCCAGCATTGCCGCGACGAACAGGGGATTCCAGTAGGTCGAGGCGATCCAGACCGCTGGAATCAGCATGATCAGCATCTCCAGTGTATTGACCTGCACGCGATAGTGGCGCTCGAAGACCGGATGGCCAATCGTCGCCGGTGCGGCAATCCCGAACGTCTGGCGTGCGCGGCTGACCCGCGCGGCAAAGAAGATGTACTGGAACAGGGCAAGCAGGACCAGCAAGTTCACAAGTGCCATGGTTCACCTCGATTGTTGGAATCCGGAACCAGGAACTCGGCACGTTCCTGGTGATGCGTGAGCGCCGCGAGCATACCCGCCGCAAGTGGTTCGTGCGGAGCATGTGCGATCAGGGAACCGCGCGACCGATGTCGAGCCGCAGATTGCCCTGAATCGTTTCGCGCCAGGCCGGCGCGACCGCGGCGCTTGCCGCATATTCAGGCCAGTGACGGACCGCGGCGGTGACTTCCTCGACGATGGTTTCCGCGCGTCCGCGTTTCATCGACGCGTGCCTCGCGCAGTCCCGGAAGTCCTCGAGAGTGAATCCGTCGCGCTTGCCGTTCATCGACATCTGGTGCTGCGATGTCCACAGACCGGCCGGGTTGTAGCTGTAGGTCATGTCGAATGCCGGCGAAAGCGACCATCGACCGGACTTGTCCATCAGGAACGCAATGTTCTTGACGTGGTCATCCTGGTTGCGCGCGACAATATTGAAGACCATGCGACGGAATTGTTCCTCGATCGCCGTCATGCCGAGGCCAAGGCGGCGGATCGTCAGCAGGGCCTGCTCGTAGCTGTAGGCGCCGGCCAGGTTGAAGTCGTAATGCGCAAGGGCGGCCAGCGATTGCATGTGCAGCTTTTCGCCGCCGTCGAGTCGATCGAAGCGACGCGTCATGAAATGCCGGCGTCCGTTTTCCTCGAGCAACCGGCATTCGCTGATCTCGATGCCGGCTGCGTTGGCCATCAATGCATACGCGTACTCGATCGCCCCATAGCCTTTCGGGTCGTCGAGCTCCCTGTCCTTGTTTCCATCCACGCCGTCAAACTTGAGGATCCAGTAGTCGAATCCCGTCCCGGCGGCGAGCTGGCCCGAACGGACTTCGTTGGTCTGGCGATTCCAGGCGATGATCGCCTTTGCTCTCGCGCCACCGGCCGAAGTACCGACGCGGAGGATGTCGCGCAAGGTATCTGCCGATTGTTCGTCGGCGAACGAACGACTCAACTGATGGCGTCGGGTCAGCACGTCGGATGCGAGTTCCACCAGTGCGTCGATTTCGATCTTCCGTGTGTCGCGCGCTCTCGGCCCTGTCGATGGGGTGAACTCGAGGGCGCCCATGCCGCGCGCGCCGATATAGCAGAGACGTTCGACCGAATTGAAACTTGCGGCGGTGCGTCCCTGTGTTGCCAGCCAGGCATCGATCAGGGTATTGCCGAATCGGTCGGGCAGGGAATCCGCAAGCATTCCTGGCAGGCCATGGAACGAGCCGCGGGCGAGCATCGGAAAGGAGTAGACGCGATCGTCGAGCGGCATCATGAAAGGCGCTATCTCGATCTTGCTGCGCGCGAATTCCGGTGTGTACTGGAACGCAGCCGGACTCATGGAGTCCTCGACCGATACCGCGCCGATCGCGCGTCCCCAAAGCCTCACTTCGGCAAGCGTTGTCACGATCCGTCTTTCCAGGTCCAGGCTTTGGCGGAGGCATCTGGTTCGCGCACCGACGAAGCGCGCTGGCGTTGCCGACCTTGCAGCGCGAGTTGTTGCAGCGGACTCGCCAGCGGCTTCGGAATCACCTGATCGAGCCCATCCAGCAGATCGAGGGCGCGCAGGATCCGGATGAAGTTGGACAATTGGGTCGACTCACCCGCTTCCAGTCGTTCGATCGTGCGCTTCGAGACGCCCGAAGCCTTCGCCAGTTCCGCCTGGGTCAAGTTGCGATGCAGGCGTTGACGACTGATGCGCTCACCGAGCGCGTCCAGGACGTTTGCATCGGTTGGAAGGTCGTTGATATTCATGTGTCGCCTTTTGTGGCGAGAAATTGATCTTTCCGAAGCTAATTCGACGATATTAGCGAATTGTATGACGAGGTAATTGATTTATCAAGTAGCCATCCATGACGAATAGAGTCGGTTTATTGAATTTATTCGCCACTTTAGGCGATAAATGTATCGGCCTTGCCGAGGTCATGGGCACGCCGGACGCAATATCCCGTTCTGGCCCTTGCCCAGGTACCGCTCAACGAAGCCGCGTCTCGTCGATACTCGACGCGGGCATCAACTCGGGTAACCTGCCGCGTCGTCGCAGGCCGTGCCGCTGCGGCGGTGTAGTCCGACCAGGGAGTTCCCGATGACGCAACAATTCCATGCCATGGCCCTGGTCGTCCGCGATTACGATGAAGCGATCGCCTGGTACACGACCGCGCTGCGATTCGATCTGCTCGAAGACACCCCGATGGGCGGAGGCAAGCGTTGGGTCAGGGTCGCACCATCCGGATCGCGCGGAGCCTGCCTGCTGCTCGCACGCGCCGTGAACGAGGATCAATCCAGTCGGGTAGGCAACCAGGCGGGAGGGCGCGTCTTCCTGTTTCTGCACACCGATGATTTCGAGCGCGATCATGCGCACATGGCAGCGCATGGCGTGAAGTTCTGCGAGCAGCCTCGCCATGAGGAATACGGCAAGGTCGTGGTATTCGAGGATCTCTACGGCAATCGCTGGGACCTGATCGAACCGAAATCCTGATCCTGTGAGCGGAGTTGCCACATGTCCCATGTCCGTTGCCTGCGCGGCATTGCCTCGGGCGTCGAATATCCATCCGATGTGCCGATGAATCTCGACCCGGTCGATGGCCGACCCGTCGAAATGGTGCTTGATATCGAGCGACTGGCCGCCGAGCAACCGGATGCGCAGTGGTATGACCCGGACCGGCGCGACATGTGGCGTTTCGGCGCGCTCATGGCGCTCGATGCGGGCGATCCCGCGGATGCCCTCAATATCGTTTCGCTCGGCGAAGGCGGAACACCCCTGCTCGATTACTCCCGGCATCCGGTTGCACGAGACGCCGGGATACGCCTGAGCGTGAAGGACGAAGGCAGGGCGCACGCCGGTTTCGGCGCGAACCCGACGCAGAGCTTCAAGGATCGCGGCATGGCGATGGTGGTCGCCCATGCGCGGCGTCTCGGGCTCAAGCGACTGGCCGTGCCGACCCAGGGCAACGCCGGTGATTCGCTGACCCGCTATGCCCTGGCGGCGGGATTGTCGGTGGTCGTGGCGATGCCGGATGACACGCCGACGCCGATACTCGGCAACGTCGCAGCGGCGGCGTTTCGTCATCCCGGTCAGGTGATCCTTGAACTGATCGGCCCGACCATCCGCGAGGCGGCTGCCTTGCTCAAGCAGAAGTACGTCGCGCAAGGCTGGTTCTCGGTGGCCACGTTCCAGGAGCCGGGTTGGCGCATCGAGGGCAAGAAATCGCTGGGGCTTGAACTCGCCGAACCGGCGCGCGGCGAAACACGCTGGTTACTGCCCGATGCAGTGATCTATCCGACCGGAGGTGGCACTGGCGTTCTCGGCATGTGGAAGGCATGGAGCGAGCTCGAAGCGCTGGGCCTCATTGATTCGCGGCGGCCACGCATGATCTGCGTGCAGAGTGCGACCATGGAACCGCTGGTGCGCGCCTTCGATTCGGGGGCCAGCGACACCACGCCTTTGCCTGGCGCGGGAACCCTGGCTGTCGGCTTGAACGTTCCGGGTGGAGTCGGCCACTTCCGCGTACTCGAGATCATCCGTGCCAGTGCAGGTGCGGCGGTCGCGGTGGCTGAAGCCGACATCGCAGCTGAATTGACCCGGCTGTGGCGGGATACGCGCTGGTGGATCGGCCCGGAAGGAGCGGCCTGCCTCGCGGCCATGCCGCAATTGCTTGATCGCGGTTTGATAAGACGCGGTGAACACGTGGTCGCCGTGAACACCGGCTCGGCCGAGAAATACCTGCCTGCCTTGCGCCATCTGCTTGATTGAATCGAATGCTCTGAAGGCCCGGCGTCAGTCGAGTATGTTCCTGGCCTCGGCAACGGCAAGAACTTCCGGTTGCGCACGACCGTTGCGGTCGCCAAGCAGCGGATGCGCGAAAACGGCCGCAAGAATGATCACGACACCGACATAGAACAGTGGCGTCAACTCGCGCTGTTCGCCGAACAGGATCGCTGCGAGCACGATCGCGTAGACGGGTTCGAGGTTTACCGCGAGCTGGGCACCGAACGCGGTCATGTGGCGCAAGGCGACCAGGGACAATGCGAACGGCAGCAGGGTGCAGACGATCGACAGGGTCATGATCAACACGATGTCGTGTCCGCTCGGGATGCGGAAGAGATCCCCCGAGAATGCCGGGAACAGCCAGGGCATCAGCGGCGACAGCACGGTCAGCGCGAGCGTCCCTGCGGCGAGTTCGATACCGGTGACCGTCAATGGATCACCGTGTTCGACGAGGCGCTTGTTGAGCGAGCCGAACAGGGCGACGAACAGCGCCGAGATCGCGCCGACGATGATGCCGGTGCGGAAGTCTTCGGGAACTCCGCCGACCACGAGGGCGACTCCCGGCAGCACGGCGAGGCCGAGGGCCAGCTCCCGCTTCGAGAACCTGCGCCGCGCAAGCTTTGGTTCGACAAGCGCCGTGAACGCGGTAGCGAGGGCAATGCAGGTTGCCGCGACGGAAGCATTCGACAGCTTGATCGCACCATAGAACGTGAGCCAGTGCAGCGCGACAAGCACGCCGATTCCCGCATAGGACATGATGAGCCTGGCCGACATTGCGCGCAAACCTCGCCATACGCGCGGCAGCAACGCGATCACGGCGACCACGATGAGCATGCGCCACCAGACCAGGGGCAGCGCGGGCAGGCTGATCATCTTGCCGAGTATGGCCGTTAATCCCCATAGCAAGACGCAGAAATGAATCTGCAACTGGGCTTTTGCAGGGGCGGAAAGGGTGCTCAGGGGTTGATCTCGCAATGATCCGGGCAGCGGCTCCCGGAGCGTCTCCGGGCAGGGGTGCAAGCATGCCATAGCGCGAACGATCGCTGGTCGCTGCGACTGTGCACGCAACCCGAAAAGGGGGCATCATCAAACTCCAACCGGGGAGGTTTTCATGTCGATCGAACTCAAGATGCTGGTCTGGTCCATCGTGCTGGGTCTCGCCCATATCCTGCTCGCTGCGACGCTGGCGACACAGCAGCGTGGATTGAAATGGAACGCCGGCGCGCGCGATGGGGTGCCGCCGCCACTGACTGGCGTTGCCGCGCGACTGGACCGCGCCAGCCGCAATTTTCTCGAAACCTTTGCATTCTTCGCCGTAGCGATCCTGGCCTTGCTCGTGACCCAGAAGACCGACGCGCATACCGCACTTGGCGCGCAGCTCTATTTCTGGTCGCGCCTGGTCTACCTGCCCGTCTACGCCTCAGGAATCGCGTACGTGCGTAGCCTGGTCTGGGCAGTCTCGATCGCAGGACTGGTCATGCTGGTCGCGGGCCTCTTCTGAACGAGACCGTTTGACCGGACCAGGCGAGGTCGACTGTCCGCATGCAACCACCTGATCCGGCGGGATCTCGAATCACGCTCAACGGGCGCGTGCCTGAGCTCGCCGAGCTGGCGTTTCTCGGCCAGGTCAACTATGGGCATTTCACGTCGATGCAGGTGCGTGATCGCGGCGTGCGAGGATTTTCGCTGCATCTCAAGCGTCTGGTCGACGCGACCCGCGAATTGTTCGGCAGTACGCTCGACGTCGATCGCTTGCGCAGCCAGATTCGTCAGATCGTCAGCGTAGACGAGGCGGTTTCGCTGCGCGTCACGGTGTTCTCGCTGGCGCTCGACCGTGCGCTCCTCGAACGCCCAGTCACGACGGATATCCTGCTGGCCACTTCTGCAGCACGTGAACCGCGAACAGCACCGCTGCGCGTTCGTTCGGTTCCACACGAGCGTGTGCTGCCACAGATCAAGCATGTCGGAACGTTCGGGCTGTTCCATCACTGGCGGCAGGCGCGGCAGGCCGGATACGACGATGCGCTGTTCGTGACTGCCGAAGGCGAGATTTCGGAAGGTTCGATCTGGAATATCGGTTTCTGGGATGGCGCGCGCGTGGTCTGGCCACGTGCGCCGGCCTTGCCCGGGATCACGCGGCAACTGCTCGACGCGGGCTTGCGCGCGAGCGGAATCGACACGGTCGTTCGTCCGATCCATCTCGATCAACTGGCGGGCTATCGCTGCGCTTTCACGATGAACTCGGGATCGGTCGGGCCGATGATCCGGTCGATCGACGAACACGACTTCAGGATCGAGGAAGATGTGATGCGCTTGCTCGCCACGGCCTACGCGGCGCAGCCACTGGAAAGGATCTGACGCCCGGGAAGATCTTCACGCTGACAGCCGGTTTCGTCGCGTGGTCGGCGCTGATCCTGCAGCATGTGCTGCTGGGCCGTGCGACCTGGAATCGATGGCTGGACGTGCACAGATCCGATCAACACTGGTAGGGTGCCGGCATTCAATCCTGCTCCGAACGCGCGTCCATGCTGGAATCCGTACTCGTCTACCCGCGCATTGTGCTCAATGCCTCGCTGATCGCGATCAATACGCTGATCCATGCCTTGCCGCTGCTGCTTCTGGCTGCCATCAAGCTGCTCGTTCCGATCAGAGCATTCCGCAACGCGGTTTCGCGCGTGCTGGTGTGGATCGCCGAGAGCTGGATCTGGGTCAACAGCACCCTGATGACCCTGCTGGGTGGCGTGAAGATCAATATCGACGGAATGCAGGGCCTGCAGCGAAAGGGCTGGTATCTGGTCATCTGCAACCACCAGAGCTGGGTCGACATTCCGGTGCTGCAGAAAATCTTCAACCGGCGCATTCCGTTCCTCAAGTTCTTCCTCAAGAGCCAGTTGATCTGGGTGCCTGTGCTCGGTCTGGCCTGGTGGGCCCTCGATTTTCCTTTCATGAAGCGCTACTCGAAGGACGTCCTCGCCCGCCATCCCGAATTGCGCGGCAAGGACATCGAAGCGACGCGTCGGGCCTGCGAGAAA
Organism: Pseudomonadota bacterium; assembly: GCA_029561145.1. Taxonomy (GTDB): domain Bacteria; phylum Pseudomonadota; class Gammaproteobacteria; order Xanthomonadales; family Rhodanobacteraceae; genus Dokdonella. The sequence continues at coordinate 11,648 of JAKQJM010000053.1, forward strand.
TACCGGCACCTGCCGGTTTCGGTGATGAACTTTGTCGAAGGCACCCGGTTCACCGAGGTCAAGCACGATCGACAGGAATCCCCGTACCGGAATCTCCTCGTCCCGCGGGCCGGCGGCATCGCCTTCGTGCTCGATGCGATGGGCGGCATGCTCAATGCGATTGTCGATGTGACGATGGTCTATCCGGCTGGTCGTCCGGGAGTGCTCGACCTGCTCGCTGCGCGGGTCCGGCGCATCGAGGTGAAGATCGAGGTGATCCCGGTGCCGGTCGGCCTGATGGGCGGTGACTACGAAAACGACCCCGCATTCCGCGAGCGTTTCCAGGCCTGGCTGAATGATCGCTGGCGCACGAAGGATGCGGTCATCGAGCGCCTCGGCCAAGCGGCACCTGGCCAGCGGCCGACCGCAGTCGTGCCCTGATAGAATTGGCGCCTCATCGGGCGAACCGCATGCCGCTTGCTGCCGGACCCCCTCCGTTCAATCCTACCTGCAGGTAATTCCATGGGCAGAGGCCCCAGCATCGAAGGTCGCAAGAACGCGGAAGACGCGCGGCGCGGCAAGATTTTCACCAAATTGATCCGCGAGATCACGATCGCGGCGCGCAACGGAGGGGATCCGGCGACCAATGCGCGACTTCGCATGGGCATCGACAAGGCTCTGTCGTCGAACATGACCAAGGACACGATCGAACGCGCGATCAAGCGCGGCTCGGGTGCCGATGGCGCCGACAACATGGAGGAGCTGCGCTACGAGGGTTACGGTCCCGGTGGTGTTGCCCTGATCATCGATGCGATGACCGACAATTCCGTTCGCACCGTGGCCGATGTGCGCCACGCGCTTACCAAGCACGGTGGCAACCTCGGCACCAGCGGATCGGTCGCGTTCCAGTTTTCGCGCGTGGGCGAACTCGTGTTTGCAACAGCAACACCCGAGCTTGAGGAGAAGGTCCTCGAAGCTGCGCTCGAGGCCGGTGCCGACGATGTCGTAAACGACGCCGGTCAAACCACGGTCCTGTGCGCCCCGGAGAATTTTGAATCGGTCAAGGCAGCCATGTCTGCGGCTGGATTCGAGCCGGTCAGTGATGCGGTCGTGATGCGCCCGGCCAATCGGGTCGCGGTCAGCGGCGAGGTTGCCGAGACGCTGTCCGACCTGTTCGAATGGCTTGAGGAACTCGATGACGTGCAGGAGTACTACCACAATGCCGCGCTTCCGGATTCCTCGTCATGACATGCGTGATCCGTACCGGGGGCCCTGTGCGGGAATGCGGGGACGCCAAGTGAGACTGCCCATTGCGGTGGCGACCGGCGTGCTGGTACTGATCCTTGCGGGCTGTGCGTCGCACGCGACGCGCGATGCGGCGGTGTCGCAACCGCTCAGGATCGTGACCTGGAACCTGGAGCATCTTGCCGAAACCGATGGCCTCGGTTGCCGCCCGCGCACCGAAGCGGATTACGCTGCGTTGCGTGGCTATGCCGATCAGCTCGGTGCCGACGTGATCGCGTTCGAGGAAGTCGAGAACATGGCGGCTGCCGAACGTGTATTTCCTGCCGATCGCTACACGGTCATCCTATCGCAGCGCCCTTCGAGCGGTCGTGCGGGATTCTGCGGGCATGACGCGACCGATGGGCCGACCATCCGTGACCAGAAGGTCGGCTTCGCCATTCGCAAGGGCATCGGGTTCACCCGCAACCCGGACCTCAGCGAGCTGGCAATCGGCAATCCGGACCTGCGCTGGGGCGTCGATATCACACTTACTGGCGAGAAGCCCCTGCGCCTGCTCGCACTGCATCTGAAAAGCGGATGTTCGGCTGGCACCGAGCGCGAGCCCTGTCCGATTCTGTTTGATCAGGTGCCAGTGCTGCAGCGCTGGATTGCCGCGCGTCGGGCCGAAGGCATGCCGTTCGCGATGCTGGGTGACTGGAATCGACGCCTGGCGCTCGCCGACGACGTGGTCTGGAAGCGCCTCAACGAAAGCGTTCCATTGCTCGATGCGGCAGAGGGAAAGCCGGCAACCTGCGCGCAGCGTTATCCGGACTTCATCGACCATATCGTTCTCGATCCCGCGGCGGCAATGCGCCGTGTCGAGGGTTCATTCGCGGAGTTCACCTACGGCGTAGCCGAGGACAAGCATCCGTCCGATCACTGCCCGGTCGGCATCACCCTGCGATGACGCGAGCGCGCTTCAGCGCTTGAGCAGATCACGCAGGCCGGCAAATGGATTGCTGGTCGCGGCGACGGTCGCGGACTCCGCACTGGATGCGCTGCCCTCGATGTGATCGATGTAGCGTGAGTGCTCGTTGTCATGGCAGTACACGCAAAGCAGCTCCCAGTTGCTGCCATCCTCCGGGTTGAAGTCGTGGTCGTGGTTGCGATGATGAACGGTCAGTTCCTGCAGGTTCGCGCGGGTGAATTCGCGGGCGCAGCGTCCGCAGATCCACGGATACATCTTCAAGGCGCGTTCGCGGTAGCCAGCATCGCGCTGGGCGGCACTGCGGCGCGCTTCGGCGACGATACGGTCGAGCTTGCTGGTGTCCATCGGCGGGTCCGGGTCGAAAGCCCGAATCCTCGCAGAGAACAGGCTGCGACACTAATCTTTTCAGTGCGGGTTTGTAGTCGGCGGCTCCACCAGGCTCCATAGCGGAGCGAGTCCCCGGCACGCGCCCAGCGACGCTTTCTGCCGGGGACTCACGCAACCGTTATTCGCTGAATTCGATCGGATCATCCAGATCCTGGCAGAAATCCTGCTTGCTCGCTGCGCTGGTGCTGCCGTCGGCAAACTTCGCCCGCATCCACTGCTCGCACGACTGGTTGTCCGTACTGTGATCCCAGATCATCGTCTCGGTGCTGCCTGCGGCGATGCCGCTGCCGATATCGAAATCACCCCACTCGGACTTGTCCTCCGAAACCTGCAGCTTGACGATCTTCGAACTGGTCTGGTTGCTGACGACGAAATGCCATTCGTCCGCGGCCGACGCTTGCATCGCGGCGGCACCCATGGTGATGCAGAAAATGGACATGCTGAGTCGGATCTTGTTGGACATGGATGACCTCAATGGATGGTGCAATGGTTTCCGTCATGACGACGGGCATAGGCAGGAGTCGCGTTCGCTCGCCGCGGAAATCCGGACAGCGCACCTCCGTGCCGCCGCAGGAGCTGAGCAAGAATGGGGCCAAACGTGAGAACGGGATCACGCCGCGCGTCAGCGGATTCGATCAAGGGCCGCGATCGACCGTTGCGCGTATCCTTGGCACTTTCTGACAGCGCTCGGTCAGGCGACCTGTGCGGATTCATCGAGGTCGTCGCCCTGTGTCGGTTCGACATCGCTTCGGTCACGCGCTATACCTGCGTGGCGGGCGTTCATTCGGCCATCCCGGCAGTCGGCGCGCAAATGCACCCCTCATTCCACACACAGGAGATTCCAATGTACAGACTGCTGCCGAGCGCATTGATTGTCGGCATGTTGCTTGGTTCAAACGCTGCGCATGCGGGCGACAAGCCGAAAGTCGAGTTCATCAATTCCGAGGCGGCGAAAGCGGCCAACTACCCGTTCTCGCAAGCTGTGCTGGTCGATCACACGCTCTACCTTTCGGGCCAGATCGGGATCGATCCGAAGACCGGCAAACTTGCCGAGGGCGGCATCGCAGGCGAAAGCCGTCAGGCCATGCAGAACATCAAGGACCTGCTCGCCGAACACGGACATTCGATGAGCGATATCGTCAAGTGCACGGTCATGCTCGCCGACATCAAGGAATGGCCGGCGTTCAACGAGGTGTATCGCGGCTACTTCTCGGGACGATTCCCGGCCCGCAGCGCTTTCGCGGGCAGCGGCCTGGCGCTCGGCGCGCGCGTCGAAGTCGAGTGCATTGCGGTGGTCGGCCAATAAGTCGCGATCCGTTCGTCCGACGAGCGTTCGCGGCTGGGTCGAGAAGTGGAGCGCGCCAATTGCCGCGCTTCCTCGCCCGTCGCGGGAAGCGGCTTCAACCGCTTGTCTCCTCTTGAGGGCGACGCACTTCGAGCGTGCTCCAGACGTGCGGCCGGAATCAGGTTTCGGCCTTCCACGGATCGTAGCTGCCGAACCACCACATGTGGCCTTCGGGATCGCGGGCGCTGTAGCCGCGACCACCGTAGTCATTGTCCTTGATCCCATCGACGATGGTCGCGCCAGCGGCCATCGCCATTGCGTAGTGCGCATCAGGGTCGCTGACGACCAGGCAGGCACATTGCGTCTCCCGGCCTCCGATCTGGTCCGGCTGCGCGATGCGCCGACCCCATTCGTCATCGCTCGCCGTGCTCAACATGATCATCCCGTTGCCGAAGGTGAGCTGGGCATGGGCGATGCCGCCGGCGCCATCAGGATGAATCGCGTTCCTCTCGAATCCGAAAGCGCTGCACAGCCAGTCGATCGCCGCCGGGGCATCGCGATAGCGCAGGGCTGGGATGATCGTGCAGACCGTGTTCATCGCGAATGTCGACATGGGAGTTTTCTTTGTGCGCAGACCAGCTTGGCTCTGCAAAGCAGTCCTACAAGGCGCCACCCGGATCCGCACTCTTGAAGCTGCGCGACGCAAGCTGGCGAGTCAGGCGAAAGACGCCTTCCCGCACGACGCGGGTCAGGCGGATGTCGATGATCGTCGTCTCGTTCGGCGGGATCAAGGGCAACAGATCCTGCAGGTCGGCATGCAGTTCGGCCGCCCAGTATTCGACGAACGCATCGCCATCACGCGGTTGAATACGCAGGCCATAAGGCTGGCGCGGAATCAGCGCGGGCCGCGCGATGCTGCCAGGCTTGATCCCGGGAATCGCCGGACAACCCGCCAGGGCTGCATGATTGAGGAAGAAGGTCAGGTTGCCTGATCGCTTGTTGAACTGACGGTCGGCAAGGAAGTTTTCGGGCAACTGGTTCGGATCGTTGTTCGGCCCGGCGGTCAGCAGCACCTTGACGTCGGGCGTGCCGAGTTGCCGCGAATCGATCAGACGGAAGATCACCATCGAACGCGGATCATGGATGTATTCGCGATCCGGCAGGACCGGAACCTTCTCGACCTCGAGGCGATTGCCGACATCCTGTCGCGTCGCATTCTCGGTGGCGAAGGCCTGGCACAGTGCCGTATACCCGGCGGCGTCACCGATCGTCAGACACCGCAGGATCGCATCCACTGTCGGGCGGGCAACGCCGTCATTGCGGACGCTGCGCATGATGCCTTTCGCTTCGCCTGAATGGGATGCGCCGGCAACTATCTTGAAGGCCGTCGTCGCCGAGCGTTTCGAGGAACGCTTGACCAGGCTGCGCAGGCGCTTGCGTGCCGACGGCAGTGCCTCGCCGGGCTGGACCTCGGGTTGATCGAACACGATGTGGGTGGCGTTGAGGTTCGCGGCGGCAAGGCGAACCACGCCATCGGATCCGATCTCGCCGGTGTAGGGATTGACGAAATCGTAAAGCTTGCGATCGATCGTGTCGCCACTGAGGACGAACTGGAACAGCGGGTTCGCCACTTCTGTGAGCTTCAGTTTCGGGTATTCGTCGATCCAGCTCAGATTGAGCAGGCAGGCTTCGGGGCTGCCGAGTTCGAGCCAGTCCAGCACGCCCTGGCCGGGCTCGACACCGTCGAACCAGCTCTTGATCGCGGCGAGACGCGTCTTGCCAAGCTGGGCAAGCGCCGAGCCGAAGTTGGCTGGCGCAAGCATGATCAGGTGACTCATCGGGCACTCGGCGGTCCGCCTGGTCTGAACATAAGTGCGATCGAACCAGTCGCGCACGACCGGAGCTCCGGTTGAATGTGTGATGCAGACAAAACGCCGCTTGGCGCCAGCATCCCTGAGCATCGCGTTGAGCGCCGCGTCGAATGCGCGCGAGATGTCGGCGATGCGCACTTCGTCGCGGAAGCTCACGTACTGGCCGAGATGAAGGTGCTGGACGTCGAGTTTCGGACCCCCCGACTTCGCCGCCTCGGCGATCAGCCGCGCCGGCAACTCGCCGTAGGTATCGGTATTGGTGACGCTCCATCCATGGACGAAGATGACGAGCAAAGCAGGCATGACAAGACTCCTTGTCGACAGGCGCCGGAGCTCACGCGGTCAATGCACGAGCAGCCCAGCGACCGCCCGCATTGGAACGCCGTGTCCGTGCATTTGCAAGCATTGACCACCTTGAGAGAATCGCCGAAAGTGTAGGCCGATCTGAAGTCCTCAAGTCCGGAGTGTTCAATGTAGTGGTGGAGCTCGCCAGTCTTGGCGGCAGGTGTACGCTGCAGCACAACGGCTACTGATTCGTGGCATGCCGGTCGAACGCGACGCACTCTGTGACGTCTACGGATACCTGAAGGCCAAACTGATGCTCGTCGATCCCATCGCGTCGAGCCTCGCCTCCGCAGCGTCGGTGCGCCAGGAATATCTCAGCAGCATCTTGCAGTTGGGATTAGGACTTCCCTCGCTCACTCCCGAACTCGGCACCATCGTGAGTGGATTCGCCGGGCCCAATTACGCAGAAATTCTCGTGATGCGTGACAACGCAGATCAGACCCGCAACGGTTTTCATGTGCACATGGCTCAGGACGCCGACGGCGTTTGGCGTATCTCGGGGATGTGAGTGCCATGAAACGCGTAATGATTGTTTTTGT
>JAKQJM010000094.1 GCA_029561145.1 Pseudomonadota bacterium
AAGATCACACGTGATGACTGGTATCAGAACTTGATGTTGGCTTCGACGTAGCTGTAGCGACCCGGCAGGTCATAGGTCGATGCGTCATAGCCATTGAGCGAGCAGCTCTGGCAGATCGGCGGTTCCTTGCCGGTGATGTTGTTGACGCCGCCGGCGATCGTGAAGTTCAGGTCGGTTGGCAGCTTCCAGCTGGCGCGCAGGTCGTGGAACGTGGTCGCACCGAGATGGTTCGAGCCTGCGGCCGCGTTGCTGCAGTTGTCGAACGATCCGACCGTCGTGCAGTCCTCGGTCAGGTCCGAGATGTAACGCGCCGACCAGCTCACGCCGACATCACCGAGCGTCCAGTTCAGGCGTGCGGTTGCACGCCACTTCGGAATCGCGCTGTCGTTGACTTCGACGCCAACCACGCGCGGCTCGCTGAGGCCCGAGTCGGTGGCGATTGCTTCGTAGCTCGAGACGCGGGTTGCCGACAGGCTGGCTCCGAACGTGCCGATACCGGTTTCGTTGCCGAGCCAGTTGATGCCGAAGTCGATGCCCTTGGTGTTGATCTTGCCGAGGTTGAACAGCGTGTTGTCGAAGCCGTTGATGTTGCCGCCCGACGAACGACTGATGCCGTCGCAGAACACCGGATCGAGCGTCGCTACGCAACGGTTGAGCTGGGTCTGTGCATCGGAGGCCTGGATCGCATCCTTGATCCGGATCCGATAGTAGGTGACTTCGAAATCGACCTTTTGCGACCAGCTCGTGTTCTCGCCCCAGCTCGGGCTGTACACCGCGCCGAAGGTCAGGCTCTTCGAGGTTTCCGGATCGAGAGCGGCATTGCCGCCGGTGACCACCGAGATCTGCGAGTTGGCCTGTTCGAACGTGGCCGGATTCGGCACGCCGAGCGTCGCGCAGTTCTCACCGGCCTGCCCGGTTGCGCCATTGCAGGGATCCTGGATCTGCGCGTCGAAGCGAGCGAACGTGCCGTACAGTTCGCCGATCGACGGTGCGCGGAATCCTTCTGCCCAGGTGCTGCGCAGGGTGAAGTCGTCGCTGAGCTGCCAGCGCAGGCCGATCTTGCTGTTGGTCGTGTTGCCGAAGTTCGAGTAGTCGGAGAAACGCGACGCCACGCTCAGGTCGAGGCGCTTGGCGAATGCCAGGTCGGCGAGGATCGGCGCGTTGAGCTCCAGATAGAACTCGCTGACCGAGTATTCGCCGCTGGTCGGACCGGACGGCACGCCGTTCGATTCACCGGCCGTGACGATCGAGTCGGGCGTGTACGAACCGCTCTGCTTGCGATGCTCGTAGCCGCCCGCGAAAGCGAGTGCGCCGGCGGGCATTTCGAACAGGTCACCCGAGATGTTGGCCGTCCAGGTGGTCAGCTTCTGGCGGCTGCGATCGTTCTCGACGAACTGGATGTAGTCGAGCATGTCCTGGGTGATTGAACCCGGGCCGCCGAACATGTCGAGCGGAACGCAGGGCGCGGTGCAATCGGCGATCGGACCAAGCGCCTGCTGGATGTGGGCGATGTTGTAGGTGCCGTTGACGGTCTGGGTTGCCTTGTTCTCGGCGCTGACGAAGTTCACGTCCCAGAAGAACTGGCGGTCGCCAGCGCTGAAATCGCCGTTGAGGCCGGTCGTGAAATAGCTCGTGTCGACATCCTGGCGGAAGATGCGCGGTCCGCCTTCGACCGGGCGCCGCGTGATGAACGAACCTTCGGCGGAAATCGTGCCGAACGGGTTGTACGGGTTGCTCGCGTCGATACCGACGAAATCGGCAAGGCCACCACTGCCGGCTTCCGAACCGAGGAAGATCGGCTCGGGCGCGGCCTGGTTGACCGACTCGCGCTTGGTATAGGTGCCTTTGAGGTTCCAGTTGAGGTGGTCGCTGATGCGATAGGTGCCCTGGGCAAACAGGCCGGTGCGCTTGGACGGCGTCAGCAGCAGGTTGTACGGCGAGAAGTTGAAGCGCTCGGCATTCGTCCACGGACGGAATCCGCCGTTGCCGTCACCCGAAAGGTTGCAGAACGAGGCGCCGCCATCGATCGGGCAGAGTCCGCCAAAGGTCTCGTTCGGATCAGCCGGCGCGAATACCTGGCGGCCGTTCGGCGTGGCCGAACTCCAGCTGCCCGGGTTGACCGTGCCATTGATGCCTGGCGTCGGATAACGCGACTGCTCCCAGTCGTTCGAGCTGATGCGCTTCTGATCGTAGTAGCTCAGGTCGACGAAGAAATCGAACTTGTCGTTGCTGCCGCCAAGCGAGATGTTGCCTTGTGTCGTCTCGCCATCGCCGGTCGAATAGTCGCCGTAGTAAAGGCGCGCACTGCCGCCATCCTGCTTCTTCTTGGTGATGATGTTGACGACGCCGGCAATCGCGTCCGAGCCGTACAGCGACGACGCGCCGTCGGTCAGGATCTCGATGCGGTCGACCGCGCTCGACGGGATCGTGTTGAGATCGACGGCGGCGGAAACACCCGAGGCCGAGGACTCGCTGACCCAGCGCAGGCCATCGACGAGGATCAGGGTGCGCTTCGCGCCAAGGTTGCGCAGTGACACCGTGGTCGAACCGGAACCGACGCCCGAACCGTCGGGACTGAAGCCGAAGTTGCCGGCCGAGTTGAACTTGGTATTGAGCGAGGAGCCGCTGACCGACAGGCGCTGGATCACATCGCCGATCGAGCCGAGGCCGGTGGCTTCGATGTCCGCGGCGGTGATCACCTGGACCGGGGTCTGTCCTTCGATCTCGGCCTTCTTGATGCGCGAACCGGTGACCTGGATCGCCTCGAGGCGCTGGACATCATCGCCACGGTCGGCCTGCTGGGCGAACGCGAAGCTGCTGGGAACAGCGATCAGACCGGCTGCCAGTGCGACATGCACGGACAGGCTGATGGTGCGAATCCGAAATTTCATGGGCGAGTCTCCAAGTGGATGGACGAGTGGACGGGCGAACGAACGACATTGAAAGAGAAGTGCCGGCCATCAGCGCGGCACCTTAAATAAAAAAAATGTAAATCAAACGTTCATAAAGCGCTAGAGCCGCTCGTCTTAATTCTGTCTCATTCCGCGTCCGGTTTGAAATATCTTTGATATTCATTGACTTACGATCATCGATCGAAATCCGGAAAGGCGCCTGCATGGAATGCAGGAGCTTGCATACACCTTGCGCCGGATCGCCCGCTCGGCCTGGATGGCCGGTTTGCTGCACCGCGTTACACTGGCGGCATGCCTATCGAACGAGTTTTCCCGTGTTTTCTCCGCCTCGCCATCGGCGCCATCACCCTGATCTGCCTGGCGGCCCACGCCAGTCCGCCGAGCAAACGCGGTGATCAGCGCCAGCACTATCGCAACGCGATGGATGCGATCGATCATGGACAACCCGACGCGTGGAAGCGCTTTGCGGTCGACCTGACCGACTACCCGTTGCTGCCGTATATCGAAATGGCCCTGCTCAAGCGCGGCAAGGGCAAGCCTTCGCTGGTCCAGGTCAGCGCCTTCGTCAAACGCTGGCCCGATACGCTCGTCGCGCGCGAGTTGCGCGAATCGACCCTGCGCGATTTGGCAAAAAGCAACGACTGGACGAACTTCAACGCACTGTGGACGGACAGCGACTCCGCGGATCTGCGCTGCTCGCGACAACTGGCGCGCATCGCGGCAGGCGAAAAGCCAGACTATGCGAAAGATATCGCCACACTGTGGATGCAGCCGCGACCGACACCGGCCAGCTGCGACCCGCTGTTCGGCTGGGCCCGGCAGAACGGGCAGCTCACCGACGCGAACATCTGGAGTCGCATCGAAGGCGCGGCTCAAGCAGCCAATCCGGCTACGGTATCGAGCGCCGCCAGCCTGCTGGATCCGGCAGACCGGATCGCGGCCGAGCGCATCGCCGCCAGCGTGCGCGATCCCGGCGTTGTCCTCGGCAAGGCCGCAAGCTGGCCCGACACGCCGCGCAATCGCGATGCGATCTCGTATGGCCTGCTCCGCCATGCGCGTCGCAACAGCAGCGCGGCCGAAACCCTGTGGGCCGATCTCGGCGATCGCTTCAAGTGGGATGCCGCACAGAAGGATCGCGTGCTCAACGCAATCGCGGTCTATCGATCAACCAGCTACGAAGCGGATGCCCTCGCGCGTCTGAAGGCCCTGCCCGCCGAGGCCGAGGACGATGTCTCGCGCGAATGGCGCGTGCGTGTCGCGCTCGCATTGAGTGACTGGAACGAAACTCTCGTCGCGCTTGACCGCATGAGCGACACGCAGAAAGCCGACGCGCGATGGCGATACCTGCGCGCGCGCGTGCTGACCCGTCTTGATCGGAAGGCCGAGGCCGAACCGATCTTCGCCGACGTGGCCAGGGAAGCGAATTTCCACGGCTTCCTCGCTGCCGACTGGATCGGCCAGCCGTATGCGATCTGCCCGCTGACGATCACTGCCGACAAGGTCGCGGAACAGGCCGTCGCCGACCAGGCCGATCTCGCGCGCGCTCTCGAGTTCCATGCGCTCGGTGATCTGCACAATGCACGCCGCGAATGGAACTTCGCGATGCAGAAGCTCTCGGCCGACGAACGCCGCCTTGCCGCGGATTTTGCCTACCGCAATGACTGGTTCGATCGCGCTGTGTTCCTGCTCTCGGCCTCGCCGGATACCCTGGCCTACTACGAGCAGCGCTTCCCGCTCGCCGAGCGGTCGCACGTCGTGCGCTCGTCGCGCGATGGCGGAGTCGATCCGGCCTGGGCCTACGCGATCATTCGCGCCGAGAGTGCATGGATGAGCGATGCACGCTCCGCAGCCGATGCCTACGGCCTCATGCAGTTGTTGCCGAGCGTCGGCAAGAAGGTGGCGAATGCGGCAAAACTTCCCTATTCCAAACCCAGCGACCTGTTCGATCCGGACCTCAACATCCGCCTCGGCACCTTGTTCCTCGGCCAGATGGCCAGGCAGTATTCGGGCAGCCCATGGCTGGCCAGCGCCGCCTACAACGCCGGCGGTGCGCCGGTCGGACGCTGGCTTGCCGAGCGCAGCGCGATGGATCCCGATTTCTTCATCGAGACGATTCCGTACAAGGAGACCCGCGAGTACGTCGCCCGCGTGCTTGCCTTCAGCGTCATCTACGACTGGCGCCTGAACCAGAAAGTCATCCCGCTTGCCGCGCGCATGCCGAAATACGGACAGGCCTACGCGCCACCCAAGGACGACGCTTCGCGCAAGGCCGTCGTATGTCCGTCTCTTTCCAGTCGCTTGACGCAAGACTCCGCTGGCGAGTGAATCCGGTGCCGTGCAACGCCGATCACACGGCTGCCGACGACGTGCCAGACGGCGCCCCATTTGATCCGCGCTGGCGGGGCAAGAATGAAACTTGAATCCGAGGCAGGGTGCGTGGAGCCTGGACGAATCATTCTACCTTTCTGCCAGGCGGGTCGTTGATTGGCCTGCTAAACTGTGGACCTTTTTGAACATAAGTGGAGATTCAACGGAATGAAAAAGCCATTTTTCAATCAAGTAGAACGAATCCATGGCAGATCCTATTTCACAGTTCGAATCGCACCCCTGTTGTTGGCTATCGCGACGTCGTCGGGATTTTTGCCGACAGCGTCAGCAACCAGCTTGGCCCCCATAGGCGAATTCGTTCCTGGCTACATGACGAGCACGCGCACCAAGGACATGCCGACCGCCGATTTCGACGGCGATGGACTACCCGATGTCATCATCGTCGGTAGTAAGAGCTACAGCGACCTTATACAGGTTGCAGGATTCCAATCGGGTCAGGGATGGAAGGTAAAGCAGCTGATCATCCCGTCGCCGGGATCCTATCTCTACGGCACGACGAACCTCGCGGCATGGCAGGCAACAGACGGCCCGCATCTGCTTTACATACGAGGCGACCTGACCAGCGAATACTCGGGATGGCCACTCACGCTGGTCCGCCAGTTGCAACTTCCCGGTTCGCCCGAATTCAGCGATGTCCAGGTGGCCGATGTCGACAACAACGGCACCTTTGAACTCCTTGCAGCCTCGAGCTATGCGCAGGGCATTCGAGCAATATCTCTTGTTACGGGAGGGACGCTCTGGGAGACCAGCGATCCCAATGGCTACAACACCACCTTGCATGTCGCCCAGCTCGATGCCGATCCGGCCCTTGAGATCATCGTTAGCGGAATGCCTGGAAGGGTCATCGATGGCGCCACGCATGCCATCGAGTGGCAATACAAGGATGGGTTTGGCCCTTTGATCGAGCACGGCCGGTTTGGGGGTTCGTCGCCGCGTTTCGCTTCCTTGAGTGATCGTATCCTCATGTTCCAGTCCCAGCCCTGGTCGCCTCTATGGGACGCGAATGAATACTATGTGAGCGCATCGACCGTGGTCGACGCAGACGGCGACAACATTGACGAACTGGTCTGCAACACGAACTCATTTCCTGGAGGGATCAGGGTGTTCGACGTTCAGACGCAGACCACTCGCTCATCGTTCGCCGGCAGTGACGCATGGCAGATTGCCGCGACCGATTTCGACGGCGATCCTCAAAAGGAAATTGCGCTCGGCCTAACGGTCGATAGTTTTGCGTCCTCGGGCAGCAGTTTCCGCGTCATCAACGCCACCAGCGGCACCAGTGAATTCGAGATTCCGGCCACGGCGCCGGGACCCTATCTCGTCGGTGGTTTCATCCAGGACGGAGCGACTGTCGACACAGTATTCGGATCGGGAGGCGAGTCCCGATACGCGGGTGTGTTTGCACGCGCTGATTCGATTACCGGCGCTGTCCGGTGGCAAACGGCAGCGAACGATTCATTACTCGATATGAGTCAGGTCAACAATATCCTGATTGCAAATCTGGCCGGTTACGCCCATCCGACGATCCTTGCTTCCGGAAGCGGACTGTATTCCTACCAGAAACGCATCGTAGCGCTGGATGCGGACGACGGCAGCGTGCTCTGGCATATTGACAGTGAAAACAGCGCGTTGCCTCAGTACGCCGCGATCAATGCCGTGACAGCCGTCGATACGAATGGAGATTCCACGGCAGATGCAGTCCTTGCGTGCACTTCGGAGCCACGCCTGCGCCTGTTCGATGCGGCCACCCGCGCGCAGATCTGGGCATCGGTCACGATGTCGGACAATTGTGGCGGTGCGATGCAATTGACCAGCGGCGGAAACAAGCAACTTGTCGCAGTCCTTTCGGAGGCGCTACGTGCCTACGATGCACAAACGCATCTGTTGAGCTGGAGCCTGCCGTTCCCTTCGGGGATCTTCGGTGCAAGCTACCTTGAGCATGGCGCTGCAGGTGCCGAGTTGGCCGTGTTCTCCGAGCATGGAATCACCTTCTTCGATGTCGAGACACGTAACCAATTGCGTGAGCTCGTTCTGCCGGATCTCTATCCGATTCAGGCCGTCGCACAGGCTGCCGGCGTTTCGATTCGTGATCTGGTCGTCGCAGGCAATGGCAAACTCGTCGTCCTCGATGGCATCACCGGCGCAGTGAAGGCGACTTCCGCTGCGCTCGGGCTGAATGCCGGATTGAACAACCAGGTGGCATTGCGCGCCAATTCGGACGGCTCCGTCCTCGTCGGCCTGGGCAGCGATGTAGCGGTCTTCAGCCATCGTCTCGATGGGTTATCCGACGAAATCTTTACCGACGGATTCGACCCAGGCATGCCGTGAGAGATTTTCCGTCTGGTCGGCTTGCGCGATCACGCAAGCCGAAACATGCGTGCCTGCTCCGCTCGCATTGAGTCGTTCATCATCTTTCCCTTCCTCTGATCGCCGCAACAGGCTCTAATGACCCCAATGTATCGGGAGCCTGCATGAAGCCGCTCAACATCGTCATCCTTGGTGGCACCGGCTTTGTCGGCAGTCACCTCGTTCCCCGCCTACATGCGGACGGACATCGCATCCGCGTGCTTTCGCGCAACCGTGAGCTGCGCCGCGAGCTCGGCGTCCTGCCGCGCGTGAAGGTCGAGAACGTTGATGTGCATGATCGCGCCCGCTTGACCCGCGCCCTGCACGGGGCCGATGCCGTGATCAACCTGGTCGGCATCCTCAACGAGCGCGGCTCGGATGGCAGTGGCTTCGAGAAAGCCCATGTCGCTTTGACCGAGACCGTGATCACCGCTTGCACGAGCGCGCGCGTGCCGCGACTGTTGCAGATGAGTGCGCTGCGTGCGGGCGAGGGTGCCAGCCACTATCTGCGCACGCGCTTCGATGCCGATACACGCGTGCGCGACTCGCGGCTTGCCTGGACGATCTTCCGGCCATCGCTGATCTTCGGTCGTGGCGATGGGTTGTTCTTCCGCTTCGCCGGGCTGCTGCGCATCGCGCCGGTGCTGCCATTGGCGCGAGCGGACGCACGGTTTGCGCCGGTCCATGTCGGCGATGTCGCCGAGGCGTTCGCACGCGCGCTCGCACACCCGCACTCGATCGGCCATACCTATGAACTGTTCGGCCCGCGCGTGATCAGCTTGCGCGAGATCGTGCGCTGGACCGCAAGCCTGATCGGCAAGCCGCGCTGG
Organism: Pseudomonadota bacterium; assembly: GCA_029561145.1. GTDB lineage: Bacteria > Pseudomonadota > Gammaproteobacteria > Xanthomonadales > Rhodanobacteraceae > Dokdonella. The sequence goes on from JAKQJM010000094.1 coordinate 8,477, forward strand.
ATCATCGATCTGCCCGATCCGCTCGGTTACCTGCAGGCGATGCTCGGCGAGTGGTTGCCGGGCAAGCCGATCTCACGCGACAACTTCCGTTCGCTGCAGGTCGATTCCGTGGGCGACAAGGACGGCCTCGGTGAACTCGGCATCGTCGCCATGCCGATGGAACTGATCGTGCCTGCGCTGCTCGGCAGCGATGTCCAGCAGAGTCGCCTTGACGCGTTTCGCGAAGCGCAGCGCCCGGACTGACAGCGGGATCGACCGCGCCCGCTCTGGCACAATCGCCGCATGAAGATCTATCGGGTTGGCGGCGCCGTCCGCGACAAGCTGCTCGGCAGGACGTCCAGCGACATCGATCGCGTCGTGGTCGGCGCCACGCCAGCGCAAATGCTCGATGCAGGCTATCGCCCGGTCGGCAAGGATTTTCCTGTCTTCCTGCATCCGCGCACGAACGAGGAATATGCGCTGGCGCGCACCGAGCGCAAGACCGCGCCGGGATACCACGGCTTTGCCTTCAATGCCGATCCCTCGGTGACGCTGGAGGAGGACCTCGAACGCCGCGACCTGACCATCAACGCGATCGCCGAGGACGACGCTGGCCATCTGGTTGATCCTTACGGTGGCGCCCGCGACATCGAGGCGCGCGTGCTGCGCCATGTCTCGCCGGCCTTTGCCGAGGATCCGGTGCGCGTCCTGCGTGTCGCGCGTTTCCTCGCGCGATTCGCCTCATACGGCTTTTCGATCGCCGACGAGACGATGGCCCTGATGCGCGACATGGTCGGTGCGGGTGAAGTCGATCATCTCGTCGCCGAGCGGGTCTGGGCCGAGACGCGCAAGGCCCTTGCCGAACCATCGCCGTCGGCGTTCCTGCAGGTTCTGCGGGGCTGTGGCGCGCTGCGCGTCCTGTTTCCGGAAATCGATGCGCTGTACGGCGTGCCGCAGCGCGCCGAGTTCCATCCCGAGATCGATGCCGGCGTGCACAACGAGATGGTCGTCGACATGGCAGCGCGCCTCGCCCCCGGCGACGACCTGATCGGCTTTTGCGCGATGACGCATGATCTCGGCAAGGCGCTGACGCCCGCCCAGGAATGGCCGCGGCACATCATGCACGAGGAACGCGGCGTGGCACCGCTGCGCGCGATGGCCGAACGCCTGCGCGTTCCGGCCGAACATGCCGAGTTGGCCGTGCTCTGCTGTCGCCTGCACTTGCTGGCCCATCGCGCTTTCGAACTGCGCCCGGAAACCCTGCTCGGCGTGATCGAGAAACTCGATGCCTTGCGCAAGCCGCAGCGACTCGAGCAGTTCATCACGGTCTGCGAAGCCGACAAGCGCGGGCGTCTTGGACTCTCCGAATCGGACTACCCGCAAGGCGATCTGTTGCGCAGCGCCTACCAGCTCGCGATCGGGATCAAGGCCTCACCCTTCGTCGAGCAGGGCCTGCAAGGACCGGCGATTGCCGACGCGATGCGCAAGGCACGCATCACCGCGATCGCGGAGTTGAAACTCGCGAAAGGACATCGGGACTGAGGCCCTTCCCGCACAAGCCGGCGAGCCGGCTTCAGCGGCGATGCAAGGGCGCAGTCCGAAAGTCTATTGCCCCGTGTAGCCGAGGAAATCCAGGCTCGCCTGCAGCATCGCCTCGGTCGCCGTGCGCAGCGCGCCCTCATCGACGAAGAAGCGCGGCGAATGGTTGTAGGCGGCGGTCTGGGTATCCACGCCCTGCGGCGTGCCGCCGACGAAGAAGTACACGCTCGGCGCCGGCGCACCAATGCCGAGATGCGGGAAATCCTCGGATGCGGTCCAGCGCTGCGCTTCGAGCACCGCGTCGTCACCGAGCACCTTTTTCATGCTCGCGGTGACCCGCGCGGTCAGCGCCGGATCGTTGTAGTTGACCGGGTTGCTGCCGGGCACCACCGGAACCTGCATGTCGATCGTGGCGCCATGGGCGGCAGCCACGTGCTCGGCGAGATTGCGCAGTTCCGCCAGCGCCTGGTCACGCATGCCGGCGTCGAACGTGCGGATGGTGCCTTGCAGGGATGCGGTATCCGGCACGATGTTGAAACGCTGGCCGCCGTCGAAGATGCCGAAAGTCAGCACCGCCGGCTCCTTGTTGAGATCGAGCCGGCGACTGACGATGGATTGCGCGGACATGACGATATCCGCCGCCGCCACGATCGGATCGATGCCGCGCCAGGGTGTCGCGCCGTGGGTCTGGCGACCGTGCACGACCATGCGGAACGTATCCGAACTCGCCATGATGCCGCCCGGCCGCACCGCCACCGTGCCGACCGGGTAGGCCGCCGTGACATGCATGCCGAAGATCGCATCGGGCTTGAAGTCCTTGAAGAGGCCTTCCTTGACCATCAGTTCGGCACCGCCCTCCTCGCCGGGAGGCGCGCCTTCCTCGGCCGGCTGGAAGATCATCATCACCGAGCCGGCCAGATCCTTGCGCTGTGCGGCGAGCGCGCTGGCCACTCCAAGCGTGGTTGCCATGTGCACGTCGTGACCACAGGCATGCATGACGCCGACCTGCTTGCCGAGATACTCACCCCTGGCCCTGGACGCGAACGGCAGATCGACCTCCTCGGTCACCGGCAGCGCGTCGATGTCGGCGCGTATCGCCAGTTTCGGTCCCGGCTTGCCGCCCTTGAGCACGCCGACGACGCCGGTATGGGCGATGCCGGTATGCACTTCATAACCGAGCTTCTTCAGTTCGGCGGCGATGCGTTTGGCCGTTCGCGTCTCGCGATTGCTCAACTCGGGATGTTCGTGCAGATCGCGGCGCACGGCGGTGATGTGGGCGAGGCGCGCATCCACCATCGACTCGACCGAGGTTTCGGCCGCGAACGTGGCCGGTGTCGCGAAGCAGAGGCAAAGCGCGGTAGCGAGCAGGTTGCGGCGCATGGTGATCTCCCGGATTCAACACGCAGTCGAACTCAATCGCGCGCAGGATGCAACAGGGCGAGGCCCACGAGACTGTCGCCGGGGTGCAAGCAGCGGCTTCAGCCGCGATGTTCGCGACCGAGATAGTCCTCGCTCTGCATTTCGATCAGGCGCGATTCGGTGCGTGCGAAAACCGCGCGATGGCGATGACCGTCGTAGAGATCGATGATCGGCACGGCCGCCGAGAGCACGAGTTTTACCGCGTGATCATACAATTCGTCGACGAGTTCGACGAAGCGTTGCGCCGCGTCTTCGGTCTGCGGCGTGAATTCGGGCACGCCCGAAATCAGCACGGTATGGTACGAACGGGCAAGGAAGATGTAGTCGGCGACACCGCGCGGACCTTCGCAGATCGCATCGAAGTCGAACCAGATCGCGCCATCGCCCGCGCGCATCACGCGGACCGGACGCTCGTTGATCGAAAGACTGAAATCGGAACGCTCGCGCCCGCGCGCGACTCGCCGGAAGATCGCCAGCATCGCGCGCTCGGCGCGCGCGTCGGGCGGAGTCAGATAGACCGGCGCCTGTTTGAGCGCGCGCAGGCGCCAGTCGGTCGGCGAAACCAGTTCGGCGATCTCGCAATGCGCTTCGAGCAAGCCGATCGCAGGCAGGAACCGTTCACGCTGCAGGCCATTCCTGTACAGGTCCACTGGCGCGGTGTTCGAGGTCGTCACCAGCGTCACGCCGCGCGCGAACAAGGCCTTGAGCAGGTTGCCGAGGATCATCGCATCGCCGATATCGAGCACGAAGAACTCGTCGAGACAAAGCACGCGCGCCTTCGCGGCGATGCGCTCGGCGACCGTGACCAATGGGTCGCTGCGTCCACCCAGCGTGCGCAGTTCGGCATGGATGTCCTGCATGAAGCGATGGAAGTGCACGCGCATCTTCTCCTCGATCGGCAACGACTCGAAGAACAGGTCCATCAGGAAGGTCTTGCCACGACCAACGCTGCCCCACAGGTAGAGGCCCTGCGGTGCCTCGCGCGGCTGTCCGCGCACGCGCTGCCACAGGCTCGGTCGAGCGCTGCCGGCCTGCAGCGCATCGAAAATGCGATCGAATGCAGCCAGCGCGGTTTGCTGGGCCGGGTCGGCCTGCCAGCTCCCGTCGGCCACGCCTTGCGCGTAGCGCGCGCCAGGACGCAACGCCGCGGAGGTCATGCGGGATCGTTCGACTTCGGCAGATGCATGCGCATGCCGTTCTTGATCGCGCCGCGCAGATCCATCAGGCGCCGATGAAAGAAGTGGCTGGTTTCCGGCATGCGTACCAGCTGTGGCGGTGCCGCGAGTTTCCCGACCCATTCGAAGACGCCTTCGGGGTCGACCACTTCATCCTCCTCGCCCTGGACGACCAGCCACGGACAGTCCGGCAGATCGATCGCAGCGAAGTCCCAGCGACCGACCGGCGGAGCGATCGTGATCAAGGCAGCCGCATCGAGTCGTTTTGCGTTGCGCAGCGCGACGTAGCTGCCAAACGAGAATCCTGCCAACCAGAGTGCAGCGCCCGGGCGGACCGCGCGTGCCCATTCGACGACAGCGGCAAGGTCCTCGCTTTCACCGTCGCCTTCGTCGAAGCTGCCCTCGGATTTTCCGATGCCGCGAAAGTTGAAGCGCACGGTATCGAGGCCGAGTTCGCGCAGTGATCGCTCGATGATCGTCACCACCTTGTTGTGCATGGTGCCGCCGTGCAGGGGATGCGGATGGCAGATCACCGCGATACCGGCGTTCGCGTCCGCGCCACTGTCTGCCGGCTCCGTGGCCGCTTCGATGGCACCTGCCGGCCCCTGCAGCAGGAAGCTTGCCGACTCCGCCGGAAATGCCTGCGGTGCGGACTTGTCTGGAATCTTGCTCATGGCGACCATGATACCTTGAAGGTTGTCCAGCGCCTTTTGCCACGATGAACCACCTCGCCCACGCGCTGCTTTCCGGCCCCGACGACGCGTTTCGGATCGGCGGCATGATGGGCGACTTCGTGCGCGGCGCAATCGACCCGGCACTTCCGCCCGGCATACAGCAGGGAATCGCGTTGCATCGCGCGATCGATTCGTTCACGGACAACCACGACGACATCCGCGCCGCACGTGCCGCGTTCGATCCGCCATTCCGACGCTACGCCGGCATCTTCATCGATATCTGGTTCGATCATTTGCTGGCCCGCAATTTCACGCTCTGGTCCGAAATGCCGCTGCAACGATTCAGCGACGACATCGTGCTCCTGCTGCAGGACCACGATGCCTTGCTGCCCGATTCACTGCGCCGTTTCCGTCGCTATCTGCATGCGCACGATCTGCCGGCGGCGTACGCGGATCGCGGCATGATAGGCGAGGTCCTGCGCGGCGTCGGTTCGCGGCTCAGGCGGGACAATCCACTCGCGCAGGGCCTGCCCGAACTCGAACGCCTCGAGCCCGTGCTCATGGCCAGCTTCGGGCGTTTTTTTCCGCAGCTGGTTGGCTACGCATCGACGTGGCGCACATCGAATCTGCGCTGAGCATCGCGAAACGCAGTGGCCTGCGCTCGACCGCTGCAGCGGCTTCGTATCCGATCGGCGTTGCGCCGATGCCAGACAGCCATCGCCCGTGAACGGGCTCCTGGCGGACACGACAAGCCGCCGTGTTAGCGCCTTCAGGCGCAATGCTTTCGGCAGCCGGAGGTCAAAGTGCGTCGACACCGGTCACCGTGGTGCCGGAGACCCCGGCTTGCGCCAGGGCTTCGCGGACTTCATCGCGCTCGAACGGCCGAGCGATGGCAGCGATCGGTTCGATGGCGACTCCGAGGCCGGATCGATCCGCTGCCACGTCCCGGCTCTTGATCAGATCGAGTAGTACATCTGGTATTCCAGCGGATGGGTGGCCGCGCGGAAGCGCGTGACCTCGGCCATCTTCAGTTCGATGTAGCCATCGATGAAATCGTCCGAGAACACGCCGTCGGCCTTGAGGAAATCCCTGTCCTTGTCGAGCGCAGCCAGCGCCTGGTCGAGGCTCGAACATACCTGCGGAATGTTCTTTTCCTCTTCGGGAGGAAGGTCGTAGAGATCCTTGTCCGAGGGCGCGCCGGGATCGATCCGGTTGAGGATACCGTCGATGCCCGCCATCAGCAGCGCCGAGAAAGCGAGGTAGCCCGAGTTCATCGGATCCGGGAAACGGATCTCGATGCGACGCGCCTTCGGGTTCGTCACGAACGGAATGCGGCAGCTGGCCGAGCGGTTGCGCGCCGAATAGGCCAGCATGACCGGAGCCTCGAATCCCGGCACGAGGCGCTTGTAGCTGTTCGTCGTCGAATTGGTGAACGCGTTGATCGCGCGTGCATGCTTGAAGATGCCGCCGATGTACCAGAGCGCGGTTTGCGACAAGCCCGCGTAGAGATCGCCGGCGAACAGGTTGACGCCGCCCTTGGACAGCGACTGGTGCACGTGCATGCCCGAACCGTTGTCGCCAACCAGCGGCTTCGGCATGAAGGTCGCGGTCTTGCCGTTGCGATGGGCGACGTTCTTGACCACGTACTTGAGCGCCAGCAGCTCATCGGCCTTCTTGACCAGCGAATTGAACTGCACGCCGATCTCGCACTGGCCGGCGTTGGCGACTTCGTGATGATGCACTTCAACGGTCTGGCCGAGCGCACCCAGCACGTTGCACATTTCCGCGCGCAGATCCTGCAGGGAATCGACCGGCGGCACCGGGAAATAGCCGCCCTTGACGACCGGGCGATGTCCGCTGTTGCCTTCTTCGTAGCGCTTCGACGAAGACCACGCGGCTTCCCCGGATTCGACCTCGAAGAACACCTTGCCCATGTCATTCTGCCAGCGCACCGAATCGAACACGAAGAACTCGGGCTCGGGACCGAAGAAAGCCGTATCGGCAATGCCCGTGGATTTCAGGTAGGCCTCGGCGCGCCGTGCCAGCGAACGCGGATCGCGCGAATAGGCCTGCATCGTGTTCGGCTCAAGCACATCGCAGTAGAGGATCACGGTCGGATCGGCGAAAAACGGATCGACCAGCGCGGTGTCCGGATCGGGCATCAGGACCATGTCCGATTCGTTGATCCCCTTCCAGCCCGAGATCGACGAGCCATCGAACATCTTGCCGTCCTCGAAAGTCGACTCGTTGATCGAAGCGGCCGGAAAGGTGATGTGCTGCTGGACGCCGCACAGGTCGGTGAAACGGAAATCGACGTAGGTGATGTTCCGATCCTTGATCAGCTTGAGCACATTTGCAGCGGACATGGAAACCTCGGCTAGAGTGATTGTGGCTGACTCACTGCAACCCTCATGCCAGATCTGCTGCGTCGCAAAACACATGTAAATTCAACGAATTATGCGATATTCGCAGTCAGCATCCTTGCGCTCATGCACCTTCTAGGTGCATTTTTCCGTTACGTTTCACCAAGTTGGCTCCATGAAGGAACACGCAAACCGTGCCATCTTGAAAGCGATGCAGCGCTGTGGCGATCAGCGGCAAAAGCAGGCGTTGCCTTTCTGGCAACTTCAATGCACAGGTGGCTTGGCAGCGCGCGCGGTGCCGAGGTCGACGCGGGATTCAGATCGACGTTCTGTTCACCGTGGCCAGGCGATTGGCCTGAATGACTGCCGCACGAAGCGAGCACGTGTTTTCACTGGTGTGGCAAACGCCATCGGCGATGTTGTCGTCGATCAGGTCGGCGGCGGTCGTGACACGGTAAATGATCGTCGTCGGTGGGTTTTGCGCGATGGTGCTTGCGGATATCAGAAGGGACCCGATCCCCATGACAACCGCGATTGTCCTGCCACGGACGCGGATGCGGTTCGTGGCTGCACCGCAAATCCGGGCGCGGATCATGGATCGAACCCGTTGCGGAAGATCAGGTCAGCGGACGAAACCACCGAGCGGCAGTTCGAGAACTCCGAAACGATGAAGGCCGAGGGACCGGGCGTCGCCGCGGAGCGGCGTGTCAGTGCGGTGAGGACCAGCCCTGCACCGAGCCCTGTCGACTGCCGCGTGAAGCTGGCATTGCCCGACGCATCGGTCGTCACGTTGACGACGCTCGGCGGCGGATTGATCGGGAAGAATGATTGCCCGCCGCCGAAACCGCTCGCGTCGCAACTGCTGCTTACATAGAAATGGATTTCATAGCTGCTGTTGGGCGCCGCATTCAATGTTCCCGTGATTGTCGTGGAGGACAGGGAAGGATCGAAGATCACTGAGTGCAGGTCGGGTTTGTTGAGCAGTTCGTTCGGTCCACTGTCGCTATCGCCGTTGTCGTTGGGCGTCACCCCGATCGGGGCCAGATCGATTGCAGGACCGCCGTTGCCTCCGATCGAAGCATTGACGTCCACCTGCGCCAGGTCGCCAACGAAGAGTCCGGCGCCGGCGTTGTGCGAGATGCTCGCCGTGCCGAAGGCGGCGAAGCGGTAACGCACACCGACGAATGCACCGGTCGTGTTTCCCGCGACGAGTACTCCATTTCCACCGTTGCCGATTGGCAAGCCGCCGACACCGATGCCGATCCCGTTCCCGATCACCGTGGTCCCCGCAGTCGGGCTGTCGAATATCGCGACGCCATCGCCCAGATTGGCCGAGATCAGGTTGTCGTGGATCGCGATGTTGGTACTGTTGAGATCAACCGTGATGCCTCTGCCGGCATTCGGCAGTGCGGTCGTTCCGCTGGCTGAAAGGCCGATGATGTTGTTGCGGATGCGATGGCTTTCGGCCCGCGCATCGGCACGTGTCGATCCGATATGGATACCGTCGCCGCCAGCAGCCGAAATCAGGTTGCGGGTCTGTGCGAGCGGGGGGTTTGGACCGCCCAACTGCACGATCTCGTCGCCGACGATGTTGCTCGTGCTGCCGCGCCCGAACACCAGATTGGCACGACCCAGGGCCACGCCATTTGCCCGGGCCAGCATGCCCGAGGCATCGGTACCGAAAAAGTTGCCCTGGATGCGCACGCCGCCGACCGGACAAAATCCGTTGCCCGGGCAGGACTCCTCGCCCATCGACACCGCGGCGCCAGCGAACCGGTTTATGACGAGGCCGCTGATCACACTGGTATTGCCGGAACACAACGGCGATGCCGGAATCGATGCGCCGATCACGATGGCGTCCGCGGCGCCGGCCAGGCTGCCATCCAGTTCGATCGTGATGACGGCATTGCTGCCTTCAGCAAGCGTGTTCAGGCTGGAACCCGCTTGCGTGTAACCGTCGAGCGTGATCGGGATGTTGAACACGGGCAGCGGCGAAAGCGGCTGGATCGTGTGCAGCCCCGTGCCGGGGATCGCAAATACGATGGAGTGCGGAGCACACCGGGTACTGCCGGTGACCTGTTGCGCGTTCGCATCGACGATGGCCTGGCGCAGGCTTCCGAGGCCTGAATCGGCGGAGTTGGTGACGGTATAGATGTTCGCCCATGCGTCGCTGGCCAGCACGAGACCCAGCGAAAATGCGGCGCGTGCGAGAAGACGCACTGCGAGCGCGGAGACAGCCTCCTGCCTGCATGGCGTTGGCCGCAGCGGCATGCGGTGGGATCGGAACGGAATCCTCATACGCCGGCTTCCTCCGCAACGCGAGCGGAAAGCGGTTCCGTGATGCCTGGAGAATTGACCATCTGCTGTTCCCTTGCGAGTTGTGCTTCAGAGTCCGTTCCTGGTGTCGACGGATGTTCGGGTGGCTGCACCGTGTGCTCCACATGCAGAACAGCAAGCGGCGCCGAATCCGGCCAGGCGTACCGTTCCGTTCACCATCGAGCCCGCAAAAGCTCGCCGATGCGAGGCAGGAGCAGCGATGCTGCTGCATCGACGCACAGGCACAAGAGCCCGGATCGGTCGCCACCCTTTTTCCGCGTTGCCTGACCGTCGCGATCAGCGGATCAGCCATGTCGCGATCGACAGCCACGCGTCGGTGCGCATGACCAGCAAGCGACCGATCTGGGAGAGCATCAGCAGGCCGATACCCCACAGAAAGGCAGGGTGGATCCTGCCGTAGCGGAGCTTGTCGACGATCAGGCACGGCACGAAGAAGAGATCGGTCAGCAACAAGCCGAGGGGCGGCGCGGCGGCGCCAAAGCCGGAATGCAACAGCATGCGCGCGATCGCTGGCGTGAGGATGCCGATCGTGGCAACCAGCATGAGCCGCTTGTGGAAATCGCTGCGCCGGCGCAAGTGGATCGCGGTGCCGACCGTCGCTGCAAAAACCAGGATCGTGGTCAGCGGAATGGCGAGGAAACGCACCGCATCGACGCCTGGCGGTGCATGCCCGATCCGGGCCGCCGTGACCGCGGTCATGACACCGACCACGAGCAGGGCCAAAGCCAGCATGGCGCCGACTATGCCGAGTCGGCGATGGAGGGCCTTGTTTCCGTGGGCGATGAGCAAGGTCTGGGTCAGGAACAGCAGCATCCACGCGCTGAACAGGATCCCGTGCAAATGCACAAGCGGTGTCGCCGGAGGGCCTCCGAAGGCTGGGCGCAGGTAGAACGTCGGCGCGAAGCCGACGAACACCGTCAGCAGCATCACCAAGGCCATGCCGGCATGGAAATAGCGATCAGAGGGCAGGCGGACCGATCCGGCGTCTACAGACACGTGATATCTCCAGCGAAAACAGCGGGCAAGGGCGTGCAGGCTTTAGAACAGCGAAAGGCGCGCGAAGCGGCCATGGATCGGGAAAATATGCCGCCCCGTGAGAGGGAATTCGCACGTCCCTGTTCGATCGATGCCTGGCTGCGGCAGGTCGCACCGTTCGCCTCGCTGCCTGCAGGCAGCGCGCGGGTCAGCGTGGACGCGCCCTTGCCCAGGGCTTCGCGGCGCGCCCCGCACGGATCCGATCAGCGCGTACACCGCTCGCGCAGCAAGGCCCGTCAGAAATCGTTCTCGATCATGTCCATGTTCACGGTATCGCCCGTGTAGGTGGCCGGACTGGTCGGCGAGATCGAGAAGTGGCCGCCACCATTCGCGGCAACGTCGGGCCACCACAGCGGATCGCCGCCGGCGAACCAGGTGAATCCGAGGAACACGCCGGCAGCGGCATTGGCGTCGACCCAGGCAATGAAATCGGCCCAGGCCTGTGGCGCATTGTTTGCGCCCGCATACATCCCGATCTCGCCTAGGTAGACCTTGTAGCCGTGCGCGGCAGCTTCGTTGACGGCGACCGCGACGTGATCGCGAGCCGCCGTGATCGAGGTGATCTCGGTCGTGCCGCCACCCTGGTCGGTGTCGAGATAGGTATGCACTTCGGCAGCCATGTTGGCGACGGGATCGTTGAGCGGCTGGCCGATCCCGTTCGCATTGAGCCATCCATACGCATTCGATCGCTTTGTCGCGGCGGTGTCGTAGAAATTCGAGGTCCAAGTGCTCGCCGCGCTGTAGCCATTGCCCGGCACGTGGATGCGCTGCGTCGACCCGGTGCTGCGGATCGCGTTGATGGCGGCCTGCGCGGCGCTGAACCAGGCCATCGTCGACATGTCGTTCGGTTCGTTGATCAGTCCATAGTCGACCCGCACGTTGCCGCCGAAGATCGTCGCCATGCGCGACCAGAAATCGGCGAAGGCCGAATTCGGTACCGATGCGGAGCCGACCACGTTGCCGCGGTAGCGGGCTCCGCCGGCACCGCCTGCCGTATTGGAATCCCACGGCTCGACGACCACGCGCAGGCCCTTGACGTTGGTCGCGTAGTCGACGATGCGCTTGTAGTTGTCGAAGTAGGTCTTGTAGCGACCGGTCTGGGAAGCCGGAATCGGTCCGTTGAGGACCTGCTGCATGCACTCCCACGAGAACAGGAAGCGCAGTGTCGTCATGTGCTTGGATGCGAAGTAGTCGATCAGGCGTTCGTCATGACGCGGATATTGGGTTCCCTCGATCGGTCCACCGGCCTGGTCGCAGTTCTGATACGCCATCTCCATGCCGGCGACATTGGTTCCGCGGATTTGCGCGGAACCCGCCGGATCGAAGTCATCTGCGAAGATCGGATCCGGCAGTCCGGCCGGTGCCGATGCATCGATGAACTGCCAGAGCGCGGATGCCGCCTGCGCCCAGATCGAATGCCCCATCCCGGGAATCGCGCACCAGTCGAGCTCGCGCGCGCAGCCGTTGTACGACACGCACGGCGACACCAGGCTCGGGCTGGTCGCGCCTGCACAGCCCTGGGTGGCGGCATAGTTGTCACGCACGCCGAGGCCTTCGGCAAACGAAACATTCGGGGTATTGTCGAGTTCGCCCCAGATCAAGGCAGCGGCCGGCAAGGCGCATGAAACACCGCCATTGCCTGTATAGGTGAAATCCGCCACGCCCATGCCATTGTTGACCGGATACAGCGTTCCGGAATGGATGCCGAGCCCGCGAATCACCGCTGGGCCCAAACGGCAACCGAGCGCATTGGCCATCGTCGCGCCGCCACTGAAGCCGATGACGAATACGCGCGTCGTATCGATGCCGAACTCTGCATTCATCGCGGCGATCACGTCGGTGACGAAGACCGCCTCGCGCGAACGACCGTCATAGGTGTAGTACTCGAACGTGCCGCCAGGCGCATTCGGATAAATGAAGACAGCACCGCTCGTCGCCTGCCCTTCGAGCGGCAATGCGCCACGCATCGCGGCGCCATTGCCGCCATCCCCGTGCAGCGAGAACACCAGCGGCAGCGCACTGCCGACCGGGGTCGTCGTCGGCCGGGCGAGCACGAAGCTGCGCGAGATTCCGCTCGAGACGATGCTGCGGTTCTCGGAGGCGTAGGCTGCGGATGCGCCGACGCTCCAGAGGCAGGCAAGGACCAGCCATGCGGCCCTGCCTCGCCCAAGCAGCGCACGCAACGGTCCTTTCCGCGGGCCCAGCGAAGAATTCACGTTCATTCAAAATCGCTCCTGAAGATCGAATCGCCTGTGTCGAGCGACGCGTATGCCGCCGGCACTGCGCCGGCTGCGCAGCGGACCGTGCCCCGAGCGACGCACCGGCTTTCGAGTTCTGCGTGCATGACCCCGTTCCTTTGAGCACAGCGACGCCAGCGACTGGCCCCCAAGGGACTCCTGCAACAGCCCTCGCCCCGGGTAACAGGAAACCACGCCAAATCCGGCCAGACCAGACGTATGATCCGCCCATGGAAAGCAGCGCTGGCGGCTTGACGCGGATTCCGACGAAGGAGTGGAGCGATTCGCTTGCTCCGGAAGTGCGCGTGCTTGCCGACCGGCTGCTGCCGCTTTTCTACTCTGATCTGAAGCGGCTCGCCCACAGGGAACGCAGCCGGGTTGGTGCCGGCGCCACGATGCAGACGACGGCGCTGGTCAATGAGGCCTATCTCAAGCTGCGGGCGAGCGAGGGCTGGAATACCGACGAGCACTTCCTGCGCGCCGCGGCGCTGGCCATGCGCCATGCCCTCGTCAACCACGCACTCGCAAGGCTCGCCGGCAAGCGCGGCGAAGGGGCACCGCACGTATCGATCACCGCCGGGCTCGGCGTGGCCGCCGAGGACGACTCCGCCCTGGTGTCGTTGAATGACGCGCTCGAGCGGCTCGCCACGACCTCGATGCGCCTCGCCCAGGTTGTCGAATGCCGCTACTTCGCGGGTTATGGCGAGGGCGAGACGGCCACGGCGCTGGGCATCTCCGAGCGCACCGTGCGTCGCGACTGGACGCTTGCACGCGCATGGCTGCACCGCGAACTGGGCGAAGGTGCCTAGGGCAACACTGGCTATCCGTCCAGTTCGGCCCGCAGCGATTCGAGGCGACTGCGCTGGCGAGCCATGTCATGGCGGGAGTCATTCACCGCGCGTTCGCTTGCCTCGAAGAGCTGCCGGGCCTGGTCACGCTTGCCTTGTTCGACCAGGCAATGGATGAGCACCGTTGCGGTTTCGATCGAACGACGATCATTCGCACCGAATTCGCCCTCGAAGCGCGCCCTGGCCTCGGTCAATGGCTGTTCGGCCTCGGCACAGCGATGTTGCGCTGACAGCGCCTTGCCCAGGCCAAGCCGCGCGGCTTCGGCATAGATGTGCCTGCCGTCACCGATCCGTGCAAACGCCGAAAGCGCGGCGCGAAAGCCGTCTTCGGCGCCAACCGAGTCTCCGGACGACAAGCGTGCATCGGCCAGCGCGATCGTTGCGATGACCGTATGCGCGTGCAGGGGACCCAGCGTCCTCGAGTAGATGTCCTCTGCCTTGAGCAGGGCCGCGATCGCCTCCTCGTGATTTCCTTCGGCACTCAAGGATTGCGCGAGTCCGGTCAAGGTGACCGCGACATAATTGTGGTCGCGTCCGAAATTGTGCTCGTACAGCCCGAGCGCTTCGCGAAATACCGGGATCGCCGCGGCGCCGTCACCGCTTTGACGCAAGGCCGAAGCAAGTTGATGCAGGGCGTTCGCCAGGTTCGGATGACGGTCGCCGAACAATTGCCGGGTCGAGTCGGCATTGGCCCGCAGCAGCGGGATCGCCTCGTCGAATCGCCCGAGCGAGGTCAGCACCATGCCGAGATTTTCGCGGACGCCGAGCAAGGTGCCGAGATCGTCGAGCGACTTGTCGTCCAGCAATGCCAGGGCCGCGCGCAGCGGTTGCTCGGCGCCGGCGATATCCCCGTTGCGGAAGACAGAGGCCCCGCGATCGGAGAGCCCTTCCGCGAGCATCGCCCGCTTGATGCCGGGCTCCCTCATCAGGACGATGGCCTTGTCGATCCAATCGATCGAAAGCGCAGTGTTGCCGCGCTCGGATTCGAGCCGCGCGAACGCACGCAGTATCCGGATGCGCAGGACGAGCCGTTCGCCCCTGCCCTGACCGGCATGGCTGAGCGCGTTCTCGAGCAATGCCTGCGCCTTGTCGTAGGCTTGCGCGCTGATATCGGCCACGGCCATGTCGACCTGCGCAACGATGCGACGTGGATCGTCCTCGGAATAGGCCTGCGCGGCCTGGTCGAGCCGACGTTTGAGCAGTTCCGCGCCGCGCGGATACTCACCGAGCGCGCGATACAGGTTTCCGCTGACACCGAGCAGCTCGATGCGTGTGTCGATGTCGTCGTCGAAGCCGATCTCGATGCGCCGCGCACCGATGTCGACGAGATCGCGCGCGCTCATCGAACGACCATTTCCCGCCTCGGGATCGTTCTGCCGGAACAGGTCGATGACGAATCCGCGAACCGCATCCGCGCGCTTGAGGGCCTGCTCGGTATCAAGCCGCGCGCTGTTCGCATACAGGGCAGCCGCGGCCATCGACGCGATCAGCAACAGCACGCCCGAAACCGGCAGCCAGTGACGCTGGACGAAGCGCCGGATCACATAGGCGCGCGCACCGCTGCGCGCCAATACCGGCTCGTTGCGCAGATGGCGTTCGATGTCACGCTTCAGTCCAGTGACGGTCTCGTAACGATGGACCGGCTCCTTGCGCAGGCACTTGCCGACAATCGCATCGAGGTCGCCCTTTACCAGGCGCCAGGAAACCGCATGGTCTGCGCCTGTTCGCGCCGCCTGGCTGGGACTGGGCGCCTCGCGATCGAGGACCAGCCTGAAGACCATGCCTGCTGGCAGCCCGCGCGTGTCGAGCGGTTTCTGCCCGGCAAGAAGTTCATAAAGGAGCACGCCGAGACTGTACACATCGGTACCTGTCGTCACGGACTCGCCGGTGAGCTGCTCGGGAGCGGCATAGTCCGGCGTGAATGGCGCCACGGTGCGATCGGCTTCGTCCGCTATCGCCGCCGCATCGATCAGCTTGGCGATGCCGAAATCGAGCAGCTTCACGACGCCATCGGCAGCGACCAGGATGTTGTCCGGCTTGAGATCCCGATGAATGATCAGATTGCGATGGGCGAACGCGACCGCATCGCATGCCTGCATGAACAACGCGAGGCGTTCACGCAGGCTCGCGCCGCGCTGCCGGCAGTAGCGGGTCAGCGGGATTCCTTCGACATATTCCATCACCGTGTACGGACGCCCGTCGGCGGTCATGCCGCCATCCAGCAATCGCGCGATTCCGGGGTGCTCGAGGCGAGCCAGGATGCGGCGCTCGGCATGAAAGCGTTCGACCTGGCCCGCGGCCTCGTAACGCAACAGCTTGAGCGCGGCGCGCTGCTCGAAGCTGGCATCGGTGCGCGTGGCGGCATAGACCTCGCCCATTCCGCCGCGGCCGATCAGATTGCCGATCTTCCAGGCGCCCACCAGGGCGCCCTCGGCCAGCGACGGGGCGGCGGCGCCGGTTTTCGCAATGAACGGCAGGCGATCGAGAACGCCGGACCCGCCATGTGCATCGAGCAGGGTTTCGACCTCCTTGCGAAGATCGGGATCATCGGCGCACTGGCTGTCGAGGAAGGCCGGGCGCGCCGACTCGGGCAGGCTCAAGGTCTGCTCGAACACCTGTTCCAGACGTTCCCAACGCTCTCGCTGCACCCGCCCGCTCCCTTCCACCCGGCAGGAACGGAGTCTGCACTGGTCCGGCTTGCCGGGACACAGGAAAACGCCGCCTCAAGGGCGGCGTTTCACGAGGCTCGTCACATGCGGATCCGGCGCGTCACTTGATCTGGGTGATCATCCATTCGACGGTGGCCTTGACCTGCTCATCGGTCAGCGACGGGTTGCCGCCCTTGGCCGGCATCATGCCGGCGCTGCCGGTGTAGCCTTCGATCGCATGCTTGACCAGGGTATCGACGCCTGCCGCGAGACGCGGTGCCCAATGTGCCTTGTCGGTCAGCATCGGTGCGCCGCCGGCACCTGTTGTGTGACAGGCATGGCAAAGATTGCCGAAGATCACGTTGCCCTCGAGCGTCCCGCCGTAGGCGACCTGCGAGGCCGCCGCCGCTTTGGCGGCTGCCGCGGCCGCCTCGATGGCGGCACGACCGGTATCGCCGGAATAGACCGCACCGACCGGGGCCAGTCGTTGCGCGAGTACCTTGGCCTTGCCCGGGTTTTCCGGCGACGGATGGCGGCTGTAGATCGAATAGCCAAGCGCAATCAACAGCGCGCAGACCAGGACCAGGAACCCGATCAGCTGGGCGAAATGCTTGAGGAAGACCGCATCGGTCTGGGGTACGGGATTGGTCACGGAGCCACCTCGTGCGGGCACCGGAACCAGATTCCGGCACGCCAAAAAAGACGCGCAAGTATAGCCACGCCGGGGATTTCGCGGAAGTCTGTCACGCAGCTGTCGCCCTCGCCGGCCGACACGGCCATCAAACTGCGGCAATACGTCGCGTGGCGTGCAGTCGGCAAGGCGCGATCAGCCCAGCAGCGGCGCGACAAGGCCCCAGGGCGAATGCGCGCGCGCGACGCTGACGATGAACGCATAGACAAGGATCGCGGCGAAATAGCAGCTGACCTGGATGGTGCGCGTCCTGCCGCGCTTCAATGCCAGCACGCCGAGCACGATGTAGACCGCGAGCAGCAGCACCTTGACCGTCAGCCAGGCCTGCACGAATGGATACTGGTGCAGGACCGTGACCAGCATCAGCGCCGACGTCAGCAGGGTCGTGTCGATCGCGTAGGACAGCATGCGCAAGGCGACATGCTGGCTGAGCCGCGAGCGCGCCAGCATCATCATGCCGCGCAGTGCAAACAGGCTGCCCGACAGGATCACGCAGAGCACGTGGACAAACTTGATCTGCGGATAGAACTCGATCATGGCGGATACCGCATCGGACGGAAGGTCCGCAAGTCTCGCATGCGGTGAATCATCCCGGCTTGCCGTCGATGCGCGGAGTCGTGAAGATGCGCAGCGAACGGACGACCCAGGGCAGGAAGGCGACCAGCCAGGCCCAGGCCGCAATCACGAGCCACAGGGCCATGTTTGCGGAGAGCTCGGCGAACAGGCGGATCAGCACCACGCCCTGCAACAGGATGAAGGTGAGCCACGGGATGCGCCCCATCTCAAGCGGTCGACCCGAATGCCCCTGGGTAACCCGCGTGACCATCGCGACCAGCATCGAACCGAAGAAGCCGATGGTCAGCGCATGCACCGGCGCCCGGCCGATCGAAATGCCCGAGTCGAAAAACAGCAGCAGGCTCTGCACGGCGTACAAACCCAGCGCGATCGGCAACCAGGCCGCGGCAATATGCAGTGCGGCGAGCAGGCCCGGGCGCATGCACTTCCAGGGCTGCCAGCGCAGCCAGTGGACAAGGAAGAACGCTGCCAGCGGCGCATCGGCCAGCCACAGCCATTGCGGTCGCTGGGCCAGTTCGAGGCCGAGATGGCCCAGCGCGAACATCCAGAAGAGCGGGAGACTCCAGGCCGGCTTGTACGGCACATAGCGCGCTCCGATCGCGCTCGCGCTGAAGAATGGCAGCATGCGATGGATGACCGTGAAATAGATCGGCAGAAGCAATCCGAAAGTGCCGATCCTGATGGCAGCCACGGCCAGCCCGGCCGATTCGCCGAACACGAATGCGGTGAACATGGCGAGCCCGCAGAAGCCGAGCACGAGGGCGCCGTAGCAGGACAAGGCGGTGCGGTCCCTCGCTCGATTGCGAAGCAGGATGCGGCCCAGCACGGTCAAGGCACAGGCCCAGCCGGCCAGCATCATCAGCAATCCCGCGAGCAACAGTGGCCGCATGTCGAGCAGGCCGGCATGGGACAGCAGATAACCGCCGAACACGCCGACAAAGACCGGCACGTAGTGACGCCGGCCCAGGGCAGGCTGCGCCATCCAGCGGGGAAACACGGTCAGCAGGAAGCCGAACATGAAAAGCGGCAGCATGCCGTACTGGGTAAACGCCGCATGCGCCCAGCCCGACGGTATCGGCGCGGCCGGCACGGTGAATCCGAAGTAGCCGCCAGACAGGACGCAGGCCCACCACAACATCGAGACGATGATCGCCGAGGCCCCGCCAAGGAACATCATCCGGTGCGGCGCACTGGCCAGCAGGGCCGGCAGATCGGCGAAGCGCGAGGTCGCATCGTCGCGCGACGAAAATTCCAGAATGAAGCCGAGATTCACGCTTTCCGCCTGGATCGTGCGCGCGCATGGAAATCGGAGCGACAGGGATTCCGTGGTCATCAACGTACTCCGCCGGGAGGAAGATCGCGGAGGCCTGGCCTGGCCGAAGTGCCGCTGGCCGGCATGATCGCGAACGATTCGCATCCATGCCTTGACCAGGATCAGAACAAGCGCGGAAATCCTGCGAATCCCGCCGTGCATGCCGAATGGCTGCCCGGCATTCGAGAATTCCTGCATCGTCAGCGGAGAAAATGCGTATCGACATGCCGCGCGCGGCATCGCGGCGGCGGAATGACAGCGCGGCGGCCGGTCAGTCGATCTTGATCGGCTCTGCGGAACCCGGCAACTGGCAGGCAAACCCGCGCGCGATCAACACGTCCTGCAGTGCGCGCATGCCGCGCTCGATTTCGCCGTGGACGAGGAATACCTTGCGTCTCGGTGCATCGCCAAGCCAGCCGAGCAAGGCCGGCTGATCGGCATGCGCGGAGAAACCGTTGATCGTCCAGATCTGCGCGCGCACCGGGATATCGTCATTGAACAGGCGCACGTGGCTGGCTCCGTCGATGATGCGGCGGGCGAGCGTGCCTTCGGCCGCATAGCCGACGAAGACCACGCTGCTGCGCTCGCTCCAGAGATTGTGGCGCAGGTGATGGCGCACGCGACCTCCGTTGCACATGCCGGAGCCGGCCAGGATCACGGCGCCGCCCTGGATGCTGTTGATCGCCATCGACTGCGCGGTTTCGCGGGTGAAATGCAAACCGGGCATGTCGAACGGATCGCCATGCTTGAGCTCCTCGATAAAGCCGAGGTCGAAGCATTCCGGATGGCGTCTGAAGATCTCGGTCGCCGAAATCGCCATGGGCGAATCGAGGAATACGCGCAATTGCCGCGGCAGGGCGCCGGTGCGGATGCCGAAATGCAGGTAGTAGAGGACCTCCTGGGTCCGTTCGAGCGCAAAGGTCGGAATGATCACGTTGCCATGACGCGCCGCGGTCGTGCGGATCGCCTCGTACAACTCCTCGATGGAGTCCGGCATCGAACGGTGAGCCCGGTCACCGTAGGTACTCTCCATGATCACGTAGTCGGCTTCCGGCGCAGGCATCGGATCGCGCACGATCGGCCGCCCCGGATTGCCGAGATCGCCCGAAAAGAGCATGCGTCGCTGCCGCTTGCCGTCGTCGACTTCAAGCAGCACCGACGCCGAACCGAGAATGTGCCCGGCGTCGAGAAAGCGCGCCTGCATGCCTTCGACCACCGCCACCGTTTCGCCATAGGTGACATCCGCGGCAAAGAAATCGAATGCGTGCAGGGCGTCGTCGATCGTATACAACGGTGGCCTGATTTCTTCGCCGGGACGATTGTGCTCGGCAGCGCGACGTGCCTGTTCTTCCTGCAATCCCGCGGCGTCGAGCAGGACGACGCGGGCCAGCTCGCGGGTTGCCGCGGTGGCGTGGATGCGCCCGCGAAAACCCTGCTTGACGAGCAGGGGAATGCGCCCGCAATGATCCAGATGGGCATGCGTGAGCAACAACGCATCGACGCTGGCCGGGTCGAACTCGAACGGATCGGCGTTGCCGAGCTCGATCTCACGGCTGCCCTGGAACAGGCCGCAATCGATCAGCACGCGCCGGTCGTTGCAACTGACCAGATGACAGGATCCGGTGACCTGCTTGGCGGCACCATGGCAACTGTAGACGATCATGGCATCTCCGCGACGGGGCCTGGTGATCTGGCGACGAACGCACGCATGGCAAGGCGCAAACCTTCCAGCCAGAGGAAGGACAATGCAAGCATGCCTGAGATGCCCACCAGTGCGGCGAAGCCGGGCACGGCCAGACCCATGATCGAGCGCAGATACGGAATACCGATCGTCAGCAGCAGGATGAGCACGTTCGCGGCGAGCATGCGCGGCAGCCAGTGGTTGCGTCCGGCGCGGTGAGCGAAGAGCCCGTGCGCCGGGTCGCGGTTCGCCAGGATCAGCACGAACAGGCCAGCGACCAGCGCGACGAACACCGAAGTGCGGCTTTGCTGCGCATCGACTTCAAGCAGGAGGAGACCGAAGAATCCGAGCAGCAATCCGGCAAAGCCGAGGCCCTGGACAATGGCGAACGCCAGATTCGGCCATGCAAAGGGCGATGCGTCGATCGCCCGCGGCGGCCGCTGCATGATGTCTCCTGCTTCGGGCTCGGCCTCGAACAGGATCGAGCAGGCCGGATCGATCAGCAGCTCGAGCAGCACGATGTGCACGGGCATCAGCAGCACCGGCCAATGCAGCAGCGGAGGAATCAGGGTCAGGGCAATGATCGGCACGTGTACCGCGAAGACGAAACGCGTGGCCTTGGTGATGTTGTCGTAGATGCGGCGCCCCTGGCGAATCGCCGCGACGATGCTGGCGAAGCTGTCATCGAGCAGGACCAGGGCGGCCGCCTCGCGGGCAACGTCGGTACCGCGCTCGCCCATGGCGATGCCGACGTCGGCCGCCTTCAGCGCCGGCGCATCGTTGACGCCGTCGCCGGTCATCGCGACGACCTCGCCGTTGCGCCGCAGGACATGCACGAGCCGCAGCTTCTGCTCGGGCTGCACGCGCGCGCACAGATCGACATGGCGCAGGCGTTCGGCGAGTGCAACGTCGTCGAGGGCGTCGATCTCGGCGCCGGTAAGCACATCGGGGCGTTCGCTGAGGCCGACCTGCTGCGCGATCGCGCGCGCGGTAGCCGGATGATCGCCGGTCAGCATGACGATGCGGATGCCCGCGCTGCGGCATTCGGCAATGGCGTCCGGCACGTCCGCGCGCGGCGGGTCGACGAACCCGAGCAGACCGAGAAACTCGAAGCTGAAATCGTGCTGGCTGCGTGGCCGCACCTGCCCTGTCCAGCGCCCGCGGGCGACGCCGAGCACGCGCAGACCGCGCGCGGCCATCGCGTCGACCTGGGCAAGAATGCGTTTGGCCGCCTCGGCGGGAAGATGGCACAGGTCGATCACGGCCTCGGGCGCGCCCTTGGTCGCCAGCAGATGCCGGTCCGGCGCTCCGGCCGGGAACACGCGCGTCATCGCCAGGATTTCCGGCGACAGGCCGTACTCGAATTCGGCCGACCATTCGGCGTGCACATGCTCGGTGCCTTCGAGCCAGCGATGGCCGAAGGCCTGGATCGCCTTCTCCATCGGATCGAATGGATCGGCAGGGGTCGCCAGCATCGCGAACTCGACCAGTGCGTGAAAAACCTCGGGTAGCTCGGTCGCTGCTTCATCGCGAAACTGGCCATCGGTCAACCGCAATTCGGCGACCTGCATGTGGTTGCGGGTCAGCGTGCCGGTCTTGTCGACGGCCAATACCGAAATCGCGCCGAGCGCCTCGACCGCCGGTACGCGCCGGGTCAGCACCTTGCGCTGCGCGATCCGCCACGCGCCGAGTGCAAGAAACACGGTGAGGATGACCGGAATTTCCTCCGGCAGGATGGCCATGGTCAGCGCGATGCTGGCAAGCAGGCTGTCGAGCAGCGCGTGTTCGTCCCACCACCAGTTGAGCAGGAAATACAGCGTGGCGAGCGTGAGACCGGCCAGGGTCAGGTTGCCGATCAGTCGACGCGACGCATCCTGCAGACCGGAACGCGGCTCCACCGTCCTCGCCAGCGCCTCGCCGATGCGACCGACGGCTGTGGCGCTGGCGGTGGCGGTGACTTCGGCGATGCCGATGCCGCGCGTGATCAGGGTACTGGCGAACAGCGCGCCGCTGTCCGCGCCGGGCAACTTCGCGACCGGAACCGCTTCGCCGGTCAACAACGATTCGTTGGCGTCGAGCTGACCCTCGATAAGTATCGCGTCGGCGGCGACGCGATCGCCTTCATGCAATACGAGCAGATCGCCCAGAACGACATCGCGACCCGCAATGCGGACTTCCTCGCCTTGGCGCAGGACCAGCGCACGCGGCGCCGAAAGATCGCGCAGGGATTCCAGCGCGCGCTGGGTCTTGCGCTCCTGGACCAGGGTGATGCCGATGACGAGGAACACGGCGCTCAGCAGGAACATCGCCTCGGCGGTGTCGCCGAGCGCCAGATAAAGGCCTCCGGCAACCAGCAGCATCAGGAACATCGGCTCGGTGACCACATCGCGCACGATCCGCAGGAAGGATTTCGCGCGCGCGCCCGGCAAGGTGTTGGGACCGTTCGCGGCCAGGCGACGCGCCGCCTCGGCATGATCGAGCCCGCGCAGTTCCCCCGCGGCCGGCAGCTTCAACGGCGTCATGCGTGTTGCATCGCACGGTCGTGCAAACGGCTTCGCCCCCATCGACGAGGATCGCGAGGCTCGGGATTCCAGTGCGAAGTTGCGCAACGGCTCATGGCCCAGCTTGGCACAGGATGATCACGGGATGGTTTGATCTGGATCAGGGCGCCCGCGTGCCGTCCTCCGGATCATGGATGCCATGACCCGCATAGAACGAATCCTGCCGGAGAATTGCATGAAAACTTCCATGACCGTGCCGATCTCGGTCTTCGCCTTCCTCGTCGCCCTGAAGGCCGGCGCAATCCTGCCTGCCCACGCCGGGCATGCGCATCACGAACCGGCGCAAGCATCATCCGAAAGCAACGCGCCGGCGCAACGCCATGCCGCCGATGCGCCGCTGCGCGAAGGCATGGCGCGCATCCACACCGCACTTGACGAGCTGCGTCACTATGAAATGGGTCACATGCCCCAGCCACTGGCCATCGAGCAGGTCGCCGCGATCAAGTCCGCCATCGACTCCGTGTTCGCCACCTGCAAGCTCGAACCCGAAGCCGACGCCGCCCTGCACGGCATGCTCGTTCCGCTGCTCGATGGCGTGCAGGCGTTCAAATCGAATCCTGCCGATACCTCGTCGGTGGCCGCGATGCGCCAGGCGATCGCCGACTATCCACGCCTCTTCGACGACCCGAACTGGCCGCTGCACCCAGGCGTCGGTGCCGAACACGAGCATTGATGCCGTGGGCGACCCGATTCCGGCTTGGCAATGCATCGGTTGTGGACGCATCGAAGCGCCGCAGACCTGCATCGGCGTATGCCAGGATCGCAAGGTGCATCTTGTGGCGATGTCGGACCATCAGGAAGCCCTTGATGCGATCCAGCAATTGCTCGCGCAGATCGACGCGATGCAACGCGTGCTATCTCGCCTCGCCCATTCGATACCGCGCGAAGGCCAGTGGGAAACCTCGTATCGGGCCGCGCAGGAGCAGGCGAGAATCGTGCTGGCTGCGAATTCCTGAGTCGCGACTCACCCGCACTACGCGCCTCCGCGATACCTCTTTCGCACATCGCGACACGCCTGTCTCCGCGCTATCGATACCGCGGATTCCACCGGGCGCGTCGCGAGGCTTGAATCGCCTGGGCATGGCGTCATGCGTGCTGCAGGTCACCGCTGCTCGTTCGTTTCACGCGGCGCCCGCCGGTGGATAAACCACGTCGAGCCCGTCGATCGCTGCGCCGCGCGTCAGGCTGCCCGCCACGACCTGGCCCGGTCCCATGATGTGGACTACCTGCTCACCGCGAGCGATCAGATGGTCGGCAATGATGCGTCGGTGACAACGCCACCAGACCGCCTCCGAACACATCAATGCGCAGCGTTGCCGGGCACTGCGCTGCACAAGCTCATCGAGACCGTTGGCGAACGTCGCGCTGCGCGCATGGGCCGCATAGCGCGCGAAGCTCGCATTGCTCCAGAAATTCTCGGGCGGAACGCCGTCGAGTTCGCCGACCGTGCGACGTCCGCACAGGGCCGGCACATGCCAATAGTCGATGCCCGACGCCGACAGGCTCGCAGCGAGTGCATCCGCGTTGTACTGCGGAAAACTGCGCGAACCCGGCAAGCGACGCACATCAACCACGCACGCGATACGTGATTCGGCCAGCAGGCCAAGAAACACTTCCAGCGGCCGCGAAGAATGGCCGATCGTGAAAACCGGA
>JAKQJM010000097.1 GCA_029561145.1 Pseudomonadota bacterium
CGCACCGCGCAGTTGCTCAACACGGCCGCGGTATTCGCGGTCGGCTTCCTGATGCGACCGCTCGGCGGCTGGCTGATGGGATTGTGGGCGGATCGGCACGGCCGCAAGTCCGCGTTGATGCTATCGGTGTACCTGATGTGCGCGGGCTCGCTGATGATCGCCCTGACGCCGGGCTACGACACGATCGGCATCGGCGCGCCGGTGCTGCTGGTACTCGCTCGATTGTTGCAGGGTCTCAGCGTCGGCGGTGAATACGGTACCTCGGCGACCTATCTGAGCGAAATGGCCACACCCGAGCATCGCGGGTTCTGGTCGAGCTTCCAGTACGTGACCCTGATCCTCGGCCAGTTGCTGGCCCTCGCCGTGCTGATCCTGCTCCAGCAGGTGTTCCTGACCTCTGCGCAACTCGATGCGTGGGGCTGGCGGATTCCGTTCGCGATCGGTGCGCTTTGCGCGGTCAGTGCGCTTTATCTGCGTCGCAACATGAGCGAGACCGAGTCCTTCATGCGCTCGCGCGCCGGGCGAAGGTCAGAGAGTTCGCTGCGCGGCCTGCTGCGCCATCCGCGTGCGGTGATGACCGTGATCGGCCTGACTCTCGGCGGTACGGTTGCGTTCTATACCTATACCACCTACATGCTCAAGTTCCTCGTCAACAGTGTCGGCATGGACCGGCAGACGGCGACCCTGATATCGGCGTCGACCTTGATCCTCTACATGCTGCTGCAGCCGCTGGTGGGCGCCTTGTCGGACCGCGTCGGTCGACGCCCGATCCTGATTGCATTCGGCGTGCTCGGCAGCCTGCTCACCGTTCCCATTCTCTCGCGACTCGGATCGGTCAGCACCGCCTTCGAGGCGTTCGGCCTGATCATGCTGGCCCTGCTGATCGTGTCGGGCTACACGGCGATCAACGCGATCGTCAAGGCCGAACTGTTTCCGGTCGAGATCCGCGCGCTCGGTGTCGGACTGCCGTATGCGTTGACTGTTTCGATCTTCGGCGGCAGCGCCGAGTATGTCGCGCTGTGGTTCAAGAGCATCGGTCGCGAGGCATGGTTCTACTGGTACGTGACTGCCTGCATCGCACTTTCGTTGCTGGTCTACGTGGCGATGCCGGACACGCGGCGGACGTCGCGCATCGACCGCGATGGCTGACCGCGCGTCGGGCGCAAAGGTCCGTCGGGGACACGCTGGCGGGTGCGGCGCGATCGGGGGCTGGTGCGCCGGATCCGGTCGCATCGGCGCACGAACAGCGTGCTGCGGGTCGCAGCCCACACGATAGTCGGCGGTGTAAGATGCCGGCAAACCGGGTTGACCCGGCGCACGGAGATGGCCATGAGCAGCGTTGACTTCACCTCGTTCCTCAAGTTGATGGTGCACAAGAAGGCATCCGACCTGTTCATCACGGCTGGCGTCGCGCCCTCGATGAAGGTGCATGGCCGGATCTCGCCGATCACCCAGAATGCGCTGACGCCCCAGCAGGCACGCGACATGGTGCTCAACGTGATGACGCCCTCGCAGCGCGAGGAGTTCGAGAAAACCCACGAGTGCCAATTCGCCATCGCGGTCACCGGAGTCGGTCGCTTCCGCGTCTCGTGCTTCTACCAGCGCAACTGTGTCGGCATGGTCCTGCGTCGCATCGAGACGCGCATTCCTACCGTGGACGAACTGAACCTGCCGCCGATCATCAAGACGCTGGCGATGACCAAGCGCGGCATCATCATCTTCGTCGGTGCGACCGGTACCGGTAAATCGACTTCACTGGCGGCGATGCTCGGTTATCGCAACCTGAATTCGACAGGGCACATCATCACGATCGAGGATCCGATCGAATACGTGCACAAGCACGAAGGCTGCATCATCACCCAGCGTGAGCTCGGCATCGATACCGATACCTGGGAGAACGCGCTCAAGAACACGCTGCGCCAGGCGCCCGACGTGATCATGATCGGCGAGGTGCGCACGCGCGAGACGATGGAGCATGCGATCAACTTCTCGGAAACCGGTCACCTCTGCCTGTGCACCCTGCACGCGAACAATGCGAACCAGGCGATGGACCGCATCATCCATTTCTTCGCCGAAGACCGTCGCGCACAGCTGTTCATGGACCTGTCGCTCAACCTCAAGGGGGTCGTCGCGCAACAGCTGATCCCGACGCCGGACGGCAAGTCGCGTCGCGTCGCGATCGAGGTCCTGCTCGGTACGCCGCTGGTGCAGGATTACATCCGCCAGGGCGACATCCACAAGCTCAAGGATGTCATGAAGGAATCGACCAACCTCGGCATGAAAACCTTCGATCAGGCCTTGTTCGAACTCTACCAGGCCGGCGAAATCTCCTACGAGGACGCGCTGCGCCACGCGGATTCGACCAACGAAGTCCGGCTCAAGATCAAGCTCGCACAGGGCGGCGACGCGCATACGCTGTCGCAGGGTCTCGATGGAGTCGAGCTCAGCGAGACGACGTGAGGAATCCGGCACGCGCGTTCGCGGCGATCTGATCGATGTCGACAAGCAGGAAGGACGCGCAACTCGCGAATTTGCGCCGGGTCTGGGGTGCGCTCGGCCACGATGATCCAATGTGGGCGGTGCTTTCCCACAATGACAAGCGTGGAGGCCGCTGGCAAGCGGATGAATTCCTCGCCACCGGACAGGCTGAGGTCGATGGCCAGCTTGCAGCGCTCGCTTCGAGCGGATATCCGTTGCGTCGCCATCTCGCGGTCGATTTCGGTTGCGGCGCCGGGCGCCTGTCGCGGGCGCTGGCCACCTATTTCGACCAGGTGATCGGCATCGATGTGTCGGCGAGCATGATCGCCGCGGCGCGCCGCCTGAATGCCGATATCGCGAACATCGAGTTCCGCGAGAACGCTGCCGCCGACCTCGCCGCCATCGCCGATGCGAGCGTCGATTTCGTGTTCTCGCATATCACCCTGCAGCACATCCCGACACCGCTCGCGCTGGGCTACGTCGAGGAGTTCCTGCGCGTCCTCGCGCCGGGCGGCGTTGCGGTGTTCCAGTTCGTCGATGCCAGCGATGGAAGCTGGCGCGGCCGTCTGTTCGGACTGGCATCCAACCGCTGGCTCAATCCATTGCGGCGCCTGCTCTGGCGTCGCCGCGAAGTATTCGAGATGCACGTGCTTCCGGAGAGCGACCTCGGCGAGCGGCTCGCACGTCATCCACGCCTGCACCTGCTCGCTGCGGTCGACGACGGCGCGGCCGGAGCCGGCTGGCGCGGCAGGCGCTGGAGTGTGGTCAATCGCGATGATCCACCGCAATTGACCGAATGCGAGGGCTATGTGCTTTACGCCTATCCGGGCGATCTGCACATCGGCGCACCGATCATTGCCGGCCTGGCCCATGAGCCGCATGTCGCGGCTGTATTCCGCGAACGTCTGCGCGCGGGCGATGTCGTCCTCGATGTCGGAGCGAACATAGGAAGTCTTGCGATGCTGGCCGCCTCGCTGGTCGGTCCGCAGGGGCGTGTCTTTGCGGTCGAGCCGATTGCGCGCAATCGCCAACTGATCGGTTATTCGGCGCATGCCAATGGCTTCCGTCAGATCGAAGTCATCGCGGCTGCCGCGAGCGATCAGGCAGGCACGATCGAACTGCGCACCCATCCGGAAACCTCGAACAGCGCGACCGTAGCCGCGTCCGGCGAGCGCCTGCGCGACGAGCGTGGGCGTTCGGAGCTGGTGCCGGCGCTCGTGCTGGATTCACTGTTCGCCGATCTCGACCGCCTGGATCTGGTCAAGATCGACATCGAGGGCATGGAGCCTCTCGCGCTGCGTGGATTCGAGCGCACGCTGCAGCGCTTGCGTCCGGCCCTGCTGACCGAGTTTCATCCATGGGCGATCGAGCGCGCCTCACGGATCGACGCGATCGACTATCTGCACTGGCTGCGCCGGTTTTATCCGGCCATCACGATCCTGCATCGCGACGGAAGCCGCGAGCGCCGCACGGATCCGGAATCCGTCATGCGCGTCTGGCGCGAGGTAAACGAGCGTGCCGGACTCGGCGATCGCATGCATCTGGATTTGCTGCTCGTCGACCCGGATTGAATGCGGCAGGCGGCATCGCCGCATCAGTGCTGCAACAGTTCCGCCAGTACAGCCATGCGCATCGGAATGCCGTTGGCCACCTGATCGAGGATGACCGATTGCGGGCCATCGGCGACGTCGCCTGCAATCTCGACGCCGCGATTCATCGGGCCGGGGTGCATGACCAGGGCACCGGTCATTGCGCGTTGCAGGCGTTGCCGGTTCAGGCCGAAGCGCGCGAAATAGGCGGTCTCGTCGCCGACCAGCGCTTCGAGCATGCGCTCGCGCTGCAACCGCAGCATGATGACGACATCGGCACCGGCGATGGCGTCGTCTAGATTGTCGAATGCACGGCATTGCGGAAACTCGTCGCTGGCCGGCATCAGGCTGGCCGGACCGCAAAGGCGAATGTCGGCGACGCCCAGGGCGCGCAGTACATGGAGATCCGAACGGGCCACGCGTGAATGTCGGATATCGCCGCAGATCGTCACTTTGAGCCCGGAGAAATCGGGGTAATGGTCGCGGATCGTCAGCGCATCGAGCAGCCCCTGGGTCGGATGCGCGTGGTTGCCGTCACCGGCATTCAGGATCGCCGCCCCGCGCGCAGTGGCGGCAAGTCGCGCCGGGGTTCCGTTTTCCTTGTGGCGAACGATGAAGGCATCGGCCTGCATCGCCTCCAGCGTGGCCAGCGTGTCTTCAAGCGATTCGCCCTTGCTGGTCGAGGAGTTCGCTATATCGAAATTCACCACGTCGGCGCCGAGTCGACGCGCGGCCAATTCGAAACTGGTGCGCGTGCGCGTCGAGGTCTCGAAAAACAGGTTGATGATCGTGCGCCCGGCGAGCAGGCGTGGCCCTTGTGCGCCGTTGGCAAACGCGTCGCGCAGCGCGACGGCGCGATCGAGCAGGGCCGTGATGCGATCGCGGCCGAGTCCATCGAGCGTGATCAGGTGGCGCAGTTGTCCGCTTGAGTCGATCTGCAGGTCGGTGTTCATGGGAATGCCGTGTTGTCCGGATGTTCCAGCCAGGATTCGAGAATGATCTGTGCGGCGAGGGCATCGATGTCCGCACCGTGCTTGCGCTTCGCGGTTCCCTGCGCACGCTGGCTGGCGAATCGGCGAGCTGCTTCCTTCGAGGTGTAGCGCTCATCCGATTCGTGCACGGCGCGCGCGTAGCGTTGCCTGAGCTGGTCGCCGAACCGGCGTGCATGCCCGGTCATCTCCTGTTCGCTGCCATCGAGTGCCAACGGCAGGCCGACCACGAATGCAACCGGTTGCCATTCCTTGACCAGGCCATCGATCGCTTTCCAGTCAACCGAGCCGTGGTGGACCTGGACCGTCGTCAGCGCGCGCGCGGTACGGGTGAGCGGATGACCGATCGCGACCCCGATCATGCGCGTGCCGACATCGAAGGCCAGCAGATACCCGGCCGCGTTGGTCATGTCCGACCCGTGCAGCGCTCAGGCGTTGCCGGCATACGGCGAAATCTGCCCGAGATTGACGCCGACCAGGGCTGCCGAAGCCTGCCATCGCTCGTCGAGCGGCGTGCTGAACAGGATCGCATTGTCGACAGGCGCGGTGAGCCATGCATTTTCGCGCAGTTCGTGCTCGATCTGGCCAGGGCTCCAGCCGGAATAGCCGAGCGCCACGAGCGCATACCGTGGCCCGTTGCCCGAGGCGATCGCCTCGAGGATGTCGCGCGATGTCGTCACGCTGACGTGATCGGAGATCCGGAACGACGAGTCCCAGCCGCCATGCGGGGTATGCAGGACGAATCCGCGCTCGGGCTGCACAGGTCCGCCCACCAGGACCGGGGAATCGATCACGTCGGGCAGATCGGAGCGCAGGTTCATCTGCGCGAGGACATCGCCGAGCCGATAGTCGGACAGCCGGTTGATCATGATGGCCATGGCGCCATCCTCGCCGTGCTGGCAGACCAGCGCGACCCCGCGCGCGAAATTCGGATCGCGCAGATTCGGCATCGCGATCAGCAACTGGTTGGAGAGGGTCGAGGACTGGAGCATGGCGCCATTGTACGGTGCAGCGGGCTGCGCCGACCATGAACGCCTGCGGACTCCGCTTCGCGAGCACGCACGTCGCGACTCCCTGCTTCGAGTTGGCCGCGACGCGCGGCCGGCACCGGTTTCGTGGTGCTGCCATGGCGGCACCGGACGCGGGAGGAAGGTGTGCGAATCGGTTGCGGCGGCCGGTGATGCGCTAGCGGTTGCGCAGTATGTTTCCTTCGAGGAATTGCCAGGTCCGGGTGATGTAGAGCTCGTCGATCGCGTCGACGTTTTTCGGCAGGGGATTGAACGGCGTGGCCAGATTGACGATGCGGATGGCTGCATCGTCGAGGATCTTGTGTCCGCTGGGCTGGATGATGTCGATGCTCTTGATGCTGCCGTCGCGATTGAGGCCCACGGTCAGGACGAGTTGTCCGTGCACTTCCTGGCGACGCGCCTCGTCCGGGTAATTCAGGTTGCCGATGCGTTCGATGCGTGCGACCCAGGCGCTCATGTAGCTTGCGTAGGCATATTCCTTGGTGTTGGCCGAAATGTACTTGCGCTTGGGGCGCTTGGCGTACTGCTCGGTCTCGCGCTGGATCTCCTGGGCGAGGCGTGCCATCTCGAGCTTGCGTTCGATGATCTCGCGCTCGCTTGGCGCGTGCAGGTCCGGGGTGTCGGGGGTTTCGGGCGAGGAATCGACGCTGCGTTCGGCGCTGCGGGTTGTCAGCAGTTCGGTGCGGCTCGGCGCGGTCGGGCGTGGAGCGCCGTTCTCGGTGGGTCGCGGCGTGATGCCCGCGATCGGCTTCGGGATCGGACTGCTGAGCGGGTCGGTTGGACGCCTCGCCTTTTCCGAGTCGCCGCCCCCCGTGTTGTTGGCCTGGGCGAGGAAGTCCGCCTTTTCCGGCGCCTTGCCACTGGCTGACTGGACGAGGATCACGTCCAGCGCGGGCAGGGATGGCGCGGGCTTCTCGATGCTGAACGTGATCCCCAGCGCGACCACGGCGTGCGCGATCAGCGAGAACAGGAAGGTCACGCCGAAGCGGTCAGCGGAACCACTGGACACGGAAGCGCTCACGCCAGTCGGGATTCGATGACGTCGAAAAGCTGGCTGGCGATGTTGAGCCCGTATTGGGCATCGAGTTCGCGCAGGCAAGTCGGTGACGTCACATTGACCTCGGTCAGCCAGTCGCCGATCACGTCAAGGCCGACAAACAGCATGCCGCGACGCCTGAGCTCGGGTCCGACCTGCGCTGCAATCCAGCGGTCGCGCTCGGACAGCGCAACACCGATGCCCTTGCCGCCAGCCGCAAGGTTGCCGCGGAAATCGTCGCCCTGCGGGATGCGCGCGAGCGCATATGGGACCGGCACGCCATCGATCATCAGGATGCGCTTGTCGCCGGCGCTGATTTCGGGGATGAACTTCTGCGCCATCGCAAACGCCTGGCCGCCGACGGTCAGGGTTTCGAGGATGACGTTGAGGTTCGGATCGCCGTGCTGCGAGAGAAAGATGCTGCGGCCACCCATGCCGTCGAGCGGCTTCAGCACGATGCGTCCGTGCTCAGCAGCGAAGCGGCGGATTTCGGCGACGCTGCGCGCGACCAGGGTTGGCGCACAGCATTGCGGGAAATGCTGGGCGAACAGCTTTTCGTTGGCGTCGCGCAGGCCCTGCGGATGGTTGACGACCAGCACGCCGGCATCGTGCGCCAGTTGCAGGACGTGGGTGTCATAGGTGAACTGTGCGTCGACCGGCGGATCCTTGCGCGCGAGCACGACATCGACCGTGCGCAGGTCGGACCACACGGACTCGCCAAGGCTGAACCAGTCTGCTGGATCGTCGCGAACTTCGAGAGGCGCCAGTTGTGCCCACGGGGCGCCATCGCGGATGGCCAGGCCGCCCTGGGTCAGATGGTCCAGCTGATAGCCGCGTCGCTGGGCTTCGAGGAGCAGGGCAAAGGTCGTATCTTTGGCGATCCTGATATCGCGGATGGGGTCCATGAGGACGACCAGGCGGGGCATGCAGTCTGTCTCCGGCGAAGATGCGGGGATGTTGATGATCTCGCGACGCGCGAGGCCGGGCTAGTTTACACTCGGTGCCGCTGCCAGGATCGACGAGGCCTTTGTTTGCGAGGCAGGTTCTCAATACTTTCTGAGGACTTAGGCATCAAACTTGACAAATTAGCTAAGAATTGGTTAAGAAGCATTGATGCTTCAGGAGCTTGTGCATGCGGGGCGGCGGAGCGGTTTCCGTGCCCTGTATTTGGAATGCCGTCGGTTTTCGCGATGGCTTCATCGGTAGGCACGGATCTTGCGTGTCAAACACATTCAGTATCAGCGGTGGGGGTCCTTACCAGGTGGATGAGACCAAGCAAGGCAGCCTGAGCGGCCTGAAAGTCATGGTCATCGATGATTCAAAGACCATCCGGCGGACAGCGGAGACCTTGCTGCGCAAGGAGGGTTGCGAAGTGGTCACGGCAACTGACGGATTCGAGGCGCTCGCCAAGATCTCCGATCAGCAACCGCAGATCATCTTCGTGGACATCATGATGCCGCGTCTGGATGGCTATCAGACCTGCGCATTGATCAAGAACAACCAGATGTTCCGCGCGACGCCCGTGATCATGCTGTCTTCGAAGGACGGCCTGTTCGACAAGGCACGCGGGCGCATTGTCGGTTCCGAACAATATCTGACCAAACCGTTCACGCGCGAAGAATTGCTTGGCGCGATTCGGCGCCATGTGGACTGGAAGTAATTCCGTTGGCTTGGCCATTCGACTCACAGGGGTAAGGCGGTGGCGCACATTTTCATCATTGACGATTCGCCGACCGACGTGCGCGTGTTCACCACGCTGCTCGAGAAGGCCGGTCATCGGGTCAGCAGCGCGGCGAGCGCCGAGGAAGGCATCGCCGGGGTCAAGCGCGAGCGTCCGGATCTCGTGATCATGGACGTGATCATGCCGGGCATGAACGGTTTCCAGGCCACGCGCGACCTCAGTCGCGACACGATCACCGGACATATTCCGATCCTGATCGTGACGACCAAGACCATGGAAACCGATCGTGTCTGGGGTCTGCGTCAGGGCGCCAAGGATTTCCTGACCAAACCTGTGGACGCGAAAGCCCTGTTGCAACGCATCGACAACCTGTTGCCGGGTTGAGGCGAAGAGCATGGCGAACAGCAGCGAACTGCAGACGAGCGGACCGTTCGAGACACTGGCCGACTACGAGCGGCGCAGCCTCGCGCATGTGGCCGGCCTGCCCGAGCAGATCGATGCGCCCGGACTCTGGCGCGGGATCGGTTTCCGGGTCGGCGATCGTCATCTCGTCAGCAGCATCTCGGAAGTCAACGAAATCCTGACCCTGCCGGCGCTGACCGTCGTTCCGGGCACGCAGGGCTGGATGCTTGGCGTCGCCAACGTGCGCGGCAACCTCGTGGCCCTGGTGGATCTGCGCAACTACATCGAAGCAAAGCGCACGGTCATGACTGAATCCACCCGCGTGCTGGTCGTGCGCCAGCACGGCGGCAGCGTCGGCTTGCTGGTCGACGAAGTGCTCGGCCAGCGCAGTTTCTCCGACGAGCAACGTTCCGGCGCGATCGGTGAGGACGACGAGAATTACAGCCGATACATCGGCGAAAAGGTGCAGCTTGGCGGCATCTTGTGGGGATTGTTCAGCATGACGGCGCTGGTCCGCACGGCGGAATTCCAGCAGGCATCGGCATAACAGCAAACCGGTCGTCGACTGCGACGCGGCCGGAAACGTGCAACTTAGGGGTGAGGTAACACGATGAGCACAACTTCCAGCGCACTCTCGGGCTCCGAGCGGACGGGCAGCCTCAACACTATCTTGATCGTGTTGCTGGTCCTGGCCATCGCGTTCGCTGCGGTAGATTTCATCTACCTGACAATCAAGAGCAACCAGGATCGCCAGGCCAGCGCCTTGACCACCGAGATCCAGGTGGCCTCGCAAGCCTTGACCACGTACGCCGCCAATGCCGCCGGCGGCAACGAGCTGGCCTTCGACGAGCTGGCCAAGACGACCAAGGATATCGACGCCTTCCTCGGCTACCTCAACAAGGGCAACGCCAAGGATCCATCGCCTTATGCAGGCATGCCGTCGTATGCAAGTGAAGCGGGTGTCGAGAAAGAGTTGAAGGACCTCAACGCCGCGTGGGCGCCGGTCTTGACCAACGCGACCAAGATCCTCGACGGCAAGAGCCTCGTTCTCGATACCGCGACGACGTCGTCCGAGTTCACCTCGAAGATGCCGGTGCTCAACTCGCGCATGAACGAAGTTGTCAACATCCTCACCGAGCGCAATGGCGGTGCCGGCCAGGTCTACATCTCGACCCGCCAGATGCTGCTCGCCGACCGCATGATCCGTCGTGTCCAGGAGATCGGCCAGGGTGGCGAGGACGCGCAGTCCGCTGCCGACGGTTTCTCCCGCGACGCCGCGCTCTACCAGGCCGTCCTTTCGGGACTGATCGATGGTGCGCCGGCGATGAACATCAAGTCGATCGATCTGCCGAGCGCCCGCCAGATCCTTGGCGACGTCTCCCAGCAGTGGACCGGCCTTGACCAGCCGGTCAGCAAGATCATCGAGGCGTCGACCGGATTGCAGGTCGTCAAGCAGGCGGCCGACGCGATCTTCACGGACAGCCAGAGCGTGCTGCTGAAGGCGCGCAATGTTGCGGATCGCCTGAGCACCCTGTCGACCAAGCGCCTGTTCCCGAATCCACTGTGGGGCGGCATCGCTGCTGCCGCGGCAATCATCCTTGTCATCCTGCTCGGTATCACCCTCGTCCGCGACCAGCAGAACCGCTACCAGATGTCGGCCGAGCTGAATCAGCGCAACCAGGAAGCCATTCTGCGACTGCTCGATGAAATGGGATCGCTGGCCGAGGGCGACCTCACCGTCAAGGCGACCGTCACCGAGGACATCACCGGCGCGATCGCGGACTCGATCAACTTCGCGGTCGAGGCGCTGCGATCACTCGTCACGACGATCAACGAGACAGCCGTGCAGGTGTCCGCGGCCGCGCAGGAAACCCAGGCCACGGCGATGCATCTGGCCGAAGCCGCCGAACACCAGGCGCAGCAGATCACTTCGGCATCAGCCGCGATCAACGAGATCGCGGTGTCGATCGACGAGGTTTCGAAGAACTCCAGCGAAAGCGCCGAGGTGGCCCAGCGCTCGGTGCAGATCGCCGCCAAGGGTGCGGCGATCGTGCGTCAGACCATCCAGGGCATGGACTCGATCCGCGACCAGATCCAGGAAACCTCGAAGCGAATCAAACGCCTTGGCGAGTCGTCGCAGGAAATCGGATCAATCGTCGAACTGATCAACGACATCGCCGAACAGACCAACATTCTCGCACTGAACGCAGCTATCCAGGCCGCATCAGCCGGTGAGGCGGGCCGTGGATTCGCGGTCGTTGCCGACGAAGTCCAGCGACTGGCCGAGCGCGCCTCGAACGCGACCAAGCGAATCGAGACGCTCGTGCAGACCATTCAGTCCGACACCAACGAGGCGGTCAGTTCGATGGAACAGACCACCGCCGAGGTTGTCGCCGGTGCGCGACTGGCCGAGGACGCGGGCCTTGCGCTCGGCGAGATCGAAAAGGTCTCGCACGACCTTGCCGACCTCATCCAGAGCATTTCGGCTGCAGCCAGCCAGCAGTCGGCCGCCGCAACCAACATTTCGGCGACGATGAACGTGATTCAGGAAATCACCACGCAAACCTCGGTCGGCGCAAGTCAGACGGCGGAGTCGATCGGTAACCTCGCGCACCTTGCCGGCGACCTTCGCCGCTCGGTTGCCGACTTCAAGCTGCCTGGCTGAACCCGGGATTTGTCACGTTTCTAGATCAAGGAGAACCTCTCGCCATTTTCCGTCGTCGGCATTGCCGTATCAGACCTGTCCATTGAATCGCGATTTCCCGCGCGGCCAAGCGGCCGCTGGGCAATGTCAGCATCCAGGATGGCGGCATGGCCCGGGTTCATTTCCGGTCTTGTGCCCGGGTCGGGTATTCGGGTCGTGCAAACGAACTAGGGTGATGGCTGGCAGGTTTCGCCGAGGCGAACGAAAACCATGAAACTGCACGACGATTTCACCACGCTCAGCTGGGTCAAGGGCGAACTTGATGACACGCTGAAACAGGCGCGACAGGCGCTGGAAGCGTATGTCGACGAACCGGCCGATACCAGCCTCATGCGGTTCTGCGCGACCTACCTGCATCAGGCGCAGGGAACCCTGCGCATGGTCGAGTTGTACGGTGCCGCGATGGTCGTCGAGGAGATGGAACGGTTGGCAGAAGCCCTGCTTGCCGATCGCGTCGCACAGCGCGAGGAAGGCTATTCCGTGCTCATGCGTGGCATGGTCCAGTTGCCCGACTATCTCGAGCGCGTACAGACCGGGCACAAGGACATTCCGATCGTCCTGCTGCCACTGCTCAACGACCTGCGTGCGTGCCGCGGCGAGAAACTGCTGTCCGATTCGGCATTGTTCTCTCCGGATCTGTCGACTGCCTTGCCTGCTGCAGCGGACGGCCTGGCCGCGCCACTGCCAATCAAGGAGTTGCGTTCGCGCGCACTGCGCTTGCGCCTGGCCTTCCAGGCCGCGTTGTTGAAGTGGTTCAGGAATTCGGCCGAAACGCAGCACCCCGAGCGCCTGCGCGACGTGCTCGATCGCCTGCGTGCGACCGCCGCTTTCGGCGCGGATTCGCGCCGCCTGTTCTGGGTTGCGGGCGGCGTCGCCGACGCGATCAGCGATGGAACCCTGGAATCGTCCGCTGCGGTCAAGCTCCTGTTCGGTGGCGTCGATCGCGAGATCCGCCGGTTCGCCGAAAATGGCGATGAAGGCATGCATGACGGTGCGGTACGCGAACTGGTCAAGGGGTTGCTCTACTACGTGGCGCACTCGCAATCGCAAAGCACGCGCGTCAACGAGATCCGCGACACCTTCGCACTCGGTACGCTGCTTCCGACCGTCCAGGAAGTCGAGCACGCGAAGAGTTCGATCTCCGGCCACAATCGCACCCTGCTCGATACGGTATCCGTCGCGATCAAGGACGACTTGCTGCGGGTCAAGGAGTCGCTCGACATCTTCCTGCGCGCCCAGCATCGCGATCCGACGGACCTGCTCGCCCAGGTCGATCTGCTCGACCGCGTGCGCGACACGCTCGGCATGCTCGGGCTCGGCGTGCCGCGCCGCGTGGTCACCGAACAGCGCAGCGCGATCGAGGAAGTGGCAAGCGGACGGCGCGAAGCCGACGAGGGTGCCTTGCTCGACATCGCCGGTGCGCTTCTCTACGTCGAGGCATCTCTGGACGATCACATCGAACGCCTTGGCGCGACCGGCCCCGAGGGTGAAGACGATGCAATGGAACTGCCGAAGGCCGAGGTGCGGAAGATCCTCGACGCGCTGATGCACGAGGCGGCGGTCAATATCCAGCAGGCCAAGCACGACGTCATCGCGTTCATTGAATCGCCCTGGGATCATGAGCGCGTCGAGCAGATTCCACGCCTGCTCGAGGAAATCTCCGGCGCGTTGCGCATGCTCGATCTTGGTTCGGCTGCCGAGTTGATGGGCGGAATCGTGCGCTTCGTCGAAGTCGAGCTGCTGCGTCATCGGCGCGTGCCGACTGCCGAGCAGATGGACAGCCTTGCCGACGCACTGGCTTCGATCGAGTACTACCTCGAAGCCACGCGCGAGCAACGCGGCGGGCGCCAGAAGATCCTCGAGGTCACCCGCGAGAGCCTGGAGTCGCTTGGTTACTGGCCAGTCCCTGATGAGACTGGCAAGGAGGCGTCGGCACAGTCGGCGGAAGCCTTTCCGTCAGCCGGTTTGAGCGCGGATGACGCACTTGCCGTTGCCGCCGCCCTCGCCTACGAAAATACGAATGAAGTGGATACGTCGGTATTTGTTGCGCGTGACTTCGCGCCGATCGCCGAAGAGCCGGTTGCCGAAGCATCGGATTTCCCGAGCTGGGGCGAGCATCTGCCGCTCGGGCAAAGCGCGGCACTGCGGCCTGAAGGTGTCGATCCCGACCGATCGATGGACCTCGACGGACTGGATTTCGCCGAGAGCGATGGTCCGGTAGTTCCGTCTGCGGATTCGATCGAACCGGTCCAGTCGCCGGATGAACTTGACAGCATTGTGGAAATTGCGTCGGGCGATGACCTGCGAGGGCTGATCGTCGGCGAGACCGGCCAGGGGTCGGTCGCGGGACATGAGCTGGACGGATTGCGGCTGGCCGAGACCACCCACGACCGGGACCAGGCCGAAGCCGGCGATTCGACCGTCGACGCTGCAGTCCAGACCGACGCCGATGGCAGCCGCTGGATCGAGGTCGACGAGGAAATCGAGGAAGAGATCGAAGAGGAAGTCAGGGCCGACGCAGGCAATGATGGCAGCTTCCAGATCACGGCATCGAACGAGATCGATGACGAAATCCGCGATGTCTTCATCGAGGAGGTTCAGGAGGAGATCGACAACCTGCGTGCACAGTTCCCGTTGTGGCGCGCAAACAGCAACGATCTCGAACTGGTCAAGCCGATCCGGCGTTCGTTCCACACGCTGAAAGGCTCGGGCCGTCTGGTCGGCGCCCTGGCGCTTGGTGAGTTCAGCTGGAAGGTCGAAAGCATGCTCAACCGCGTGCTCGACCGCTCGATCGCACCGAGCGCCCAGGCGATCGCGCTGGTGGACCATGCGATTTCCGCCTTGCCGGGCCAGCTTGCGGCATTGCGTGGCGATGGCGTGAGCGGAGCGGATGTCGCTGCGATCATGGCGACCGCGGATCGATTGTCGGAAGGCGAGCTGGCTTCGGTGCCGGCGACGGTCGCGCCCACGACGACCACGATCCGGCGCATGGTCAAGCGCACGATCAAGCGCCGGATTCCGGCGCCCGATCTGCCGGCAGCGCCGCTCAGGTCGGTCGCGAGCGAACTACCCACGCCGGTCGAAGTCGAGGCTTCCGCTGCGGAAATCGTGGCCGGACCATTGCCGGGCCTCGACCCGGTGCTGTTCGACATCCTCAAGAGCGAAACCGAAATGCACCTCGGTGTCGTCGAAGACTTCCTTGCCCGCGCGAATCATTCCGAACTGGCCGTTTCCGAACCGTTGCTGCGCGCGGTGCACACGCTCAGCGGTGCGATCGCAATGGTCGAGATCGACGCCCTCAGTCACCTGTTGTCGCCACTCGAAAGCTATCTCAAGCGCATGCGCGCGAGCGCGACCCCGATCGATGCCGAGGGAATTGCGATTCTCGGCGAGTCGACCGCGCTGGTTCGCGAAACCATGAGCTGCCTGGATCGCGGTTCGAGCAACCTGCCATCGACGGACGCCTTGTCCGCGCGCGTCGTCGCATTGCGCGATGCGTTGCACGAACCCGAGAACGCCCTGCAGTTCTACCATCAGGACGACGACGTGGCATTTCCGCCCGCCGAGGACTCCGAGGTGGAAGTCGCGGCTGCCGAATTTGATATCGAGAGCATCGAATTCCAGCCGGTCGGGCTTGACGAAGACGAGCTTGCGGTGACGACAGGCGAAGTCGACGCTCCGATGTTGGAGCTCGACGGCGGTGACCTGACCGGCGCGCTGATCGAGCGCATGGACAGCCTGACCGATATTGCCATCGAAGCGGATGCGATGCCGGTCGATGTCGATTCGACGCCGCTTGCCGCTGTAGCTGGAGCGAGCGAGCGTGTTGACGATCATCCGGGAGGGCTCGATGAAGCGGTTGACGCTCTCTCCGACCTGCCGGACCGGACCCGCAACGATCATCCGGTGATCGAATCGGCTGCCATCGATATCGGCGGCGAGCTCGACGAGTTCGGTCTGGACCTCGAGATGCTTGATCCAATCGTCGGAATCGATGAGGCGGGAGAGACGCTTTCAGGGTCGATGCCAGGCTCCGGCGCGGATGCGATCGATGCATCCGTCACGACCGGACAGGACGATTTTTCCGATCTCGATGTGTTGTTTGTGGACGAGCAAGTCGAAGCGGTCGAGATCCACGAATTGACATCCTCATCGGCCCAGGCCGATGCAGGGATTGCTGCCGATGAAACGAATGCAGCCGACGATGTGCCACCGGTCGCGGCGGGAATGTTGCCGCCGAGACAGGAAGCGCCTGGCCGGCATGCCGCTGCTCCGGCTTCGGCATTCGCCGAGGACGTGCAGCCCGAAGGTCGTCTCGAACTTCCCGAGATGGATCAGGACCTGCTCGACATCTTTGTCCAGGAAGGCAACGACATCCTCGATCATTCCGATTCGGTGATGGCGCAACTCCGCGAGGCACCGCAGGATCGCGAACTGATTGCGACGCTGCAGCGCGACCTGCACACCCTCAAGGGTGGCGCGCGCATGGCCGGGATCAGCCCGATCGGCGACCTGACCCATGCCATGGAGTCCCTGCTGGATGCGACCTATGACGGTCACCGCAGCATGGACCTGCCCGCGGTCGAGGCGCTTGAGCGCAGCTATGACAGCCTGCATGGACTGGTCCAGCGCATTGCCCGCCGCGAGGCGATCGCGATGCCGGAACAGATGATTGCACGCCTTGAGCGACTCGTTTCCGGTGAGAGCCTGGTCGATGAACCCGAACTCGCGACCGACGCGCCGATCGAGCCTGCCGAGGCGGCGGTAGTGCAGGTCACGCCAGTGTCACGTCCCGCGCCGCGCTCGATGCCCGCGCACGAAGTCGAGGAGGAGCCGCGCGCGCCACAGGAAATGATCCGGGTGCGTTCCGAGTTGCTTGACTCGCTGGTCAACTACGCGGGCGAAGTCTCGATCTACCGCTCGCGCCTGGAGCAGCAGATCTCCACATTCCGCTTCAACCTGATCGAATTCGAACAGACCGTCAGCCGCCTGCGTGAGCAGCTGCGCAAACTCGAGATCGAGACCGAGGCGCAGATCATCGCCCGCTACCAGCGCGAGCACCACGATGGCGTCGAGGCGGCGTTCGATCCACTCGAACTCGACCGCTTCTCGCAATTGCAGCAGTATTCGCGCGCACTCGGCGAGTCGGTTTCCGACCTGGTCTCGATTCAGGGCTTGCTTGATGACCTGACCCGCCAGTCCGAGACCTTGCTGCTGCAGCAGTCGCGAGTCAGTTCGGATCTGCAGGAAGGCCTCATGCGCACGCGCATGGTGCCGTTCGATTCGATGGTGCCGTCATTGCGCCGCACGATTCGCCAGGCTGCACAGGAACTTGGCAAGCGCGCGCAGTTGAAGGTCGAGGGCGCCCAGGGCGAAATGGACCGCAACCTTCTCGAACGCATGAAGGCACCGTTCGAGCACATGCTGCGCAACGCCCTCGCCCATGGCATCGAGACGCCCGAACAGCGCCTCGCCGCAAACAAGCCGCTTGATGGAACGATCACGATCCGCGTATCCCGCGAATCGACCGAAGTGGTCCTTCGCATCAGCGACGACGGCGCGGGCATGGATCGCGAGGCGATCCGGCGCAAGGCGATCGCCCTTGGCTTGCTCAATCCCGAAGCCAGGCTTTCCGACCGTGATCTTTACGGCTTCATTCTCGAAACCGGCTTTTCGACTGCCGAGCAGGTGACCCAGCTTTCCGGTCGCGGCGTCGGCATGGACGTCGTCCACAGCGAGATCAAGCAGCTTGGCGGTTCGCTGGTCATCGATTCGGTTCCCGGAGTCGGCAGCACCTTCACGATTCGCCTCCCATTCACCCTTGCGGTGACCCAGGCGATCCTGGTCAAACTCGGTGACTCGACCTACGCCGTGCCGATGTCCTCGGTACAGGGCGTCGTGCGCATCGCCCTCGACGACTACAGCACGCGGGTCAGCAGCGGCGAACCGACTTACACCTATGCGGGTGAGGATTTCACGATCTACGAGCTCTCCCAGCTCCTTGGCGTGGCCCAGGGCAGGGCGATCGACGAGACCCAGTTGCCGCTGCTGATGACGCGTACCGGCGACCAGCGAGCCGCCGTGCGAATCGATGGTGTCGTCGGCTCCCGCGAAATTGTCGTCAAATCGGTCGGCCCCCAGATCAGTTCGGTGCCAGGCATTTTTGGTGCCACGATCATGGGCGACGGTTCCGTGATCATGATTCTCGACCTGGCGCCGCTGGTCCGGCGCGTCGCCTCGCTGCGCGCGAGCGTCGCGGCCGGCGAGATTCCGCAGCCGTCCCAGATCCTGCAGGTGCCCGAGCCTGTCGAGGTTCGTCGCAAGACCATGATCATGGTCGTTGATGACTCGATCACGATGCGCAAGGTCACGACGCGTGTCCTCGAGCGCGCGGAAATGGAAGTGGTTACTGCAAAGGACGGTCTCGATGCAGTCGAGAAACTGCAGGACAGCGTGCCCGATCTCATGCTGCTCGATATCGAGATGCCGCGCATGGACGGCTACGAACTTGCGACCTACATGCGCAACGATTCGCGACTGAAGAAGATCCCGATCATCATGGTTACCTCGCGCACCGGCGAGAAGCATCGCCAGCGCGCACTGGAAATCGGCGTCGAACGCTATCTCGGCAAGCCCTACCAGGAAGCCGATCTGTTGCGTCAGGTACAGGAAACCCTGAAGGTGAGTCGCGCCGATGTCTGAAACAATGACGCTCATCGCGCTGCTGTCGCAATCCGGTGAATCCGGGCGCCATTTGCGTGATGCACTTGCCGGTGCCGGCACGCCGATTGTCTACGAGGCCGAGGCTGCCGCGCTCGATCGCGATGCGTTGGAGAGATCCGGCGCACGTGTCATCGTCGTCAATCTTGATGCCGAGGTGGAGGCGCACCTCGATGAGGTCTATGCCCTGTTGGGTGACGACCGCTACAACGTGATTTTCAACGAAGCCCAGGTGTCGAGCCAGCTTTCGGGCTGGGAACAGGCGCGATGGGCGCGGCATCTGGCCGCCAAGATCCTCGGCGTCGAGAACGCGGACCCGCCGCGTCCAGAAGGCGCCGAGTCGGTCCCGCAACGCCCCGCGAAACCGGTTGCCGAAGTGTCGGTCGCCGAAGTGGCAGTGCCGGTCGAGGCAGCTCCGGTACTTGCGCCCGTCATCGATGCGCCGCAAGCGGATCCTGTCGCCGAACCCGCCGCGGCGAGTGAAACTGCTGCGGATGATTTTGCCGATATCCTCAGCTTGCTTGACGAGGTTGGCGAGCATGACGATCAGCCGGCGCCGCTAGCGACCGATCGCCCGCGAGCAAGCCGCAACGAGATGTTCGAGACCGTACCGATGCCGGTCCTCGATTTTTCCGAGTTCGACGAACCAGCGGCGCCGCCGCTTGCGTATCCGGTCGTGC
Organism: Pseudomonadota bacterium; assembly: GCA_029561145.1. Taxonomy (GTDB): domain Bacteria; phylum Pseudomonadota; class Gammaproteobacteria; order Xanthomonadales; family Rhodanobacteraceae; genus Dokdonella. The sequence goes on from JAKQJM010000097.1 coordinate 19,308, forward strand.
CCGAGGCATCGGCCGCGATCGACATGGATGCGTCGGAAATCGTGATCGAGGTCGGATCCGGGCCCGTCGATACGCTGCAAATGCCCGCGTTCGACGCAACGGAAGATGCACTTGGGTTCGGTGATCTGGACGATTTCGCCGACGGCGGCGATGCGTCGATCGAGCTGATCGAGCTGATCGAGCTGGATGCGGAGTCCGATCAGGTTCCGGTTCGGATCGACGCGGATCTCGCCGAAGCCGAAGGGGCCAGCAATTCCGCCGCGGCCGGGCCCGCACTGGCCGGACTCGAACTGCTTGATATCGACTGGGCGGACACCTCGGCGACGCCTGCAGCCGACGTTGCAACCGAGCAGGTGGACGTCCCTCCGGAAGTCGGCTCCGCATTTTCGTGGAGTCTCGAGGATCTCGATGAAGGAACGGCCGGGACCGCATCAACACCCTCCGCCGCGCCGATCGAAGCCCGCGAGTTCGGAATCGAGAAGATCAGCGCTTCGGAGTACCTCGCTCCGGCAGACGACGATGTGGCGGACGAGCCGCTCGATGTCGGACTCTCGCTCGAATTGATTCCGCTTGACGAAGCCGTTGCCCCAAAGACTGCGGATGCGGCCACGGACAGCGCGCCTCGAGAATCCTGGCTGGATCCGAGTGCGGTGCGAGCCACCGTAACCCAGGTGTGGGTGCTGGGCGCGTCGATCGGGGGTCCCGAGGCGGTGCGCGAGTTCCTCGCCGAGTTGCCGAAGAACTGTCCGGCACTGTTCCTGCTGGCCCAGCACATGGGCGCGGAGTTCATGGAGATCATGGCCCAGCAGCTTTCGCGTTCGACGGTGATGACGGTGCGCACGCCAACGCATGGCGAGCGCGTGGGTCACGGCGACATCGTGGTCGTTCCAACCACGCATCGCTTGCGCGTCGATCGCGAGGGCGTCGTAACGCTTGAACCGCTCGTCGATGCCAATCAGCCGAACACGCCGTCGATCGACCAGGTGTTGCGTGATGTGGCCGATCGCTTCGGTGCCAAGGCTGGCGTGATCGTGTTTTCCGGGATGGCCGCGGATGCGGCAGAGGGCAGCCGCTACCTGGCCGAGATCGGCGGCAAGGTCTATGTCCAGGACCCCGAAACCTGCGTGATCAGCTCGATGGTCGACGGGGTGATCGAAACCGGCGTGGTCAGCTTTGCGGGATCACCCAAGGCATTGGCCGGCAAAGTGCTCGGCGACCTGAAAGTGGCAGCGAAAACCTGAGGATTTCCCGATGATCGATCTTCCGCGTGAAATTCGTGGCGTCATGATTCCGATCACCGGAGGAAGGGTGCTGCTTCCGAACGCAACGGTGGCCGAAGTCATCACCTATACCGCACCGGAACGCATCGAGAATGCGCCGGCCTGGTTGCTTGGTCGTCTCGGCTGGCGCGGCTGGCGCCTGCCATTGTTCTCCCTGGCCATGCTGGCCGGGCACTCCGGCGAGGAAGACACGCGCAATGCGCGCGTGACCGTACTCAAGGCATTGAGTGGAAACGCCAAGATCCCGTTCCTCGCGATGCTCGCCCAGGGCTTTCCGCGCCTGACCACGATCACCCCCGAATTGCTGATCACCACGGGCGACAACACCGAGCTCGGTGCCGGAGTCCACTCCGAGGTGCTCGTGCGCGATGATCATGCGGTGATTCCCGACCTCGGCGTGATCGAGACGATGATCGCCGAGGCCCTTGCGGCCTGATCTGCCCGCTGGCGGCACGCCGGCTCGGCGCGCGATAGTCAAAGGTCGCCGTGTATCGCCTGCAGTGCGGTGATCGCGGCAAGGCCGGCGGTTTCGGTGCGCAGGATGCGCGGGCCGAGACGCAGACCGCGGAAATCGGCCTGGTCGAGTAGAGTGAGATCGAGGTCCGACAAGCCGCCTTCCGGTCCGACGACGAGGGTTGCGGCATTGAACGTCGGCAGATCGCGCGGAGCGCATGATCCGGCCGGATCGAGGGCCAGACGCAGGCCGCTCGCTTGATCCAGCGTTGCCGCCCAGGCGCCCAGCCGCATTGGCTCCTCAAGCACCGGAAGGCGCGATCGACCGGACTGCTCGCAGGCCCCGGCGATGACTGCCTGCCAGTGGGCGAGACGCCGTGCCGTGCGCTCGGCATCGAGTTTGACCTCGGTGCGCCCGGTAATCAGCGGGACAATCCGGCTGACCCCGAGCTCGGTGGCCTTTTGCAGGATCAGGTCCATCTTTTCGCCGCGTGCCACGCCCTGGGCAAGCGTCAATCGAAGTGGGCTCTCGCGATCGGTGGCGATGCCATCGTCGAGAACGCGTGCCGAAACCGCGCGTTTGCCAAGCTGGCTGATTTCAGCGCGAAATTCGAAACCGTCGCCGTTGAACAGCACGATCGGGTGGCCCCGATCGAGGCGCAGGACGCGCGCGAGATGCTCGCCGGCCTGCGGCGGCAAAACCACCTCGTG
>JAKQJM010000121.1 GCA_029561145.1 Pseudomonadota bacterium
GAACTGATCAGGAAATCCATTGCAACTCCAAGTGGTTACGGCGCCCTGCCATCGCTCCGGGACGCCAAAAAGGTCGCGGATTATGCCATGCCGACAGGTCTGGCGCACGGTCGCAGGCCGGTTCCGATGTTCAGTGCTGCCCAGCGCGCGTGGCTATTCGCGCGCTTTCCGCAATCCGCCCGATCGCGCCCACCCGCGCATGGCTCGACAGGCAATCGTTCTGGCGGATTTCTTGCATACTTGGCGGGATGGCAAGAAGCCATGGCGCACACGCAGACGAGGCGTTCATGAAGACCATCGGATTGATCGGCGGAATGAGCTGGGAGTCGACGCAAACCTACTACCGGCTGATCAACGAGCAGGTCAAGGCGCAACGCGGCGGCCTGCATTCGGCGCGGCTGCTCCTCTACAGCTTCGATTTCCACGACATCGAGCGCCTGCAGCAGGCAGGCGACTGGGAGGCGGCCGGCCAGTTGCTGGCCAACGCGGCCTGCACGCTCGAAATGGCAGGGGCGAACTTCCTCCTCCTTTGCACGAACACGATGCACAAGGTATCCGCCGCGATCGAGGAAGCGACGACCATCCCGCTCCTGCACGTCACCGATGCCACGGCATCGGCGATCCATGCGGCCGGGTTCACCCGCGTGGGCCTGCTCGGGACACGCTTCACGATGGAACAGGATTTCTACCGCAACCGGCTTTCCTATCCGCACGGCGTCGAGGTGCTGGTTCCCGACCTGGAGGACCGCGAACGCGTGCATCGCGTGATCTACGAGGAACTCTGTCTCGGCACGATCAACGAGGCGTCCCGCACCGACTATCGCCGCATCATCGCTTCGCTGGTCGAACGGGGTGCACAGGCCGTGGTCCTCGGTTGCACGGAAATTTCCCTGCTCATCGGCGCGGCAGATGCGAGTGTTCCGTTGCTCGACACGACAGCGATACACGCCAGCGCGGCGGTGAGGCTGGCGTTGGGCAACGCCTGAGCGACCTTCAGCAGCAGCGCCCGCCACCGCCCTTGTAGCGCGCGTTCTGCCGCTCGATGAAGAACGCCTCGTAGCTCATCGGAGCACGCTCGGGATGATGCAGGCGGATGTGCGCGACATAGGTGTCGTAGTCGGGCACGCCGATACTCGCCCGCCCGATCTGCACGGCGCGCTGCCAGCCGTTGCGACACAGGTCCAGCCAGGCCGAAACGCGTGACGCAACGTGTCCTGCAGGAATGCTGCTTTCGGTCTTCATCGCGGTTCGCCCCCCGATCCTGTTCACGACACCACCGATGCCAGCGGCACATAGGGCGTTTCGCTGGCCGTCGGCGACGCGATCCGGCGCGCCTTCAACGACGTGCGGATGCCGAACACGATCACGATCACGACGATCGTCATGAACAGCAGCGACAAGCCCGAATTGACATAGTCGTTGGTCACGATGCGATGCATTTCATCGATCGTCTTCGCCGGCGCGAGGATCTGGCCCGCGGCGAGCGCGTCGCTGTATTTTGCGGCGTGCGCAAGAAAACCGATGCGCAGGTTTTCATCGAACACCTTCTGCCAGCCGGCGGTCAGGGTGCAGACCACGAGCCACACCGTCGGCAGCAGCGGGACCCAGACGTAGCGATCCCGTTTCATGCGGATCAGGATCACGCAGCACACGGTCAGCGCGATCGCCGCGAGCATCTGGTTGGCGATGCCGAACAACGGCCAGAGCGTATTGATGCCGCCGAGCGGATCGACCACGCCCTGGTAGAGGAAATAGCCCCAGCAACCCACGCACAACGCGGTCGCGATCGTGTTGGCGGCCCACGACTCGGTCTTCTTCAGTGCCGGAATCGCAAGTCCGGCCAACTCCTGGATCATGAAACGCCCGACTCGCGTGCCGGCATCGACCGTGGTCAGGATGAACAGGGCCTCGAACAGGATCGCGTAGTGGTACCAGAATGCCATCATGCCCTCGCCCGGCAGGACGCTGTGGATGATCTGGGCCATGCCGACCGCGAGGGTCGGCGCGCCGCCGGTGCGCGAAAGGATCGTGGATTCGCCAATCTGGGTCGCGGTCTGGCTCAGCACGTCCGGCGTGATCACGAAGCCGAGCTGGTTGATCGCCTGGGCTGCCGTGTCGACCGTGGTGCCGAGCAGGGCAGTCGGCGCATTCATCGCGAAATAGACGCCCGGATCGAGCACGCACGCCGCGATCAGGGCCATGACCGCGACGAACGCCTCCATCAGCATCGATCCGTAGCCGACCACGCGCGCCTCGGATTCGTTGGCCAGCAGTTTCGGCGTCGTCCCCGAGGCGATCAGCGAGTGCCAGCCCGACACCGCGCCACACGCGATCGTGATGAACAGGAACGGGAACAGGCTGCCGCCGAACACCGGGCCGCTGCCGTCGGTGAAGCGGGTCACCGCGGGCATGTGCATCTCCGGCGCGGCGATGACGATGCCGATCGCGAGCATCAGGATCGTGCCGATCTTGAGGAAGGTCGACAGATAATCGCGCGGAGCGAGCAGCATCCACACCGGCAGCACCGAGGCGACGAAGCCGTAGCCGATCAGCATCCAGGCCAGTGCGCGACCGTCGAAATGGAAGGCGCTCGCCCATGCCGGATCGTGCGCGACCACGCCGCCCAGCCAGATCGACACGAGCAGCAGGACCAGGCCGATGATCGACACCTCGAGCACCTTGCCGGGACGCAACCAGCGCAGGTAGATGCCCATGAACAGGGCGATCGGCATCGTCATCGCGACGGTGAATGTTCCCCAAGGACTCTCGGCCAGCGCCTTGACCACGACCAGGGCGAGCACCGCGAGAATGATGAACATGATCATCAGCACGCCGATCATCGCGACGATGCCGGCGGCGGGGCCGAGTTCGGCACGCGCCATGTCGCCGAGCGATTTGCCGTCACGGCGCGTCGAAAAGAACAGCACCATGAAATCCTGCACGGCGCCCGCGAAGATCACGCCGACGAGGATCCACAATGTTCCGGGCAGGTAGCCCATCTGCGCGGCGAGGACCGGACCGACCAGCGGTCCGGCGCCGGCGATCGCGGCGAAATGGTGACCGAAGACGACGCGCTTGTCGGTCGGCACGAAATCGAGCCCGTCATTGCGACGCACGGCCGGGGTCGCTCGTGTCGCGTCGAGCTGCAGCACCTTGTCGGCGATGAACCGGCTGTAGTAGCGGTACGCGATCATGAGGATCGACACGGTGGCGGTGACCAGCCAGACCGCGTTGATCGTTTCGCCGCGATCCAGCGCGACGACACCGAGACTGAACGCTCCAAGCACCGCCAGGGCAAGCCAGCCGATCTTCCCCGCCATCGTGTTCATGTGGTCTCCGCCGCGTGATCAACCGTGGCCGGCAGCGTGTTCGCGCGACTTCGAGCGGTCAAGCTGCGGCGCACTATCGAGCAGGCCTGCACCTGTGCGGGCGCCGCCTGGGCGCTTCGCGTGCTGGCGCGAGCAGCGCCGCGCAACGACGGGAGCAGGTTCGATGCATTGGCCCCGACTGCGCCGCCGTGGGCATCCGCAGCGGTCGAGCGCCCGGTTGGTTAGACTGGGCGCAGCGAGAGGAGTGTTCGATGGACGAACCACAACAACCCGTCGAGCGTATGACGGACCCACTCGAAACGGATGCCCTGTTCAGCCAGGTCTACGACAGGCTCAAGGCGATGGCCGGCAAGCGCCTGTCGCACGGGCCACGCAGTACGCTGGACACGACGGCCCTCGTTCACGATCTGTACCTGCGCATCGGCAACAACCGCGAACTCTCGTTCGCCCATCCGAACCAGTTCTTCACCTACGCGGCGCGCGCGATGCGCCATCTGCTGGCCGACCGGGCGCGCGACCGCATGCGTCTGCGCGCAGGCGGCGACTGGATGCGGACCACCCTGACCGGCAGCGACTACAGGCTCGCGCTCGATAGCGCAGAAGAGGCGCTCGCGGTCGAAGAGGCCTTGCAGCGGCTCGCTGAAACCGACGCCCGGGCCGCCCAGGTCGTCGAACTGACCTGGTTCGCCGGGCTGAGCCAGGACCAGATCACCGAGACACTCGGCGTCGCCCGCAGTACGGTCGCGCGCGACTGGCGCTTCGCCCGCGCCTTTCTCAAGCAACAGCTCGACGCGTGACACACGATCGGGCCCCACGGCGTTTCCAGTTGTCACGATGACGACCCGCACCCATCCCCTTCGCGAACTTTTCGAGGCCGCACTCGCCCTCGAGCCTTCCGATCGCCCGGCGTTTCTCGACCAGCACTGCACGGACCCGCGGCAACGTGCGCAGGTCGAAGCCCTGCTCGCCGCCGACGCCGACGAGACCGAGCCGTTGCCGGCAGGTGCGGTCGATCGCCTGGCCGAGGCGATCGGACCGGCGAAAAACCCCGAAACGCTACCGGCCGGCAGCCGGGTCGGTCCGTTCGAGCTGATCAAGGTGCTCGGCGAAGGCGGCTCTTCGACCGTGTTCCATGCGGTCCGCGACAGCGAAGGTGCGACCCAGCACGTCGCCCTCAAGCTCATGCGGCGCGGCCTCTACAGTCCCGAGGCGCAACGCCTGTTCGGGCGCGAGCAACGCGCCCTGGTCCAACTGCGGCATCCCAACATTGCCCGCATGATCGAAGGCGGCGTCAACGAATCCGGCCTGCCCTACATTGCCCTCGAGCTGGTCAGCGGGAGCACGATCACGGACTTTGTGCGGACACGCGATCTCGACCTGCGAGCGCGCCAGCGCCTGTTTTCCGTGGTCTGTCTGGCGGTCGATGCCGCGCACCGTGCCCTGATCGTGCATCGCGATCTGAAGCCATCCAACGTGCTCGTCACCGAAGACGGCGAGGTCAAGCTGCTCGATTTCGGCATCGCCAAGTTGCTGTCCGAGGACGACGGCGAGAATCGCACGCAGATGCCGGCATTCACGCCGGCCTATGCGGCCCCCGAGCAACGCGACGGCGGCGCGATCACGACCGCCACCGATGTCTATGCGCTCGGCGTGCTGCTCGGCGAATTGATCACCGGCGAACGCGTCAACGATGGCAGCGGACGAACACCCTCAAGCTGGATCAGCACGCAATCCGGATCGGAACGAAGCGTGGTCGTCACCCCGATTGCACGCCGGCATGTGCGTGGCGACCTCGACGCCATCGTGCTCAAGGCACTCGATGCCGATCCGTCGCAGCGCTACGCATCGGCCGGCAGGCTCGCCGATGACATCGAACGCCTGCTTGCGGGCCGGCCCGTATCGGCCCACCCGCCTTCCGGCTGGTACCGCACGCGCAAATTCGTGCTGCGCCACAAGGGCGGCGTTGCGAGCACGGTCGCGTTCCTGCTCGCGATTTTTTCCGCGCTCGGCATCGCCCTTTGGCAGGCCCGGATCGCGCGTGAACAGGCGCATCTGGCGCGCAGCGAATCGACCCGTGCCAACGCGACACTCGGCTTCATCACCGACCTGCTGAAAACGGCCAGCGCCGATCTTCCGAAGGACCAGCGCCCCACGCCCGAGGCACTGGTCGAGGAGGCCGCAAAAAATGCGCGCGAGGATCCGGATCTCGACCCACTCGTGCGTGCGCAGTTGCTACTGACCCTCGGCGAGATCGCGCGCAGCAACGGCGACAATGCCGATGCCGAAACCCTGATCAACGAAGCCGTGGAGCGCGAACGAAAACTCGGCATCGCGCCATCGTCTCCGGAATGGATCGCGGCCATGGTCAGCAAGGGCAACCTCCTGCACAGCACGAATCGCAGCCGCGAGGCCGATGCCCTCATGCAGGCGCTGTTGCCGGATCTTGAATCGGTCGATACCGAGGGCAGTGTTTCGGCCCTGATGCTGTACGGCGTGACCCGCGCCTATGCCGGCGATGCGATCACCGCCTCGACCGTGGCGACCCGTGCCCTGGCCAAGGCGCAGCGCGTCTTCGGACCTGATTCGCCCGATGCGATCGAAACCGCCACCTTTCTCGGCCAGTTGTGCTCGAACCTGCGCCGCTACCGCGAAGCCGAATCGATACTGGAGGAAACGATCGCGCGCTGGCGCCGCCTGCAGTTGCCGTTCAACGAACAGTTCGCGCGCAGCCTGTTCCATCTCGCCGTGTCCAGGCATCGCCTCGGCAAGCTCACCGAGGTCGAGCCGCTCTATCACGAAGGCATCGCGCTGATGCGAAGCATCCAGGACGGCCCGTTCCACCGCCTGTCGCAAGGCCTGGTCGGCTATGCGCTGTTTCTCACCGAGACAGAACGCTTCGACGAGGCACAGTCGGTACTCGACGAGGCGCTGAGCAACGATATCAGCGTTTACGGAAAGGACCACGTGAGCACCGCCATTGCCGAGGACACGCGTGGAGCCCTGCAGCTTGCCATGCAGGATCCCGCCACTGCGGAAGCTTCGACGCGCAGCGCGCTCGATGTGCTGCAACGGCACGCCAAGGCAGCCGGCTACGAACCCGAACTGGCCCTGGCCCAACTGCACCTCGCACGGATCAAACTCGCGCAACGAAACTACAACGAAGCCGCATCCCTGCAGGCGAGCTCCCTGCCCGAGTTCGAACATCGCGCTGGCACCCGCGGCGCCGAGCTGGCCGACAGCCTTTGTGTCGGCGGCGAGATCGCACTTGCACGAGGTGATGCCCCTGCTGCAATGGCTCAGGCGGATCGTGGACTGACCGTGTTGCAGGGAGTGGAGGTTCCGCCTGCGTCGAGTGAGATCCCGTGTCGCGCACTACGCGCGAATGTCCTGCTCTCGCAGCAACGTCACGAGGATGCGCTGGTGGAAATGAAGGGTGCCATTGCTCGACTGAAATCCACAAACCCCGAGGCGAGAGTGGCCATGACCGGTCTGCTGCTGCAGCGCAGCCGGATCGAGCGCGCGGCAGGTAAAACTGCGGATGCGACAAACTCGATCGCCGAAGCGCGACAGCTCGCGGCAAATCCCGACCTGCTTTCGCCTGAAGACCGCACGACACTGCAGGTCGAATAGAAGCGGGCGGCATCGACCTGCTTCATCACGATGGCTTTGATGCCTGAAGGCAATCAGGGCAAGCAAGCGGCGACTGGAAAGCGGCGGAACATCGGGCGCGAAGCCACGCATGACACATCGAGGGCCAAGGCGGCGTTACCCGGATCACGCCCGTTGACGGGTGAGTCCGGAGCAGCGTCATGACACCTCGTCGATCCACCTACGCAGGCTTGTTCTTGTTGATGGGACTGATGGCGATTTCGGCCGATGCAACGGCCGCGATATTCACGGTCGGCACCGGCGCGGGATGCAGCCATGGCACGATCCAGTCCGCCATCAATGCCGCCAACGCGTCAGCTGGCGCCGACACGGTGCGCCTGACCCGCTCGCTGACCTACCAGCCCGAGGCGGTCACGATCAACGCCGTCGAGAACCTGAATCTTGTCGGCGGCTTTGCCACCTGTACGCAAGCGGCCACGGACAGCAACAAGACCGTCATCAGTGGCGCCGGTGGCGCGAGCGAACCGGTACTGCGCATCACGGCGGGCACCGGAATCGTGGTCAAGCTGCGTCATCTCACGATCACGCTCGGCGATGAGGACGGCAATGGCGCCGGAGGTGGCATCCGCTTCCAGGGTGATGGCGCGCTCGAAATCATCGAGAGCAACATCACCAACAATGTCGCAGCCTACGGCGGCGGGATCTATGCCCTTGGCACCGGCAGCAACGCCGAACTGATCATCAGCGAAAGTACCGTCATCAGCGGCAACACGGCGCGCTACAGCGGCGGTGGCGTCTCGATAGGCGGCCCGATCGAGATGACGATGAACGCACCGAACAGCATCATTGCTTTCAATGAAGCGCTTGGCCAGGCCGCTGGCACGGGTTATGGCGGCGGCCTGCAGGTCAGCGGCCAGGCGACCGCCTATATCGGCAGCTCCGGCGTGGGTGGACTCGGCGCGATCTACAGCAACACGGCGAT
>JAKQJM010000127.1 GCA_029561145.1 Pseudomonadota bacterium
GGCAACGCGTTTGTCGCGGTATCCGGCCGAGTCAAGGAGTTCGGCCAAGGTCGATTCCGCGGCCAGCTCCCTTTGCTCGCCATTGAGGAAGATCTTCATCGGCGCATTCTACGGCAGCCGCCGCGCTGACGCGAAAAAAAAACGCCGCGGACCAGCCGCGGCGTCTTGATCTGACTGCTGTGGATCATCTGCCGCTATTCGCGACGCTTGCGCTCTTCCTTGTCATCGTTGTCCTTGTCGTCGTCATTGCGGGACTTGCCGCGCTGAGGTGCATCCTGCGGCGGGCGTTGCTGTGGCTGACGTTGCTGTTGCTGTTGTTGCTGTTGTTGTTGCTGGCGCTGATCCTGCTGCTGTTGCTGGCGCATTTGCTGTTGCTGGCGCTGCTCCTGTTGCTGCTGGCGCTGGTCCTGCTGCTGGCGCATTTGCTGTTGCTGGCGCTGCTCCTGTTGCTCGCGCTGGTCTTGCTGTTGCTGTTGGCGCATTTGCCGTTGCTGGCGCTGATCTTGCTGCTCGCGCTGCTGGACCTCACCGCGTTCGGGCTCGCGTGCCTGGATTGCGCGACGCTCGGGTGTCGGCGCTGATTCCTCGCGACGATCGGACTGGCGTTGCTGGATCTCGCGCGGTGCACGGTTCTCTTGTGGCGCGCGCTCGGTGCGCTCGATGCTGTCCCGATCCACCGCCGGCTTGCGCTGCTGCGGGGCTCTGACCGTGGGCTCCCTGCGGACTGTTGGCGATTCGCGCTCCGACTGGCGTTGATCGCGCGAGTTTCCCGGAAGGTCACGCTCGATAGCACGCGGCTTGGTAGTGTCGGACCTCGGTGCCCGCACGCTGCCCTCGTCGGTGGAAGTATCGCGCGGTCGCGTCACGCCACGGGCGTTCTCGCGCGAATCGACCGGCCGCACCGGAGCGGCTCGTCCAGCATCGGCGTCGCGCGGGTTGCGCGGCTTTCCTGTCTGTGCCGAGCCTCTGCCCTGGCGATCGGCAGCGTCACCACGCTCAGGCAATGCCCTCGGCGCGGCCGCGTTCCTTCCGCCGCCGACGACCTGCACGCGCTCGGCGCGGCCCTGCGCATTTGCCGGCTTGCGCTCGGCGATCTCGCGCATCTGGCTGATCGCGAGCGGCTGGTTGTCATTGCGCGAGATGGCCTGGATTCGCGCCTGCGCATTCATTTCCCGAGCGGGAGGTGCGCTACGTGCGATGACCCGGCGATCGAACGAAGCGGAGCGGATTCCGCGGCCATTGTCACCCCGCGCGACCGCGCCTCCGGAGAAACTCCGCGCTGTTGGAGTTACCTGGATGCGACTGACGACTTCGCTTCGTGCCAGCTGGTTCTGGGCGATCTGGACGCGTGAGCGATCGACCGCGCGCGCGTTGATGAAATCATCGCGGGAAACGGCGGTGAATGCGCGCTGGTTGCCACGATAGGCGTAGTTGAAGTTCGTGATCGGGCGTCCACGCGAATAGTCGTTGTAGACATTCGTGATGTAGGTGTTGTTGATGATGGTCGTGTTGCGCACATTGATGTTGTTGAAGTAGTTGCGCGAACCCTGGTACCAGGGAACGTAGACATCGCGCGGACCGAGCGGGAACCAGCCCACTGGACCGCCGCTCGAGATGCTCACGCCGAAGCCGCCGCCGCCAACGAACGCGACCAGGGCCGGCGCATAGATCGGACGCACGTTGCGTGGACCGGGGACCCAACCCCAGCGGCTGCCGACATAGGCCCAGCGACCGTAATGGGACGGTGCGAAGCCCCACGAGTAGTTGTCGACCCAGGTCCAGCCCCACGGATCGATCCACGACCAGTGGCCGTTTCGATACGGGGTCCAGCCGGCGTCGACGCGCGAGGGATACCAGATCGAACCATAGGTCGGCGCCGAGCTCCAGGTTCCATAGTCGTCGAGGTCGGCATAGCCGATGACTTCCTCGGAGACATAGCGGGCCGATGGCGAATTCCGGTAGCGGTCCGCGCGCTCATAGCACCAGCGATCGAAATCATCGTCGCGCGGCAGGTCAAGCACTTCGTAGTCGGTCAGCTGGTCATCATGGAAGCGATAGGACTGGCCATCGCGTACGCGGAAACTCGCGTTGTCGCGTCCATACACATCACCGCTGCCGTCGACGACGGACACCATCGTCGAATCACCTTCCGGAGCGATATCGATGCGGTACTGTCCCGGGCTGTCGATGACGAAGGCCAGGGTCGGCGTGTCGACTTCATAGGTCTGCCCTTCGAATACGCGACGTACCGTCAGATTGAGGGTTCCGGAGGTCAGTTCGACCTGGGCCTGGTCGTCGTCGAGATTGAGCACGCGGAACGAGGTGCGTTCGTCGAGCCGCAAGGTCGCCGCGCCGATTTCCATTTCGACGCGCGATGCGCGATCGGTATAGAGGCCGTCGCCGGTGATCAGGGGCCGGTTGATGCGGGCCTCGGACCACTCGTCGAGACCTGCCGCCTGCATGCTGACATCGCCACCGACATAACTCAGCCGGGCCACGCGGCTCGGCGGGTCTGCGAGTGCGGTGCCGGCAAATGCAAACAGCAACACAAACGAGGAAAACAGCCAGTGGCTCGGCCGTGCGGATTGTCGCTTGAACATCGTTCTCTCCTGATGAAGTCCGGTCCCGCCGCGGCAACAGGAGGTCCACTCCTGCCACTAGCGCACCGGCGCAAGCGTATCTGAACTCATGGATGCTGAACGTCAACCGTCCAATTGTGGGGGCCTGAGCGCCACGTCGAGCGCGTTTGCAAAGGTTTATCGCCGGCCGGATCCCGGCGGGCCCGCAGCCTCGATTCTTGCCCTTGCCGGCCCGCGCGATTGCCGGATAATCTGTGCCGCTCGCGGGTGTAGCTCAATGGTAGAGCTGTTGCTTCCCAAGCAACTGACGAGGGTTCGATTCCCTTCACCCGCTCCAGTTCACCCGCGATGCTGCCGGTCCCGGCGTTTCAACCGCACCGATTCGTTCGATGGCCGCCATGAAGATCGCGATCCTGTCCCGCAATTCCTCGCTGTATTCGACCAGTCGCCTCGTTGAAGCCGGCCGCCAACGCGGGCACACGGTGCGCGTGCTCGATCCCTTGCGTTGCTACATGCGAATCTCGCGTGGCGTGTTCGAGATGCACTACAAGGGACGCGCGCTGACGGGTTTCGATGCGGTCATTCCGCGCATCGGTTCTTCGATCACCTTTTATGGAACGGCGGTGTTGCGCCAGTTCGAGATGATGGGCGTGTACACGCCGAACTGCTCGGATGCAGTGCTGCGGGCGCGCGACAAGCTGCGTTCCCTGCAACTGCTCGCCCGCGAAGGCATGGATCTGCCGATGACGGTATTCGGCGACTATCCGGATGACACCGCCGACCTGCTCAAGATGCTCGGCGATCCGCCGCACGTCATCAAGCTCAATGAAGGCGCCCAGGGCCAGGGCGTGCTGCTGGCCGAGAAGCGTTCGGCATCGCAGGGCATGATCGAGGCATTTCGCGGCCTGTACGCGAACTTTGTCGTGCAGGAATTCATCGGCGAAGCGGGCGGTGGCGACCTGCGTTGTTTTGTGGTCGGCGATCGCGTTGCGGCGGCAATGCATCGCCAGGCGCCGGAGGGCGATTTCCGGGCCAACCTGCATCGTGGCGGCAAGGCCAGTGCCGTCGAGCTGACCGATCAGGAAGTGAACGTCGCCCTGCGTGCTTCGGCAACGATGGGGCTGGGCGTGGCCGGCGTCGACCTGTTGCGCTCGCGGCGCGGGCCGCTGGTGCTGGAGGTCAACGCTTCGCCGGGGCTCGAGGGAATCGAGCAGGCGACCGGGCTCGATGTCGCCGGCAGCATCATCAGCCACGTCGAAGCGGGGGTTGCCGCGCGTGCTGCGCGGTGACAGGGCGCTCCGTCGAATCGTGTCCTTAACGGAAGCATCAGCCTCGCTTAACCACGATTTAAGCCTTTGATCCCTATAGTCCATCGCACTGTAGGTTCTGCTCGACACTCCTAAAGTTTTTCTGGTGACAGGCAGAGTACGGTAATCGGGGCAGTAGCTTTTTGGCCCAAGCGAGGTGTGTTCCCCCAAAGGCACCTCCTTGGGCTATTTTATTTGGCCAGCCTCCGACTCCCTCCCCATAACCCTCCGTGGTTTCCGAATTGGGCATCCTTTGCCGGAATTCCGCGTTAAGCTACGCCCGCCATGCGCATACTCGTCATAGAAGACAACAGCGATATCGCTGCCAATATCGGCGATTTTCTTGCCGACCGTGGCCATGTCGTCGATTTCGCCGGTGACGGCGTCACCGGACTCCATCTCGCCGTCGTCAACGAATTCGATGCGATCGTGCTGGACCTGAGCCTGCCCGGCATCGACGGTCTCGAGGTCTGCCGCAAGTTGCGTCAGGAAGCACGACGACAGACGCCGGTATTGATGCTCACCGCACGTGACGCGCTGGAACAGAAGTTGTCCGGTTTCGACTCCGGAGCCGACGACTACATGGTCAAGCCGTTCGCGCTACAGGAACTGGCTGCCCGCATCGAAGTGCTCGGTCGCCGCGGCAAGGGCGTGAAGACGCGCCTGCTGCAACTCGCCGACCTCACCTACAACCTCGATACGCTGGTCGTGATCCGCGATGGCAAATCGATCCAGCTCAATCCGATCGGGCTCAAGCTGTTGCAGGCCCTGATGGATTCCGCGCCCTCGGTGGTCACGCGACAGGAACTCGAAACCCGCGTCTGGGGTGAGGAGTTGCCCGACAGCGACTCACTGCGCGTGCACATCCACGGGCTGCGCGCCGCGATCGACAAGCCGTTTGAAAAGCCGTTGATCCAGACCCGACACGGCATCGGCTATCGCATGGTCGATCCGGATGCCGTACCGGCGTAGGCTTCGCAGCCGCATCATCATTTCGTTTGCGCTGTTCGGGCTCGGTCTCACGGCGCTGTTCGCGGTCGCCACGATCTATGTGCGCGCACGCCTCGAAGACCAGTTCATCAACGACACGCTGGCTCGCGAAGTCGGCAATTTCGCCAATTTCAAGCGCGACAATCCGGCGCCGGATGCGCCTTGGCAACTGTCGACCTACCAGGCCCGCATCTTCAGCGCGCGCCGCTTCGCTAACGTGCCTTTGTCGTGGCAGCAGTTCGACACCGGTGTGTACGACCTTGCCGACTACGACGCACAAGGGCATTTGCGTCCCTACAAGCTGGCGGTCTCGAAGAGCGAGGACCTGTGGGCGTTCCTGCAGCAGGACGTCTCCGCGCAACGGCTCAGCGAGCAGCAGTTGCTGATCGCGCTGGTCGCGACCGTGGTCATGTTCGGCCTGCTGTCCCTGTTGATGGGTTTGTGGCTGTCGTCGCGCGTGATGAGTCCGGTCACCGGACTTGCCAGTCGCCTGCGCGAGTTGCGCAAGACGGGAAAGTACGAACCGATGGCGCCCCGCTTCGCCAACGACGAGGTCGGTGAGCTAGCCCTCGCGCTGGAT
>JAKQJM010000137.1 GCA_029561145.1 Pseudomonadota bacterium
TCACTCCCACTCGATCGTCGCCGGCGGCTTTCCGCTGATGTCGTAAACCACACGCGAGATGCCGCGCAGTTCGTTGATGATGCGGTTGGAGACGGTGCCGAGGAAGTCGTAGGGCAGGTGCGCCCAATGGGCGGTCATGAAGTCGATGGTTTCCACTGCACGCAGCGCGATCACCCATTCGTAGGCGCGCGCGTCGCCGACCACGCCGACTGACTTGACCGGCAGGAACACCGCGAAAGCCTGGCTGGTCTTGTCGTAGAGATCGGCCTTGCGCAGTTCCTCGATGAAGATCGCGTCGGCGCGTGCGAGCAGTTCGGCAAATTCGGGTTTCACTTCACCAAGGATGCGCACGCCAAGTCCCGGACCCGGAAACGGATGCCGATAGACCATCGCACGCGGTAGTCCAAGTTCGACGCCGAGGCGGCGCACCTCGTCCTTGAACAGTTCGCGCAGCGGTTCAACCAGGCCGAGCTTCATGTGTTCGGGCAGGCCACCGACGTTGTGGTGGCTCTTGATCACATGCGCCTTGCCGGTGCCGCTGCCGGCGGACTCGATGACGTCCGGATAGATCGTGCCCTGGGCCAGCCAGCGCGCATTGGCCAGCTTCGCGGATTCCTCGTCGAAGATCTCGATGAACAGGTTGCCGATGATCTTGCGCTTGGCTTCGGGATCGCTGACGCCTTTCAGTGCACTGAAGTAGCGGTCGGCGGCGTTGACGCGGATGACCTTGACGCCCATGTGCTCGGCGAACATCGCCATGACCTGATCGCCTTCCTGCCAGCGCAGCAGGCCGGTGTCTACGAAGACGCAGGTCAATTGCTCGCCAATCGCGCGATGCAGGAGTGCGGCGACCACCGACGAATCGACGCCGCCGGACAGGCCGAGGACGACTTCGTCGGCGCCGACTTTCTCGCGCACGCGGACAATCTGGTCGTCGATGATGTTGGCGGCCGTCCATAGCGTGCGACAACCGCAGATCTCCGCGACGAAACGACGCAACAGCGCCTGGCCCTGGCGCGTGTGCGTGACCTCGGGATGGAACTGGACGCCGTACCAGCGCTTGTCCTCGTTGGCCATGGCGGCCACCGGAATGCGATCGGTGCGTGCGGTGACGACAAAGCCGGGCGGTGCCGTGGCAACGTGATCGCCGTGGCTCATCCAGACATCGAGGCGCGACGCGCCCGCGTGGTCGCTCAAGCCATGCAGCAATGCATCGCTGGCGATGACCTCGACTTCGGCGTGACCGAATTCGCGCGCATCAGCCGCCTCGGTCGAGCCACCCAATTGGGCAGCCAGGGTTTGCATGCCGTAGCAGATGCCGAGGATCGGGATTCCCGAATCGAACACTTCCTGCGCTGCCCGCGGCGCGTCCTGCTCGGTCGTCGATTCGGGGCCACCTGACAGCACGATGCCTTTCGCACCGAAAGCGGCAATCTCGGCGGGATCATGGTCCCACGCCCAGATCTCGCAATAGACGCCGATCTCGCGAATGCGTCGGGCGATCAATTGCGTGTACTGCGCACCGAAATCGAGGATGAGGATCTTGTCGAGATGGATCGTGCTCACGCGATTCAGTACTCCAGGGTGTCGACGAGGCGCTTGCGCATGTCGATGAATTCGGCGGTCGGCTTGCCGGCGTCGTCGAGGCTGTCCTGCAGCAGCAGGATGACCGGACCACGGCTGCGCTCGAGGACGTAGGCTTCGTTGCGGATGCTTGACGAGGCGAGCTTGACGATGACTGCGAGGCCATCGATGCGACCCTGGCGCGTCTCGAGCACGACCGACTCGCGTTTCGCGCGGCGTTTCGTCTTGAACGCCTCCTCGATGCCGTCGAGCAGCTCAGTCGGCGTCGCCACCTGACCCGCCTCGCCGAGCGTGATGATGACCACGGCACTGTTGCCGTCGAGTGTCCACGAATCGCCGTCCTCCTCCCACGGGAAATGCCTCGGGTAGTCGAAACGGACGCCGGCCTCATCGAAGCGGCGTGTCGGGAGCTCCTCGATCAGCAGGCGCACGCGCTTGCCATCGAGCATGATTTCGGCGGCTTTACCGGTCTCGACAACGGTGCGCGCATCACCGATCTTGACCTGCAGGCGCGCTGGCGGCTCGGCGGCCATCGCGACGGCGGCGACAAGGCCCGGGAGCATCGCGAAGGCGACCCGCGGCGCGCGCATCGCTCAGCTCAACCGGTAGTTCGGTGCTTCCTTGACGATCTCGATATCGTGCGGATGCGCTTCGCGCACACCAGCGCCCGATACTCGAACGAACTGCGGATGCGTACGCATTTCCTCGATCGTGCCGCAGCCGCAATATCCCATCGAGGCGCGCAGGCCACCGACCAGTTGATGGATGATGTTGCGGATCGATCCCCGATACGGGACGCGACCTTCGATACCTTCCGGCACGAGTTTTTCAGGATCCGAGGCATCCTGGAAATAACGGTCGCTGGAACCCTTCTCCATCGCGCCAAGCGAACCCATGCCACGATAGCTCTTGTAAGAGCGCCCCTGGTAAAGCTCGACGTCGCCTGGCGATTCCTCGGTACCTGCAAACATGCTGCCAAGCATCACGGTCGAGGCACCTGCGGCGATCGCCTTCGGCACGTCGCCGGAGTAGCGGATGCCGCCATCGGCGATCAGTGGAATGTCATCCTTGAGTGCGGTCGCGACCAGATCGATCGCGGTGATCTGCGGCACGCCGACGCCGGTGACGATGCGCGTCGTGCAGATCGAACCCGGCCCGACACCGACCTTGACCGCATCGGCACCCGCATCGCGCAACATCAGCGCGGCATCGCCGGTGACGATGTTGCCGCCGATCACCTGGGTGTCCGGGAAATTCTTCTTGACCCACGCGACGCGGTTGATCACCGATTGCGCGTGACCGTGGGCGGTGTCGACGATGATCACGTCGACGCCGGCTTCGACCAGCGCCGCGACGCGACGCTCGGTATCGCCGCCGACACCGACAGCGGCACCGACGCGCAGGCGTTCGTGGTCGTCCTTCGCCGCATGCGGGTTGTCGCGCGCCTTCTGGATGTCCTTGACCGTGATCAGTCCGCGCAACTGGAATGCATCGTTGACGACCAGGACCTTCTCGATGCGATGCTTGTGCAACAAGGCCAGCACCTCGTCCTCGCTCGCGCCTTCCTTGACCGTGATCAGGCGCTCCTTGCGCGTCATGATGTTCTTGACCGGATCATCGTGCTTCTTCTCGAAGCGCATGTCACGGCTGGTGACAATGCCGACGAGCTCCTCGTTGTCGACCACCGGCACTCCGGAAATGCCGTGTTCGCGCGTGATGCGCATGACATCGCGGATCGTCGTGTCGGGACGGACCGTGAGCGGGTCCCGGATCACACCGGCCTCGAACTTCTTGACCAGGCGCACTTCGGCCGCCTGCTGATCGAGCGTCATGTTCTTGTGGATGATGCCGATGCCACCGGATTGCGCCATGACGATGGCGAGGCGCGCCTCGGTCACGGTGTCCATGGCGGCCGACAGTATCGGGACATTGACGCGCAGTTTGCGGGTCAGGCGCGAGGAGGTGTCGACATCGCGCGGAAGCACGACGGAATGACCTGGAACGAGATAGACGTCGTCAAACGTCAGGGCTTCGGCGAGTAGACGCATGGGCGAGCAGGCAGGCTGAGCAAGTCGGCTATTCTATCGTTTTCCCAGCCACTGCCGCCAATGCGCCCGCTCCGGAATCCCCGCCGCCCGTCAGGCACGAAGCGATTTTTCGTGGCACTTCAGACGCTTGCGCCATTTGCACTGGTTGCCGCGCTGGCCGTGCTGTTCCTTGCGCGGGCGCGTCTCGTCGAAGCGGCTGCCGGCACCTATACCGGCTGCAACGGCTGCTTCCTGATACCGACGCTCGGTGCCGATGCCTGGCTGCTCGCAGCAGCTTGCGGGCTGCTGTCGCTGGCACTGGTTGTCCGATACCGGTGGCTGAGCGTGCCGGTCAGGCTCGTGGTTGTCGTGCTTGGCGTGATAGCGACAGTCGACGTGATCGTGTTCGACCTGCTTACCCAACGGCTTCATCTCGGCGATGTCAGCCGATTCGGTGGTGAGTTCGCCGCCAACTGGAGCGTACTGAAGGCCAGCCTGGCATCGCCGCTCGGCGCGCTGAAGGTCGTCGCGGCCACGGCATGGCTGCTCCTGCTCGCGCTGGTTTGCCTGCCCGGCCAGCAGCAGCGGGCGGGCGCGCTGGTTCTCGCCCTGCTCGCCATGTGCAGCGTCGTCGCGGCCGCGCTCATCCGCATGCAGATGCCGGTGCATTTCGTGCACGGCGCGATGACCCGGAATGTCATCGAGATCAATCTCCCGCAGAGCAGCATGCGGGATTTCAGCGTGGAGTTCATCGGCGCACAACGCAGTCGTGTCGCGCAGCTGAGCCGGATTTGCGAACGGAATCCATCGGCCAGGCGTCCGGACGTGATCGTCGTGCTCGCGGAATCACTGTCGTCGTGGCAGAGCCGGCTGCTCGGAAGCCCACTGGACTGGACGCCGCGACTTGATCGCATCGCCCGCGACAATCACTACTTCACGCATTTCTACGCAAACGGATTCACGACCAGTGGCGCCGAAGTGGCCATCGGCAGCGGCCTGCTCCCGATCAATCCACCGGATGTCCTCGAGTATAATTTCAGGCATTTTTCCAACGAGCCCGACGCCCTGCCCGGCGTCGCCCGCAGCGCAGGCTACCAGTCGCAGTTCTTCACGCCTGGCGATACCGGCTTTCTCGGCGTCGGTGACTGGCTGCGCGAGATCGGTTTCGACGAAGTCCATGGCAGTGACGATGCCTACTATGATGGCCACGAACGCTGGCAATTCCATTCAGTCGAAGACAGCGTGTTCTACGCGCGGTTCCTGCAATGGCTGGCTGCGCGCGATGCCGGGCAGCCCTTCGTTTCCGTGCTGCTCAACGTCAGCAGCCATCCGCCCTTCATCAATCCGCACAGCCACCGGATCGACCCGGAAGGCTCGTTCCGCTACGTCGATGAACAAGTCGGACAACTCTACGACGCCCTGCGCGAGCAGGGCTTCTTCGAGCACGGCATCCTCGTCGTGATGGGCGACCATCGCACGATGACCCCGCTGCGCGCGGAAGAGTATGCCCACTTCGGCGAACGCGCCTATGCGCGCGTGCCGATGATCGTCGCCGGCAGCATCGACATGCCTGCGGTCATCGAGGAACCTTTCCAGCAGACCGACCTGCTGCCCTCGCTGGCATGGCAGTTCGGCGTCGAACACTGCCGCTCGCCGTATGCCGGGAGCTTCCTGCGGCCGGATCCGCAGCCACCTGCCCTGATCGTCCATGCGCGCGGCGATGATCGCAATCGCATCGACATCTATCACGGCGAGGACGGGGTATCGGCGTTCCAGCTCGATGGCGACGACAGTCGCTGGCTCGACAAGCCGCCGCCCGACGCCGATCGGGTCGCTGCATGGATCAATGTGCAGCGGGCCGATGCCGTCAAGCGCGCGAAGCGCTGATTGCCGGATCGCGGCGAAGATCGCCGATCAGTCGAAGAAGGATTCGGCGGCCTCGAGCGTGTTTTCCATCAGGGTGGCCACGGTCATCGGGCCCACGCCGCCAGGTACCGGGGTGATCCATGCAGCGCGCTCCGCTGCAGGTCCGAACTCGACATCTCCGGTCAAGCTTCCGTCCTCACGCCGGTTGATGCCGACGTCGATGACCACGGCACCCCGCTTGATCCACTGGCCCTTGACCAGGCCGGGGCGACCGGCCGCGACGACGACGATGTCGGCGGCACCGACAAAGTGCTCGAGTCCTTCGGTAAAGCGATGACAAACGGTGGTCGTGCATCCGGCGAGCAACAACTCGAGCATGAGCGGACGACCGACATGGTTGGAGACGCCAACCACGACCGCATGCTTTCCGCGTACCGGCAGATCGGTATGTGCAAGCAGGGTCATGACGCCCTTCGAAGTGCACGGACGCAATCCGCGCTGGCGCAGCACGAGCCGCCCGACATTCTCGGCCTGGAAGCCGTCGACATCCTTGCGCGGATCGATGCGGTTGATCAGCGCATTGGAATCGACGTGAGCTGGCAGAGGCAACTGCACGAGAATGCCATGTATGGCCGGATCGGCATTGAGGTTGTCGATCAGCGCGGCCAGTTCGGTCTCGGGCGTTTCCTCGGGCAGGTCGTAGGCACGCGAGGCAAAACCCACGCGCTCGCAGGCACGCCTCTTGTTGCGCACGTACACGGTCGACGCCGGCTCGTTGCCGACCAGGATCACGGCCAGGCCGGGCTGGACTTTCCCGTGCGCCGCACGCGCCTGCACGCGCGCCGCCAGACGATCAAGCAATTCGTCGGCAATTCGCTTGCCGTCCAGCAGACGTGCGCTCATCGGAACTCCGTCAAGTAGGCCTGCATTATCCATGTCCCGCTGGAGTCGCTCAAACGAAGTGCTACGATCCTCTGCATTCGACCATTGATCGACCGGAGAATACCGATGTCCGACATCATGACCGAACTCGAGGCCGCCGCTTTCCGCCGCCTGCTTGATCATCTCGCCGAGCGCAGCGACGTGCAGAACATCGAACTGATGACGTTGGCAGGCTTCTGCCGCAACTGCCTGGCAGACTGGTATCGCGAAGCAGCCGAACTGCGCGGCGTATCGATCAGCAAGGAGCAGGCGCGCGAACGCGTCTACGGCGAACCGTTCGCCGACTGGAAGGCACGCCACCAGCAGGAGGCAAGCGCGGAGCAGTTGGCGGCATTCGCCGGCGCGCAGAAGAAACATCCTCCGCACAGCTGAGTACGCGACGATCGGCGGATTTCAATCGGCACTCTCCGGCGCCGAAGGATTGGCGCGGTTCGATGCGCTCGCGCTGAGCACCGCACCGATCAGCAGCAGGATCACCGCCAGCGCCTGACTCCAGTGCGCATCGACATTTCCGCTGCACAACAACAGCAGGGTCGACAGCACCGGCGCGGCATAGGAAAGGGTGCCGAGCAAGGCGATGTCGCCGTGCTTGGTTCCTCGATCCCAGAGCCGGAACGCGATTCCGACCGGCCCCAGGCCCATCAACAAGAGGGTCAGCCATTGCGCAGGACTCGGCGCAACCGTCGTCTCGAAGACGCCATGGACAATACCGGCCAGAGCAGCAACGATCAGGCAGGCCGCACCGATCGCACTGCTCGGCACTGCGTGGAAACGGCGGTTGATGACGGAGTAGGACGACCAGACGAGTGCAGCGCCGAACGCGGCGAGATAGCCAGGCAGGTTTGCCTCGGTCATGCTGAAGCCGTGGCCGCGACTGATCATCACGACGACGCCGACCAGGCCAAGCAGGGTGCCGAGCACCTGGCGAAGATGCAGGCGGATGCCCGGAGTCATCGCGGCAAACACGACGATCAGGAGCGGCCAGAGATAGTTGATCAGGTTGACTTCAACCGGAGGCGCGAGGCGAAACGCGATGAAGTACAGCGCGTGGTAGCCGAACAACGCAAACACCGCGAGCAGCAGTGCAGGCAACGGTTGACGCCAGCCTGCCACGATCCCGGCGCCGCTGCCACCGAGCAACATCGCACACGTCCCGCCGATCGCGAAACTGATCGCAAGCACTTCGAACGGCGGCAAGGCCGTGGTGATCACGGCCATCAGGGCCAGCGACGACCACAACAGGATTGCAATCCCGCCACTGACGGTCGCTGCTGTCGACGCATGGGGCGGGCGTGCGGACATCAGCTCGACTCGGTACTGTCGATCGCAACGACGAATCTGCGAAAATTAGTATCCATCCGGACACCCTGTCGAATTCCATGCCTTATACGCCGATCGTCGCCACTCTCGGTTACGTGCTGTCCGCTGACCGAACGCAGGTCCTGTTGATCCACCGAAATGCCCGCTCCGACGACCAGCATCTCGGCAAATACAACGGTCTCGGCGGCAAGATGGACCCGGGCGAGGATGTCGTCGCGTGCATGCGTCGCGAGATCCGCGAAGAAGCGGACATCGAATGCACGCACATGAGTCTGCGCGGCACGATCAGCTGGCCCGGGTTCGGCAAGCATGGCGAGGATTGGCTCGGCTTCGTGTTCCTGATCGAACGGTTCAGCGGCACGCCCCTGACCAGCAACGCGGAAGGCAGCCTCGAGTGGATCGACGTCGCGCGCATTCTCGAACTGCCGCTGTGGGACGGCGACCGTCATTTCCTGCCCCTGGTCTTCGATGCCGATCCACGCGCTTTCCACGGGGTCATGCCGTATCGCGACGGGCGCATGGTTTCCTGGGACTACTCGCGGATCTGAGCATGGCGACATGGGTCATTCTTTCGCCGGATCGGGTTTCGTCACGACCGGAGCGGTCGTGTCCGACTCGTCCTGCTGCATTGATGGCGTGACTGCCTGACCATTTTCCGAGGGATTCGGCACCGGGTTGCTGCGCTCGGCGGCAGGCACTTCCGACGGGCCTGGCGCCGGCGTGACCGGCGCGTCCGCAGCACCCGCCGGCGTCTCGTCCGTGGCAGGCGGATCGATCGGCAACGGCGCGGCAGCAGGCTTCGGGGTTTCGCGGCCGATCAGGGCGATCACGGGCTTTTCCCAGCTGCCAGTGACCTTGTAGCGCGAGCGCGCGACCTGGTTGATCTTCTTGCCGATCAGGGTCTGCACGACCAGGCCAGCAGCGGCGCCGACCGGGCCACCGGCGAGCGCGCCAACGACCGGCAGCGCAACTCCGGCACGCGGCGTGACCACCATCTCCTGGTCATAGTCCTTGCTGCGCAGACCCGTACGTCCGCTGATCGTGATATCGGCAGCGGGACTGTTGATGTTCAGGTCGTCGGTGGTTGCGTTGCCGCCGGTGAGGTCAAAACTGCCCTTGATCGAATTGAAACTCATGCCCGACTTGAACAGGTCGCTGAAATCAAGCGAAAGACGACGTGGGATCTCCCGCAACGAAAGCAAGCCGAACAGGCGGCCACCGGCGCCCGGCTCGACGTCGAGGATGCGTCCCTTGTCGACGCGGATCTCGAGCGAGCCGGTCGTATTCGCAAGAGCGAACGCACTCGGCGCACCGGGCCAGGTCGCATTGATATGCGCCAGGGTTTCACCGCCTTCGATGATCCCGGCGAAACCGAACGCATCGAGCATGCTGCCGAGACTCTTTGCCGTCATGTCGATATCGAGGTGCGACTGGTTGTCGCCTGCACTACCGACCCAGTCGCCCTTGGCATGCATGTCGAGGTTGGGCGATTGCGTCTCGAGCAGATCGATGCGCATGCCGGTTTCGGTCGGGTAACTCTCGAGGCGCGTGTCACCGAGATTTGCGCTACCGAGCTGCAACTCGCCTATCCAGAGGTGCAACGGCGGTATCGAGGCTGGCGCAATGCCCGACAGGGCTGCAGGTTCTGCTTCCTTGCCCGCAGCGAGATCCGGCCATCGCACGCGCTTCATCTGCGCGGTGATTCCGCGGCGGCGCAGATCGATATTCGGTACATTGATCTCGCCATCCAGCGATTCGCCGCTGAGGTGGACCGTCGTGGTCTCCTTGTCCGGGGTCAGCTCGATCCGGATTGCGGAGAAATTCCTGCCAGCCATCTCGATCGAATCGACATCGAGCGCAATTCCTCGCAACAGGTCGTTGCCGGTCCCGCCGGCTGCGAGCAGGCCGATCCAGCCATCGGCATCAAGCGTCTGCACGTGACCGCCGATCATCACGCCACTCGCAGGCAACGGATCAGCGGACGCGGCGAGTCCAAAATCGAGCCGGGCCGTGAGCGGCACCAGCGGACCTGGCAGGCGCCCGCGGACCTGGACGATATCGCCGAGCGTCGCCGAAAAAGCCTGGCCTGCCGGAGGCATGTCGAGCGTCAGCGCGAACGGGAGCGCAGTATCCGCCGCTTTTTCGAGTGGCGCCGGAAGGTTGATTGCAATGCCCTGCAGATCGCTTTGCACGCGCAGCTCGCGCCGCGTGCTGGCGGCTCCCCCGTCGGCGCCGAGGGCAAGACCGACCTGCCATTGCGCCTGACCCGGAAAACTCGGCAAGGCCGGGGCAAGGTCGGGTGCCCGCGCAAACAGTGTGGCAGCCGGAAGCACGCCCGTCAGGCTCGCCTCGAACGCGTTCAGTGGGTCGCGCGCCAGACCACCGATCGCGATGCCAAGGGAGACCGGGAAACCTTCATAGCTCGTCGCCAGGGATTCAGCGAGCACGCCTGAGCGCGTGAAGCGCACCTGGCCATTGGCTTTCCTGAAGGAAAGCGCCCAGTTTGATTCGACGAGATCCGCGTCCTTCAGTTCCACCTTGCCGTCGAGGATGAAATCCTCGGAATGCTTGAGCGGGATATCCATCTGCACATGCGATTTTCCGCTGCCGCCGATGCTCAAGCCGGCGAGGTAGGCTTCGCGCTGCTCGCCGACCGGCGTTGCCCTGAGGAACGAAAGCATGGCCTTGCCTTCGGACTCCGCATCGACCGAAAGCGCAAGTTGTGGATCATGGAAATCCGGAATGGCCGCTTCGGCACGATCGATTTGGACGTCCATCGATGTACCGTTGATCGCGGTGGCCAGCATGCCGTTGTTGATGAAGCGCGCGGTGACATCGAGATTCTCGCCACTGGGCCAGTCGTCGAGATAGGCCAGTTGCAATCCCTGCAGATCCGCTCGAGCTTCGAAGCGGCCGTCCTGGCCGGAGAACGGCCAGTTGTCGAGATCGCCCCGCACGATCGCGCGTCCCTGCACCGCCCCGGCCACGAGCGCGCGATCGAGCCACTTGACCGTGTTCGGCGGCATCGTATTGACTGGCCAGAACAATTTCGCGGCCTCGACATCGGCGCGCGAGACGACCGCATACAGATCCAGCGCCGGCCGCGTGCCATCGCCCTGCAGTTGTGCGCCACCGCGCGCCAGCACCGAGAAATCCGCACTGTCGACCACGAAGCCCGCTGTCTGCAACTGCCATTCCGCGCCATCGCGCCAAGCAGCCACATCGCCGCCAAACGCCGTGAGAACGAAGGGCTTGCGAAAAACTTTCGGCAATTCGACACGGGTCGGCTGGGTCGGGACCTCAAGCAGGAACGAACCCGCATCGCCACGCAACCGGGCAGACAACGACTCGATTCCCGGTATGCCGCCCGAGCTGCGGGATGCAAACTGGTCCAGCCGTGCATCGACATCGAAATCGCTGTCGCTGCTCCAGCGCAGGTCGATCGCGCGCAGCATGCCGCCCGGATTCCCGTTGTACAGCCAACGGCGAAGTCCGGCGGGGACCGCGCCGGAAAGCATTGCCAACGCACCGATCGATCCGACATCAAGCGAATTGGCCGCCAGGTGATTGCTGCCCGGCTCTCCTTCGCGGTGTTCGAACACGAGCCTTGCCGGTGCGCTGCTCACGCCCTGGCGGGTCGTCGAGGCATCGGCGAGATCGAAAGTCCAGCCGTCGGTCCGGCGCAACCAGCGCGCGCTGAGCCCGATCCGGTCGAGCGCGGTGCGCGGCCGCACCACCGTCCCGGCGCCGGCATCGAGATCGCTGGTCGTGCCGAGGATGGCTTGCTGCAGATCCATCTTGAGACGAACGTCATCGACCCGCGCTTCCGACCACGCGCCCCAGAGTTCGAGATCACCTGTCGCCGATACCAGCTCGACGCCATTGTTGGCCATACCGTGAAGCAAGGCGGCAAGGTCGATGCCCTTGCCGCCGACGTAAAGGCGACCCGACTTGTCGGCATCGATGTTGGCGACAACGGACAGTGGCAGGGCCTGATCGGCACGGGTCTTGAGCTGGCCAAGAATCCGCGTGGTGCTGCCGAGATTGATCACGCGCAATTCGGGCACGACCAGATCGAGAGCGAGCTTGCGCGAGTCGTCGACAATCGAGAGCTTCATGTCGACGAAGACAATCGCGCCCAAGGCACCCATCGCGTTGCCGTCACCGTTGCTGCCGAGGCCCGCATCGACGCCGCTCAACTGCCAGGCTCCCGAGGCGTTGCGGGTCAGGCCGAGATCGAGACCGACCAGGCGGAACTCATTCCACGCCCGGTTGCGTTCGAAAGCCGCGTAGAGGTTCAGGGCCAACTCGGCGTGCGGAAGCGTTATGCCGGCCTCGCCCGCCGATCCTGCGCCGATGCGCAGGTCGTCGAGCATGAGGATGGGCCCGGCTCGCGTCCAGCGGCCCTCGGTGTGCCCGATCTGGACCGAACGTCCGAGCCGATCGGACAACCAGCCCTCGATGCGCTGCGGATTTCGCGCCAGCCACGGTAGCGCCAATTGCGCCAGGCCAACGAATACCGCCGCACTGATGATCAAGGTGACAAGCGTCGCCTGCACGAAAAAGCGCAGCTTGCGCACGCGGCGGCGGAATGGATTCATGGTCCGCGGGAGCAGCCCGGCACAGTCCCTTGTTTCCGCAGCGCGCCGACTGGAGGAACAACGGCGACGGATGGCGACCGTTGACGGTCGCGCCACCCGATAGGCATGGTCCTAGAGCAGGACGACATCGAACTGCTCCTGCGCATAGTGTTCCTCGGGCTGGAACCGGATCGTCTTGCCGATGAATTCCTCAAGCTCGGCGACTGCCGTGGAGTCCTCATCGAGGATGCGTGCAACGACATCAGGGGTCGCCAGCACGAGCAGTTTCTCGGCATCGAACTGGCGCACCGCGCGGGTGATCTCGCGGAAGATCTCGTAGGTGACCGTCTCGGCCGTCTTGATCGAGCCGCGACCGCTGCATGCCGGACACGGCTCGCATAGCTGGCGTTCGAGGCTCTCGGTCGTGCGCTTGCGCGTCATCTCGACCAGCCCGAGCGGCGACATGTCGTAGACCGTGGTCTTGGCATGATCGCGGGCCAACGATTTCTCGAGCTGGCGAATGACCTGACGCTTGTGTTCCTCGTCGACCATGTCGATGAAGTCGATGATGATGATGCCGCCGAGGTTGCGCAGGCGCAGCTGACGAGCGGCTGACTGCGCCGCTTCGAGATTGGTGCGGTAGACCGTCTCCTCGAGATTGCGCGTGCCGAGATAGCTGCCGGTGTTGACATCGATCGTGGTCATCGCCTCGGTCTGGTCGACGATCAGGTAACCGCCGGATTTCAGCGGCACGTCCTTCTTCAGCGCGCGCTGGATCTCGTCCTCGATCCCGTAGAGGTCGAAGATCGGGCGCTCGCCCGGATAATGTTCGAGTCGATCGGCCAGATCGGGCATGAACTGCACGGCGAAGTCCTGGATCCGGTCGAGCGTCTCGCGTGAATCGACACGGACCTTCTCGATGGTCGGTCGCATCAGGTCACGCAGCGCACGCAAGGCCAGCGGCAGGTCCTCGTAGACGCGCGTGCCAACGCGCGCATCGCCCATGCGTTCGCGCAGGGCCGACCACAACTTGCCGAGGTAGTCGATGTCCTCGGCAAGCGCCTCGGGTGTCTGGCTCTCGGCATTCGTGCGCACGATGTAACCGAGCGGATTCTCGCCAATCGATTCGGCGAGGATCTCCTTGAGGCGCATGCGCTCGGTCTCATCCTCGATCCTGACCGAAACGCCGAGCACGGTGCTGTAGGGCAACAACACGAGATAGCGCGAGGGTATCGACAGGTGCGTGGTCAATCGCGCGCCCTTGGTGCCGATCGGATCCTTGACCACCTGGACGACGATTTCCTGACCATCGCGCAGCAGTTCATTGATCGGCGGCGTTGGCGTCGGCGCGCTCTCGCCGTTCTCGCCAAGCAGCGGCGAATGCGGCCGGATGATGTCCGAGGCATGCAGGAAAGCCGCACGATCGAGACCGATCTCGACGAAGGCGGCCTGCATCCCGGGCATGACCCGGCTGACCTTGCCCTTGTAGATGTTGCCGACATAACCGCGCCGGCTGGCCCGTTCGATGTGCACTTCCTGCAGCATGCCGTTCTCGACCAGCGCGACACGGGTTTCGCGCGGAGTCACGTTGATCAGAATTTCTTCGCTCACGACAGGGCTTTGGCACCAGGAGTTGAAGCGTTTTATAGCTGGCGCGGGGGCCGCTTGTCGAATGCCGAACGCACGGATTTGCTTGCCCTGCAAGGCCTGCAGGTACGATCTGCCCTATCCGGTGACGTGAAACCGGTCAAGCAATCGTGAAGTTTCGTGCAACGGCAATCCCATGACTCCTGAATAGCTGCCACTCAGATGCGATACGAAGCACGCCGCGTATCCCTGGATCGCATACGCGCCGGCCTTGCCGAAAGGCTCTCCGCTCGCGACGTAGCGTTCGATACGCGCCTTGTCGAGGACCGCGAAACTGACCTCGGATACCGATAGCGCATGATCCTCGCTACCGGCAGTGACACACCAGACCACGCTGATGACGCGATGGGTACGCCCGCTCAGTCGCTCAAGCATCCTTGCGGCATCGACCGCATCGACGGGCTTTCCAAATACCTCACCATCCAGCTCGACTTCAGTGTCGGCACCCATGACACATGCATTCGACGATCCGGAAATCCGCAGCAATCCGGCACCGGCCTTCTCTCTCGCGACGCGGCTCACATAGTCGAGTGCCGGTTCGCCGACCGCGCGAATCTCGGGAATCTCCACGTCGATCACATCGAAAGTCACGCCGATCTGTTCGAGCAACTGGCGCCGTCGTGGCGACCGCGAGGCGAGGTAGAGCATCGTGTGCGTCCTTGAGGAAGTGAAACAAGCCCCGGCGGGTGATCGCCACGTATGATTCCCGCCGTATGCGGACCAGCAGACCGCAGCAACCTGGTTTTCCGATGACTCCGGTCAACCCACCCACGACGCGATCATAGCGCCCTTGCCGCGGAGGCTCAGATGCACAGCGGAACGTTTGAAAGAATGGCGAAGAAGGCCGCCCGGTTCACGGGTCGCCCGTTGTGTTTCGGCCTTGCCGTCGGCGTCGTCCTGACCTGGGTGATCAGCGGGCCGCTGTTCGGCTTCAGCGATACCTGGCAACTGGTCATCAATACCGGAACGACCATACTCACCTTTCTGATGGTCTTCCTCATCCAGAATACGCAGAACCGCGACACCGACGCGCTGCAGATCAAGCTCGACGAGCTGATTCGCGTCACCGAACTCGCCCACAACACGCTGCTTGATCTCGAAGAACTGGACGAAAAGACGCTCGATCGCTACCGCGCACATTACTCGGCGATGGCGCACAAGGCCCGCAGGAAAGGACAGGTCGAGGATTTGCCGGAGCCATGAGCGC
>JAKQJM010000006.1 GCA_029561145.1 Pseudomonadota bacterium
TGAATCTGCCGAGCGGCGGCAGCACGACCTACACGGCAAGCTGCAGCATCTCGGCGGCCGCGACCGGCACGCTCAGCAACACCGCAACTGTCGCCGCGCCCGGTGGCGTTACCGATCCGACGCCGGGCAACAACTCGGCGACGGAGACCGACACGCTTGCGGCCTCGGCCAATCTGGGCATCACCAAGACCGATGGCGTGACCACGGCGACTCCCGGCGGTTCGGTGACCTACACGATCACGGCGAGCAATGCGGGTCCGAGCAATGCGAGCGGCGCGACCGTGGCCGACACGTTCCCGGCGTCGCTGACCTGCACGTGGACTTGCGTCGGCGCCGGCGGCGGCACCTGCACGGCGGCCGGTTCGGGCAACATCAACGACACGGTAAACCTGCCCAGTGGTGGCAGCACGACCTACACGGCGAGCTGCACGATCTCGGCGGCAGCGACCGGATCGCTGTCCAACACGGCCACCGTGGCAGCACCGGGCGGCGTGACCGATCCGACGCCGGGCAACAACTCGGCAACCGATACCGACACGCTGACGGTGTCAGCCGATGTCGTCGTGGCGATGAGTGACAGCCGGAATTTCGTCGAGGTAGGTGAATCGCTCGACTACGTGATCGAGGTTTCCAACCCGAGCGGACCCAGCGCAGCGGTTGCGTCGGTAAGCGACATCCTGCCGGCATTGCTCGGGGCGGGCTCGTGGACGTGTTCGGGCAGTGGCGGCGCGAGCTGCGGCAGCGGCAGCGGCACCGGCAATACCTTGTCCGATACGGCAACCCTCCCGGTCGGCGGCAAGACGTCCTACGTGTATTCGACGACGCTGTTGGCCGTCGATTCGACCGAGCAGGTGCAGAACTCGGCCACGGCGCTGGTGACGAACGGAAGCGATCCCAACGGCGCGAACAACGCGGCGACCGATACCGATATCGTCGTGCTGTTCCGCGATGGATTCGATCCGGGGACACAGAGTGTGGTCGAGATTCTTGGTTCAGGTGCGGATCACGTGACGGTGCAGTTGCGTGTCGACGCGGAGTTGCTCGACGGACTCGGCATCGTTCCGGTCAGCATCGCCAGCGGCCAGACTGCGGACGGCAAAACCCTGTTTATCCTCGACCTTGCGCGTTTCGACAACGACTACAGCCTGCGCGTGGTCACCCGCGATGATCTCGGTCGGGCCGAACGGTCACGCTGGCAGACCATCGACATGAGCGAGCGTCTGCTCGGTTTCGCCTGGCAGTCGGCCTCGCCGGCAACCAGTGATGGCTTCCTCGACATCCAGGGCGTCACGATGCCACTGCTCGTCAGTGGTCGCAGCGAACAAGGTCAACTGACCCGCCTGCTCGTGCGGATCGAGAACAGGACGCCATGGTTGATGTTGCTCAGCCATTGATCGGCATTCGACTTTGAACGAAGAAGCCCGGGATTCCCGGGCTTCTTCGCGCCGAGCCCCATCGACGTCGCTGCACGCGGTCTGCTAGCGTGCCCGGCGGCACGCCTTTCGACCTTTTCCCGATGTCGATCCTTTCGACTTTCTCGATAATCCTTGTCCTCCTCGTTGTCGGTCGCCTGTTGGCATGGCGCCGCGTGTTGCCCGAAAATGCTGCGGAAACACTCAACCTGATCGTGCTCAACGTCTGCCTGCCGGCGGCGATCCTGCTCTATGCACCGAAGCTCGTGTTCGAGCGCGAGTTGATCGGGCTCGTGGCGATTCCCTGGATCATCCTGCTCGTTGCGATTGCGCTGGTCTTCGCTGCGGCACGCGTGTTCCGCTTCGACCGCGCCAGCACGGCCAACCTCCTGCTGCAGATTCCGCTCGGCAATACCTCGTTCATCGGCTATTCGCTGATTCCGGTCCTCGTCGGCGCGAGCGCCATGCGCTATGCCGTGGTCTACGATCAGCTCGGCAGTTTCGTGATACTGACGACCTGGGGCTTGTTCGTGATCGCGCTGTTCGGTGGCGGCGAGCGTCCACGCCTCCGCACCATCATCCGGCGCGTGCTCGGCTTTCCTCCTTTCGTCGCCCTCGTCGCCGCGTTGACGGTGATGCCGGGCGATCCGGGAGCCACGGTCGATCGTGGCTTGCATCTGCTCGCCGACGCGTTGTTGCCGATCGTCGTGCTCGCCCTCGGCATGCAGTTGCGCTTGCGCCTGCCACGTCATCACCTGCTGCCGCTCGCGTTCGGACTGATCGCCAAGCTCGTGCTCATGCCACTGCTTGCACTGCACTTGTGTCGCCTGTTCGGGTTGCCTGCCGAGATCACCCTCGTCGCCGTCTATCTCACCGCGATGCCGCCGATGATCACGTCGGGTGCCCTGCTGTCGATGGCTGGTCTTGCGCCGGAACTCTCTGCTGCCCTGATCGGTTACGGAATCGTGCTGTCGATGGTCACACTGCCGCTCTGGCATGCGGCGATGGGAGGCTGATTCCGTTTGCCGCGGCCTCTCCGGTGGCGGGTCCCGGCGCCCTGCATGGACAGTTTGCGCCGGTGTTTCCGATAGGCGGGGCCGCCTTGGCGCGCGCGGCCGCCGGCTTGCGTCGGCTGGTTAATGGAGGATTCCGTGGACTGATGTAACGTGCCGCTGGACTTGATTCGGGAGATTGCTCGTGACCCATTGGAAAAGTCTGCTCGTATTCCTGCTGCTGGTGGCCGTCGCCGCCGGGGCAGGCAGCCTGTCGGCACCGGACGCCTGGTTCGAGGCGTTGCAGAAACCTTCGTTCAATCCGCCGAACTGGGTCTTCGCGCCGGTCTGGAGCGTGCTGTATGTGCTGATCGCGGTGGCCGGCTGGCGTGTGTTCAGGAAAGCGGGATTCGTCCCGGCAATCGCGGCATGGCTCGCACAGCTCCTGGTCAATGCGATCTGGTCGCCGCTGTTTTTCGGCATGCACCGGATCGACCTCGCCCTGATCGACATCATCATCCTCGACGTGCTCGTCCTCGCGACGATCGCGATGTTCTTCCCTCGCGACAGGGTCGCGGGTTGGCTGATGATGCCGTATCTCGCCTGGATCGGATTCGCCACGGCGCTCAACGCGGCCATCGGGTCGCTTAATCCCGGTTGAGCCGGGTCGCTACCTGCTGGCTGTCCCGCCTCCGCGCGGGCGCGACGCGCAGATCAGCCAGTTCTCGAACGGCAGCCGGCCATGCAGTCGGCGGTAGGTCGCGCGCAGTCCGTGACGGTCGAAGCGCTGCTCGAGGTCGGCGCGTGACGGATAGCGTTGAGGTCCGACATTCATCCAGCGCGACAGGCGGGCCAGCCGGTCGACGGCGCGCGTGAAGCGCAGACGCCAGCCTTCACGCTGCAGGCCCGTGCGCATGACCAGAACTCCATCCGGAGTGAGGCTTGCTATGGACCGTTCGAGCAGCGCTTCCTGCGCCTCGGGCGGCAGAAACTGGACGATGTCGAGCAAGGCCACGCTGCCGCGGTGATCGGGAAATCCCGTGGCCAGATCGCGCGATTCGAAATGCACGCCGACCAGCTTCGCGCGAGCGCACG
Source organism: Pseudomonadota bacterium (assembly GCA_029561145.1). GTDB lineage: Bacteria > Pseudomonadota > Gammaproteobacteria > Xanthomonadales > Rhodanobacteraceae > Dokdonella. The sequence goes on from JAKQJM010000006.1 coordinate 3,500, forward strand.
CTGCGTTGGCGGAAGCGATCTTCGCCTCATCGATGTCCACCCCGCGATAGTCGGCGTGGAAACCCTGAGCCCGCAGCGCGTGGGCAAGCAGCCCGATACCGCAGCCCAGATCGAGCAGCGGCTCGCGGGTTCCAGCGAGCGCAGCACCGGCGCCGGCATAGAGCGGGTCGGTCGCGAGCTTGATGCGTGCGTAGTAGTAGTGCGTACGTTGCGGCAGATACTGCCGCGCGATGTCGCGGATCACGTTTTCCATGGCGCAGCCTGGCCGTCCGGGGGCAGGCGAAGGCGGTTTTCCGCCTCGCGCCTGTTGCTTTCAGACCGTCGTCGGGTTCGGCTTTTCCGGATCGATCTTCCACTGCTTGAGCGCGCGGGCGACGTCCTGCGGATTCATCTTGCCTTCGGCCGCCAGCGCGGCAATCGCCGCATGCGCAATCCAGTAACGATCAACTTCGAAGAAGCCACGCAAGGCTTCGCGTGAATCGCTGCGCCCATAGCCGTCGGTGCCGAGTGCGATGAACTTGCGGCCGTCGGGAACGAATGCCCGGATCTGGTCGGCATAGGCACGCACGTAGTCGGTCGCGGCAACCACGGGGCCGGTATGTCCTTCAAGGCACTCCGCGACCCACGGCTGGCGCGGTTTGTCCATCGGATGCAGGCGGTTCCAGCGCTCGCTCTCGAAGCCGTCGCGGCGCAGTTCGTTGAAGCTCGGGCAAGACCAGATCGTGCTGGCGACACCGAACTCGGCCTCGAGCAATTCCGCCGCGGCCATCACTTCGCGCAGGATCGTGCCGCTGCCCATCAACTGCACCTGTGGCACGTTCTTCGCCTTGCTCCTGCCTTTGCCGTCTCCCGATTCGCGCAAAAGATACATGCCCTTGATGATGCCGTCCTCGGCTCCCTTGGGCATGTCAGGGTGCGCGTAGTTCTCGTTCATCAAGGTGAGGTAGTAGTAGGTATCCTCCTGTTCGGTCAGCATGCGGCGCACGCCGTCCTGCAGGATCACGGCGACTTCGAACGAGAAGGTCGGGTCGTAGCTGCGGCAGTTCGGGATCGCGCCGGCGAGCAGGTGCGAATGCCCATCTTCGTGTTGCAGGCCTTCGCCGTTGAGGGTCGTGCGTCCGGCCGTGCCGCCGAGCAGGAAGCCGCGGGCCCGCATGTCGCCTGCGGCCCAGGCGAGGTCGCCGATGCGCTGGAAACCGAACATCGAATAGTAGATGTAGAACGGCAGCATCGGCACGTTGCTGATCGAATAGCTCGTCGCCGCAGCCATCCACGATGAAAACGCGCCGGGCTCGCTGATGCCCTGCTGCAGCACCTGGCCGGACTGGTCCTCGCGATAGAACATGAGCTGGTCGGCGTCCATCGGCTTGTACTTCTGGCCGAACGGCGCATAGATGCCGATCTGCCGGAACATGCCTTCCATGCCGAAGGTGCGTGCCTCATCGGCCACGATCGGCACGATGCGCGAGCCAATGACCTTGTCGCGCAGCAGCAGGTTCATGCCGCGCACGAAGGCCATCGTGGTCGAGATCTCGCGTTCGCCGGTGCCCTTGGTCAGTTGCTCGAGGGCGGTCAGTTCCGGTGTTGCCAGCGATTCGGATTTCATCCGTCGCTGCGGCAGGAAACCCCCGAGCGCCTTGCGTCGCTCAAGCATGTACTGCACTTCCGGCGAATCCTTGCCAGGGTGGTAGTACGGCACGCCGGGCAGGTCGGCATCGGAGATCGGGATATTGAAACGATCGCGGAACGCGCGCACCGCGGTGTCGTCCATCTTCTTCTGCTGGTGCGTGATGTTCTGCGATTCCCCGGCCGAGCCCATGCCGTATCCCTTGACCGTCTTGGCCAGGATCACGGTCGGCATGCCCCTGGTGTTGACGGCCTGGTGATAGGCCGCATAGACCTTGTGCGGATCGTGGCCACCGCGATTCAGGCGCCAGATGTCGTCATCGGACAGGTTGGCGACAAGCTGGGCGGTTTCCGGATACTTGCCGAAGAAATGCTCGCGCGTGTACGCGCCGCCGAAGGCCTTGCAGTTCTGGTATTCGCCATCGACCGTTTCCATCATGAGCTTGCGCAGCATGCCGCTGGTATCGCGCGCGAGGAGCGGATCCCAGTAACTGCCCCAGCACAACTTGATCGCGTTCCAGCCAGCGCCACGGAACACGCCTTCGAGTTCCTGGATGATCTTGCCGTTGCCGCGCACGGGCCCGTCGAGGCGCTGCAGGTTGCAGTTGACCACGAAGATCAGGTTGTCGAGACCTTCGCGCCCCGCAAGCGAAATCGCGCCCAGCGACTCGGGTTCATCGGATTCGCCGTCGCCGATGAAGCACCAGATCTTGCGGTCGCTCGGCGCGATCAGGCCGCGATGCTCGAGGTACTTCATGAACTGGGCCTGGTAGATCGCCTGCAGCGGTCCGAGGCCCATCGAAACGGTAGGCACCTGCCAGTAGTCCGGCATCAGCCACGGATGCGGATAGGACGACAGCCCCTTGCCGTTGCCGCGGACTTCCATGCGGAAGTGATCGAGCTGTTCCGCGCTGATGCGACCCTCGAGGAACGAGCGCGCATACACACCCGGGCTCGAATGACCCTGGTGGAAAATCAGGTCGCCGGGGTGGTCCCCGCTCGGTGCACGCCAGAAGTGGTTGAAGCCGACGTCATAGAGCGTTGCGCTCGAAGCGAAGCTCGCAATGTGTCCGCCGAGATCGCCCGGCTTGCGATTGGCGCGGATGACCATGGCCATCGCATTCCAGCGCACCAGCGAACGGATGCGCCATTCCATCGCCGGGTCGCCTGGCGACTTGACTTCCTGGTGCAGTGGAATCGTGTTGACATACTCGGTGGTCGGCCGGAACGGCAGGTGGCCACCGGCGCGCCGGGTTTCGTCGACCATGCGCTCGAGCAGGAAGTGCGCACGCTCGGTGCCATCGGCCTGGATGATCGCCTGCAGCGATTCGGTCCATTCCCGAGTTTCTGTCGGGTCGAGATCCTGATCGAGGATGTCGTTCAGTTGATTCATTGTGCGAACTCCGGGCGCCGTGGCCACGCCGGTGCGTAGCCACTCGATATCGGGTGAGTTTAACTGTCCCCGGCGTCCGCTGCAGCCTGCTTGCATCGGTCGCTACGCGGTGAATCGGACCGCTGCGGGACATCGCGCGTGCAATGCTCGCGTCCCGCCCCGTCGTGATATGCGCGAATCGCCCTAGACGGTAGCGCCCATCTGCGCTGCCGCGCGGATCTGCGCCTCGACGGCTGCGATTGCGGTCATGTTGACGACGCGACGCACGGTGGCGGCCGGGGTCAGGATGTGCGCGGGCTTGGAAACACCCATCAGGATCGGGCCGAGAGCGACGCCATCGGTCATCACGCGAGTGATGTTGTAGCCGATGTTGGCCGAGTCGAGGTTCGGGCAGACGAACAGGTTGGCGCGACCCTTCAGGCGCGAATTCGGGAAAAGGCGCTCGCGGATATCCTCGTTGAACGCGGTATCGGCGTGCATCTCGCCTTCGATCTCGAGACCCGGGTCGCGTTTGCGCACGATCTCGAGGGCGTGGCGCATCTTTGCCGCCGAGAGATCCTCGTGGCTGCCGAAATTCGAATGCGAGAGCAGGGCGATCTTCGGTTCGACACCGAACAGGCGCAGACGCATCGTCGCCTGCAAGGTGGCTTCGGCGATCTGCTCGGCGGTCGGATCAAGCTTGACGTGCGTGTCGAGGAAGAAGAACACGCCCTTGTTGTTGATCACGCCGGTCATCGCCGAAGGCGAGTGCACGTCGGCATCCAGTGGCAGGATGTCCTGGATGTAGCGCAATTTCTTGTGGTAGCGGCCGATGACTCCGGTCAGCAGCGCATCGGCTTCGCCGCGATACACCATCAGTGCGGCGATCACGGTCGAACGCGAGCGCACGATCGCCTTCGCTCCGTCGGGGGTTACACCGCGACGTTCGAGCAGGCTGTGGTAGAGCGTCCAGTATTCCCTGAAACGTGGGTCGCTCTCGATGTTGCAGACCTCGAAATGCTCGCCGGCGCGGATGCGCAGGCGCATGCGTTCGATGCGCGCGTCGATGACGGCCGGGCGGCCGATCAGGATCGGCCATGCCAGGCGTTCGTCGGCGATATGCTGCACGGCACGCAGCACCGTTTCCTCCTCGCCTTCCGAATAGACGACGCGCTTGAGGTCGGCGCGCGCGCGATCGAACACCGGCTTCATGACCATGCCGGTGCGGAAGACGAAGGTGTTCAGCCGCTCGCGATACGCTTCGACATTCTCGAGCGGGCGCGTTGCGACCCCGGACTCCATCGCCGCAATCGCCACCGCCGACGACAGCTCGATCAGCAGGCGCGGATCGAACGGTTGCGGGATCAGGTAATCCGGCCCGAACGTGCGGGTCTGGCCGCCGTAGGCACGCACCGCGACATCGGACATCTCGCGCCGGGCGAGATCGGCGATCGCCTTGACACAGGCGATCTTCATCGCCTCATTGATCACGGTCGCGCCAACATCGAGCGCGCCGCGGAACAGGTACGGGAAACACAAGGCATTGTTGACCTGGTTCGGATAGTCCGAGCGGCCGGTCGCGACGATCGCCTCGGGACGGACTTCCCTGACCAGTTCGGGCAGGATTTCGGGGGTCGGATTGGCCAGAGCGAAGATGATCGGACGCTCGCTCATGCGCGTGACCATGGCCTGGGTCAGCACGCCAGGCGCGGAGAGGCCGACGAAGATGTCGGCGCCGTCGATGATGTCATCGAGCGTGCGCGCATCGGTGCGACGCGCATAGCGGCGCCTGTTCTCGTCGAGATCGTCGCGCCCGTCATGCACGACGCCGTCGCGATCGGCGACCCAGATATTGTCGATCGGCACGCCGAGTTGGACGAGCATGTCCATGCAGGCGATACCCGCCGCACCGGCGCCGGTATGCACGATCTTGACTTCATCGGCGCGCTTGCCGATCACTGCGAGGGCGTTGTGGAACGCCGCGCCGACGATGATCGCGGTGCCATGCTGGTCGTCGTGGAAGACCGGGATCTTCATGCGCTCGCGCAGCTTGCGTTCGACGATGAAGCATTCCGGCGCCTTGATGTCTTCGAGATTGATGCCGCCGAAACTCGGTTCGAGGCTCGCGATGATGTCGATCAGCTTGTCGGGATCGGATTCGTTGATCTCGATGTCGAACACGTCGATGCCGGCGAATTTCTGGAACAGCATGCCCTTGCCTTCCATGACCGGCTTGGCCGCCAGCGGGCCGATGTTGCCGAGGCCCAGAACGGCGGTGCCGTTCGTGATCACGGCGACGAGGTTGCCGCGCGCGGTCAATTCTGCGGCGGTGTTCGGGTCGCGGACGATCTCTTCGCAGGCGAATGCGACGCCGGGCGAATACGCCAGCGAAAGTTCACGCTGGGTGACCACGGACTTGGTCGGGACAACCTTGATCTTGCCGGCCGGCTCACGCCGGTGATACTCGAGAGCCGCTTGCTTGAGGAGATCGGAATCGCTGGACATGGCGCGGGCTGATGCCTCTGAAGTGGCTCTGTAGCTGGGTTTTTTTACTATATCACGCAGCATTCGGGGAGCCTGTCGCCAGTCAATCGCGATGCCCTCGGCCAGGAGACCACCGAAGTGCCGCCGGCCGGGAGCGCAATCGCAACGAAGCGATCGCGCGTTCTCTGCTCGATCTCTCGCAATATCGCTTGCACGGGACGGGATGTCGTTTCGCCGAATGGCTCGCAGCCGATCGCGGAAAACCGTCGGCGTGGCATTGCTCGATGACGGACGGTCTGGTGTTCTGCAAGGACCAACGAGCCAGGCTGCATCGAGGAAGCGTCATTGCCTCCAGCTACTCGTCGGCCCGCGGAGCGAACTCGATCGAAAACAGATGGCCAGCAGCACAGCAGGACGAGCCGGCAGACGTTCCGCCGCTCACGACATAGGCGCGATTGCCGATCGCACCTGCCGCCGATCCATGGGTTGGTATCGGAATGGCGGGCCCGATCTGCCACGCGTCGGTTCCTGCAGCGTAGACTTCAGTCGACGGCTCCAGGCGTCTCGTCCCGACGACGACTTCACCGCCGCTTACCATCAGCTGATGCCCGACCACCGTTGCTGCAAAGCCCCCGCGATAGTGACGGAGCCGCGGACCCGTTCTCCATTGCTCGCTTGATGGATCGTAGATGACGACCGAGCTGGTCTCGGGTGAGCGACCGCCAATAATCCATATTTCGCCGAGGAATGCCTGCACCTGGGCGTGGTCGCGCTCATTCTGGTTGACCGGGTTGGCAATGTGGCGACTGATCCGCTGCCGCGGATCGTACTCCCAGAGTTCACCGGAGCTGGTTCCGAGGAAAACGCGCCCGTGCAATACCGCGGCGCGACTTCCGAAGTCGGCGGGGAGTTCGGGTCGGGGCTCCCAGAGGTTTGTCGCGACGTCATAGCGATACCCGCCAAGCCCGGGCTCGCCACCGCCGCTGAAAGCGCCTCCGCCGTAGTAGACACCTCCATCGATCGCGAATGCCGAAAGGTGATGACGGCCCGACGGCAGCGGGGTCAGTGTCTCCCACTGGTTCACGAGCGGATCGTAGCGCTTGAATCCGCGCGGATCGCCGAAGCCGCCAAGCGCGTAGAGCTTGCCGTTCAGAACGGTCGCATCGAGCTCGCTCTGCGCCGGCGCCGGCATTGGCGCAGCTGCCTGCCAGTTGCCCTGGGTGAGAGCCTGAGGCGTGCCGTCGATGCACGCTGTGCCCGCGAGCAGGGAAAGCCTCGTGGCAGTGCGCGTGCCGCTGGCGTATCCGGGTTCGATGGACTGGTAGCCGATTTCTGCATGGCCGCAATCGGAGAACGATACGGTCATGCGCCCCCACGCCGAGCGAACGACACTCGAAGGATCGAATGCGTCGCCAAAGCGGGGTCCGCGCGTCATGTGCATATCGAGGATTTCGTACCGGTCCGCGACACGCTGGCCCACGCCGAGCACAAAAGCCTGATGGCCGAGCGGGGAAAACGTGAACCAGTAAACCAGCAGGCGGTCTCCGGGAAGTTGTTCCATGTACCACCCTTCTCCCGAGCGCGAAGGGACATACCACGCGCCACTGGTGCTGCGCAGGCCGGCAAGGGATCGCCCGCCGGTTTCGGTCACCGCACGATTGCCCGCACACTGGATCTGATCGAGAGCGGTCAGCCGGGTCATCGTGCGTTCGCCGCTGCCATGGGATTCGGGGCCGGCATAGCGGAACGTCGCGGAATTGCAGTCGTTGAATTCGAACTCGAGCGTGCCCCATTCGACTCGACGGATCGCGGCCGGATTGAACGCATCGCCCCAGGTGCCGCCAAACGTCCGGTACATGTGATCGAAGCGGATGCGATTGCCGACGACATAGCCGCCTTCGCCGATGATCCAGTCCTGCGCTCCCGGTTCCCCTGTGGCCGGAAAGGTGAACCAGATGACCAGCACGGTCCCGTTGGACAAATACTCGAGGACGAAACCCTCGCCGCTGCGCTGGGGGTTGTACCAGGAGCCGCTGATGCCGGGTCCTGGCCAGTAGGATTGTCCGCTTGGCGCCTCGCCGGACGATTCCCGCCCATGGGCAGGCGCGTTGGATTGGGCGAGGACGAACAGAAACAGGCAAAGCAGAGCCAGCGTGCGCATGGCGATTCCCTGCGGCAGGAGTCACCGCAGCATTCTACGAACACGTTCGTATGTCAACGCATCGACCCGCGACCGCTGCTGGCACGCATTGTTGGTTCCGCTCGATCCGGCATGCGGCTACAAGGCGAGCACGAGATCCTCGGCCTCGACCCGATCGAGGCGGATGCGATTGGCGAAAAGCGAGAAAGCGAGCATCGCGGCCAGGCCATTGGCGTGACGTATCCAGCGCGGCAGCCAGTTCGGTTCGGCGATGTAGCCGGAGTCGAACTGGCTCTCGAGCGAAACGACATCGTGCAGGCTCATCTTCCCGGCAAACAGGTTCCGGCACAGGTTCAACTTGCGGTTCTTCAAGGCCCAGCGGAAGAACGTATGCACCGACAGCAGTCCATGCAGATACACGGTGTCCTTCGTGAAGGCCGAGCCGCCGCCAAGCGGCGAACCGCGGAAGACGCGCTGGGCCGAGGAGAAGCTGTCGGCCTCGGTCTGTCCGGCGTCGAGGAAATAGCGGAACACCTCGATGAAATCAGCGCCATTCAGGGCCATGTCGATGGCGAGGATGCGCAGGCTGATGCGCTTGATGCGTTCGATGTCCAGCGAGCCTGTCATCAGTTCGGCGAAAACGGCGAGTCCTTCCTGGGTTGCGGTGATGCGCGGGGAACTGAGGCCAAGCGAGGCCAGGTTGGGTTGGCGTCGCCCGTTCAACGCGGTCAGCGTATGCACATACGCTTCATGTTCGAGCAACTGGTTGCGGTCGTACTCGGTGAAGCAGGTTGCCGAACGCAGGCGGATGCGCGTCGCTCCCGCCGCGGCCTTGGAAATCAACTGGTCGTCGACCTCGACGCGGACGACGCCTGCGCCGAAGAAGCTGTCGAGCTGGTTCTGCAGTTCCTCGCGCAATACCGGAGCCGGTATGCAGTAGTCGGCGTCGCTGGTCAGCACGTCCTTGTCGAGTTCGTCCGCGAGGCTGATGAAATGCCTCGCGGCATCGACATTGCTCAGTTCGCTGCCCGGCACGCGCGAGCCGGGACGTCCGAACAACTGGATTGAATGCGTGCTCAGCTCAGGCGTGCCGACCGCGTCGAGCAACTGCGTGGCGACGCGCCAGGATTCCGCGCTTCGACGGATGTAGTCGCCGACCGGATGTTGCGGATCGGCGGCATCGTGGATCGCCTGGATCTGCTCGCGCGCCGCCGCATGGCCGGGGCGAGGATAGTCGATGACCGGCAAGCTGGCTCTGCCTTTCTTCCATTGTTCGAGGAACGAGATCTGCGCCGAAGCCGGCCAGCTCACCGAGCCGAGCAGGCGGATTCCCTTGACCGCGGTGACAAGTTGCCGATCAAGTTCGGTGTGATGTGCGAGGCTGTCGGATTCGGTGCTCACGGGTCGGCGCAATATAGCGCAGCCACCGGGCGGACGAGCGACTGGTTCGTGCCGGGACGCCTCAGTGTCGCCCGTACTTTTCGTCGAGACGACGACCGAGTGCCTTGGTCAGGACGCGCGATTCGCTTTTGCGGCGCATCTGCGCCTCGAGGCTGTCGGCGGCAGCGGCGAGTTCGTCGCGAAGCTTCAGATAGTTCTGCCAGCGCGCGCTGTCGAGCCGGCCATCCTCGAGTGCGGCGCGCACGGCACAGGCCGGTTCGCTCAAGTGGCTGCAATCGCCGAAGCGACAGTCCTGGGCCAGCTCCTCGATATCTCCGAACTGCTCGCCTGCCAGCGATTCTTCGCCGGTCAGCTTGATCTCGCGCATGCCCGGAGTATCGATCAGGCAGCCGCCGTGAGGGAGCTGGATCAGTGCGCGATAGGTCGTCGTATGACGACCGCGGCTATCGGTTTCGCGCACCGCGTTGGTCGCCTGGCGTGATTCACCGAGCAGCGTGTTGGTCAGCGTGGACTTGCCGACGCCCGATGAGCCGACGAGCACGGTCGAGGTGCCCGGGCCGAAATAGTGGAGCAGGGGTGCGATGCTTTCTGCGGACTTCGCATTGATCGCATGAATTCCGGTCTGCGCAGGTACACGCTTGCGCATCTCGGCGATGGCTTCCTCGATGTTGTCCGCGGTATCGGCCTTGGTCAGGATCACCACGGCCCGCGCACCGCTGCCCTCGACCAGCATCAGGTAACGATCGATACGCGCCGGATTGAAGTCCCCGTCGAGGCCGCTGATGACCATGACGGTATCGATGTTGGTCGCGATCAGCTGTCGCTGATGACGCTCGCCGGCGGCGGCGCGGGCGAGTTCGCTTCGACGCGGCAGGACCTGTTCGATCAAGGGTGGTCTGGCGCTCGTGATGCGCACGAAATCGCCTACTGCGGGGCGCATGCCCGGGTCGATGCCGGGTTTCAGGAAGCGCGGTGCGGGCTGTGCGTTGAACGCATGCAGGCCATCGTGCAATTCATAGCCGGCGCGATGCTGGGCGATGACGCGTGCAATGGTCGTTCCTGCATGTTCCTTGGAATCGGCCGGCAGGTTGCCGCGCCAGCCGATACGGGTGAGCAAGCTGTCATCAGGGTCTGCCATTGCCGGGATTCTACCGGCGAACGATTCACCTGGGCGCAACGGAACCGACCAGGTGTTGCGTTGCTCTAGCCCCCTGGCGTCGTTGCCGCGGCAACCGAGCGCGACTGGACGAAGCTGGAGCTGGCATCGTTGTGCAGTACCTCGACGAGGGCGCCATCGGTCAGGGAGGCCTGGCCGGTCACGACGACTTCGGCGCCGGCATCGACACCTTCCAGGATCTGCACGCGCGATCCATTCTCATGGCCGGTGCGGATGGGCGTGCGTCGCGCCTTGCCTTCCTTGACCACATAGGCAATCGCGGCGTCGCGATTGCCAAGCACGGCCGCCTTGGGCATCAGCACGGCATTGGCGAGATGGAGGAACGCGACGTCCATGCGGGCGAACAAGCCCGGTCGAAGCGTGCGGTCGCGATTGTCGACGCGCACGGTGACTTTCACCGTGCCGCTGTTGCCATCGACGATCGGCGCAATCCGTTCGATTTTCGCGTCGAAGCGGCGAGCGGCCAGGGCATCGACGGTGAACGTGACAGGCTGACCGGTTGCGAGGGCGACGGCATCGCGCTCCGGCACGCGCAGTTCGGCGCGCAGGTCAGCGAAATCGGCCATGTCGAATACGGCATCGTTGGCAGCCAGCAACTGGCCCTGCTTGATCCAGCGACGCGTGATGACGCCGTCGAACGGTGCACGGATCTCGGCCTTGTTGACCGTGACGCGTGCAATCGCGACCTCGGCACGGCGCACTGCATAGTCGGATTCGGCCTGGTCGTGCGTGGTTGCCGGGATCAACTTGCGCGCAAGCAGCTTCTCGCCACGGTCGACGTCATTCTTGCGACGTTGCAGGTCGGCTTCGGCCTCGCGCAATTGCAGCCGGCTATGTGCCGCGTCGATGCGTGCAAGCAGCTGACCCTTGCTGACCCTCGCTCCTTCCTCGACCAGCAATTCAAGCACGGTGCCAGGGACTTCGCTGACCAGTTTCGCTTCGTGCTCGGCCTGCAGGGTCGCCGTCGCCGCATAGCGCGCGGTCAGCTCGCCCTGCTCGACATGCGCGGTTTCGACCGGGAGACCTTCCGGAGTTTCGGGCTTTTTCTCGGAGACGGCAGACGGTGCCGTACTGCTTGCGCAGCCTGTGAGGCAAGCAATCAGGGCGATGAAAAGAGGCAGCGAGGTCCGGCGGTGCATGGCGGTGACTTCTAATGTAGTGATGTAGGTAACTATAACACTAAAACTCGTCGTGTCAATGGTCTGGCGGATCGCAAGTCTGATCGTGCAGCGCGGCGAACACGCCTGCCGAAGGTATCGAGAACGTTCGGCACAGCACTCAGATGCGGGCGGTGCGCAATTGGTTGCGTGTGGACCGGAGTGTGTGCGGCGCAGCAACGGAGCTTGATAAGATGCCGAAAATTCCCCGTTCGTTTTCCTGCCCATGCCCCATCGTCCGGTCAACACCAGTTCGCGTCTCGCTGAAGTCCGTTATGAAATCCGTGGCACCCTGAGTCACCGCGCACGCGACCTGGAGGCCGAGGGGCGCGAAATCATCCGGCTCAACATCGGCAATCCGGGCGCATTCGGATTCGAAACACCGGCACACGTCCGCGATGCGGTCATGCGCTCGCTGCCCAGGAGCGAGGCCTACTGCCAGCAGCAAGGCTTGCCGCAGGCACGCGAGGCGATCGCCGACCAGCAGCGCAGTCGCGGTTCGGCGACAGTCAACGCCGACCGGGTGTTCATAGGCAACGGCGTCAGCGAGTTGATCGACCTGAGCCTGCGCGCCCTGCTCGAGCCCGGCGACGAGGTGCTGATCCCGGCGCCGGACTACCCGTTGTGGACCGCGGCGACCCTGCTCAATGGCGGCAGGGCGGTGCACTATCCGTGCCCGGCGCAACGCGCGCACCTGCCCGACATCGACGAAATGGCCGCGTTGATCACGCCGCGAACGCGCGCGATCGTCCTGATCAACCCGAACAACCCGACCGGTGCCAACTATCCGCGCGAGTTGCTCGAGGGAATCGTCGAGCTGGCCAGGCGCCATCGGCTGGTCCTGCTCGCCGATGAGATCTACGACGGCATTCTTTTCGACGATGTTGCGTTCCAGCCGCTGGCGGTACTGGCCGGAAACCTGCCGTGCATCAGCTTCGGCGGCTTGAGCAAGGTGCATCGCGCCTGTGGGTACCGGGTCGGCTGGTTCTCGGTCTCGGGCAGCGAGCCGCGTCTGCGCGAACTGCTGCATGCGTTCGATCTGCTGGCTGCATTGCGTCTGTGCGGCAATGTGCCGGGACAGTGGGCAATCGAGGCGGCCTTGCAGGGACAGGATACGATCAAGGCGCTGACCAATCCAGGTGGCCGCTTGCACGAATCACGGCGCGCAGTCCTCGATGCAGTGGCACGCAGTGAGTTTCTCGACGTCGTCGCGCCTTCCGGAGCGATGTATGCATTCCCGGGAGTCCGTCAGGGCGCGGTGCCACTGTTCGACGACCAGGCATTCGCCCTGCATCTGCTCGAAAGCGAGAGTGTCCTGATCGTTCCGGGCACGAGTTTCAATATCGACTACCGCAACCATTTCCGCATCACCTTGTTGCCGCAGGCGGAGATCGTCAGCGATGTATTCATGCGCATCGAACGGGCACTCATGCGAACGGCCGAAGGCGCATTGCTTTCCCGTCACGTCGCCTGAATGCGCCGCTGCTGATCACACGCTTCGATGACCCGCTATCTCGCCCTCGGTGACTCCTATACGATCGGCGAGGATGTGGCCGCCGAAAGGCGCTGGCCCACCCAACTGGTGGCGCGCCTGCGCGAAACCGGAACGCGCATCGGGGATGCCGATATCGTCGCGACCACCGGCTGGACGACCGGCGAGTTGCAGGATGCGATCGATCAGCGCACGTTTTCGCCGTCGTACGATCTGGTCAGCCTGCTGATCGGCGTCAACAACCAGTATCGCGGACTCGATCTCGAAGGCTACCGGGTCGAATACGCAGCGTTGCTCGACTTCGCGATCGAGAGCGCCAACGGCAACGCCCAACGGGTCATCGGCGTTTCGATACCGGATTGGGGAGTGACGCGCTTTGCTGCCGAGAAAAACGTCGACACCGCGAAGGTCGCCAGCGAAATCGACCGCTTCAACCACGCGGCCCGCGACATTCTTTCGATGCGTGGCGCGGCCTGGGTCGACATCTGCGGCATTTCCCGGCGCGAAGGCCGGGACCTGCTTGCGCCCGACGGCCTGCATCCGTCAGCGGATCAGTACGCACTGTGGACCGGCAAGATCCTGCCGGTCGCGCGCGCAATCCTCACATCGGAATCCTGAAGCATGGACCGCCACCGTTCGCGGCAGGGCGGTCCAGCGATTGCCGATCAGCCGGGCGTGATCTCGTAGACGAGGATGGTCACCGTGGCTTTGGCAGTGCCACCATGGCCATCGGAAACCGTGTACTCGAACGTGTCAAAGCCGGAATAGCCGTGGATCGACTGGTAGTGCACGGTGTTGTCGGCGTTGATCGTGATCGTGGCGATGCCCGGGCCGGTGTGCTCGACCGCGATGACGGTCAGCGCATCGCCATCCGGATCGCTGTCATTGGCGAGCACGTCGATGTCGGTCTCGAAACCCTTCATCACGTTGCCGTCGTCGTTGACGGCGATCGGCAACTGGTTCGAGGCGGAGGCCGAGTTGACGGTCACCGATACCGTGGCCGTCGCGGTTCCGCCATGGCCGTCGCTGATCGTGTAGGTGAAACTGTCAGGACCCGAGTAGCCGGCGGCCGGCGCATAGAGAATGCCACCCGAACCGATTGTCGCGACGCCGTGTGCCGGCGATGAGACCGCGGTGATCGTCAACGGATCATTTTCCGGATCGCTGTCGTTGGCGAGTACCGCGATGAGGTTTGCGCTCGACTCGAAATCGACCGTGATCGCATCGTCCGCTGCGCTCGGTCCGGTGTTCAGGTAGACGCGCGGCCCGAGCGTGGTCGTCGATGTTTCCCGCTCGAACTTGTACACGTCCACCGTGCGCTTGTGCTCGGCCGGATTGCGCAATGCGCGCTCGATCCAGGCCGGATTCGCCTTGACCGGTTCGCGCACCCATTCGACCTTGTCGGCTGGCGGTGCGGATTCGATCGCGGGCGCGACGGTTTCCTCGATGGTCAGGAACTCGACATCGACGCGACGGTTCTTCTGGCGGTTTTCCGGCGTGTCGTTCGGATGGCTCGGATTGAGTTCGCCTTCGCCGCGCGCATCGATCTGGTCCGCCGGAATGCCGCGACTGATCAGGTGCGCCTTGGCGCTGGCGGCACGGCGCTCGGACAACGCCTGGTTGTAGGCTTCGGTGCCGACCGAATCGGTGTGCCCGACGACGGTGACGCGGCTGACCCGCGCGTCGGATTTCAGCTTGGCGACGAGTTCATCGAGCGCGGCGATTGCATCGGGGCGCAGATCGAAATGGTCGAAACTGAAGAAGGCGTCACCGTCGAGGCGCACTTCGTTGCGCATCACCTGCGGTTGAGCCGCGGCTGCGCTGGCGTCGTTCCCCGCCGGTGTCTTCACTTCGACGAGGCGGAACGGTTCGCGCGCGCGGAAATTCTGGCCGAAATCGTAGCGCAGCAGCAGCCAGCCGCGCGTATCGGACTTGTCGGTTTCGAAGTCGCCCGACTTGCGTGCGAATTCACCCTGCACCGAGAGACTGAATGGGCTGTTGCGGAAGAGCTTGTCGAGCCCCAGCGAAACCGTGGTCTGGTTCGAGCTGAACTTGCCCTTTTCGTAGTCCACTCCGCCGCGCACGCGCAGCAGCGGATCGTCGAAATAGGCGCCGAGCCTCAGGCCCGCGCCATTCTCGTAGGGATGTTCGAAGAACCGGGTCAGCGTCTCGATCGTCTGCGTCTGCGTGTAGGCGCCTTGCGCGTCGCTGCCGGTCAGGGTGGTGGTAGCGGTGACGAGGTTCGTATCGACCAGACGGGTCCCGGTAGTCGCATGACTGACATAGCCGCTGAAGAACAGGTCTTCACGTTCCCAGCCCAGGCCGACGGTAGCTTTGCGATCCTTGAAGGCGTTCTGGTCGCCGGCGGCGAAGAATTTCCATACGCTCGCCTTGTCGCTGTCCGCAGCGCCACGCAGGCGGTTGTAACCGAGCTGGATGCCACCGGCTCCGCCCTGGCCGAGCCACAGTTCGCCGAGCCACGCGGATTCGTCGGTCTTGCCGAGGATCGCGAGGATCTCGCCGAGCACATCGCCGTCATGGTTGACCCCGAGCGACACTCGGGCATTCGAGCCCACGTAGGTGACGGGAATTGTCGGATCGCTGACCGATGGGTCGGTGGGGGGCTGGGCATTCGCTGTCGAGGCGAGCGCAAAAGCGATGCAAAGCGGCAACGTGCGGATCATGTCGTATCCCCTGACGGTGATGTTTCCCCTGTGGCCGGAATTATCCAGTATTTTGCTCGGCCGGCCAAACACGCCATCCGGCCAGCAGCTTCGCTATCATGCGCACGTGCCGGGGCCATGCCCGATCCGCACGTCCCTTGCGGGATCATCGTGCCGCACCCATGTCCGACCGCATGCCCGCGCTCCGACGGCCGCAGTTCCCCGATCCGCGCGGCTGCCTGCAACCATTCAAGGAAATTGCCATGTCCACTGTCCAACCTGTCCGTCAGCGCATCGAATCGATGCTCGCCGAGCACCGCGTCGTGCTGTTCATGAAGGGGACACGGGCAGCGCCGAGCTGCGGCTTCTCGGCAGCGACGGTCGGGGCGCTCAATGATCTGCTCGACGACTACGTCACCGTCGACGTGCTTGCCGATGAGGCGATCCGCCAGGGCATCAAGGACTACGGCAACTGGCCAACCATCCCGCAGTTGTATGTCGATGGCGAACTGGTCGGCGGAGCCGACATCGTGCAGGGCATGGCCGCGAGTGGCGAGCTGCACGAATTGCTGGGTTTGCCGCAACCGGATCGCTCGCCGCCCGATATCACGATCAGCGATGAGGCTGCCGCGCAGATTCGCGTCGCGCTGGCGGATGCGGACGGCATGGGACTGTTCCTCGCCATTGACGGACGCTTCCAGCCGCAGTTCCAGCTGCGCGAGATCCAGGGCAATGAAATCCGCGTGACCGCCAATGGCATCGAGGTGTCGTTTGATCCGGCCAGCGCACAGCGCGCGCGCGGAGCCCACATCGGTTGGGCCGAGACCGCTCAGGGTGAAGGGCTTTCGATCGACCTGCCCGCCGCTCCGCCGAAGGTGCATGCGCTGGATGTGCAGACGTTGAAGCGATTGCTCGGCGAAGGCGCGATCACGTTGATCGATGTGCGTTCCGCCGAGGAACGCGCGATCGCCCCGTTTGCCGCGGCCGAGGTACTCGACGCGGCATCACATGATCGATTGATCAAGTTGGACAAGGGCACGCCGCTGGCGTTCCTCTGCCATCACGGGAATTCGAGCCGCCGCGCTGCCGAGCATTTCCGCGAGCATGGCTTCCGCGTCGTGCACAACGTCGAAGGCGGCATCGACGCGTGGTCCCGCGAAGTCGATCCCGCTCTGCCGCGTTACTGACGCCTGCAGCTCTGCGCTGCGGCGCAGCATGGGTTCCTGCAGCGCATTGCCTATACTTCAAGCCGTCCCGATGCCGTGAGTTCGATCACGGTGCGCGTGGTCGACGGACTTGAGTACGGGAGTTTCCTGATGCGTCCAATTCTTGTGTCCTGTCTGCTGCTCCTGGCTGGCTGCGGCGATTCGAGCGCCGGGAAGGTCGCTGCCGATGCCTGCGTTACCGAGATCAACCAGCGACTGGCCGGAAAGACCTTCGAATTCGACAAGGGCAATCTCGTGACCAGCGCAAAGCTGGAGAGCGGCGCGAACGACATCTGGCACCTGTCCACGCAGATCGTGTTCGATCGTGGCCTGTCGACCGAATTCACCCAGAATCTCAACTGCAAGGTCCGCGTCGACAAAGGTTCCGCCAGTGTGCTGTCGATGGAATTCATCTGGGCGATGAAGGATCTCAAGCTCGATGGTTCCGCGGGTTCGTGACGGCGATCCCTCGTTCGGATTGAGACGCGCGTTGCGGGTGGTTGGTCCGGAGTCCAGTGCCGGGATGGCCTCATTCCTGTAGACGAACTGAAGAAGAACCCGACCATGCGTGTCCATGATGGCGCGCGCGATCGCGCTCGACATCAGTACGATGCGCTGAAGCCCGATCCGCGGATCCACCGCAGCGCAGGGTCCATCGTCACTGGCGCATAATCGAACGACTGCAGCTCGGAGTTCGACCCATGTGGATTGCATTCGTACTGGCCGTCGTCGTGTTTCTCGTGCTCGCGTTTCGCGGCCTCGGATTCCTCGGCTGGACCAGTGCCATGGCGGTCATCCTGATCGGCTGGCGGGTCAATGGAGTGGGCTCGACCGGCGCATTCATGGTCATCACCACAGCGGCGATCGGCATCGCCGTGCTGTTCGGGCTTGCGGCGCTGAGACGCAACCTGGTTTCGCGTTTCGTCATGCCGGTGTTCGCGAAAGTGCTGCCGCGGCTCGGCGACACCGAGCGCATCGCGCTGGAGGCGGGCACGGTCTGGTGGGATGGCGATCTGTTCTCGGGCATGCCGCATTGGCAAAAACTGCTCGATTTCAAGGCGCGCCCATTGAGCGATGAGGAGCAGGCCTTCCTGGATGGGCCGGTCGATGATTTCTGCCGCAGGATCAATGACTGGGACGTGTACCAGCGACGCGACCTGTCTCCCGAGACCTGGCAATTGATCAAGGACTACCGCCTGTTCGGCCTGATTATCCCGAAGGAATACGGTGGCCACGGATTTTCAGCGCTCGCCCAGTCACGCATCGTCACGCGCATCTCGAGTCGGTCGGTGACGGCGGCGGTGACCGTCATGGTGCCGAACTCGCTGGGCCCAGGCGAACTGCTCATGCACTACGGCACGCAGGCGCAGAAGGATCGATACCTCAAGCGTCTCGCTGACGGCATCGAGATCCCGTGTTTCGCACTGACCGGACCCGAAGCCGGCTCCGACGCGGCGGCAACCCAATCCGAAGGCATCGTCGAGAAGCGCACGATCGACGGCAAGGAAGTGCTCGGTCTGCGTTGTCACTGGCAAAAGCGCTACATCACGCTGGCTCCGGTCGCGACCTTGATCGGCCTCGCCTTCCGGCTCAAGGATCCGGATCACCTGATCGGTGACATCGAGGATCGCGGTATCACGTGTGCCTTGATTCCGCGTGATACGCCGGGCGTCGAGATCGGCATGCGTCACGATCCGATGGGCGTGCCGTTCCACAACGGCCCGACGGTCGGACGCGATGTCTGGATTCCGTTCGATGCGGTGATCGGCGAGATGGATGGCGTTGGCAACGGCTGGCGCATGCTGATGGAATCGCTCGCCGCCGGTCGTTCGATCTCGTTGCCGGCCTTGAGCATCGGCGCCGCACAGATGGCAACGCGCATCTGTGGTGCCTATGCGACCGTGCGCGAGCAGTTCGATACGCCGATCGGTCGCTTCGAAGGCATCGAGGAACCGCTGGCGCGGATTGCAGGCATGACCTATCTGATGACCGCAACGCGCAACCTGACTTGCGGCGCCCTCGATGCCGGGGAAAAGCCCGCCGTGATCGGATCAATCGCCAAGGCCTACCTGACCGACTCGATGCGCCAGGTCGTCAGCGACGCGATGGATATCCGTGCCGGCAGCGCGATCCAGCGTGGTCCGCGCAATACGCTTGCGCGCGCTTGGGATGCAGTGCCGATCGGGATCACCGTGGAAGGGGCGAATATCCTGACGCGCTCGATGATCGTCTACGGCCAGGGTGCGATCCGCTGCCATCCGTTCGTGCAGAAGGAAATCGACGCGGTCGCCAGGAAGGACCTGAAGTCCTTCGATTCTGCCATCTTCGGCCATGTCAACCTGCTCGTCACACGCTCGGTCCGTGCGTTGCTGCTGGCCCTGTCGGGCTCGCGTCTGGCCGGCGTGCCGCAGACCGAGGACACCGCGCGCTACTACCAGCACCTGTCGCGATTCTCGGCTGCGTTCACGATACTTTCGGACACCGCGATGGGCACGCTCGGTGGTTCCCTCAAGCGCCGCGAAAAGATTTCGGGACGACTTGCCGACGGCCTTGCCTATCTTTATCTGGCCTCGGCCGCGCTCAAGCGCTATCACGACGAAGGCAAGACGACGGCCAATCATGCGCTGGTGCGCTGGTCGGTCGAGTTGTGCGTGTACCGCGTGCAGGAGGCGCTGCTTGGCGTACTCGAGAATCTTCCGAATCGCTTCGCGGCATCGCTGCTCGGTCTGCTGATCTTTCCGCTCGGGGCTCGGTTCCGCCCGCCGAACGATCGCATCGGCGCACGCGTTGCGCGCGATATCCTCGAGGATCGCGAAGCGCGTCGCACGTTGACCGAAGACGTTTTCGTTCCACCAGGCGACCAGCCGGGCCTCGGCATGCTCGAGGCCGCGCTCGACAAGGCGGTCGCGGCGTTGCCGATCGAGACCAAGTTGCGTGACGCGGTGCGTGCGGGAAACCTCGATCGCGCACCGGGACACCTGCTTGATGACCTCGGTCTCGCCGCCGGTGTCATCACGCAGCAGGAGTACGATCGACTCAACGAGGCGCGTGACGCGCGCGACGAGGTGATCCAGGTCGACGCTTTCGATCCCGATGTCTACAAGAGCCTGCACTGATGTCGGACAGGGCGATCTGGTACTTCGATTTCATCTCGCCGTTTGCCTATCTGCAACTGGCGCGCGTCCGCGAACTCGCCGGGCACCACGCGATCACGCCTCGCCCTGTCGTGTTCGCGGCCTTGCTCCGCCATCACGGTCAGCTCGGCCCGGCCGAGATCCCGGGTAAACGCGAATTCACCTACCGCATGGTGCAATGGAGTGCGCAAGCTAGTGGCATCGCGTTGCGCTTTCCGCCCGCACATCCGTTCAACCCGCTAGCGGCCCTGCGGCTCTCGATCGCGTGTGGTTCGAGCTGGGAGGCGATTACGCGGATCTTCGCGCATGTCTGGACGCAGGGTTTGCCCGGCGACACCGCGGAAGGCCTGAGCAGCGTCGCGAACGCACTCGGCATCGCCGATGTCGAATCGGCGATCGGCGCGACAGCGGTCAAGGAGCAACTGCGCGCGAACACCGAAGAGGCGATCACGTCCGGAGTGTTCGGGGTGCCGACCCTCCGTTCCGGCGACCAGCTTTTCTGGGGCAATGATGCGACGCCGATGTTCGAGAAGCTGCTCGCGGAACCCGATTTCTTCAGTCGCGGCGAATATGCGCGCATTGCCCGCTTGCCGAGCGCGGTGGGTCCACGCTGATCCTTCAAGGCAACGTTGGATCGGGTCATCCTGGCCCTGACATATCTGCGCGCTGAACCGAATTCAGGCGGCACAGTGTTCATTCATATGACTGACGCTCCAATGCGCGGCGTGGCATCCAGGCTGCTGCCAATGAGCCTGGGCGAGCCGCTTACGCATGGGAGAACAAGACGATGAAATCTGTATTGCTCGTTTCCACACTCGCCGCGATCCTGGGTCTGAGCGCCTGCAATCAGCAGGATTCCGCCGTCGAGGCGCAACGCAAGGTCGATGAAGCCCGGCAGCAGGCCCAGCAGGATCTCGCCAAGGCGCAGCAGGACGCGTCACGACAATCTGCGGAAGCGCAGCAGAAGCTCGATGCGGCGAGGGAAGCTGCACGAGCCGATGTTGCGCAGGCCGATGCGAAGGCCAGCGAGAAGATCAATGCCGCCACTGATGAGGCGATGAGTACGGCCGACGAGGCAAGGGGTGACGTGGCTGAAGTCCAGGCCGACACGATCAACACCCAGGCCAAGGCGGATTATGACGTCGCCATCGCCAAGGCCGACGCAGACCTGAAGATCGCGCGCGAGAAGTGCGACGCGATGTCGTCGGGTCAGGCCGGTGCCTGCAAGGATCAGGCAGATGCGTTGCACGAGATCGCCAAGGCCAATGCCAAGCGCGCGCTGGACGATGCACAGGCGGTGGCCAAGGACGCCAAACGCTGATCGGCCGGTTCCGCTGACGCGAACGGGGGCGATTGTCGCCCCCGTT
Source organism: Pseudomonadota bacterium (assembly GCA_029561145.1). Taxonomy (GTDB): domain Bacteria; phylum Pseudomonadota; class Gammaproteobacteria; order Xanthomonadales; family Rhodanobacteraceae; genus Dokdonella. The sequence goes on from JAKQJM010000006.1 coordinate 24,718, forward strand.
CCATTGCCGGATCGAGAACGCCTATGCTCGACACATGCGAACTCCCGGATCCGCCTCGATGGTCGTATTGGTGATTTTCGCGTTCTGCGGAGATGCGGCCGGGACGACCATCCATCGATGCGTGGGCGACGATGGAATCGTCAGGTTCCAGGATCAACCCTGCCAGCGCGGTGAAGACAGTCGACGAATCGAGCTGGCGGATGCGCCGCCGCCGATGTCGCTGCCTGATCGCCACGAGACGAAGCCAGGTCCTTCGGTCGAAGCCGCTTCGCCACTGATCGTTCCAGCCCCTGCCACGGAGACAGATCCTGACCTGCACGCCACGCTGTGCACGCGCGAGGATGGCAGCCGCTATCTGAGCGAGACCGGCAGTGGCGAGCAGCGTGCGGTTCCGCTTGGCGTCCTCGGCATTCCGGATGATTCGCTCGCCGGCGCCTATGGCGGCCGCAATGGCATCGGTGTTTCGGCGCCTGGCTTGCGCGCGGTCCCCATTGATCGTACGCGTGGCAGCCGGATCGATGCATTGTATACATGGGTCGAGGATCCCTGCGTGCGCATCGATGCGCTGCAACTGTGCGAGTTCCTCGATGCACGTATTGCCGACGCCGAACGTCGCCTGCGTTTCGCCTTCAGCGACACTCGTGCCAAGGTCGGCAGCGAACTGCAGTCCCTGCGCTTGCGCGCCACGGAATGCCGACGATAGGCGACAAGCGCGGGACTACGATGTCAGTGCGAAGCGCTCGGTCGGCGCATGCCGACGCTCCAGATCGAGCAGGCTCTGCTTTGCCTTCAGGCCGCCGCCGTAGCCGGTCAGCGAGCCGTTCGCGCCGATCACGCGATGACACGGCACGATGATCGAGAGCGGATTTGCGCCATTGGCGAGGCCGACTGCGCGACTCGCCTTCGGATTGCCGATGCGCCGCGCGAGCTCGGCATAGCTGATCGTCGTCGCGTAGGGGATCGTGCGCAGCGCCTTCCATACGCGCTGCTGGAACTCGCTGCCTTGCGCCGAGGTGGCCAGATCGAACTCGATCAGTTCTCCGGAGAAATACGCCGCAAACTGGCGTTTTGCTTCGGCGAACGCATTCGCGTCGCGCGACCAGTCGGCGGGAATCGTGATCGGATGCCGGGATTCCGGCAGGCCGATGAAGCGAAGCACGTCGCCTTCTCCCGCGAGCAGGATGGAGCCCAGTGGCGATTCGATCATGTCGTAGATCATGTTCATTCCCGTTTGCGTGTTGCGTTCGATGCGCTGCCTTGTCCTGCGCGCCAGCGCTTTATATCCGTGTCTTCACAGGCTGCTTGCGATCATCCGGCGCTGCGCCAAAGCAGCATGACGGCATAAGCGCGCCATGGGCGCCATGCTTCGGCGCAGAGTTGCATCGCTCGCTCGCCGAGCGGCGAGCCCTCCCCGATGATCTTGCGCAAGACCAGGTCGCCCGCCGGAAAGGCATCCGGGTGCGTGTACGCGCGCATCGCAATGTAGTGCGCCGTCCATGCGCCAATGCCCGGGAGCAGGCACAGCCGCGTCACGGTATCCGCGAGCGTCTGCTGGCTGGAAAAATCAATGCGACCGTCCACACAAGCCTGGGCCAGGCCGCGGATCGTGGCTGCGCGTGCACGGGTCAGCCCGATCGACTCGAGCGGTGCTTCGGCCAGTGCCGCAGGCGGGGGGAACAGGGAGCCGAGGCCGGCTGGCGCGCTCGCTTCATATGCCGTGCCGTAGCGTTCGACGATGCGTGCGGCCAGCGTGCGCGCCGCCACCACCGAGATCTGCTGGCCCAGCACGGCGCGGACGCCGAGTTCAAATCCGTCCCAGGCGCCGGGCAGACGTTGTCCTGGCCAGCGTTTCGTCAGCGGTCGCAAGCGTCGATCGCGCTTGAGCGCCTGCATGATCGCGACAGGATCTGCATCGACATCGAACATGCGGCGCACGCGACCTACCAGTTGGCCGAGATGCGCTGTTCGCACGCCCTGTACGCCAAGACGCAGCGCGGAATCACCGGCGATCTGCGAAACACTGAACCAGCCGGGTTCGCCATCGATCAAGATGCTGCGCCGATAGCCGCGCTCGTCGATGATCTCGACGCCGGGAATCGCGCGGCGCGCATAGAACGCGAGCAGGCCGTCGAAATCATACGGTTCGCGATAAGGCAGGCGGAGCTCGATCGCGCTGTCCGGTCCGGCCTGGCCACGACCGCGCCGGAAGTCGCGGGGAGGCTTCGCATACGCATCGACGAAGGCGGAATTGAATCGTCGCAGGCTGGCATAACCTGCCGCTGCGGCGATTGCGGTGACTGGCAGTGCCGTCTCGGTCAGCAGTTGCTTGGCAAACAGCAGGCGTCGGGTTGCCGCGACATCGAGCGGACTGGCGCCGAGTTCATGCTCGAACAATCGGCGCAGATGCCGTTCTCCAACTCCGACGCGCGCCGACAGTTCGCCGACCGATGCGCCATCGAGTGCGCCCTGCTCGATCAGGCGCAGCGCGCCGGCGACGAGTTCGCTGCTGGCGCGATGCAGCGGCGAACCCGGCGCGGCTTCCGGCCGGCATCGCAGGCAAGGCCGGAAGCCGGCCGCTGCGGCCGCCGCCGCACTCGGGTAGTAGGTGATGTTGGATGATTTCGGCGTTGGTGCGGGACAAACTGGTCGGCAATAGATGCGGGTGGTCTTCACTGCCGTGAAGAACAATCCGTCAAAGCGGATGTCGCGGGTCAATCGCGCCTGTTCGCAGACCGACGGGTCGAGCAGCATTCGGGAGGAAGCGCTTTGCATGGATGCAATCTAGCAGGCTTGCCGGCAGCGGACTCGCCATTTCCGGACATCAATGCGCGAGCCGTTCAGAACCCGTAGCGCAGGAATCCGCCGTCGACCGCAATGCACTCGCCCGAGATGTAGGATGCCGCCGGCAGGCACAGGAACGCGATCGCCGCAGCGACTTCCTCGGGTTCGCCGATGCGGTTCATCGGCGTGCGCTCAAGCACTTCCTCGAGATAGTCCGGATCGGCCAGCGCCGGTTCGGAACGTTGCGTGCGGATGTACCACGGCGCCACGGCGTTGACCCGAATGCCATCCTCGGCCCATTCGGTGGCGAGGTTGCGCGTCAGCTGGTGCAGGGCGGCCTTGCTCATGGCGTATGGCGTTCCGGTGCGCACCGCAACCATTCCCGATACCGAGCCGACGTTGACGATGCCGGCATTCGCATGCTGGACGAGCTGCGGGTGGGCGAGGCGGCACATCTCGAATGCCGAGATCAGGTTGGTCTCGATGATGCGGCGGTACTCGCCCTCGCTGTAGTCGAGCGTCGGCTTGCGCGTATTCGTGCCGACATTGTTGATCAGCAGGGACAGATCGAGCCCGAGGTCGGCCATGAAATCGAACACCTCGAGGCGTTGCTCGTGCTCGCTGACATCGGCAGCGAACGTACGCATGGCGCTGCGCGGGAATTCCTCGGCCAGCTCATCGCGCACCTGTTCGAGGTGTGCCTCGTCGCGCGCCACAAGCAGCACATCCGCACCGAGGCCGGCCAGTTCGCGAACGGTAGCCAGGCCGATGCCACGACTTGCGCCGGTCACCAGGGCCAGTTGTCCATCGAGTCGCCAGCGCGAAGCGTTCATCGTCGGATCGGTTCCGCTTGTCCGGGACGGGTCGGCGCGGCAGACTCCGGTTCTGCACTCCGCCTGCCCGCGTAATCGAGGTCGCCATGGTACGACAAACCCTGCAACTCACCGCTGGTCTGCTGGCAGCCAGCCTGCTGTTGGCGTGTTCGTCGCACGGTTCCGACGCAGACGAGGTTCAGACGGATGCGTCGGGCGACCAGCCCGCGGCTGCAGAAGTGCGCCAGCCCACCGTTCTCGACGATCAGCTCAAGGCGCTCGACAAGGCCAGGGCAGTCGAGGAAACCCTGAAGAAGGCACAGGCCGATCGCGACAAGCAGATCGACGAACAGAGCGGCGGCTGATTGCGGCCGTCATCGCCCGGTTCCGCTCCAGCGGGTTTCTGTTAAAGGTGAACAAAGGACAGGCGATGACACCGAAGCGGTTGCGACAGCCATCGGCGAGCAGGCTCGGTGCGCACGATCTCCTTGTCGAACGATTGTCAGCGACACCGTCGGGTTCCACTCCAGCGGGTTTCAGTTCAACGCGCAGGAACAATGGGCGATGACACCGAAGCGGTTGCCGCCGAGATCGTTCAGCAAACGCAGCGTGCGTTCGAGTTCGCCCTTGCCGAGCAGCCGGGTCGGCAGCGACGCCAGGCCAGACCAGCGGCCCAGGCCGACAGCCGCGCCGCTGTTGCTGAGCGAGAGCGCGAACCGCTCCCAGGTACTCAGTTCGCGCTCGACATAGCGGGTCCGATAGTCGGTGCCGAGATTTCCGAGGGCGGCCGCGGCGCCTATCGCGTCATGCAATCCGCCGAGCTTGTCGACGAGTCCACGTTCCTTCGCCTGGGCGCCGCTCCAGACCCGACCCTGCGCAATCCCGTCGATCTGCTCGGAAGTCTTGCCGCGCGCTTCGGCGACCTTGCCGATGAAATCGCGATAGCCCCGCTGCAGCACGCTGGTCAACATCGTTTCGACCTGTGGATTGAGCGGTCTGCGGATGTCGTAGGCACCGGCAATCGGCGTGGTCGACACGCCATCGGTGTGGATGCCGATCTTCTCGAGTGCCTGCGGAATCGTCACGAGCATGCCGTAGATGCCGATCGATCCGGTGATCGTGGTCGGTTGCGCCCAGATCTCGTCGGCGTTCATCGAGATCCAGTAGCCACCGCTGGCCGCGACATCCCCCATCGACACGACGACCGGGATGCCGTCGGCCTGGATCAGTTCGATTTCACGGCGGATGACTTCCGAAGCGTAGGCATCGCCGCCGGGTGAGTCGACGCGCAATACGACGGCCTTCACCCTGTCGTCTTCGCGGACCTGGCGCAGCAGACCTGCCGCGGTCGTTGCACCGACCATTCCCTGCGCCTGCTCGCCCTGCACGATGTCGCCCTGGGCGACGACGACAGCCACTTCGGGACGCGGGTCGGGCAGGTTTTGCGCGACCTGCATGCCGAGATAGTTCGACCAGTTGATCTGGCGGAACGTCTCGCCACTGTCATCGGGTTTGCCCATCTCGCGGAGCAGCTTGCGCGCCTGTGTGCGCGTGGCGAGCTTGTCGACGAGTCCGCGATCCAGCGCGAGCCTGGCGAGATCGCCATCGAATTGCGGGACCAGCACGTCGAGCTGGGCGACGTCGTTCGCGAGCGCGCTGGAATCGAGCTTGCGCAGCGCGGCGATCTCGTCGAGGAATTCGTTCCAGATGCCACCCATCCAGAACAGATCGGCTTCCTTGGCAGCGTCCGACGCACGATTGAGGATGTAGGGCTCGCCGGCCGACTTGTATTGACCGACCCGGATCAGGTGCACATCGACGCCGAGCTTGTCGAGCGCATCACGATAATAGCTGCGGTAATTGGCGAATCCCTCGAGCATCACCGAACCCTGCGGATCAAGCAGGATCTGGTCGGCATGGGCAGCCAGATAGTACTGGCCCTGTTCCATCCCCTCGGAGACGACAACGACATCTTTCCTTGCCGCGCGGAATCGGTCGAGGGCCTGGCCGATCTCGCGCATGGTCGAGATGCCGGCGGACATCTGGTCCGGGATCAGCACGATACGCGCGATGCGCGTGTCGCTCGCGGCAGCGTCAATCGCCTGCAGAAGATCGCGCAGCTGCACTTCCTTGCTGGCCTCGCCGCTGAGGCTGGCGATGGCACGTTCGCTGGCGTCGGTACTGTACTGCTCGACGATCATGCCTTGCGGATCGAGCACCAGCGCCGTCTGTTCGCCGATGATCGGCGCGGCGCGGAAAAGGGCGGCGAACAGCAGGCACAGCACGATCACGAGGATCACGTTGAGAATCAGGCGACGCGTGAAGTTCAGCGTGTTCCAGATTCCACGCATCAGGCGCATGACGATGCCCGGTTGGGATGACGACATCTTTGACTCCAGTCCGGTGAGCGGAACGATTCCCGCGGCCGTGAAGTTGGAAAGGGTAGCCGAATGCGCGTGCGGCGACATGCGTCGAACGGCACGGGATGCTATTCGGCTGCCGGCAGCTTCAGCGCAATCGACCAGAACCGCGAAGTCAGCAGGACCGCCGCGGCGCTGAGCCCGGCAATCAGGCCCATCCACATGCCGGGCGCTCCGAGTCCCTTGTGGAATGCGAGCCAGAGGCCGACCGGCATGCCGACGCACCAGTAGGCGACGCCCGAGATCAGCATCGGCACGCGCGTGTCCTTGAGGCCGCGCAGGGCACCGTTCGATGCCGCCTGGACGCCATCGGAAAGCTGGAAGATCGCGGCCAGGGCGAGCAACTGCGCTGCCAATGCGATGACGGCGCCATCGGTGGTGTACAGCGCGGCGATGTATTCGGGCATCGTGAACAGCAAGGTCGCCGATGCGACCTGCATGCACAGCGTCAGCATCAAGCCGACCGCGCCCGCCTGGCGCACGCCGTGCCCGTCGTTGCGGCCGCGCGCAAAGCCGACGCGTACGGTGGTGGCCATCGCGATGCCGAGCGGCACCATGAATACGACCGATGCGATATTGATCGCGATCTGGTGGCTGGCAATGATGTCGGCGCCGAGCTTGCCGATGGTCAGGGCGACGGCGACGAACAGGCCGGCTTCCATGAGCAGGGTCACCGCGATCGGTGCGCCGATGCCGATCAGTTCCCCGAGCTTGCCCCGGTCCGGCCGGTCGAAAACCGCGAGCAGGTGCAGGTCCCGGTAGCGCGAGCGCCGCGCGACATAAAGCGCGAATGCGGCACACTGGATCCAGAGCACGATCGCCGTGGCCAATCCGCAGCCGAATGCGCCGAGGCGCGGAATGCCGAAAGCGCCGTACATGAGGATGTAACCGAGTGGACCGAGCAGGACCAGGCCGAGCATGCTGAAGTACATGGTCGGGCGGGTCAGGCCCATGCCCTCGCTGAGGCCGCGCAGGGCGAAGAACACCGAAAGCGCCGGTGCGCCCCAGGCGATCGCGCGCATGAAGGACGTCGCATCGGCAACCAGGCTCGCATCGACACCGATCAGACCGAACAGCATCGGCCCGAGCAAGGCTGCAGCGAATCCAAGGCCGATGCCGAGCGGAATGGCCAGCCACAATGCCTGGCGGAACAACGCACCGATTTCGTGTTCGCGACCGGCGCCACGCAACTGGGCGACCGACGGCTGCAGCGCCATCATCACGCCGATGATCGTGATGATCGCGAGCACCCAGACGTTGCTGCCAAGCGCAACGGCACCGAGCGTGTGTGCATCGAGGTGGCCGGCAAGCACGGTATCGATCAGGTTCATGCCGATCGCCGAAAGCTGGCCGAGCACCAGCGGTGCGGCGAGGCGGATCGTTGCAGCAAACTCGGTGGCCAACCGGGGGCGGTCGGTGGATAGAATGGCGGTCATCGGGAATGCTTCCTGCGACCGCGAAGTATAGCGGTGGACACGAAGACTTGTCGGCGGCAGGCCCACGCCGCCGCGACACCGGGGGCAGTGCGGTACCACGAAACGGAGTGAATCCCATGCGCGTCATGCTGACCGGAGCGACCGGATTCCTCGGCGGCCATCTGGTCGATCGCCTGCTTGCCGATTCGGTCGAGGTTACCGCCGTCGTGCGCAGTCAGTCAGGGGCCGACGCGCTTGCACGACGCGGCGTGCGTTCCATCGTCGGCGCGCTGGATGATCCGAAGGCAATGCGCGATGCATTGCGCTTGCCGACCGATTGCGTCTTTCACGTCGCCGCCGACACCAGCACCTGGCGCGGACACGAGGAGCGCCAGACGCGCACCAATGTCGAAGGTACGCGCAACGTCCTTGCTGCAGCCCAGGCCACCGGTGTGCGCCGCTTCGTGCATACCTCGTCGGTGTCCGCATTCGGCCAGCAGGAGGCGATGCTGACCGAACGCTCGCCGCGATTGGGTAAGGAATCCTGGATCAACTACGAGCGAACCAAGGCGATCGCGGAGGAACTCGTGCTCGAAGCGGACGCCAGCGGTGCGATCGAGGCGATGGTGCTCAATCCGGCGCATATCCTCGGGCCGGGCGACACGCACAACTGGGCGAGCCTGTTTCTGCTGATCGACCAGGGCAGGTTGCCTGGAGCGCCGCCGGGGTCGGGTGCTTTTGCCGATGTGCGCGAAGTAGCCAGGGCCGAGATCGCTGCCTGGCGGCATCCGGCTCACGGCGAGCAGTTCCTGCTCGGCGGCGTACAGGCCAGTTTTCTCGAACTGATCCAGGCGACCGCACACGAGCTGGGGCGCAAGGCGCCGGCCAAGGCCATGCCGGCCGGATTCATCCGCAGCTACGCGCGCGTGCTCGATGCGATCAGTCGCGTGACCGGGCGCGAGCCGCCGCTGACACCGCAGGCGGTGTCGTTCACCTGTCATCATCTGCAGGTCGACTCCGGCAAGGCGATGCGCGAACTGGGCTATCGAACCACCCCGCTCGATACGCTGGTCCGCGACACTTGCAACTGGCTGCGCGACCAAGGAATGCTGAAACCACGATGAGCACGTCCATCGAACTGCCGCCTCCGCCGCCGCCGGTGCCCGAAACGGCAGCGGTTGATGCGGAATTCACGGCACCGTTGATCGATACGCCGGAGCGCACCTGTCCGAACTGCGGTGCGCCGGCACACGGGCCGTATTGCTACGCGTGCGGCCAGTCCGAGAAAGGCATGATCCGGCATCTGTCCGAGGTCTTGTCGGATCTGGCCGACATCGTCTTCAACGTCGATTCACGGATCTTCCGCTCGTTGTGGGACCTCTACGTCCGGCCTGGCTACCTGACCACCGAATACGTCGCTGGGCGGCGCGCACGCTATGTCACGCCGTTCCGGCTGTTCTTCTTCCTCTCGATCATCGCGTTCTTCTCGATGCAGATGGCCTTGCCCGAGATCAATCCGAACGAACTCAAATTCGGTGTGTACGACAACATCGAAGAGGCCGCAACGCCCGAAGATGTGACCAAGGCCGTCGACGCGAGCATCGCCGCATTGACCGCAGCGAAGGACGTTCCGGCGATGTCGCCGAAGGCGCGCGCGAAGCTCGAAGAGAAGATCGAACAGATCCGGAACAGCGGAGTCAATCGCCTCGCCGAACTCGAGGAAGCGGCCAAGTCGCCGACCGGCGCCAAGACTCCCCCCAAGAAGCATTCGGGCAGGATCAGCCTGTTCGGCGACGAGCCTTGGGATTCGAAGACCAATCTAGTGAGCATCGGCTGGCTTTCGGAGGGCCTCAACGCGAAGCTCAACCGCACGCTCGAGCACATGCAGGAGAACCTGGACGACATCAACAAGAATCCGGGTCGCCTGCTGGCCGGGTTCTTCTCGGTATTGCCGCAGACCTTGTTCGTATTGATGCCGTTGTTTGCCGTGCTGCTCAAGTTCTTCTATCTGTTCAAACGCCGGCTGTACATGGAGCATCTGCTGGTGGCCCTGCACAGCCACGCGTTTATCTTCATGTCGGTACTGGTCATCCTAGGGCTCGGTGCTCTCGAAGGGCTGGCGGCAGGCAGGTTGTGGCTGTCGCAGCCCATCGGGTGGCTGCGAACCCTGGCCTGGACCTGGCTGTTCCTCTACCTGTTCCTGATGCAGAAGCGGGTCTACCGGCAAGGCTGGATCATGACGACGCTGAAGTATTCCGTGATCGGAATCAGCTATTCCGTGGTCCTCAGCATCGCTCTGGTTTTTGCCGGCCTGATCAGTCTTGCGCTGACCTGAGACACCTTCGCTGTTCGGCAGTGGCTGGATCGCGCCGCGATCGCCGTTGCGGCGATCGACCGAGCCGGCGGAAGCCGCGGTCCGTCCGGAGAGAAAGCAGCCATGGGCAGTTGCGGGATTTCCCGACCTGTCAAGGCTGTTTTGCACAGCGTCGCGGGGCGTCGTCATGCGCGGCAACGAACGTGTCACGAGCCCGACCGAGACGCTTTGTATACTCGCAACGTATTGAAAAACAACGAATATTGGTGAGTGGTCAAAGTTTCACCAAGATGACATGGAGCGCGCCGCGGCGGCCCGGGCAGGCTCAATCCAGAGGCTCATCCACATACTTATCCACAGGCGCTGTGGATAAGGGAAAATCCGTTGCCACACCAGCGACTTGGAAGGTCATTCTCGGTTTGTCCTGAGAAAGATGCCGCAAGTGGAGGGGCTGTCCGTTTGCGCCGCGGGTACACTGCCTCCTCATCCTCGCAGAACCCTTGCAGCATGCCGCGTATCGTCCGCGTGGCGGTCCCTGTGCCGCTGCCCCGATTGTTCGACTACGTCCTGGTTCCACACATGGAGCCGCCCCCGGTCGGTAGTCGGGTACGCGTGCCGTTCGCCCAGGGCGAAAGGATCGGCATCGTTCTCGATGTCGTCGAGACCAGCGAACATCCGGATGACCAGCTCAAGCCGATCTCGGCGATCCTCGATCAGGATCCTCCGCTGAGCGCCGAATTGATCGGCACGTTGAGCTGGGCGGCGCGTTACTATCAGCATCCGATCGGGGAGGTGCTTGAATCGGCCTTGCCGGTGCTGCTGCGTAACGGCGGCGAACTGCCCGAGCGCGGGGTTGCGGGCGTGCGCCTGACGGACGCGGGCCGGGCGACATGGGCAGATCCGCGGCGTCGGCGCGGCACGCGCAGCAGTGACCTGCTCGAAGCGCTCGGGCAAGGCGCATTGCCGGCGACCGGACTCGATTCGGGATTGCCGGGTTGGCGAACGGCATTTCGCCGGCTGCGAGCGCGTGGTCTGGTCGAGGACGTCCGCTTGCCGGCGACGCCACGCCGGGCCGACCCGGTCACGGCGCCTCGGCTGAACGACGAACAGCAGCGCGCGGTCGCGGCGATCAACGCACAACCTGACCGCTTTGCTCCGTTCCTGCTCGATGGCGTCACCGGCAGTGGCAAGACCGAGGTCTATCTCGCCGCGATCGCCGCGGCCCTCGCGCGCGGACGGCAATCACTGGTGCTGGTGCCCGAGATCGCCCTGACGCCGCAGACCACGCGACGTTTTCGCGAGCGGCTCGGCCTCGATATCGCGATCCTGCATTCGGGACTCACCGAGCGTGAACGGGCGGCGGCCTGGCTGTCGGCCGCGCGCGGCGAGGCGAAAGTCATCCTCGGGACACGCTCGGCGATCTTCGTGCCGCTGCCGGAGCCCGGTTTGATCATTGTCGACGAGGAGCACGACGCCTCGTTCAAGCAACAGGATGGATTCCGTTATCACGCCCGCGATCTCGCTATGGTCCGGGCCAAGGCACTCGATGTGCCGATCGTGCTTGGTTCGGCAACGCCGTCGCTGGAAAGCCTCGCGAATGCCGAATCGAAGCGTTATGCGCTGTTGCGTTTGTCCCACCGCGCCGGCGCCGCGACCCCGCCTTCACTGACGATCATGGATCTGCGCCGTAAACGCCTCGACAACGGTCTCGCCCTGAACACGCTTGCAGCAATCTCCGAATGCCTGGCGCGTGGCGAGCAGGTGCTGGTCTTCCGCAATCGCCGCGGCTACGCACCGGTGCTGATCTGTCAGGCCTGTGGCTGGAGTGCGCAGTGCGCGCAGTGCGACCGACCGCTGACCCTGCATCGCGGAGCAGCGCGCCTGCGCTGCCATCACTGCGCTGCCGAAGCGCGTGTTCCAGCCGTCTGCCCGGAATGTTCGGGTACGAGCCTGGCACCGCAAGGCCAGGGGACCGAGCGGATCGAGGAAGCGTTGCAGCAGCGCTTCCCGGACGTACCGATCCTGCGCGTCGATCGCGACAGCACGCGCAATCGTTCGGGTCGGGATGCGATTTTCGAGCAGCTCGACGTGTCCGGTCCGCGCATCCTCGTCGGCACCCAGATGCTCGCGAAGGGACACGACCTGCCCAATCTGACCCTCGTCGTGGTCGCGGGCGTCGACGAGGGTTTGCACAGCGTCGATTTTCGCGCCGGAGAACGCCTGGGCCAGCTCATCGTGCAGGTGGCCGGCCGGGCGGGCCGTGCCGATCGGGCAGGTGCGGTGATCCTGCAGACCCATCATCCCGATCATCCATTGCTGCGCGCCTTGATCGATGGCGGCTATCCGGCGCTCGCGGGAAGCCTGATCGCGGAACGAAGACAAGCCGGATTGCCGCCGTTCGCGAACTTCGCCCTGCTGCGCGCAGAAGCCAGGCAGATGGCCGATGTGACAGCTTTCCTTGGGCTGGCTATCGAGTCCGCGCGCGCAACGCCGCTGGCGGTTTCGGCACACGGGCCGCTGCCCGCACCGATGCCGCGGCGCGCCGGCTTCCAGCGCGCCCAGGTCCTGATCGAGGCGGCCGAACGCAGCGCCCTGCAGGCGTTCCTGCCGGAATGGCTGGCCGGGTTGCGTGCACTCAAGGAATCACGTCGCGTGCGCTGGTCAATCGATGTCGATCCCGTCGACATGGGTTGATATCCCGCCCTGAACCGGGCACTTGAACGAAAAAGGCCCCGCGAGCGGGGCCTTTTGTTGACGTCTTCGAGATCTGGATCAGGCGACGAAAAGGGCGCGCATCTTCTTCATCGCGTTGGCCTCGACCTGGCGGATACGCTCGGCTGACACGCCATACTCGTCCGCGAGTTCCTGCAAGGTGGCCTTCTCGCCATCGACCAGCCAGCGACGCTGGATGATGTCACGCGAGCGCTCATCCAGCCGGGTCAGGCCGCGATTGAGCGTGTCCAGCGAGGACTCTTCCTCGGAGTCATTCTCGATGGCATCGTACGGGTCGGAGTTCTGATGGTCTTCGAGGAACATCACCGGCGAGGGGCGGGCATCCTCGTCATCGTCGGTCGGTGCATCGAACGCGATGTCACGGCCGCTCAATCGCGATTCCATCTCGCGTACGGTCGCCGCCGGGACGCCAAGCTCGCGCGCCACCGTGTTGACCTCCTCGTTGTTCATCCAGCCGAGGCGCTTCTTCGACTTGCGCAGGTTGAAGAACAGTTTGCGCTGGGCCTTGGTCGTGGCGACCTTGACGATGCGCCAGTTGCGCAGGATGAACTCGTGCATCTCGGCGCGGATCCAGTGCACGGCAAACGACACCAGACGCACACCCTGATCCGGATCGAAACGCTTCACCGCCTTCATCAGGCCGATATTGCCTTCCTGGATCAGGTCGGCGATCTGCAGGCCGTAGCCGGCATAGCCACGCGCGACGTGAACGACGAAGCGCAGATGTGACATGACCATCTTGCGTGCCGATTCGATGTTCTCGTTTTCGAGAAAGTCCCGAGAAAGCGCCTGCTCGTCTTCGAGACTCAGCATCGGGACGCGGTGAACCGCCGAAATATAGGCATCAAGGCTACCCAGCGGGCTGGGAACCGGGAAATTGCTGGTGATTACAGCATGGGTCATGCAGATGTCCTCATTCATGCAGCGAATTTTAGCACTCGCATGTTAAGAGTGCTAAAAGCCTCGGGGAGTTCCCGGGAAACACGGAGTTGCATCTATAACTGAACTGGCCGGTATAGTAGCCCGGAATCCATTAACGCGCAGTAAGCAATCCGGCAATTCCCCGTGAACAATCCTGCGTCGGTCAGCCGTTTGGACACGTTTGGAGTGGACTCGCCGGAATCAACCGTTACCTCCGGCACAGCGACGGGGCTCAGGAATCGACCCGATCTGTCCTTGCCGGCACGCGCCAGTCGATCGGGACCTGACCGTTCTCGACCAGGTAGGCGTTGGCCCGCGAGAAGTGGCCGCAACCCAGAAAGCCGCGATGTGCCGACAGCGGCGACGGATGCGGGGCCTTGAGGACCAGATGGCGCCGGCTGTCGATCAGGCGGCCTTTCGCTTGCGCGTAGCTGCCCCAGAGCATGAACACGAGATGCTCGCGCTCGCGGTTCAATGCCTCGATGCAGGCATCGGTGAAGCGTTCCCAACCCTTGTCCTGATGCGAGCCGGCCCGGCCGTGCTCGACCGTCAATACGGCATTGAGCAGAAGGACGCCCTGTTCGGCCCAGGCGACCAGGTTGCCGTGATCGGGGCGCGGAAGCTTGAGGTCGCGAGAGATTTCCTTGTGGATGTTCTGCAGCGACGGCGGTATCGGCACACCGTCGCTGACGGAAAAGCACAGCCCATGCGCCTGGTTCGGACCGTGGTAGGGATCCTGACCGAGGATGACGACCTTGACCGCGTCAAAGGGCGTCGTGTCGAGCGCCGCGAAAATCCGCGAACTGGGTGGATAGATGATCTTGCCGGCGGCCTTTTCGGAGCGAAGAAACGCCGACAGGGCGTGCATGGCCGGATCATCGAACGCCGGCGCCAGACGCGACTTCCACGAGGCGTCGAGGCGGACGCGATCCTCGCTCATGCGACGCCGTTGCCGACCCGAGCGCGCAGGTGGCGGCCGACCCGCAACTGGAACAGCAGCTTGGTCACGAGCAGACGTTCCTCGATCGGCTTCTCGACCAGGTCATTGGCGCCTGCGCGCAGCAACGCCGCCTGGTTCTCGGGATTGTCGTCGCCGGTCATCACGATGACCGGAAGGTGTCCCTTGCCGTAGCCAAGCTGGTGGCGGATGCGTTCAAGCAGGTCGCCGCCGGTCAGTTCGCCTTTCAGGTTGACGTCGGTCAGCACGATGTCGGCGCCGATGCGATCCATCGACTGCGCGGTCTCGAGCATCGCAAGGGCATCCTCGACGGCGATCACGTGCAGCACGGTGAGTCCATGCTTTTCGAGCATGCGCCGTGTCGCCAGCGCAACCACGCGGCTGTCCTCCACGTAGAGCACCTCGCCGGAGGTCGATTCGGTCGGCTGCACGTAGCCGCGAATGAACTCGGCAAGCGCCTGGAAGCCAAGCGACTTGTCGAAGTAGTCAGTGACATCCTCGCTCAGCGAGCGCGTGACCAGACGTTCCTGCACGTCACCGGACACGACCACGATCGGCATGTAGGCCTGCGGGGAGTTCTTGCGGATCTGGCTGGCCAGTTCGAGGCCGTCCATGTCGGGCAGACGTAGCGCCGTGGTGACGAAATCGACGACACCCGCGCCGAGCTGGGCGATCGCCTCGGCGCCGGTTTCGCAGGCAAGCACGATCACGCCTGGAAGATGCGTCTTCAGCATCTGCTCGATCAGGCGACGCACGACGCGTGATCCATCGACAACAAGTACGCGCGGCTCGTCGGACGAGAGGTGCCTGGTCAGTGCGGATTTCATATTCAATGCTGCGGACGCCCGGTGTACAGATAACGGGTGGTGACGATCCATGCGCCGATCCAGCCGAGCAGGCTGCTCGCGCCGATGACCAGAAGTGCATCCTGCCATCCGAAGCCGTGCAACGCGAACCGGTTCTGGTAGCTGGCCAGCAAATCGAGCAAGGGCGCACGCACGGACAGTTCGACGATGCCGACCGCGAGCACGGCCAGCAAGCCCCCGAGCACGCCGTACCAGAACCCCGCATAGAGGAATGGTCGGCGCACGAAGCCGTCACTGGCACCCATCAGCTGGACCACGGCGATTTCCTCGGAACGTCCCTGGATGTCCATGCGGATCGTATTGCCAACCACCAGCACGGTCCCAAGTCCCAGAAGACACATCAGGGCGAGCATTGCGCGCTCGCCAAAGCCGAGCAGGGCCGAGAGCCTCTGTCGCCAGGCCGCGTCGTACTGGACCATGTCGACACGCTGGTCGGCCCTGAGTTCGCCGAGCAGCGGCGGTTCGGCCGGATCGTCAGCGATCCTGGGCGTGACCACGAGCACGCTCGGCAACGGGTTGTCGTCGAGCACATCGAGCGCTTCGGCGAAACCCGACAGCTGACGGAATTCGGCGAGCCCCTGTTCGGGTGTGCGTGTCACGACCGAGAGCACGTCGGCACGCTTGCCGAGTTCGTTGGCAAAAGCGTTCGCGGCGGCACTGCTTTCGACCGGCTTGAGGAACACCGTGAATTCGCGCGCTTCGCGAAGGCCACCGGACAGCGAACGGGCGTTGTCGAGCAGGACGAACAGGAGCAGTGGCAGGGCGAGGGCAAGGCCCATGACAAGCACGGTCAACGCCGTCGCCCAGGGACGGTCGATCAGGCGAACGAGGCTGGCACGGAATCCCTGGCGATGCTGTTCGCTCCACGCATTCCAGCGCTTGTGCATCGAACGTCGCTCGCGCGGCAGGCTCTGGTTGCTGGGCGGAGCCTCGCGCAACCGGTTGGCGCTGGATCGCTGGCGGGTCATGCGGGCGCCTGCGGACGAAAATCGTCGATCAGCTGGCCGTGGTGGAGGACGAGCACGCGCTGGCTCATGTGCCGGATCAGATGCAGGTCGTGGCTGGCAATCAGCACGGTCGTGCCGACCTGCTGGAATTCGGCAAACAGGTTCATGATCTCGATCGACAGTTGCGGATCGAGATTGCCGGTGGGCTCGTCGGCGATGATCAGCGGCGGCTTGCCGACCAGGGCGCGCGCGATGCCGACGCGTTGCTGCTCGCCGGTCGAGAGGGTCGCCGGTGCCGAACGTTCCTTGTCGAGCAGGCCGACCTTGTCGAGCGCCGCGCGCACGCGTTTGGCGGTTTCGTCGCGACCCGCGCCGGCGATCGTCAGCGGCAGGGCGACGTTGTCGAACACGCAGCGATCCATCAACAGGCGGTGATTCTGGAAGACCATGCCGATACCGCGGCGGACCTGCGGGATCGATCGCTGACGGACGCGTGCCAGCGCAGCGCCATTGACGATGATCTCGCCGCGGGTCGGGCGCTCGATCAGCCCGAGCAGCTTGAGCAGGGTGGTCTTGCCGGCGCCGGAATGACCGGTGACAAAAACCATTTCACCCGCAGCGACTTCAAAGCTGAGCCCGCTCAGGGCTTCGTGCCCACCCGCGTAGCGTTTGCTGACGTTGTCAAAATGGATCATGTGGGGGCCGGGATTCGGGATTCGCAAGTGTGGGGATTCGGGATCGGCAGGCGGGATTCGGCAGGGTTCGGGAACGTGCTTTGCTCATTGTTTCTTGTTCGGTGCGCTTTGCTCGTTGCTCCAACCGATCCGTCGCGGCTACTTCACCATCTGGTTCAGATCGAAGATCGGCAGAAGGATCGCAAGGACGATGAACAGGACCATGGCGCCAACCAGCAGGATCACGGCCGGGCCCAACGTTGCCGAGAGCACGCCGAGCCAGCGATCGAGATCGCGTTGCTGCTGTCGGGCCGCTTCATCGAGCATGCGCGGCAGCTCGCCGGAACGCTCGCCGCTCGCGATCAGGCGCAGCGCAACCGGTGGAAACTGCCGGCTTTCGGCGAGTGCCCGGGCGAAACCACTGCCCTCACGCACCTTGAACGCAGCGAGCCGGAGTGATTCGCGCATCGGCAGGTTCGGCACGACCTGGGCGGCGATTGCGAGTGCATCGAGCAGCGGCACGGCCGCACCGGCCAGCAAGGCCAGCGTGCGTGCCGCGCGTGCGGTGTTCGCTGCGCGCGTCAGACGCCCGATCAGCGGCAACCGCAGCAAGGTCTGATGCCATCGATATCTGACGATCTCGCGGCGCAAGGCAAGTCGGATCACCACTGCAGCGATCACCAGAACCACCACCAGCAGCCAGGCCCAGTTGCGCAGGAAATCGGAAAGGCTCATCAGCACGCGCGTCGCGAACGGCAGGGTCTGCTGCATGTTCTCGAAAACGCCGACGATCTGTGGCACGACCCAGGTCAGCAGGCCGGCAACGACGGCGATCGCAACGACTGACAGCAGCAGCGGATAGGTCAGCGCGCCGAGCAGCTTCTGCTTGAGCGCATCACGCGCCTCCGCGTAGTCGGCGAGCTTGTCGAGCACGACGCCGAGATGGCCCGATTGTTCTCCAGCCGCGACGGTGGCGCGGAATATCTCGGGAAAGCTGTCCGGGAAATCGCCCATCGCCTGGGCCAGGCTGGCGCCCTCCATGACGCGCGCGCGCAAGGCCACGGTCAAGGCGCGCTGACGCTCGTTGTCGTCCTGCTCGGACAACGCGGCGAGTGCTTCGTCGATCGGCAACTCGGCGCCGACTAGGGTCGAGAGCTGTCGTGTCAGCATGGCCAACTGGCTGCCGGACAGGCCGCGCCGTGCGAATGGCGATGCGGTCTGCCGATCGTCGGCGACGGCATCGACCGCGAGCGGATTGAGGCCACGCTCACGCAGGATTCCGCGAACCGCGCGCGCAGTGTCACCCTGCAAGACGCCGCGCTGTGTCTTGCCGTTGCTGTCTAGCGCCTGGTAGGCAAATGCCGGCACTCGGTTTCCATTGCGGGGAAGCTGTCGCCATTGTCGCCGGAATGCGGCGATATTGAGAACTCAGTGATAGAGGATGATCGCCAATGTGGTCAACCAGCCGGTTGTCGCCAGCAGCAGGTACGGGTCGCGCACGGCCAGCCGGCTCGGATCGCCCCCGGCGCCGCGTTTGAGAACGAGAAAAAGATAGCGCAGCACGCCGAGCAGGACCCATGGCGTCGAGTAGGCGAGCGCGTGCTGGCCATGCCGTTCGAGGACGCTGGGCGACACCGTGTAAAGCACATAGGCCACCAGCACGGTCAGCGAAAGGACGCCGAGCACACGCTCGATCGTGACCTGGTCGTAGGTCGCAGCGTGGGCACGCGCCTCGCCGACGTGGACAAGGTCGCCGTGGCGCTTGCCGAGGGCGAGCATCAGCGCAAGCAGGAAACCCATGACAAGGATCCATGGCGTCAACGGTACCTGCGCTGCCACACCACCGGCCAGGATGCGCAAGGCGAAGCCGCTGGCGACGATCGTCACGTCAACGAAGGCGACGCGCTTGAGGCCAAGCGAATAGCCGAGTTGCATGACCAGATAGAACGCGATGATTGCGACGACCTCGATGCCGCACGACGCTGCCGTCGCCATGGCGAGCAGGGCCAGGCACACGGCGAGTCCCAGCGCGGTCCGGACAGTCAGCGCTCCGCGCGCGAGCGGGCGTCGGCACTTGTCGGGATGGACGCGGTCGCGCTCCACATCGCGCGTGTCGTTGAATGCATAGACTGCCGATGCCGCAAGGCAGAACGCCAGCGTGGCGAGCAGCGCGCCACGCAGCGCTTCGCGCTCGAACATCGCATGACCGAAGAAAAGCGGCAGCAGCACAAACCCGTTCTTGATCCACTGGCCCGGCCGCGCCAGCTCGATGATCGGTCGCATCGGCAGCATGGAGTCAGGGATTGCCCGTCGTGTCGGCAACTTCGTCGCCGTCGAATCCGCCGCGTTTCACGGTATCGGTGGCAAGCGGCTTTTCATTCGCGCTACCCAACCAGCCGAACCAGGAAGACCTCGCCTTGACCGGGCGCACCGGCTGCAACGAAAGGACTCCGGAAGCGTCGGCAACACCGGCCTCGTCGCTCGCGTAGACGCGCACGAAGTGTGCGACCTTGCCAGGGCCTAGGCGCGGTATCGGCACGCGGAACGTGGACTGCTCCGCGCGATAGGTCGAGGTGGCGATCAGTTGCCGCGATTCGTCGAGCCAGTCCAGCGCCACCTGGCCGGAAAATCGCAAACCCGGCAGGGCAACCAGCACGCCGGGATTCCACGCGTCCGCGCTCAGCATGAGTCGGGCGTCAGCACGTGGTCGTTCGAGTACAACGGCCGGATCGCCGAGCAGGTTGTACATTTCAACAAGCACGCGATCGTCGATCTGCTTCTTGGCCCGCACGATGCCTTCGCCAATCGTCGCGCCGGGGTTGAGCAATTCCTTGACCAGGGCGGTGCTGAACGCGGTCGATGGCGCATTGCGCCAGGAAGCCGCGAACACCGCGATCGCGCCTTTGTCGGCTTCGCGCAGGAAGCGTTCGCCGATCGAATCCTCGGTCGGATTGTCGAACGGAGCCGAATAGCAGGTCATCGAGAGCACCATCGGCAGTCGATTGCCGTTGCTCAGCTGGCTGACGTCATCGAGGGTGAACAGATCGTGGTTCTTGCGCAGGTCCGGCGGCCCGGTCCGCCAGATGAAGCGCCCGCCATGACCGATGAAATGCACCAGCAACTGACCGGCGTTGAGGCCATCCTTGATCGCACTCTGGTGGGCCACATTGTCGGCCTCGTCGGGACTTGCATAGATCTTGTCGGCGAGGAAGCCCTGTTCGCCGATGCTCGTCGCAATCGAGTCGGAGGCTTTCCGGAAGTACTCCGATTCGTCGGTGATGAACATGACGTCGCGGCGCCAGGTGCCCGCCTGCGGCTGGCTCATGTACTTGATCGTCTTGTCGACGATGGCGGTGACTTCGGCGGGTTCGACGACCGGAAACCGGCCGACCGCGACGACCGGATGGTAATCGTCGCCATCAACCGCGCCGAACCAGTTGTCGCTTGCGGACTGGCCTTCGGGCGACGGGTACTGCCAGGTCGGGATCAGGTTGCGGCCACCCAACTGCTTGCTGGCGTTCTCGTATGCGGTTGCCGGGATGCCGGAGAAATGGCCGGGTTGGAGTTCCTGCGGATTGTTGGCGAATTTCGCGTAGGCGAGATCGTTGTAGGTTTCGCTGCGGATATCGAAACTCGCATCGCCGACCAGGAGCAGGAAACGCGGTCGCGGTTGCGGCCAGTTGTGCCAGGCCTGGTCGACAAGATTGCGCACTGCCTGGGGATGGGTAATGCCGTGGTTGAACACGTCATAGACATCCGCGACATCGATCACGGCAACCTTGAGCCCGCGGCTCTCGTGGTAGGCGGCGAGCGGTCTGACCGCATCGATCAGGCTCGCATGGCTGACGATCAGGTAATCGTAGCCGCTGGCCGGAGAACGCCAGTCCACCGCGGTCATCGCGCGCAGCAGGGTGGGCGCTGCGAATGCCGACCCAGAAACCGGATAGAGCGTGGTGCCGCCTGCGGCTGCGGCAAACCGATAGCGGCCATTGCCGAGCGCTTCGCCTGGGCGGCGCAGGCCGTCATCTCCGTAGAGAACCGGCGATTGCGCATCGGTCCAGTTGATCTCGACAGGCGCGGTGTCCGAACGCACGGTCTGCAGCGGCGCACTGCCGGCGTCGAGCGTACCTGCCAACGGGTAACGCCACTCGGCCCAGTTGAACATCACGACATCAACGGCCGTCTCGTCCTTGTTCCAGGGCAAGGCGCGCTTCGGCACGCTCAGGGTCAGCCGGTTTCCCTTTGCGTTCAGATCGGCGATCGGCACCACCAGAGTCTCGGTCAGCTCGTCGCGGCCATCCCAGGTCAGTTGCTTGAGCAGACGACCGTTGACGCGGACCTCGAGGGAGTGGTCGCGTGGTTTTGCGGACTTGTCCTGGACCATCACGTAGATCGTCGAGATTCCGCGAACGTTTATGCGCAGGCTGGCATCGGCACCGCGGGCAGCAAGATCCGCCAGGTCGAACTCGGTCGTGAATGGCTGCGGATCAGCGTGGGTCAGCTTGGCCCAGTGCCATACATCAGGCTCTTCGCCCGGCTTCTGCTGGTTCTGATCGAGCCGGATCATGAGATTTTCCTGCTCGAAATGCAGGGTGCGTTGCAGCGACGCCGCGCGGGTTCCACTCGATGCCCGATCCGTCAGGCGCGCATGCGTTCCTGCCGATGCCGAAAGGAGATAGGCATTGTTGATGCTGAAGGAATCGAACCAGCTCGTCGGGCCGTGCAGGCGCTCGCCGATCCACTCGATGCGATCGCCTTCGTCAAAGCGGCCATTGCCGTTGTCGACGACGCGCAGGGGCACAGGCTTGCCCTGGCTTTCGAGATTCAACTGCTCGATGGCGCACCCGGCCAGTCCGGGCTGCTTGCTTGTTACCTCGTCAAACGAAAGGGCGTAGACCCCGGCGTTCGTGAGTTCGATATGCAAGGAGCCGTTGCAGGCAAATGCAGGCAGGGGAAGCAAACAGAATACATGCGCGATGATGCGCAACAGGGGAAAAGACGGCATTGCGATTCGGCGGACTGGCGCGGAGAGGGTTGGCAGCCTATCCCGCTGATCCCGAGGTCGCAACCCGCGAAGTCTTCCTACTGGATTGCGCCGGGCACCAGCGACTGCCAGCGATTGCTGCGGATCTTGGGCGCGACCAGACTTCCCGAGCTTCCGCCCGAGCGGGTCGATCGCTCTTTCGCATTGCCCGCCGCTTCATCCGCAACCGGGGTCGTTGAAGTGTCGGCCCGCTCGGAATGGGCGTTGAGGTCGCCCGTGTATTTCGATGTCGGCACGCCGGTCGACGACACCGGCGGGCAGTCGGCATCCGAAGTCGGGTTGGCCGAGGCCGATTCGTTGCGCACCGAGGCGCCACGACCGTCGATCGGAAATTCGCTTGCCACCGCCGCCACGCTGAAAAGCAGCGCCGCGACCGGGATCAGTAAAGCGCTCGATTTGCGCGTGTTCATGCTGCGTCTCCGGATGGCTGCTCGGGACTGCGTCTACGCCTGGATTTCGAAGTGTCCCACTATCCCGGCGAAGACTCCAGCAACCGTGCTGTTCCGGCACGGTGCCGGACTGCTGGTCAACAGAATTCTGCGAGTGTGATTAGCATCCTTCGTGCCAGTGGCAGGGAAATGTTGTTTTTCAGCAAGTTGCGTGCGCATGTCACGTTGTCGCGGTGTCCATCGGACAGCAGCGGACAACAGCGGACAGATCATCTGTCCGGATCCGATCGGTTTCCTTGCCGCCGCGTTGCCCTAAACTCGTGGGCATGCCCAACATTGCCGTCCAGTCGATCACTCCCCAACACCATGCCGACGGACGCACGCTCAAGCAGGCGCTGATTGCGGGTATCGGCCGGGTACTTGCCGATCGCGATCGGCTGAACCGGATCAATGTGTTCCCGGTGCCTGACGGCGATACCGGGAGCAATCTCGGTTTTACCCTGGCCAGTGTGCGCGATGCCCTGCAATCCGTTCGCGGTGGCGATGTCGGTGTGCTGTTCGGACGTGTCGGCAGCGAGGCGATCGATGGTGCGCGCGGCAATTCGGGCGCCATTCTTGCCCAGTTCCTGCAAGGCGTGAGCGAGGGTTTGCAGGGTCATCGTCGGCTCGTCGTCGACACGCTCGCGAGTGCGGTCGGGCGCGGGTCGGCCCAGGCCCGCCAGGCCATTGCCGAGCCTCGCGAGGGCACCATGCTGTCGGTGATCCAGGCATTCGCGGAGTCGTTGCGGCTGGCCTGCGATCAAGGAGTCGTCGATCTGCGATCGGCTTTTGACCGGGCCCTTGTGGCGAGCCGGCGAGCCCTTGCAAATACGCCGAACCAGCTGGCCGTGCTGCGCAAGGCCGGCGTCGTCGATGCGGGCGCGCAGGGATTCCTCAACCTGCTCGAAGGCATCAACGACTACATCCTGCGCGGACGTTCCGCGAAAACCGAAGTGGGTTTGACGAGCGTCGCGGAAGCGGGCGTGATGGTCGGGGTCGATGCGGAAGCGGACTCGCTGCATCGCTGGTGTTCGGAATGCGTCCTCTCGGCCGGCGCGATCGATCGCAGCGCCGTGCGCAAGGCGCTCGACGCACTCGAGGGGTCGAGTCTCGTGATCGCCGGCACGCGCGAGAAACTGCGCGTGCACATGCATGTCGACGACCCTGCCGCATTGTTCGAGACCCTTTCGGCTTTCGGTGAGGTGCGTGCACGCAAGGCGGACGACATGCATGCCCAGCAGCGTGCGACGCGCGAACGCAGTGCAGTGGCGATCGTCGTCGACTCGGCGGCCGATGTGCCGGCCGATGCCCTCGAACATCTGCCGATCCAGGTGGTTCCGGTGCGCATCAACGTCGGCCCGGAGGATTTTCTCGACAAGGTTTCGCTCTCGCCCGAAGCCTTCTATGCCTTGTTGCGAACGAGCGAACATACCGTGCGCACCTCGCAGCCGCCGCCTGGCGATTTCCGGCGCCTGTTCGAGTTCCTGCTCAGCCACCACGAAGCTGTGGTCTACGTCGGCGTTTCGCGCGCGATATCCGGCACCCTGCAGGCCGGTGAAACTGCGAGTGCGAACCTGGCAGGGCGCGTGCATGTGGTCGATACGGCGAATGTGTCGGGAGGTCAGGGATTGCTTGCCCGGCATGCGGCCGAGCGCGCGCTCGCAGGTGCCGACGCCGCGACCGTCGTTGCCGAGCTCGAATCGCTGCGCACGCGGACGGTGACCTTCGCCTATGTGCGCGATCTCACTTCGGCGGTTCGCGGGGGGCGCATCCCCGCCTGGGCGTTGCCGATCACCCGATGGCTGGGTCTCGTGCCGGTGGCGCGCATCGGCGGCCGGGATGGTCGCCTGCATGTCGCCGGAATCTGTCTTGATCGCGTGAACCTGCCCGCGCGCTTCGTTGGTCGCGTGTTGCGCGGGATCGATCGTCGCATCGCGTGGCGCGCCCAGGTCATGGCTTGCGACAGTCTTGAAGAAGCGCAACGCGTGCGCCGCGCCCTGATCGAACAGTTGCCCGGCGTCGAGTGTGCCGAGGTGTTCGATGCGGGCAGTGCGATCGGTGCGCACGCCGGCCCCGGTTCCATTGTCGTTTCACTGATGCCTATGCACGCCGCCGACGTCGGCTGATGGCATCATCACGACCGGACCGGTCGGGTCGAACGATTTCGGGGGGAGCCTGCGGGTGGTGATCGTTCTTGCCAAGCTGCTGCTTGCGTATCTGCTGGGATCGCTGTCCGGCAGCCTGCTGGTCGGGGGTCTGCGCGGCATCGATATCCGCACGCAGGGCAGCGGCAATGCCGGCGGCACGAACGCATTGCGTGTCGCCGGCTGGCGATTCGCGCTCGTGGTGGTGATCATCGATGTCGGCAAGGGCGCGCTGGCGGCGCTGTTCGGCGACGTCGCGTGGGCATCGACGCCGGCATTGTCCCTGTCTCCGCAGTTGCTGTCCTGCCTGTGCGCATTTGCTGCGGTGATCGGCCACTGCTGGCCCGTATTCTTCGGCTTCCGTGGCGGCAAGGGCGCCGGTACCGCGGTTGGCGCCGTGCTCGTACTCGCGCCGTGGATCGCCGTCGCGATGGTCGCAACCTGGCTGGCCGCGATCGTTTGCTGGCGCTATGTCGGCCTGGCCACGATCCTGGCCGGCCTCGCATTCCCGTTGCTGGTGTGGCTCGCCAGCGCGTTCGTGCATCCGCAGACCACCGCGCTGCTGATGTTCGCGATCGCGATCGCAGTGCTGCTCGTGTTCACGCACCGGAGCAACCTGGTTCGCATGCGCAATGGTGTCGAACCGCAGATCGGCCGCAAGCCGACGAGTGCCTCGTGATCGATCCGCGCGCGTTGCTGGCGGCCCTCGCCGATGGTCGGCCTGTTTCGGGAAATTCGCTGGCGACACATTTCGGTGTCACACGCGCTGCTGTCTGGAAGCAGATCGAGAAGCTGCGTGCGCTCGGCGCGCCGGTCATCGCCGGTTCCGGCAGCGGTTATCACATCGCGGCGCCGATCGAACTGCTCGATCGCGATGCGATCCTGGCTGCCTTGCCGCAGTATCCGCGCGAGCAGCTTCAGGCCGTCGACGTGCATTGGCAGATCGATTCGAGCAACAGTGAACTGCTGCGACGTGCGCAGGGCGGAACGATCGACCTGCGCGCCTGCTTCACCGAGCTGCAATCGGCCGGACGCGGGCGCCGTGGACGCCACTGGCACCTTCCGCTGGGCGGCGGCCTGGCCTTCTCGCTGCTGCGCCCGTTCGATTCCGGCATGACCGCGCTGGCCGGATTGAGTCTCGCGGTCGGGATCGCGGTGATCCGCGCGCTTGAGGAACTTGGCTTCCGCGGGCTTGGCCTGAAATGGCCGAATGATCTGCAGCACGCCGGGCGCAAGCTTGCCGGCATTCTTGTCGAACTCGGCGGCGATGCGCTCGGGCCCTGCCACGCCGTGATCGGGATCGGTCTCAACCTGCGCCTGGGCGCGCACGCCGATGTCGACATCGATCAGGACTGGTGTGATCTCGCCAGCATCGGTGATGCGCCGCTGCCGAATCGCAACCTGGTCGCCGCGCGCCTGCTCGCACACCTGATCGATGCGCTCGACCAGTTCGAGCGATTGTCGTTCGAATCGTTTGTCGACGACTATGCGCGCTACGATGCGTTGCGCGGGAAAACCATTCGCGTGCCAATCGGCAGCGAAGCATTTTTCGGGGAGGCGATCGGCGTCGACCACACAGGCGCCCTGCGCGTACGCACGGCGGATCGGGAGATTCTTGTGGACAGCGGCGAAGTGAGCGTGCGTGCGATGGTCGGCTCGAGCTGATGAACCTGCTCGTCGATTTCGGCAACACGCGCCTGAAGTGGGCGCTCTGGGATGATGATCGCCGCGCGATGGGCGGCGTGTTCGCGCATGCGGACACTTCGCTCGAAACTGCGCTGAGCCGCAACTGGGCCGCGTTGCCGCGCGTTGCCGCAATCCTCGTCGCCAGCGTCGTCAATGCCGAGCTTGAGCAGCAGCTCGCGGCGCTGGTCGAGGAACACTTCGACCAGCACGCCGAGTTCGTGCGCAGCCCTGCCTCGGCGCTTGGCATCCGCAATGCCTATGCCGATCCGGCCCGCCTCGGCGTCGATCGCTTTCTCGCCCTTGCCGCCCTGCATGCAGCCAGACCGCGCGCGCAGATCCTGATCAGTTGCGGCACCGCCTTGACTCTCGATGCGCTGACTGCGGACGGTCGGCATCTCGGTGGACTGATCGCGCCTTCGCCAGGCCTGATGCGCCAGGTGCTCGGGCGTGCCACGGCGCGTGTCGGCGAGGCGAGCGGCGAGCTGGTCGAGATCGCCGACAACACCGTCGATGCGGCGTACTCGGGCAGCGTGCTCGCCGCCGTCTCGCTGATCAGGCGGTTCACGGAATATGTCAGCGCACGCCTTGGCCAGGCCGTCGCGATCACCGGCGACGGCGGCGGTCTCGATGAATGCCTGCCCTTGTTGCCCGATATCGAACGCGGACGCGATCTTGTCTTGCGCGGTCTCGCGCTGTGGGCACGGCGCACGAACCAATAGGCATTGGCGCAAGCCATGGGCAGGAACCGGCAATTGTCGGCGACGGCGGCGGTCTCGACGAATGCCTGCCCTTGCTGCCCGATATCGAACGCGGACGCGGTCGTGTTTTGCGCGGTCTCGCGTTGTGGGCACGGCGCGTCGTTGGATATCGACACATGCCTTGGTCAGGCGGCACGTGTCGATAGGGTGGCCGCGATCAAGGTTCGATGCCGGGGTTCGGGCTAGAATCACACGTTGCACCTTTCCTTCCGACGTTTCGACCGGAGCCGGATGTTTCCAAGAGTTCTGTTCCTCCTGCTGCTCGCCCTCAATATCGGCGGCGCCTGCTGGATCGCGTTTGCGCCAGCGCCGGCTGCCGAGTTGAAACCCGTCAGCGATGTCGGCGTGCCCGCGCTCGTCCTGCTTTCCGAGCGCGATGGAAGTTCACGCGCCGCATCCGCAGTTCAACCTGCGGCGGCAAGTGCTGCGACGGCCCGCGGCGATGAGTCCTGCCTCTCGATAGGTCCGTTCCAGACCCAGTCCGACATGCGCGCCAGCCTCGGCACGCTGACCCCTCAGGTCCAACGCATCCAGTATCGCGACGAGCGGGCCACGCAGTCGCGCGGTTACTGGGTTTTCCTCGCCGCAATGAAGACGCGGGAAGATGCCCTCGTGATCGCCCGATCGCTGTCGAGCAAGGGTGTGCGCGATTACTACGTCGTCACCGCGGGCGAACAACTCAACACGATTTCGCTCGGCCTGTTTCGCGAACGCGCGAATGCGGAACGGCGCAAGGCAGAAATCGCCGCGATGGGATTCGCGCCGCAACTGATCGAGCGCACCGAAGAGTTGCCGGTCTACTGGATCGATTTTTCCATCGCAAGCGGGAAGGACCTCGACTGGCGCGCCCTCGTCGCGAACGCAGCGGGACTCGAAGAGCGCGCGATCGACTGCTTCTGAGCCGGGCCGCGTTCCGGATCGGTCGGCAGGCCGGCCCGATTGACGCGCATTGGACTTTGCCGGTCAGTCCACTAGAATGCGCGCCCCATGCCGGCATAGCTCAGTTGGTAGAGCAACCGCCTTGTAAGCGGTAGGTCCCCAG
>JAKQJM010000013.1 GCA_029561145.1 Pseudomonadota bacterium
GGCGTCGCCAGCGACCAACCCGATCAGGCCATCGAGCGGCGTGGCCCTGCGCTCGCGGCAGGTCTCGATGTGGAAGGACAACCGACTCGCGCCCTCACCGGCTTCGCGGCGAGTTGCGGGGTCGACGTAGCGGCGCTCGAACGACTCGAAACCGACAAGGGTGCTTGGTTCGTCCACCGGGCCATGCAGCCCGGACAGCCGACAGCCACCCTGCTGCCCGCGATCCTCGCCGAGGCGGTCAAGGTCTTGCCGATTCCGAAGCCGATGCGCTGGGGCGATCATGAATTCGCTTTCGTGCGCCCGGCGCACTGGCTGGTCATGTTGCACGGAGCGGACGTGATCCCCGCCGAATTGTTCGGATTGAGCTCGGGCCGGCAATCGCGCGGTCATCGCTTCCATCACGCCGGGCCGGTGCATGTCGCCGACGCCGATTCCTGGCTCGATGCCTTGCACAATGCGAAGGTGCTTGCCGATCCGGCAGAGCGCCGGCGACGCATCGTCGATGAAGTTGCGCGGGTCAGCGGCGAGATCGGCGGACAACCACGACTCTCGGCGGATCTGCTCGACGAGATCGCCAACCTGACCGAATGGCCGGTGGCGATCGCCTGTGCGTTCGATCGAAAATTCCTCGACGTCCCGCAGGAAGCGTTGGTCATGACCATGGAGACCAACCAGAAATTCATCCCGGTGTTCGATGCGGCAGGAAAGCTCACCGAGCATTTCATTGGCATCGCCAATATCGAATCGAAGGATCCGGCCGAAATCCGCAAGGGCTACGAGCGCGTCATCCGCCCGCGCTTCGCCGACGCCAAGTTCTTCCATGACGAGGATCGCAAGCAGGGTCTCGCATCGTTCCAGGAATCGCTGAAGTCGGTCACCTACCAGCAGTCGCTTGGCAGCGTCTGGGACAAGTGCATCCGCGTCGCAGAACTCGCCCGCGTGATCGCCAATCGGGTTGGCGTCGATGCCGCGCTTGCCACGCGCGCAGCGGCCTTGAGCAAATGCGATCTGATGACGCGCATGGTCGGCGAGTTCCCCGAATTGCAGGGCATCATGGGCCGCTACTACGCGAGCCACGGCGACAAGCCCGAACCGGCCGAAGTCGCCACGGCCCTTGATGAGTTCTATCGACCCCGCAACGCCGCCGATGGCATCGCCGACGGCAAGCTCGGCCAAGTGCTCGCGATCGCTGAACGTCTCGATACGCTTTGCGGCATCTTTGCGGTCGGCATGAAGCCGAGCGGCAACAAGGATCCATTTGCCTTGCGCCGCGCTGCGCTCGGGCTCGCGCGAACGATGATCGAGGGCGAGCTCGATCTCGATCTCAAGGCACATCTCGCGGAGGCGCTGGCAAGCCTGCCCGACGCGGCGCTCGTAGCCGGACTCGGCAAAGCCAAGGACGGCAAGGCTCCGCAACTCGATGCCGGCAAGCGACGCGACGAACTCGCAACCGAGATCTTCGACTTCATCATCGACCGTCTGCGCAGCTACTACGCGGAACAGGGCATCGCCAGCGAACCGTTCGAGGCCGTGCGCGCCCTGTCACCCTCCTCGCTCCTCGATTTCGATCGGCGCTTGCGGGCGGTCGTCGAATTTGCCGGACTTCCCGAAGCGCAAGCACTGGCTGCCGCCAACAAGCGTATTGGCAATATCCTGCGACAGGCCGGCAGCAGCGTCGCGGGCGACATCGAAGCCAACCTGCTCGAATCGGATGCCGAACGCGATCTGGTCGCTGCCCTTGCGCACGCGGAATCGGACAGTGCACCGCTGATTGCCAACGCGGACTATGTCGGCCTGCTTCGCCGCCTCGCCTCGTTGCGCGACCCCGTCGATCGCTACTTCGATCATGTCATGGTCATGGCGGACGACCCGGCTGTCCGGCGCAATCGCCTGATCCTGCTCGGTCGACTGCGCGCGATGTTCCTGCGCGTGGCCGACATCTCCCTGCTGCCGGGAGCCGCCGGCTGAGCGCAAGCCTGAAGGCGTTCGAGTAAACTCCGCTGCAATGGAAAGCGAAACGAACCGGATGAAGTCAATCTCTGGGAACGTCCGACATTCATGAGCCCGCGCAACAACGATGCCAGCACCACGCAGCGCCGCACGATGCACCCGCATCGTCGCGTCGGCGCCGGCGAGGTTCCGGCCTGCCTCGTCGTCCTGCAGGGCCAGCGACTCGGCCAGCGCATCAATCTCGGTGAGGAGGCGTTGATCATCGGGCGCGCACCCGAGGCCGATTTCCAGATCGTCGAACGCAGCGTCTCGCGCGCGCACTGCCGCATTTCCCGCGAGCCGGCCGGATACCGGATCAAGGATCTCGATTCGACCAACAAGACCTTCCTCAACGATCAGCCGATCATCGAGGCCGAACTCAAGGACGGCGATCACATTGCGGTCGGCAGCTGCGTGCTCAAGTTCATGGATCGCTCATCGGTCGAGGCACGCTACCACGAGGAGCTCTATCAGCTCGCAACCGCCGACCCGCTGACCGACCTGTACAACCGCCGTCAGTTTCTCGAACTGATCGATCGCGAAATCGCGCGTGCGGCAAACTACAAGCGCCCGCTCAGCCTGCTCATCATCGATCTCGATAATTTCAAGATGATCAATGACCAGTACGGCCACCCGAACGGCGACATCGTGCTGAAGAAGGTGGCGATGGCACTGCGTGGCCACGCGCGCGAGGAGTTCATCATCGCGCGCATCGGCGGCGAAGAGTTCGCGATCGTGCTTCCGGAAAACACCCTCGATCAGGCGATTGCGTTCGCCGACAGCCTGCGCGTGGCGCTGTCCGAACTCGAGTTTTCACTCAACGACGAGCGCAAGCAGGTCACTGTCAGCATCGGTGCTGCCGCATGGCAGGCCGGCATGAGTGCAACCGGCGATTTCATGCGCGCCGCGGACGAACAGCTGTATCGGGCCAAGCAAGCCGGACGCAACCGGGTCTGCTCGGTGCTCGCCTAGCCGCCAACGCGGATCCGTTCCACGCGCCTCGTCATCGACCGGCCACCCGGTACCGCGGGGACAGCGCATCGATTCGGACGGCTGAATCGCGGCCGCCTGCACGCGAAGTCATTGATTACGCCTTGCCGGAGCATTAGTGATTGATTACGCCTTGCCGGAGCATTATTGTGCTCGGCCCGCGAAGCTCCGCCAATGGAACGCTTTGCCGAGAAACCCCGCACCTGACTATCGCCCGTTCATGCAACGAGCGCTATGCTTGCGGTCAATCTACGATACATTTCGTTTATCGTTTGTGGAGGATCCAGCCATGATGAAATTTGTCGCCACCGCACTGACCGCGCTGGCTGTACTCGGAGGCTGCAGTTCCTCCAGCCAGGCACCCACGGCGGCAACGCCGGACGCTGCCAGCACGCCGCAGACTCCCCAGCAGGCGGCCAACGCACCCATTCCGAGTCTGGTTACCGGCAGCATCTCGCTGCGCGAGCCCGCCGCGATCAACGAAGGCGCGAAACTTGGCGTGCAACTGGTCGATGTTGCCCAGCAGGAACTGGTCATCGCCGAAACCTCCGAGACTGTCAGCGGACAGCCGCCGTATCCGTTCTCGCTGCCGGTCGATCCGTCGAAGATCGACCGCACCCGTGTCTATGTGGTCAACGTATTGCTCACCGACGGCGAACGCCGCTATGTCCAGGCGCTGCAGGCGCCGGTCCTGACCGGCGGTGCTGGCTCGAGCGTCAACATCGTGCTCAATGGCGAAGCGACGCCGGGCGAAACCCTCAAGGAAGCTTTCAACAAGCTCAAGGCGCATATCGGTGGCATGAAGCGCATCCAGGACGCCTTCCTCGATGGCGATCTGTCGGTCGCCTGGGATGGCTTCGTCGAGGCGGGCAACAAGCTGCGCTTCATGCGCGTCAACACCGAAACCGGCGACGGCGATACCGCGGTGCGCAGCAATGTCGAGTATGCGTTCCTCAACGACAAGCCCATGGCGATCCTGCGCAAGGGCGCGGCAACGACGCGCGTCGGCTGGGACGAAAACGGAGTGGTCATCCTCAACGAGAAGAGCGGCGGCGGCACGGTCAGCGACGAGGAAGCCAAGGCGTTCTATGACAACGCCACCCAGGCCTTTGCGATGGCACAAAAGAAGATGCCGAAGAAGAAGTAATGCAGATGCACTATCGGGACAGGAAAAAGCCGGCCACTCGCCGGCTTTTTTCTTTGGCCACGGATTCGGTCGACCGCGGTCAGCGTCGTGCCTTGGCGAACGCATCCGCGAAGGCGCTGCCGACCGCGGACTGGGTCGATGGCGCGGCCCGCTCCTGACGCGGCGGTCGAACGGATTGCGGAACGTTCGACGCGGCAGCCTGGCGACCCTGGCCTGGCTCGTCCTCGAGACGCATGCTGAGGCCGATGCGCTTGCGCGCGACATCGATCTCGATGATCTTGACCTTGACGATGTCGCCGGCCTTGACCACGTCGCGCGGATCCTTGACGAACTTGTTCGACAAGGCCGACACGTGGACGAGGCCATCCTGATGCACGCCAAGATCGACAAATGCACCGAAGGCCGCGACATTGCTGATCACGCCTTCGAGAACCATGCCGGGCTTGAGGTCACGGATATCCTCGATGCCATCGGCAAACCTTGCGGTCCTGAATTCGGGACGCGGATCGCGGCCGGGCTTTTCCAGTTCCTTGAGGATGTCGCGCACGGTAGGCAGGCCGAAGTTCGCATCGATGAACTTCTGCGGATCCAGCGAGCGCAGGAACGCGCTGTCGCCGATCAGCGATCTCACCTCGCGCCCGCACTGGTCGATGATGCGCTGGACCACCGGATACGCTTCCGGATGCACCGATGACGCATCGAGCGGATCGTCGCCTGCAGGAATACGCAGAAAACCGGCGCATTGCTCGAAGGCCTTGTCGCCGAGCCTGGGAACCTTGAGCAGTGCCTTGCGCGTGCGGAACGCCCCGTTCTCGTCACGATGGCGGACGATGTTTTCGGCGACCACCGGGGTCAATCCGGCGACGCGCGCGAGCAGCGCCGCCGAGGCCGTGTTCACGTCGACGCCGACCGCGTTGACGCAGTCCTCGACCCGGGCGACGAGCGCGTGGGCCAGCTTCACCTGGTTGACATCGTGCTGGTACTGGCCGACACCGATCGATTTCGGATCGATCTTGACGAGCTCCGCGAGCGGATCCTGCAAGCGACGCGCAATCGATACGGCACCTCGCAGTGAAACATCGAGCTGCGGAAATTCCCGGGCGGCGACCTCGGATGCCGAATACACCGACGCACCGGCCTCGCTGACGACGACCTTGGAAAGTCTCAGCTCGGGATGCTTGCGCATCAGTTCTCCGGCTAGCCGGTCGGTCTCGCGTGACGCGGTGCCATTGCCTATCGCGATCAGGTTGACGGCATGCTTGCGGCTCAGCGCGGCGAGTTCGGCGATCGATTGATCCCAGAGCTTCTTCGGCTCATGCGGATAGATCACCGAGGTCGCCAGCAGCTTTCCCGTGCCGTCGACGATGGCCAGCTTGACCCCGGTACGGATACCCGGGTCGAGGCCCATCACGGTCTTCGGGCCGGCCGGCGCGGCCAACATGAGGTCTTTCAGGTTGTCGCCGAACACGCGGATCGCCTCGGCTTCGGCGGCCTCGCGCGCGCGACCGAAAAGATCGAGGCCCAGATGCAGGTGCAACTTGATCCGCCACGCCTGACGCGCCGTATCGAGCAACCAGCGATCGCCAGGGCGACCACGATCGGCGATCGCGAAATGGCGGGTGACGCGACCTTCGGCTTCGGCATGTCCGGCAGCTGCGGCCTCGTCGAGCGCGGCTGCGGGATCCTCGCCGGTCGAAACCGTGCGCAGTGGCGTCGTCGGCCGCGGCGCAAGTTCAAGATCGAGCACGCCTTCGTTGCGCGCACGGAACAAGGCGAGCAGACGATGCGAGGGAATCGTGCCGATCGCCTCGACATGCTGGAAGTAGTCGCGGAACTTCGCGCCGTCCGCTTCCTTGCCGGCGACGAGCCGCGCACGGATCACGGCCTTCGCCGTCAGCCAGTCGCGCAAGGCACCGACCAGCGCCGGATCCTCCGAAAACACTTCGAGCAGGATTGCGCGCGCGCCTTCCAGCGCGGCCTTCGCATCGGCAACGCCTTTTCCCGCATCGACATAGGCAACCGCCTGATCCTCGGGCAGTCGATCGGGATCGTTGCGCAAGGCCAGTGCCAGCGGTTCGAGGCCTGCCTCGCGCGCAATCTGTGCCTTGGTCCGGCGCTTGGGCTTGTACGGCAGGTAGAGATCTTCGAGTCGCGCCTTGTTGTCAGCGGCGAGGATGTCCGCGCGCAATGCATCGGTCAGCTTGCCCTGCTCGTCGACGCTGGCGATCACCGCTGCGCGCCGGTCTTCGAGTTCGCGCAGGTAACCGAGCCGCTCCTCAAGCAGGCGCAACTGCGTGTCATCAAGCCCACCGGTCACTTCCTTGCGGTAGCGCGCGATGAACGGCACGGTCGCACCACTGTCGATCAGTTCAACGGCTGCCCGAACCTGTTCCGGGCGGGCGACGATTTCCTCGGCGATTCTGCTCTCGATGCTCGGCATTCTTTTCCACTGGTCCTTGAGACGGGAATGAAAACGCGCCAGGCCGCTGATGCGGCCGTAGGCGGCTGGCGAAACGGAATTCAGGCGACGCGCTTGTGCCGCTTGAGGTGGATCAGCAGCAGCGAGATCGCTGCGGGGGTGATGCCGCTGATGCGCTGCGCCTGGCCAATCGTGGTCGGCAGTGCCGCCTTGAGCTTGATCAGGGCTTCGGCCGAAAGGCCACGCACGCCATCGTATTTGAAACCTGCCGGGATGCAGGTCTCCTCATGCCGACGGCTGCGTTCGATCTCGTCGCGTTGCCGGTCCAGATAGCCGGCGTACTTGGTCGCGATCTCGACCTGCTCGGCAACCTTCTCGTCTGCGACCGCCGGGCCGATTCCATCCACCGAGGCGAGTTTCGCGT
Organism: Pseudomonadota bacterium; assembly: GCA_029561145.1. GTDB lineage: Bacteria > Pseudomonadota > Gammaproteobacteria > Xanthomonadales > Rhodanobacteraceae > Dokdonella. The sequence goes on from JAKQJM010000013.1 coordinate 6,970, forward strand.
AGTCCAGTTCGGGGCGGCGCAGGAGATCGAGCGCAGTCGCGTCGCGCGTGATCGACACGGCGAGGTCGGCTTCGATCGCGCGACCCAGCGCATTGCCTGGTGTTACCCACACGGCGCGCAAACGCGCCTGTTCGTCATCGATCGCTTCGCGCTTGCGTTGCACGCGCTCGTGATCCGCGTCGGACACGCAACCGAGTTCATGCCCGATCGCGCCCAGGCGCAGATCGGCGTTGTCTTCGCGCAGATGCAGGCGGTATTCGGCGCGCGAAGTGAACATGCGATAGGGCTCGAGCGTGCCATTCGTGGTCAGGTCATCGATCAGCACGCCGATATACGCCTCGTCGCGGCGCGGTGTCCACGGCGCAAGCCCTCGCGAAGCGCGCGCGGCATTCAGCCCGGCGATCAGGCCCTGCGCGGCAGCCTCTTCGTAACCGGTTGTTCCATTGATCTGACCGGCGAAATACAGCCCGCCGATCGCCTTCGTTTCCAGCGAAGGCCTGAGACCGCGCGGATCGAAGTAGTCGTACTCGATCGCATAGCCCGGACGGGTGACGTGTGCATTCTCGAAGCCGTGGATCGAACGCACGAGATCGAGTTGCACATCAAAGGGCAGCGAGGTCGAGATGCCGTTCGGATAGATCTCGTAGGTATCGAGACCTTCGGGTTCGATGAAAATCTGGTGCGAGGACTTGTCGGCGAAGCGAACGACCTTGTCCTCGATCGAGGGGCAATAGCGCGGCCCGATGCCCTCGATCTTGCCACTGTACAGAGGCGAGCGATCCAGCCCGCCACGGATGATTTCGTGGGTACGCTCGCTGGTGTGGGTGATCCAGCAGCTGAGCTGGCGCGGATGCTCGTCACGCGAGCCCGTGAACGAGAATACCGGCGACGGATGGTCGCCGGGTTGCTCCTCGAGCCCGGAGTAGTCGATCGTGCGACCGTCGATGCGCGGAGGAGTACCCGTCTTCAGGCGATCGACCGCGATCGGCAGTTCGCGCATGCGTTCGGCGAGCCGCTGGGCGGGCGCGTCGCCCGCACGGCCACCGGCGTGATTGCTCAGGCCGATATGGATCTTCCCGGCGAGAAAGGTGCCGGCGGTCAGCACGACCGTCGGCGCGTGAAAGCGCAGGCCCATCTGGGTCAGCACGCCGGTCACTCGCTCGCCCTCGATCAGCAGGTCATCGACGGCCTGCTGGAACAACTGCAGATTCGGCTGTGCTTCGACGATGGCACGGATCGCCGCCTTGTACAGCACGCGATCGGCCTGACAGCGGGTTGCACGCACAGCCGGCCCCTTCGAGGCATTCAGTGTTCGCCACTGGATGCCGGCGCGGTCGGCCGCATGCGCCATTGCACCACCGAGCGCATCGATCTCGCGCACGAGATGGCCCTTGCCGATGCCACCGATCGCCGGGTTGCAGCTCATCTGGCCGATCGTCTCGATGCTGTGGCTGAGCAGCAAGGTACGCGCGCCAGTGCGCGCCGCAGCGAGAGCTGCCTCGGTTCCGGCGTGCCCGCCGCCGACAACGATGACATCGAAATTGTGGAATGGCCTGGACGACATGGACGCGCAGCGATTGATTCAATTGCGCAATTCTAGCGTAGGGCGACGCGGATCAAGGATCCGGATCGATTTGGCACGGATTCTGCTGCATCGAATCCGCACTCCCACCGGCGCTAGGCGTATGCGAGCACGCCGAAGGTCGGAATTCAGGGGCTGGCCACGTGCCGGTGGGAGGATGCACCTGGATCACGGGGATACGCTGGATAAGGCTGGCGCCCGGCGGTCGTAGGAACAGGGGGAATCCAAGAGGACCTTGGTGCCGGGCGCCAGATTGACTGGTCACCGGCCCGATTGAACGATGCCGCGCCTTCACAGGCGCGGCATTTTTCGTTTTTCGGGTCGGGCAGAACCTTATCGGTAACGTCGATTGACAGACTGTGACCGAAATCGCGGAAAACCGGCACGCCTTGGAGACGTCGGTCATCGGCGGTCATTTTACGACACGCCACGTCAGGGATTCGACTCGCTGATTCGAATTTCGATCACCGGGAAGGATTCTGGCTGGTTGGCACGCCCCTTGCTACATACGAATCAAACCACCCAATACCCGACGGAGTGTCCTCCCATGATCGCCAGCGCCGCATCGATGAACGTCAATCCCCTCTTCCTGCGTCATGACCTGATGATCGAACTGGGCCGCCTCGAAATGGCCATGCAGGACATCCGCGATACCTCCGCACTTGAACTTGCGGCACCGCAGTTCCAGCAGCTTGAAAGCCGCCGCGCCCGCATCAACGAAGCGCTGAGCCGCCTGCCTGCCTGATTGTTCCGCCTGCGGGCAATACGTCGGGAGCGTCACCTTGAAACCGCGCGAAAGCGCGGTTTTTCATTGCTTGCGAGTTGGAGATTGCGGCACCGGGGCAGGCCGAATCGGCGCAGGCATCGTGCTGGCGCGCTGATCGAACCCGGTCGCCGATGCCTCATTGGAACGCGACACATCCCGCGTCCCGCGCGAGCCAGCCGGAGCAAAGATCGAGCTTGGCGCCCTCGCCCGGAAGTAACGGGCATCATCGTTCGATCCGCGGAAATCGGAGACTGGCAAGCCTGATCCGGGCGACACGCGCATCAACGCGGTGGGCGCCTGCACGGTCGGACGCCAGACCAGAGCCACCCGTCCGACCCGATCGCGCTCGATACGTTGCTGCCGGAGCACGGACTCGTCGGGTTGCGAATTGCCCGGCCACCAGACAACGGGGAGATAACCGTAGCCCCACGGCGAGTAAATCCCGCCATAGCCAAAGCCAAAGCCGGACCCGTAACCGTAGCCGTGACCGAAACCCGGGCCGCCGTAATACGAAGGAGTCGAATCGATGACGACATCGGCTCCGGCCGGACCCGAGAAATAGTCACCGTCAGCATCATAGGAATAGGAATTGCCGCCGGTTGTAGCACAGCCGGCAAGCGTCATCAGGCTCAGGGCAACAAGGACCGGACGTAACATGTGGCGCCTCCAGAAATCGGTTCCGCGAGAGGATCTGCCTGTCCAACATGCCCCCTTGCCGAAGCGGAATCAAGGTTCGGGGGAGGAATTCTGCGCGTGCTCAATCCTCGCCGAACCCGCGGTCGAGAATGTCGCTCACGTCAGGTGACAAGGGACCGGCGTCACGCAGGGCCCGAACAGTCGCCTGCATCTGGCCGCGCCTGCGCCACTCGAGGCGACGCCAATCGGCGAATGGGGTCGCCAGCCGCGCTGCCACCTGGGGAACGATCGCATCGATGCGTCGAACGGCGTCGGCGACAAGGCGATAGCCGGCAGCGTCGGCCCGGTGGAACGCCGAAGGATTGCGCGTGGCGAATCCGAGCATGAGTGCATACACCTTGTTCGGATTCTCCCAACGGAACGAAGCATGCGTGGTCAGCGCATGCACGCGTTCCGGCGCATCGGGAACGGCTGCGGTCGCCTGCACCGAGAGCCATTTGGCCATGACATTCGGATCGTCCGCGTAGAACTCCGCGAAGTCATCGAGCTCGCGCTGCGCATCGCTGGCCATTCCGTGTACAAGACAGGTCAGGGCGGCCAGGCGATCACTGAGGCATTGCGCCCGCGCATAGTGGGTCCGGGCCAGCTCGAGATGGCGGCGATCGGCTTGGCAAAGCAAGGTCATGCAACGATTGCGCAGACGGCGGCGGGCCTGCACCGACACTCCCATGTCGGCTGTCGATGCATCGGCGAGGGAGTCGTATCGCTCGATCAGCGAGTTTTCGAGCGCGCGCGCCAGTGACGACTCGACGAGCAAGCGCGCCGCATGCACGGCGTCGGGATCGATATCGTTCCTCGTTTCGACCAGGGAACTCTCGTCGGCCACGGTCAACATCTCGGCAAGCGTCGCCGGATCGAGCGCCGTGTCGTCGAATCCGAGCCGCAATGCCCCAGCCCAGGCCTCGAACATCGGCCCGCCCGGCTTCCGGCCATCCAGAATGTCTGCGAAAACCTGCCGGGACAGGGCGTCGGCGGCATGCCAGCGATTGAAACCATCGCTCTCATGTGCCGCCAGTACAACGAGATCGCGCCAGTCGCCGGTGGCGGCCATGCGGACCGGTGCCGAGTACCCGCGCAGCAGTGAACACACCGGGGCGCTGGCGAGATTCCGGAACCGGAACGTGGCTGTCGGCGTATCGAGCAACACGACGCGCTGATCCGATGCAGCGCCGACCTCGCCTTCCAGTTCGATCGCGAGAGGCCGGCCTTCATGGTCGAACAGGGCGACTGCGATCGGGATCGGCACGGCTGCCTTGGCCGCCTGTCCCGGGGTCGCATCGACATGCTGGCCAAGCGTGAGCAGAAAGCTGCGCGAGAGCGGATCATGCTGGCCCTGAGCGGAGACCACGGGCGTGCCGGCCTGCGTGTACCAGATCAGCCAGGCACCCAGATCGATTTCATTCGCGTCACCCAATGCAGCCAGGAAATCTTCGACCGTCACGGCCTGCCCGTCGTGCCGGGCGAAATACAGATCCATGCCGCGGCGAAATCCGTCGCGACCGAGCAGGGTCGCCAGCATGCGCACGATTTCCGCGCCCTTGTCATAGACGGTCGCGGTGTAGAAATTGTTGATCTCGCGGTAGTGTTGCGGGCGCACCGGATGCGCCAGGGGACCCGCATCCTCGTTGAACTGCGTGCGCCAGAGCGTGCGCACGTCTTCGATCCGGCGCAGCGTCCTTGAGGCGACATCGGATTCGAATTCCTGCTCGCGAAATACCGTGAGGCCTTCCTTGAGACTGAGCTGGAACCAGTCGCGGCACGTGACGCGGTTCCCGGTCCAGTTGTGGAAATACTCATGACCTACCACCGCCAGCACGTGGCGATAATCCTCGTCGGTCGCGTGCAGCGGGTCAGCCAGCAGGTACTTCGCATTGAAGATGTTGAGCCTGGTGTTTTCCATCGCACCCATCGTGAAGTCGTGGGTGGCGACGACGTGGAAAACCTCGAGTTGGTAGCAACGCCCGTACTCGCGCTCGTCCCACGCAAACGCGGCCTTGAGGCAATCCATCGCGTGCACGCACCGTGCAATCGAATCGCGCTCGGCCCAGATGACGAGGCGCACACGCCGCCCCTCTGCGGTGACGAAGCTGTCTTCGAGTGCATCAAGCGCGCCTGCGACGAGGGCGAACAGATACGACGGCCGCGGCTGCGGATCGACGAAACGTGCCCAATGACGATTCCGGTCGAGCTCGCCCGATCCATCGGGATTGCCGCCTGCGAGCAGGACCGGGAACCGATCGCGATCGGCACGCAAGGTGACTTCATGGGTCGCCAGCACATCGGGACGATCGATCGACCAGGTGATATGCCGGAATCCTTCCGCCTCGCACTGGCTCAGCAGGAAACCGCTGTCCGCGCCACCGCTCAGGTAGAGCCCGCGCATTCCGGAGTTGGCGGCCGGATCGATGATCGAGACGGTTTCGACGATGGCCCGTCCGCGAACGCACGGGATTTCCAGGCCACACGCGTCGATCCGGTACTCGCCCGCATCGAGGGTGCGTCCATCGAGGCGGACTTCGAGCAGTTCAATGCAAATCCCATCGAGGCGCAGGTCGACGGCGGACTGCTGCGGATCCTGGCGCAGCTGCAAGCGCGAAACTACACGGGTGCGGTGCGGATCCAGATCGAATTCAAGCGCGACATGATCGATCCGCCACGGCGCCGGCCGATAATCACGCAGATGGACAGTTGTCGGCGGGTCGGATTCGGTGGAATTCATCTTCGGGCGTGTCGGCGAGGTTGAGCGGGACATCGCGGCCGACTGAAGCGGCGGGCTGGCAGGCAGGCATCGCCGCCCTGTAAGGTGCGCATACCTTGTCGCGAAAGCCCGACCATGCCCGATTCGATGCCAGCCAGTTCCGTCGATTTTAGCGCGATCGAACAAGCCGCTGCGCGCATCGATGGACGCGCGCATGTCACTCCCGTCCTGCGTTCACGCTCGATCGATGCCCTGGTCGGTGCCGAACTGTGGTTCAAGTGCGAGAACCTGCAGCGGGTCGGCGCATTCAAGTTCCGTGGAGCCTGCAATGCCGTCTGGTCGCTGGCCGAATCGCTCGCGAGGAACGGCGTCGTCACCCATTCCTCGGGCAACCACGGAGCGGCGCTCGCCCTTGCGGCGCGAACCCGCGACATCCCTGCGCACGTCGTCGTTCCGGAAGGCGCAGTTCGCAGCAAGGTCGAGGCCATCGAAGCCTACGGCGCCATAGTGCATCGCTGCGCGCCGAGCATCACCGCCCGTGAGCAGGCTGCCGAAAGCGTCCGTCAGACGACCGGGGCAAGCCTGGTCCATCCGTATACCGATCCTGCGGTCATCGCGGGCCAGGGTACCGTTGCGAGGGAGTTCCTGGCCGAGACCGGACCACTCGACGTGTTGATCGCACCGGTCGGCGGCGGCGGCTTGATCTGCGGTACCGCGATCGCCAGCGCTGCAATTTCACCAGGGACCCGCGTACTTGCCGCCGAACCGTCCGGCGCCGCGGACACGTGGCAGTCGCTGCGCAACGGAGCACGCGTGGGTCCGTTCGTTCCCGCGACGATCTGCGACGGATTGCGCACCCTCGTCGGCGAAATCAACTTCGCGATCCTGAGCGCACAGGGCGTCGAGGTGCTGACCGTCGACGATGCAGAGACTATCGCTGCGATGCGCCTGATCTGGCAACGGCTCAAACTCGTCGTCGAACCCTCGGCCGCCATCGTACTGGCGGCGATCCTCAAGCACCGCGAACGATTTGCAGAGCTCAGGATCGGCTTGATCCTGAGTGGCGGCAATGTCGATCTCGACGCCCTGCCGTGGCTGGAGCCGGCACGCTAGGTCAATTCTTCCCGATCAATCCACGAGACCCGCATCCCGATGTCGGAACGACTTTCCAGCACCGTCCGGAAACCCGCTCGCAGCGGCACCGAGCCCTTGGCCGATGACGGCAGGATCCGCTGCAACTGGGCAACCGGCAACACGATCGATCTCGCTTACCGGGATTATCACGATCGGGAATGGGGAGTGCCGGTGCACGACGACACCCGCCTGTTCGAATTCATCGTGCTCGAGGGCGCCCAGGCGGGCCTCAGCTGGCGCACGGTGCTTGGCAAGCGCGACAACTACCGGCGCGCCTTCCACGGTTTCGATATCGGCCGTGTCGCCGCCATGCGCGATTCCGCACTCGAAAAACTGCTGCTCGATCCCGGCCTGATCCGCAACCGTCTGAAGGTGTATTCCGCTCGCGACAATGCGCGGTCCGCGCTTGAGGTGATCACCGAGTTCGGCAGCCTGGATACCTACCTGTGGTCCTTCGTCGGTGGCAAGCCGTTGCTCAACCATTGGCCCGCGCATCAGGACGTTCCCGCCAGCACGGTGCAATCGGATGCGATGAGCAAGGCGCTGCGCAAGCGCGGATTCCGCTTCGTCGGCTCGACGATCTGTTACGCCTTCATGCAGGCCACCGGCATGATCAACGATCATCTGGAGCAATGCTTCTGCCATCCGCAGAATCGGCGGCGTACCCCGCAGGCAGGCCGATGATCGTCACCAGAGCAGAAGACTTCCTTGAGGCAGCACGCAGCAATTTTCCGGCAGCCGACCTGCCAGCGACGGCGCGCGCCGCGTTCATGGTCAGTCCGCTCGGCTTTTCGCTCGCTGCGGAGTCTGCCAGCGACAATCGCTACATGGATCTGGACGACGCACCGGATCCTGCACGCGCGCTGGCCGAACATGCCGAACTCGCGCGTCGGCTTTCAGCCGATATTCCGGTGGTCACGTTTCCCGGTGATCCGGCTGCGCCCGACGGCGTGTTCCCGAACAACGCATTTGCGACAATCCCTGGCCGCCTGATCGTCGGCCGCATGCGCCATGCCGTTCGACAGCGCGAGACCGAACGCGCCGATATCCGGGGCTGGTTTGCCGATCTGCTTGGTCGCGAGATCGTCGATCTTTCGAGGCAGGCACTGGTCGCCGAACTGACCGGCGCGCTGGTCATCGACCGCGCGCGCGGAATCGGCTACTGCGGACTGTCCGAGCGCTGCGACATGGCCGGCGCGCGCGCCATGCACGAGGCCTTCAAGCTGCGCCTGACCTATTGCTTCGAGCTGGCGCCGGGCGAATACCACACCAATGTCGTACTCGCGATCCTGGCCGGCCGCGCCGCGATCATCGCAGCGTCGGGATTTCGCGATCGCGCTGCCGCCGAGGCCATCGCCAGCGTGCATCCGTCGGCAGCGCTGTGGATCAGCGAACAGCAGAAGAACGCGTTCGCGGCCAATGCGATCGCAATCAGCGCGAATCGCGCATGGATGAGCCAGCGCGCGGCTGATTCACTCACGCCGGAACAGCGAAACCTGCTCCATTCGAACCAATTCGAGGTGGCAGCGGTCGAACTCGGCGAGATCGAAAAGGCCGGCGGCAGCCTGCGCTGTTGCGTCGCCGAGCTGTTTTGAATGACGGTCGCCCCATTTCGGCATGCGAGTTCAGCGGGAATTCAAAGCGACCCGCCGAGACTGCGGAGGCCGCGTGGTTCAGGCGGTAGCCAAAGAGTCCGCATCGTCGAAATGATTGCATCCCAATGCCGACGCCCGAATCCTGTTCTGGCAATGGCCATCGCGGTCCTCGTGTTCGCTTCCACGGCGCTTGCCACCGAGATAAGCGTCCAGGAAGCGGTGGATCGCGTGCAACAGGATACCCACGCCAAGGTATTGAGCGTGCAGACCTTGCAGATCGGGAAGCGCAAGATCTACCGGATAAAGGTGCTTACACCGGGCGGTCAGGTAAGAGTCATCGAGATCAAGGCGGACCAATAAAAGGAGAATGCGATGCGTGTACTACTCGTGGAAGATGAGGCGCCGCTGCGCGAAACCCTCGCTGCAAGACTGAAGCGTGACGGTTTTGCCGTCGATGCGGCAGGAGATGGCGAAGAGGGCCTGTTCCTCGGGCGCGAAGTCCCCTTCGATGTCGCGATCATCGATCTCGGCCTGCCCAAGATGTCGGGCATGGAACTCGTCAAGCAACTGCGCGAGGGCGGCCAGCGCTTTCCGATCCTGATACTGACTGCACGATCGTCGTGGCAGGACAAGGTGCAGGGTCTCAAGTACGGAGCCGACGACTACCTGGTCAAGCCATTCCATGTCGAGGAACTGCTTGCCCGCCTCAATGCACTCGTGCGCCGAGCCAGCGGCTGGTCGCGCCCCCTGCTCGAATGCGGGCCGATCGCGCTCGACACGACAGCGCAGACGGTCAGCTCGAATGGCAGCCCGGTCGACCTGACCAGCTACGAATACAAGGTTCTCGAATACCTGATGATGCATGCGGGCGAGCTCGTTTCGAAGGCGGACCTGACTGAGCACATCTATCAACAGGATTTCGATCGCGATTCGAACGTGCTTGAGGTTTTCATCGGTCGCCTGCGCAGGAAGCTCGATCCCGAGAACTCGATCAAGCCGATCGAAACGGTACGCGGTCGTGGCTATCGTTTCGCGCTTGAACGCACTGATAGCGGCGCAACCGATAGCGGCGCAGACGAGACAACACCCGAACAGGCCGTCTGAGCCGGCAGCCGGCGATGGCACGTCCGCTGTCGTTGCAGGCCCGATCCCTCGCTGCGGCAGGTATCGCCCTTGCCGCGTTTCTCGGCCTGGCATTCTTTGCCCTCGACCAGGCGTTTTTCGATGCCGCCCTGAGTTCGCAGCGAGAACGGCTGCAGGGCTATCTGCATGCCTATCTTGCCGGCGCGGATACCAACCGCGCCGGCAACCTGATTCCTCCCGAGATCGGGCCCGACCCGCGCTTCGACCGGCCACAGTCCGGTCTCTACGCAAGCATCGTTGGCGACCATGTGCGCAACGCAACCGACCGGCAATGGCGCTCGCCCTCGGCGATCGGCCTCGAGTTGCCATTCGACACCGAGCTCGGCACCGGTGTATCGGAGTTCAATGGCCCGGTCCACACAGCCCATGGCGACCTGTTCGTGTTGTCGCAAGGCGTCGCGTGGAGCGTTGCGAACCGGCCAGAGCTCAACCTCACCGTGCACATCGCCGAGGATGGCGCATCCCTGCAGACCCAGGTGACGGTGTTTCGTCACACCTTGCTGGCCTGGCTCGGCGGGCTCGGCGTGCTCCTGCTGTTGCTGCTGCTCGGCGTGCTGCGCTGGAGCATGGCGCCGCTGCGAAAGGTCGCGGCGGATCTCGCCCGGGTCGAGCGCGGTGCCGAAGACCGACTCGGCGAGCGCTATCCGAGCGAGCTCTCCGGCCTCGCCGCGAACCTCAACACGTTCATCGATTCCGAACGCGATCGCCTCAAGCGCTACCGCAACACGCTGGCCGATCTCGCGCACAGCCTGAAGACGCCGATCGCGGTGATGCGCACCCAGCTCGAATCGGAAGTGGACCAGAAGGAATTGCGCTGGACCGTGCTCGAGCAGATCGGCCGCATGGACGAAATCGTCGCCTACCAGCTTTCTCGCGCAGCCACCTCGGGACGACAGACCTTCGCTGCTCCTTTGCCGCTGGAGCCGTTCGCCGAGGAGATCGTGCGCAGCCTCGAAAAGGTCTATGCCGACAAGCAGGTGCTTTGCGAGTTCGACATCGACGCCGAAGCACGGTTTCGTGGTGATCAGGGCGATCTGATGGAACTGCTCGGCAACGTGCTCGAGAACGCGTTCAAGTGGGCTCGACGCAGCGTGTTGCTGACTGCCAAGCCGCTGAAGGCAAGTGACGGTCAGCGCGGCGGCATCGAGCTGATCGTCGAAGACGATGGCCCGGGCATTCCGGATGATCGTGTCGAACTCATGCTGCAACGCGGCGTGCGTGGCGATGAGCGCGTGCAGGGTCACGGCATCGGCCTGTCGATCGTGCAGGACATCGTCAAGGCCTACAACGGAAGCCTCAAGGTGTCGCGCTCGACCACTCTCGGTGGGGCACGCTTCGAACTGCGCCTGCGCGGGGCCTGAACTTCCCGGGGAATGCGACCTGCGGTCGGAGTCAGTACTGGGCCAGCGCTGCGACTTCGGCGTCCAGGCGCTTCCTGATCTGTGCGCGGCTGTAGCCGGCCAGCACGTAGTCGCGGGCTTTCACGCCGGATACATCGCGCTGCCCGGCGTCGAGCGCCTCGACCTGTTCGATCGCGCGGACCAGTTGTTCGCTGCCGCGATAGACCACGCCGCTGCCGCTCTCGTTGACGTGGTCGACGAGCACTTCGCATTGTCCGTTGACGATGACCGGCGTGCGTTGCGCCATCGCTTCGAGCAGGACGATGCTGAGGCTTTCGTACGGTGATGGCTGCACGAAAGCCACGGCGCCGGCCATCAACGCGAACTTCCTCTGTTCCTCGACGAAGCCGAGATAGCGCACGTCCCTGCGCTTGCCGACACCGAGGACATCATGGCCGGTCAGCACGAGTTGCAGCGGGGATTCGGGATGCGCCGCCTTGTAGGCATCGAATCCTTCGAGAAGCTCACCACATCCCTTGCTGACATCGATGCGTCCGCAATACAGCAGGTAGGGTTGTGTCTCGCGCGCAGGGACTTCCAGTTCGGTGGCCACGGTCATTGCCACGACGTTGCCGCCATCGACGCCCCAGATCCGTGCGCCGAGCCGCTGCTCGGCAATCGTGTTCCAGAGTATGCGGGGCGCGCGCCGCGCCAGATGTGCGAACGTCTTCAGATACGCCGGTGGCTCGTCGTGCAGGGCCGGCACGATTGCCCAGCGCCGATGACCCACCGCACGAATGCCATCGAGCGTGATCGGGTACAGGTAGGGCAGGAAGAAGATCGCGGCATAGTCGTCTGCGTGCCTGGCCAGATGCGTGCACAGTTCGGGACAATTCGGACCCTGCGCGCGAATGAACTCTTCTTCCAGCGCCTCCGGCCATCCGTAGCGCTGGCAGCCCGACGCCGGCGCAGTGCGCGCGAAGCGATCCAGCATGATCTGGTGCAGGGAATGAAAATACGGCGTGCGTCCGCGCTCGACCCGGAAGCGCCGGATCGTGATGCCCTCGCGTTGCTCGTCACCGACCGGCAGGTCGTTGTCCCAGCGCATGTAGTCGGAGGCGCTGGAGGTCAGCACCTCTACCGCATGGCTTTCCGACAGGAGCTGGGCGTACTGCCAGGCCAGCGCTTCGGCACCGCCGACCAGCCGCTCGTGGCAACGCGGCACGACGATGGCGATGCGCGCTTTCACAGCACAGGCGCAAGGAAGTCGATGAAACGCTGGCGCAGCACGTCGACCGAATACTCGTCGCGATAGCGCCGCCGCCCGCGTTCGAGCAGGTCGTTGCGCAAGTCGTCATCGGCAAACAGACGCGCCGCGCTCGCTGCATACAGCCACGGGTCCTTTTCTTCCCAGGCGATCCCGGCATCGCCGAGCGTCTCGGGCACGGCGCTCGAGGCATGCGCGATGATCGGCGTCGACAACGCCATCGATTCGATCAGCGGCACGCAGAATCCCTCGTGATCGCTCAGTATCATGAAGACATGGCTGGCCAGGTAAGCCGCCTTGAGCTGAGCCTCGCTGGCACCGTTGATCCAGCTGACATGGCGCTCGAGCTGATGCGCGGCAATGCGCTCGCGAATGGCGTCGGTATAGCGATCCAGCCTCGGATCGATCTTGCCGACCATGATCAAGCGGGCGGGCTCGCGGTAGGCGCGGACATAGGCCGAGAACGCCTCGATCAGATCCAGATGTCCCTTGTTCGGTGCCACGCGACCGACCATGAGGAAATTGCGTGAACCATCGGTCAGCGCGTTGAGCAGTTCGATATCGGCCTCGGCGCGGACGATCTCGTCGATCCGATGGAACGGTGCCAGCGTGCCGGTTCGCGCGGGATCGACGCCATTCTCGACGAGTTCTCTGCTGTTGAACGCCGAGTCGCCGAGGTAGAGCTCGCAGCCCAGCGCGGCCGCCACGGCGATTTCCTTGCGCCCGCGGATGCAGCCCGATTCATAGTCCGGCGAGATGTGCCTGAAGAATTCGGGCGGCGTGATGTTGTGGTACTTGAGCACGCGAAAGCCGCGACAGCGCCGGAGTATTTCCAGCGCTTTCGGCCATCCGGTCGAATAGTGGTAGATGACCAGGTCGGAAGGTCCGCCGGCGAAATCGAGCAGGCGATCGGCAGGCCAGGTCCGACACGTCACGCCCTCCGATGAATCACAGAACAGGCGCATCTGGATGCCGAGACCATCAAGGATCGCGGCCATCGCGATGGCATCGGCGCCGACCGCGTCCTTGCTGGTCAGGACCGGAATGAGGATCGCCGCCTTCATGGTCGAGACGGTCGCTTGCCCTGCGGCGCAGGGAAGATCGGCTGATGAGCCATGGCGTCGAAATCCTTACTTGCGCGGCGGATCGGCGTGACGGGCGACAAGGCAGGTCACTCCGAGCGAGGCAAGCGTCTGGATGTCGGCGAAGCCTGCCGTGCGCAGCGCCATCGTCAACAATTCGGCATTCAGCGGCACATCGGAGCGGCCTTGCAGTTGATCGGCGAGACTCAGGGGACCTTGCTCCAGCCCGATCATGAGCCAGCCTTGCGGATGCAGAATCCGCTTGAGCGCGTCGAGCAACGCCGCCATCGGAAACTGCCGCAACAACGGCGCAACATCGAGCACGCTCAAAGCGGACACCGAATCGGTCGCGGTACGCGTGAGCACATCGGCGATTTCGGCGTGCGAAACCGTCGAGCGCGCAAGATCGGGAGTCACCGAAATGTTCCGCGCGCGGAGTTTTCCGATCCAGTCGTTGCCGCTGCCGAGATCGAGTATTCCGGCCTGCGCGGGCAGCAAGCGGATCAGCGCATCGGCCCAGGCATCGAGCCGCTCGCCGCGTGCGGCGTCCTGATCGAGCATGCGCCGGGCGATATCGGCGTGCGTCGCATCGACAGCGCGACCGTGTGCCGCTTCGCTGAGTTCGAGGGCCGCCAGGTGATGGCGCAATGATGCCAGCCAGTGATTCAGGCTGAGTACGCGCTGGCGCGAATCATCGACGACGGCGGAGGTTGCATCGATCGCTGCCTGCATCGGATCGAGGCGCTGCCGCGTCTCGCGCAGTTCGGCCGACAGCGCATCCTTCTCGCGACGCAGCTGCGCGTTGGCCTCGGCCAGGGTCTCGATCCGCGAGAGCAGATCGCGCACCTGCCCGTCGACAGCTTCGACGCGGGCGAAATGAAACGAATCAGCGGCGCGCTGATGCCGGGCGATCGCCGCAACGCTTGCCAGCGCAACAGCCGATTCGACCAGACGGCCAATGACCGGAATACGTCCAAGCTTGATCAGCAGGTAGCGCAGATACAGCCCAGGCATCTTCACCGCGCGGGCGCGCCCTTCCGGCGACCAGCGCAGGTCGCCGAGGATTTCCAGCTTGCTGCGTCCGGCATTGAGCTGGGCCAGGTGCACCTGGACTGAATTCTCGTCGGCCGGTCGACCGAGCACGGCGATGAACGCGCGCTCGATGAAATCGACCGAATGAAAGCCGCAAAGCTCGTTGATCGCCACGTCATGGCGCGTCGAGGCGTGCGGCGCCGGATTCGCGACCAGGACGCGCTCGGGCGCGGCGGCAGGGGTAGCTGCAGCGCGCTGGCGAATCGCATCCGCGTCGACGCGAATCGCGTCCTTGATGCGCTGTAGCGGATTTTCTGCCTGCGGCTTGTTCACGGGGAATGACTGTGTGAGCGTCGGCGGCTGACCGGCGCGGAGGTAATCAGCGGGGCACCGGCGCGAATATCGCCGCGGCCGACGGCGAGCGGCATGATGCCATAGGCACGCGCAGTCGAAATATCGACAAGCGCGTAGTCAGGCCGATGCTGGCCATCGAGACGCGGCACGACACTGCGATAGCGTGTCTTGCCCGCGCGGCGGGCTGCTTCGAAACCGGCGAGGGCGCGCTGGCGGATCTGCTCATCGCTCTCGACCTGTGCGGATCGTTGCATCGGCTTGCGGAATCCAAGCAAGGTGGTCTCGAGAAATTCGGCTTCACGCCTGCCCTCGTCCGTATAAAACCCGACGAAGGCATGGCCGGGCACGAGCACGAGAAAACTGCCGATACCGAGTCGTTCAAGCGCCGATGCGATCAGGACGCTGCCATCGAGACAGTTCGCGACCCGTTCATTCCAGGTCGTCGACAGCAATCGCACGCGCTGGCTGTAGATCACCGGTCCCTGGCTGATCCCTGCGCCCTCGTCGGCATAGCGCAATCCGCGCTGTTCGAGGGCCGTCCACAATGCGCGTACCTGGCGCAGGCGCTCGCTGCGGACAGGCGCCGGCAGGTGCTGCGCCGGAGCCTCGATCCCGGCCATTGCAAGCAATTCATCGACCACCGGATGTTGCGGATCGACCCAGGCTGCGAAGGCCCATCCCAGGTCGATGCGTGCCCCGCCTTCATGCACGAAATACAGCGCCTCATCGAGAGGATGCACGCGGATCGCAAGTTCGCGCGTCAGCGTCTTCATGCCATCGGCAGACAGCGTCACGCGGAGGATCTGGGTTCGCGGCGCGACCAGGCTGCGCAGGTTTTCCACATCCCAGTCCAGTCGCGGCCGCAGGACCGTGTCGCGATCGAGCCGTGCATCGACGACCGTCGGCACGACCAGGCCCGGGGTCGAGATCGTCAGCCGAATCGAACGCGGCATGCGGACGCCTTCCACGCGCACGCGCAACAATCCGCTGCCGAGGCGCTCCGAGGTCGCCGGATCGGTCGCGGATTGCGACAGTTCGAGCGCCGGAAACACGTCCCCGCTCGGCGTCGTTTCGACGTCGATGCTCAAGGCGGACGCCAGCATCGGGGTGAACGCGGCGAAAATCGCAGCGCAGATACGCAGGCCGAAGTTCGGCCTGAAGCGACGGGTTCCGCGCAGGGCGGGTGGTTTTCGGGTTGCCAGTGGGTGCATGGCACGACTATCGTTGGCGCAACCCGGTTCTGTCCAGTCATCGACCCCGACCATCCGGTCCTGTCCCCTTCCCTCCCGGAGCCGCCATGCGCCTCGTTGCCCTTTCCAGTCTGCTCGCCCTTGCCCTCGCTGGCTGCAACCAGCCTTCGCCTGACTCGACGGCCGCGCCCGCCGCCGAACCCGCCACCGCACCAGCACCCACACCCGCAGCGGTCGAGACTGCCGTCGTCAAGGCGCCGGAGGGCACCTGCGGCGACCAGTCCGCGTTGCCGTCGGACGAACGGCTCGCCAACACGCCGAAATGGTCGCTGGCCAGCGAACAGGACAATTTCGGCTTCGACGTCTATCGTGGTGACACCGAAACCGGTGAGTTCGCCAAGCTCAACAAGGATCCCATCCTCGGTGCCGGCACCACCGACGAGACGCAGAAGTATTCCTGGCGCGACGACACGATCGATCCGTGCAAGGACTACTGGTACTACGTCGAGTCGATCAGCACCGCAGGCGTGCGCGAGAAGATGACGCCGACCTTCCGCGCTGCCGCCAAGCGTTCGCCGAAGGCCGATGCCGCCGCCCAGTGACGTCACCGTCAGCACGAATCGCGACGCCCCAGCCGATTCCGTGAATCCGGCATCGGCCGCTGCACCCAGGGCCTTGCACAAGGCCTGGCCCTGGGCAATCGCGGTTGTCTGGCTGCTGCTCAACGTCGCCCTGTTGTGGATCTATTACGATCCGGGCCAGAAGCCGCTGGTCGGCGACGAATTCGACTACCACCGGCGCGCCCTTGCCCTGCTTGCCGGCCAACCCATCGTCGAACTGTTCATCTGGCCACCGGGCCAGACCGGATTCGTCGCGTCGATCTACTGGCTGTTCGGCAGCCGGTTGCTCGCCGTGCAGATCGTCCAGATTGTCCTGCTCGCCATGTGCGCAGCGATGCTGGTGCGTCTCTGGCAGACGATCGACAACGGGCGCGCGGCGTTCTTCGCCGGCGCGGTGTTCCTGCTCAACCCAGGCACCCTGGCCTATGCGACGTGGCTGTGGCCCGAGGTCACCCATCTGGCCTGCCTGCTCGGCGCCCTGGTCCTCCTGCTCACGCTGAACACGCGACCGCGACTGCGCGCTTTCGCGGCAGGTCTGTTGATCGGCCTCGCCCTGTTGTTCAAGAGCCTGCTTGGCGGATTCTGGCCGTTGTTCTTGCTGTTTTTCGTGCAACGTCGCGAGCGCCGATACTCGGTTGCGTGGCTTTCGGTGTTCGCGTTCGCCACAGGCATGCTGGTTGTGACGCTGCCCGCCCTCTGGAAGGGACAGGTCGAGACCGGTCGACCGATGATCGCCGACAGTTCGATGTACAACCTGTACGTCGGCATCCTCGATCGCAGCCGCAGCGACTACATCGATGAAGCCGGATTGCCGGCGCTCACCGCCTTCATCGAAAGTGCGCCGACCCCGCAGCAACGCAACGCGATCTATCTCGACAAGGTCAAGACGATCCTCGCCGAGCGCGGCACGCTCGCGGTGCTCGGCGAACAGCTCGGAAGCCAGTATTTCCGGCTGTTCAACGCCAAGACCCTGCTCGTCTCGCAGCTGCCCGGTCCGGCCTGCGCGGGTCGCATGGGCGCTTATGGCGCAAATCCGCTGGGACCCGCGCTGGCCGGTCTCAGCCAGGCAACGCACACGATCACCCTGGTCCTGTTCGGCTTTGGCATCGTCCTCTGGCGACGCTGGCGACAGCCCCTGGCCGTGTTTGCCGCGGGTTATCTGGCCTATCAGCTCGCGCTCTACCTCGGCCTGCACGTCATGGAACGCTATCTGTTCCAGATGCTGCCGCTGATGTGCGGTTTTGCCGGCAGCCTGCTCGCCCGGTTCGGCGGGTCCGCCGACGGATCGGCGACCCTTTCCATCACGCCGCCACGAATTGCCTGCGGCTTCGTGCTCGCGTCGATCCTGGTCGGGCTGGCCTGGCTCGGACCGGTGCTTGACGGCCAATGCGGTTGACCGTTGGCCGATGCAATCCTCGGCGCAGGGTTCCCGATCCGGTATTCTCGCGATCCACCCGAGACAACTCCTCATGCCCCAGCACGTCCTCGAACTGATCCTGTTCAGCACCTACGCCGAATTGCGCGCCGAACGTTCGCGCAGCTATCTCGGCCTGATCTGGTGGATAGCCGAACCGGCCATGATGATGGGCGCGTTCTGGCTCGTTTTCGATGTCATCCTGAATACCGGTGGCCCGGACTATCTGGCATTCCTGCTGGTCGGACTGACCCTGTGGCAGTGGATGAAGTCGTGCATCACGCATGGCGGCTACGCGATCTGGGGCAATCTCGGCCTGGTCCGCCAGGTCAGCCTTCCGGTGCTCGTGTTTCCGGTTGTGCAGATGCTCGCCGACACGATCAAGTTCTGCTTCATTTTCGCCTTGCTGCTGGTGATCCTGTGGATCGGCGGCTATCCGCCGAACATCACCTATCTCGCCCTGCCGGTGCTGTTCGCCGTAACCCTGCTGTTCGCCGCAGGCGGCAGTTTCCTGGTCGCGGCGATCGTACCGCTGGTTCCCGACCTGCGTTTTGTCATCGAGCAGGTGCTGACCGTGCTGATGTTCCTGTCGGGTGTCGTGTTCGCCCTCGATGACGTTCCCTCGCCGCTGCGCGAAGCGATTGCGCTGAACCCGGTGGCGACCCTGCTCGAAGCCACACGCGGCGTGCTCATGCATGCGCAATGGCCGAACTGGATCGCCCTGCTCAAGGTTGGCGCGATTTCCGCGATCGTCTGCGTGGCCGGCGTCGCGCTCGTCCTGCACCTTTCGCCACGCTACCCGAAACTGGCCAACTGATGGACACGCCCCTGATCGAACTTGAGAACGTCGGTGTCGCCTTCAGCGCGCAACGACGCGTGGGAAGCGGCAGGTTCTGGGCACTCGAGGATGTCAGCCTGAGCCTGCGACAGGGCGAGCGCCTCGGCGTGATCGGCCGCAACGGCGCCGGCAAGAGCACCTTGTTGCGTGTGCTTGCCGGGATCCTGCAGCCCGATCGCGGACGCATGCGCCGCAGCACCGTCTCGTGCCAGTTGCTGTCGCTCGCCGTCGGCTTCACGCCGTATCTGTCGGGTCGGGACAATGCGATCCTTTCCGGCCTGATGATCGGTTTGCGCCAGCGCGACATCGTCTCGCGCCTGCCTGCGATCAAGGAATTTTCCGAGCTCGGTGATTTCTTCGAGCAACCGATCGCGAGCTATTCGTCCGGCATGCTCATGCGCCTCGGTTTCTCGGTCGCGATCCAGGCCGAGCCCGACGTCCTGCTGATCGATGAAGTCCTCGCGGTCGGCGATGCCGAGTTCCAGGAGAAATCCGGCAACGCATTGCGCGAACGCATGCGCCAGGGCCACACGGTCGTGCTCGTCAGCCACGATGAAACCCAGGTTACGACCCTGTGCGATCGCCTGCTCTGGATCGAACACGGCAAGAGCATTCGCGAAGGCAGCCGTGACGAAGTCTTTGCCGCCTATCACGAGGAACTCCACCTTGTCGGTGGCGCGACGTGAATCGCGATGAAATCGAAAACCTGGCTGCGCTCGCCAGGCGTCTTTGCAGCACGCCACGACGGGTCCTGCTCGCCGCCGCGCGCATGGCCAACAACGATGAAGCGGACGCGCGCCAGTACCTGCAGGCGATCCGCGGCAACGGTCTGCTCCACGATGAAGCGGCGGACGAGTGTGCCAACCTGCTGCTCGGCTCGCCCAACAGCCATGCGCACGTCCCTCTGACTTCCGCGCTGCGGGCGCTGTGGAAGGTTGCGCCCTGAATGCGCGGCGCGGCGCTGATCGTGCTTGCGTGGAACCAATGGGCGCTGACCCGGATCTTCCTCGACTCGCTGCTCGCCAACGACCTCGACGAGGCCGGGATCATCGTCGTCGACAATGGCTCCGACGATGAAACGCCGATCGCCCTGAAGGACTACCTGGCTGCCTATCCGGGGATCGTCAAGGTCGTCAGCCTGCCGGAAAACCTCGGCTTTGTGCGTGGCATGAACGCCGGCATCGCCGCAGCGCGCCCCGAAGACGATGTCGTCCTGCTCAACAACGACCTCGTCATCACGCAGCGCGACTGGCTCAACCGCCTGCGCGATGCGGCCTACGCAAGACCCGAATACGGCGTGATCGGTTGCCGCATGCACGGCGGCGAAGGCGACCAGCGCCTGTTTCATCTCGGCGGTTTCATCGAGCCGGAATCGCTATGGGGCCAGCAAACCGAATCCGGCATCCAGGAAGTCGAAGCGGGCCAGTTCACGCGCACGCGCCGGGTCCAGGGCATCGCTTTCGCCGTCGCCTACATCCGTCGCGACTGCCTGACGCGCGTTGGACCGCTCGATGAAATCTTCCACAGCTATTTCGAGGACACCGACTACTGCCTGCGTGCCGCCGATGCCGGCATCGCCAGCGTGGTCGCCGGTGCCGTCACCCTGCGCCACGATCAACATGGCTCGACGCGCGACGACGGCGGGTTTCGCGAACGCCTGTGGAAACAGAGCCGCGCCGCGTTCGCGCAACGTTGGCAACAACGCCTGATCGATGCCTACCGCGGCACCGTCCACTGGCAGGGCGTCACCGGGCAGGCGCATGCGCATGCACAGATCACGCGCAGCCTGCTCTGGCGACTCGATGCACGCGGCCTGCGCATGGCGTTCTCGAAAGCCGCGCCGGAACTGCTCGATGCGCAGGACTTCCGCCTCGGACTTGCCGCGCATCGCAGCATCCCGCCCGCACCGGAAGTCGCTTTCGTGTGTGCGCCTGGCGGGATCGAGCCGATCCCGCGCGGGCGCTTCCGTGTCGCGCTCGGCATCTCCGAATGGGAGCAGGCGCCGCCTTCGTGGGCGCGCTACAGCCAACAGTTCGATCTGCTGCTCGTACCCGATGCCTTCCAGCAGCGCGCCTTCCGTGCCGCGGGTGTATCGATCCCGATCGAAATCCTGCCGCTCGGCATCGATCGGGATTACTGCCAGGCCGACGCCCCTACCGTGCGCAATCCGCACGCGCATTTCGTCTTCCTCAGCGTTGTCGAGTCGCTGCCGCGCGACGCGCCCGATCGCATCGTCACGGCCTTCCGCCAGGCCTTTGACGCCACTGAGCCCGTCGAGTTGCTGATCCGCGTCGTTCCGGGCAACGACGACGCACTGATCCACGCAGCGATCGAAGCTGCGATCGCCGCGACGCCCGGCGCACCGGTCCGCGTGATCTCATACCTGGGATTCCAGGCCCACGAGCGCATGCAGTTGCTGTGTGCCGCCGACACCTATGTCAGTGCACGACGCGGCGGCGGCTGGGATCCGCTGGCTGCCGAGGCAGTCGCCTGCGCGCGCCCGTTGATCGCGCCGGCCTATGGCAGCCAGGAATCGCTGGTGCGTGAGTGGGGCCACGAGGTCGCCTGCCGAAGCGCCGAGGATCCGGCCAACCCGGGCCAGCGATGGTGTGAGCCAGACCTCGATTCGCTGGTCGCGCGCCTGCGCGAAGTCCACGAGCAGCGCAGTTTCGTCCTCACCGCCGCACGCATCGCGGCGCCGCGCTTCGCGCAGGCGCACGATCTCGATAACACGGCCGATCGCCTCGCCGAGTTGCTCGCCAGTGGATCGACGCTGAAGCCGCGCCCAAGCGAGCCTGCGCCGCATCGACCGGTCGACCTGGATCTGCCGAGTGGCAACCAGATCGTCGTCCTTGGCATGCACCGTTCGGGCACCTCGAGCGTCGGTGGTCTGCTCAAGCTGTTCGGCGCATGGCCCGGCGAAGACGATGCATTGCTGCGCGGCCCGGACAATCCGCGCGGGCATTTCGAACATGGCGAATTGCACCTCGCCTGCGTGCGACGGCTCGAAGCCGATGGCGGCGACTGGCGCTTTCCTCCCGAGGAAACCTCCGCAGCTGCCATCGATGCGTTCCGTCGCGATATCGCCGCGATCCTCGAAACCCTCGAAGCCCGCCGCCCGTGGTTCATCAAGGAGCCGCGACTGTGCCTGCTGGTGCACGAAATCCTGCCCTTGCTGACCCGCCCGGTCTTCGTCCATGTGACGCGCGATCCAGGTGCCATCGCCGCGTCGCTCGCACGGCGCGACCGCATGGGCAGCGCAGCCGCGCTCACGCTCTGCGAGCACTACAAGCGCGCGGCCCTCGTCGCCAGCGAAGGCTGGCAGCGCGTCACGATCGACTACGACGAGCTCATCGCCGATCCGCTCAAGACCGCACGCAACCTGCTGAACGAGCTGGTCGGCTGTGGCATCACCGGCCTCGATTGGCCCGGCGATGACGCGATCACACGGTGGATCGAGCCTTCTGTCGCGAATCAAGGCAACGCTGCCGTCGGGGATTGATTCGCGCAAGCGGAACGACATGCGCGTTTCCGTCTGTCCCGACCACGCGCTGAACAAGCCGCTGCACCCTGAACCGAATCCGTCCACGCGCGAACATCGCGCATCGCTTCCGGCACGCGGCTTGTCGCGCGCTGCCCGACCTGCCGCGAACACCCCCGCGATGCGATAATGTCCACGAATGCCGGCGGCCCTCGGGTAGTGATGCAGAGAACTCGACAACGAAACCACGAATTCGATGGCAACGGCTGGCGCAGGCAGATCAATCGACTGCTTCTCGCCATCGGACTCCTCGCATCGACGGCGAATGCCGGCAATGCACTGGCGCCACCCTCGTTGCGTGACTATGCGGTCGACCGCTGGACCACCGTGCAGGGCCTGCCGCACAACTCTATCCGTGGCATCGCGCAAACGCCGGAAGGCCATCTCTGGTTCGGTACCTGGGAGGGGCTGGTCAGCTACAACGGCCTCGAGTTCTCGGTACTCGACCGCGCCAGCAAGCCCGGCCTGCTCGACAACGGCATCGGCGCCCTGTACCGGGATCCCGCTGGCGAGCTGTGGATCAGCGATTCGCGCGGCAACGTGGGCCATCGCGACGCAGAGGGTGAGCTGCGCTTCTCGCCACGCCCGCCCGATCTGCCCGAAGTGCTGATCCAGTCGATGACGATGGATCACAGCGGCCGGCTCTGGTTGCTCTATGAAAGCAAGGGACTGGGCTACCTTGGCGCTGACGGCATTTTCCACTATGCAGCACCGCCGCCTGACTCGCCGTTGCGCACGGCCAGCACCCGCATGGCGATCGACGAAGGCAATCGTCTCTGGATCGGCAGCTATGGCGGCCTGCTCTTTCGCGAACTCGATGGCGACGGGATCGTGCGGCGCGCACCTGACGACTTCGGCCTGCCGGCGGGCCTGGCCTGGCCGTATCGTGCGCCCGATGGGCGCCTCTGGATTGCCGCCGAGGACAGCCTGTATCGCATCGAGGAAGGGCGTCCGGTATTCCGCTTTCGCATACCGGACAAGGGTCGACTGACCGCGATGCTGCAGGACCGCCACGGACAACTGTGGCTGGGCACCGAGAACCTCGGCTTGTTCCGCCTGACCGAACGCTTCGGCCTCGAGCGCATGCGCGACGACCTCGACTTGCCCGGCGGTCGCATCACCGAGATTTTCGAGGATGCCGAAGGCAGCATCTGGGTCGGTGCCAACGGCGGCCTGTTCCGCCTGCGCGAAACCCTGTTCAGCAACTACACCCAGCGTGACGGCCTGAGCGGCGACTACATCCGCGCCGTTCTCGAGGATCGCAACGGGCGTCTGTGGGTCGGCTCGGCCGGCGGTCTCGACCGGATGGATGCAGACGGCTCGATCACGCCGCTGCGTCTGCCGACCACCAGCGGCAACTCGCCCTCGGTGCTGAGCCTCGCCGAGGACGCCGAAGGCGGCCTGTGGATCGGCACCTACGTGGATGGGCTCTACCGACTCGACCCAAGCGGCAGCATCCGGCACCTTGGCGCGGCGGAAGGCCTGCCGAGCGGAAACGTGCGTTCGATCACCGTCGACGACCAGGGAATCATCTGGCTCGGCACGCAGCGCGGGGTCGCGCGCCTGCAGGACAACCGCGCGCGCATGCTCGAAGGCGAACATGCCCCGACCGGCCTGACCACGGCGTTGAGCAGCCAGCCCGGCGAACTCTGGATAGGCTCGATCGAAGGAGCGCGCCTGTTGCGCGGAAGCCAGATCCAGCGCATCGACCTCGCCGCACTCGGCGGCGGGCGCAGCGTATTTGGCTTCCGCCGGCTCGGCAACGACATGTGGATCGTTTCCGACCGCGGCCTTTATCGCCATCGCGACGGCGTCCTCGCGCGGGTCGGCCTCGAACAGGGCATGCCGGTCGATGCCATGTTCGAGATGCTGCCGGATCGATCCGGCAACGTCTGGATCACCAGCAACCGCGGCGTGC
This sequence comes from Pseudomonadota bacterium, assembly GCA_029561145.1. Classification (GTDB taxonomy): domain Bacteria; phylum Pseudomonadota; class Gammaproteobacteria; order Xanthomonadales; family Rhodanobacteraceae; genus Dokdonella. The sequence goes on from JAKQJM010000013.1 coordinate 31,180, forward strand.
TGCGCACCACGCAGGCGGCACTCGATGCAGTCGCCGATGGCCTCGACTCGCGCATCGAAGTCGATCGCTACAGCGAGATGGATGGCATGGTCAGCGCGCAGGCCAATGGCAGCACCGGGCCCGCGGCATGGCTGCGCAAGGACAACACGTTGTGGGTGGCAACTGCGAGCGGATTGAGCACGGTCGATCCCGCCCGACTCCCGACCTTGAGCCAGCATGCGCCGCCGCCTACGGTCATCGAGACCATTGCGGTCGAGGGCCAGCCCTTGCCGCTGGGTTCGGCAAATCATCATGTCTCGCTGCCCGGCGGCAAGCGCCTGACGGTCGGCTACGTCGGCTTGAGTTTCCTGCTGCCGGAACGGGTCGTTTATCGCACGCGACTCGACGGACTCGACCACGACTGGATCGAACGCGGACGCCAGCGCAATGTCGAATTCATCGGCCTGCCGCCCGGAGACTATGGCCTGCACATCGGGGCCGCCCATCCTGGCGGCGCCTGGGGCACGAAGGAAGCGGTGTGGCGTTTCAGCGTCGAACCGTTCTGGTGGCAGCGACTCGATGTGCAGGCCATGGCCGCCTTGCTCGCCCTGATCGCGCTGCTGGCTATCTACCGCTATCTTGTTGCGCGCTATCGCGCGAGCAACCTCAAGTTGACGCGTCTCGTTGACGAGCGCACCGAGGACCTGCAGCGCCAGACCAGGCGCCTGCTGCACGCCGATGATGAGAAAACGAGGCTGCTGGACCAGTTGCGCGAGCAATCGGAATCCTTCGAACGACAAGCCCGCGAGGACGCCCTGACCGGCCTGCCGAACCGTCGTGCGTTCGATCTTGCGCTCAAGCGCGCACTCGAAGCGGCACGACGCGAGCAGCGACCCTTGAGCCTCGCGATGCTCGACGTCGACCACTTCAAGGCGGTCAACGACAAGTACTCGCACAGCATCGGCGACACGGTGCTGCGCGAAGTCGGTCGCCTGCTGATCGAGACGAGCCGCGCATCCGATTTCGCGGCCCGCGTCGGCGGCGAGGAATTCGCCCTGATCTTCCACGACACCACGCTCGTCCAGGCCCGATCCACCTGCGAACGCCTGCGCCAGGCATTCCACGCCCAGGCCGACTGGGCCGACGTGACCGACCTGCAGATCAGCTTCAGTGCCGGACTCGCCGAATGGAACGGTGAAGGCGAATCCGAATCCGCGCTCGTGCAACGCGCCGACGATGCGCTCTACCAGGCCAAGCAGGACGGCCGCGATCGCATCTGCATCGGCTGATCCGGATCGGCAGTCCAGGATGTTGCCTGTACAGATCAAGGGCTTGCCCGAGGCGGTCAACGCCGTGTTCCCTAAGACCCTCACCCAACCGTGCATCGTCCACCTGGCTAGAGCGAGCCTGCTCTATGTGAGCAGCACGGATGTCAAGGGTGTCATGGCGACGCTCAAACGCATCCACCCCTCGGCGACAGCCGAGGAGGCCGAGCGCGAGCTGGATGCTTTTGAGGCTGCACGGATTTCCCGTCCACCATTACCCACCATCTGATCGAGGAATTCGAGGCGCGGGATCGGCCTTGTCCGTGCCATCGGGTTCGGCTCTTGCATATCGTGGCTGCGACGTGCGTAATCCGGCGTCGCCGATCGACAGGATTCTTCGCACGAGATGCCGCCTGCCATGCACCCCCGACTTCTGGAGCCCGCATGGGATGGACGCTTGTTGCGAGTGTCCGCGCACACGGATGCAGCGCTCAGGGTAGCGATCGATGGCTGTCCGTTTGTTGCGCTGACGGCAAACGCCGATGGATGGGCTTTGCTCGATATGCCGTTTTCGCCGACCGGAAAGGACAGCGTGTGCATCCGGATCGCTACCGATTCCGTCGCTGGCGATTTAACCGTCCAAGTATTCGGGATCACGTTCGGCAAACCGGGGATACGGACCTGCAGCGAGTATCGCCCGCTCATCGCTCCGATGGGTTCGGCCGAAAGACTCGTGCCGATCGATGCCCAACCGATGCAGCGCGAAGTCGCTATCGTCGTGCCGGTCTACAACAATGCCGATGCGGTCAGGCGTTGCCTCGATTCGGTGCTTGCGCATACGACCGGTCCGAGCCGGCTCATCGTGATCGATGATGCGAGCCCGGATGCCGCGATTGCTCCACTGCTTGATCGTTATCGTGGTATCGCAGGCGTCGGGATTTTCGCCAACCGACGCAATCTCGGCTTCACTGCGACGGTCAATCGCGGCATCGAATTGGCGGGTCGCGCCGACGTCGTGCTGCTCAATGCCGACACCGAGGTCGCGGCGAACTGGTTGACCGGCCTTCGTCGCGCGCTGCATGCCCAGGCCGATGTCGCGACCGTGACCGCCGTCTCGGACAATGCCGGCGCGTTCTCGGTGCCCGAGCTCGAGAAGGAAAATCCGATCCCGACGTGCTGGAGTTTCGCGCAGGCGGCGCGCGCGATCTTCCAGAATGCCGGGCTTGCCTATCCGCAACTGCCGACCGGCAACGGCTTCTGCATGCTGATCCGTCGCGACGTGATCGATGCGATCGGCCTGTTCGATGTCGAGGCCTTTCCGCAAGGCTATGGCGAGGAGAACGATTTCTGCCAGCGCGCCTGCGCGGCGGGTTATCGACACCTGATCGCGGGCAATGTGTTTGTCGCGCACGCGCGCAGCCTGAGTTTCGGCGACGCGCGACGCGAATCGCTCGGCCGCTCCGGGATGGAGGTGTTGCGCAAACGCTGGCCGCGCTATGAAGCCGATGTCGGCGCGACACTGTTCTCGTTCGAACGCCTTGTGCTCGACTGGCGGCTGCGGCGCCTCTACGCCGATGCGGCCGGCCATTCGCCCTTGCCGCGCGCATTGCGGTTTGCGCGGAATGCCGATCCGTTACGCGACAGCGGTTACGATATCTGGATGCTGATCCCACGCGATGACGCAATGACACTGACCAGCCCGAACGGTGAAACCGTTGAATCGATGGACGCGGCCGCGTTCGATGCCAGGGCCTGCGCCGACTGGCTGCAACGCCATGCGATCGAACGCGTTGACATCGGAGACGATGTCGATGCGACCGTCGCGACGATGCTCGAAACCCAGGCGGGCCGGCTGGGCATCGCGATCCGCGTTAGCAATCGCGCCGCTGCCGACTTCGTTGCGCGCATGTCTGCTTCCACGCAACCCAGCTTCAGCGGTCGGGCACGATGAGCCGCCGCTATTCGCGCGCGCTGATCACCGGCATTGGCGGCCAGGATGGCGCCTTCCTTGCGGCAAGGCTGCTTGCCGAGGGCATCCACGTCACCGGCACGCACCGACCGTCGAGTCCACAGGGAAACTGGCGGCTCGATGAACTCGGCATCTCGGCGCATCCGCACCTGCAATTGTGCGCACTCGATGTGCTCGATGTCGCCGCTTGTCGCTCGCTGATCGCGGCGATGGCGCCCGGGGCGATCTTCCATCTTGCCGGACAATCGCGCGTGGCCGATTCGTTTCGCGATCCACTTGGCAGCGTGCAGGCCAATGGCATCGGCACGCTGAACCTGCTCGAGGCGATGCGCCGCGATGCCCCCGATGCGCATTTCGTGCTCGCGTCCAGCGCCGAGATATTCGGATCACCGCCGCACGCCCCGCAGAACGAACAGACCCCGTGGCGGCCCGATTCGCCCTACGGCTTGTCCAAACTGGTCGCACACGCGGCAATGGGCAGTTGGCGGGCGAGCTTCGGTCTCGCCGCAAGCAGCGCGATCCTTTTCAACCACGAGTCCGAACTGCGCGACGTGGCTTTCGTCACGCGCAAGATCACGCGCGCCGCCGTGCGCATCGCGCTCGGCCTCGATCAGGACGTCGCTCTCGGCAATCTCGATGCGAAACGCGATTTCGGCTACGCCCCCGAATATGTCGCCGCGCTTGCCAACCTGGCCGACCGCGAATCCGGCGAGGATTTCGTCCTCGCCACGGGTCGCGCGGCAAGCATCCGCGAATTCGCCACCTCCGCATTCAGCGCCGCGGGCATCAGCCTCGAATGGCAGGGCCAGGGCGCCGACCAACAGGCCGTCGAACCCGGCACCGGCAAACGCCGCATCCACATCGATGCAACCCTGCTCAGGCCGGTCGATGCGCCATTGCTGGTCGGCGATGCCGCCAAGGCACGCCGTGAATTGGGATTCCAGTCCATTGTGGATCTCGATGAACTGGCTCGGCGCATGGTCGAAGCCGATTTGTCGCGCGAGCGTGCAGGACGCAAACCGTAGTGCGCGTCATCTTCAACGTCGATGCGATCAGCGCGCCGCTGACCGGAATCGGCCGCTATGCACTCGAGCTTGCCAACGGCCTTGCGCGGCACGAGGCGATCGAGGAACTCCGGCTGTACTCGGCGGTGCGCTGGGTCGATGATCCGGCCGATGCGCTGTCGTCGAACCGCATGTTCGCGAGCTTGCGCAAGAACCTGCCCTTCAAGACCAGCGCGCTCGAACTGTATTCAAGGCTGCGCGATGTATTGTTCCGCGCGCATACGCGCAAGATGCAGGGCTACCTGCTGCATACGCCAAACTACATCCTGATGCCGTTCGATGGCCCGAGCGTGACCACGGTGCATGATCTGTCCGCCTTCAATTTTCCGGAAACCCATCCGCCCGAACGCGTCCGCTTCCTCGAACGCCATCTGCCACGCACGCTGGCGCGCGCCGATCGCGTACTGACCGACTCGCAATTCATCGCCGACGAGATCCACCACAAGCTCGGTGTGGCACGCGAGAAACTCCGCGTCGTCGCCCTCGGTGTCGATCCGGGCTATGGCCCGCGCAGCCCCGCGGATCTCGCCGAAGCGATGAACCGGCATGGCCTCATCGCGGGCGCGTACCTGCTCGTGGTCGCCACCCAGGAACCACGCAAGAACCTGATCCGTCTCGCCCGCGCCTACGCCGCGCTGCCGTCGGCGACACGCAGCCGCCATCCGCTGATCATCGTCGGTGCGCGCGGCTGGCTCAGCGCCGATCTCGAAAAAGTGCTCGCCCCGCTCGAAGCCAACGGCTCGACGCGACGACTCGGCTACGTCAGCGAAGCCGATCTGCCACTGATCTACGCCGGCGCGCGCGCGTTTGCATTTCCCTCGCTGTACGAGGGTTTCGGCCTGCCGGTGCTGGAAGCACTCGCGAGCGGCATTCCGGTGCTGACCTCGAATGTTTCATCCTTGCCCGAGATCTGCGCCGATATCGCCCTGTGCATCGATCCGCTCGATGAGGACGCGCTTCGCCGCGGCCTCGAACGCCTGCTCGACGACGAGGACTGGCGCAACACCAGCGCAAGCCGAGGCCTGCAACACGCCGCACAATTCCCCTGGTCGCGCTGCGTCGACGAAACCGTGGCGGTCTATCGCGAAGTGGTTGGGTTCTGATCCGCGTTGGCTTGCACTCCGGCCACCAGCAGGTCGCAACGGCGACGAACAAATGACTGCCGCGCCGAGCACAACAGGACGAAAATTCGAAGGCGTCCTGGCGACACAATCCGGACACGCGAGGCCGGAAACCCAACCCAGGCCGCAAATTTCAGTTGCATCGCGTGGTGCCGGCACCCGGATTCGAATTTAGATTCTATTTACTTGATTACCATGACTTATTATTCTGGCAAATACCATCAATGCCCCCGGTAATGCCCCCATGAAAAAGAGGTATTTCTGGACTCGAACTGAGGACCAGTGCCCTACAAGCAGTCCGGGATTGGCGAGACTTCGCGATGCACAAACTCTCCAAGCAAGGCATAGACCGATAACGATTGTCAGCAGCGCGTAATTGTCTCCAGACATGACAGACATTGAGATAAGCGGCATCTGTAATTATTCAGCAGTCGCTATTCTTTCAGATCATCCAGAAACTCCGATACCGGAGCCACCCCAGATACCCACAGAAAATCGCGTGCACGCGTACAGGCGACGTAGAGCAGATGACGTTCTGTGTTGTAGACCTCCTCCAGCTCCGAGTCATCGCTCACAGACTCGATTCGATGCTGAGAAGGAATGACTTCATCGTCACAGGCCATCACAGCGACGGCCCGAAATTCGAGTCCTTTCGCGAGATGCATCGAGCAGATCGAAATGTGTCCCGTCGTTGTGTCTTCCTTGTCGTCCAGCACCTTCAACGGAATGCCGGCAGCGATGGCAGCCGCTCGTGCACGATCGAGCTCTCCCGTACTTCGAACGAAAACTGCGACCTCGTGAGCAGCCATCCCATCACGAACGCGCTCGGCCAGCCAGTCACCCACCGCCTTCGATTCGGACTCACTATCATCAAAAGCACGCACAACCGGCTGAGGTCCGTTGAATACAGATATCGTGCCGCGGCGCTCCTCACTGTTGCCATCTACGTCCGACACTTCCGGAGCCAGCAACCGATCTGCTTGCATTCGGATCTGATGAGAGGTTCGATAGTTGATGTGCAGGGTTCGGGCGCGGCCGCGCAGTTCGACACCGAGCGATTTCCACGAGAACGGCTGCTGGAAGATTCGCTGACCCAGATCGCCAGCGAAAAAAAGCGCATCGGGACGATCGCCGCCAATCGCGGCCAGGAGTCGGATCTGCGCAACGCTCGCGTCCTGCGCCTCGTCGACAACCGCGAAATCATACGGTATATGCTTGCGTGATCCGAGATGCCTCGTCAGCCGTCCGACTATCTCGGAAGGTGTTTGCAAACCTCGACGCGAGAGTTCAGCACGAAGCTGGACAAACAGTTGCCAGAGTGCAAGTCGCTGGGCTTCGGGTAAGCCCGTTTTACGACCTAGCCGCTTCACGTCGCGATAGCTTTCCCACGAATCAAGCTGCCAAGCGTCGACCACCTCGTCCCATTCGGCCAGAAGAAATGAAAGACTTAGCCTCTGTGGCGGATGCGTCAATACGATTGATTCTAAAATAGAGCGAAGTTCCGACGCTCCGACGATCTTCGCGCGTCCGAAATGCGATTCGTAGAGTCGCTCGCCCACGGCATTCATGGATGACACGTCGATTCGTTCGGCCAGCTTCGGGTCATTGCTGATCAATCTTCTCAACTTGGTGTGCATGGCCTTGGCCAGCGTGTCGGAGAACGTCGACAGCAGGACTCGCGCCTGAGGATTCGAACGGGCGAGATAGACCGCTCGGTGTAACGCAACTATGGTTTTGCCCGTGCCCGCAGAACCAGATACCCGTGCGGGGCCGCTGTAGGACCGCTCCACCCATTCTCGCTGCGCGGGGTGCAGGAAGATCGTCCACTTCTCCCATGGATACGCGAGCGCCTGTTCGAGCTCGTCGACATCGGCCATGACACGGAAGCGTCGCTGCGCATCCGGATGGTCGAACGGACTGGATTCGGCAACATTCGGAGATCGTTGCGGCGTTCCGCCCGTCGCCAGCTCCAATAGTGCTTCTGCCGCCTCAGCAGGCAGGTGATCGGCTAGGTCAAGCAGGGTGTCCTCGTTGACGGTTCGCACGTCAGCGAGCCATTCAGCAGGTACGCCATAGCCAAGCAATTCGTCTTCGGGCAAATTCGCGAAGAGGGATGGCTTAATCACAGCCCGCCGAGCAGGCAGCTCTAATTCGACCTCAACGTATTTAGGAGGTATCGCAATCTCTTCGACGCGTTCGCGAATCTCTACCAGCTGTGCCGCACCCGTATTTGGATGCGTTTCCAGTTTGCGGCGCTCTGCCCACCGATACGCCTGGTCGTGATGATCCACATAGCAAAGCAGGAGGCTGCTCGCCGTACGATGGACGATAAGTCGAATATCACGGCTGACACGGACCGACCAAAAATTCGCATCCTTAGCTCGATCAAGTTTGTGGAAGCTCATGCCGGGACTTGACGGATTGACCTGTAGATCGAAGGCCGTGGTCTTGACCGATTTCTGCTCCTCGCCCGTCAGGTGCGTGAGGCTATCGGTAAACGTGTCAGCTATGCGGAAATCCATCAAGCCCCCTTCCTATGCATGTTGCACTAATGGATCCGAGGACTTTGGGCACCCGAACCAACACTGCGATTTTCTGGCTCGTCCATCTGTGACAATCGCGATATGCCCAACACCCCGGCGAAAACTTCATTCCATAGATAAATTGCTGAATTGAGCACATGGGTGTTGCTTGCGCTGGTCATCCACCCGAAGAACTCCACCAACCCAACGACCAGACTTGTCATCTTCCCCACCATAGCTCGTGTTTCTCGGCTTCTCCCAACTTGCGCTGACATCACCCGTACCAACAATCGTAGGATCTCGACATCGGGATTTAGAGCGCGCTAGGGCGGTATTTCCGACACAGGTACGCGCTCATCTTCGCGGGTCGTAGTTCTACGTTTCTCGACGTATCGATGGAATGGCTCCAATTGATTGACAGCTCCCTTCAAATCAACGTCACGCTCGTGTACGAGCTTAGCGATCCGCTCATCTCGTTCGCCGATGAGTCGTCCGCGAACCGCGCCGATCATGAAAACGGAGGCCATAGTCTTCTTGTAGTTCACGCCTCCCAGCTTGAATGCTGTCCACGCTCCGAGAACAGTCCAACCTATCGGACCGGTCACGACGCTGATCAGGCTGCTCAATCCGGTATATGCAGCAAAGGGCAACGCGATTCCCAGTGCGCCGGTAATGCCGCCGAGGATAGTAGATGCGGTGACATACAAGGCGAAACCAGACAAGTTCGCCAGGACCAGCGCACCAGCGACTTTGGCCTCGCCTTTTGCGGATTGCCTTTGGGCTTCCGCAAGTTCCTTGAGGATCTTGTCGCGCTGTTCTGTCGTGGCTTTCTGAAGCATCTTGGTCAAAGCTGCAGAAACCGCCAATTGCTCTAGCTCAGCCTCGCTCATGTCTGGCAGGATCTTGCCCCCGCACTTCTTGGCGACGTCCCCAGCGACCTCCACATAGGGAACGTATTTGTCTTTGCCAGCCGCCATCCTTGCGGCGGTCGAAATGGAGTGGCTTCCCGCGCACCGGATAGCCGTCTCAATGACATTCGCCTCGCTAGTGTCCGGAATCGCGAGTAGCACGCAAAGGTTTGCGCGTTCCTCGCGGGTTGCCGAGCAAAGAATTGCGGTCGGCATCATTGATTCAAAAGACTGCGCCCGCGCGTTACGCAGATCGGAAGCCAGGCGATTAGACCATTCGTCAATTTTGCGGCGGCGTGACTCGTAGAGACGAAGAATATCGCCGAAGAAGACCCTAGGCACGTGCACGATTGCACCTTCGCTCTCGACTGTGGCTCCCAACGGCACAAGACCCATTGGGGCAGGCATGGCCGCAGGGATTACCCGCTTCGCTCGAGCGTTCACAATCAGCCAAGCAAGCAGCGCCCCCAGTACTGCAACTCCTGCAATACCCAAAACAATCCAGTCCTGTTCTTCCATTCCCCCCCCCGAGCATTCGACCCCCACACGCAGATCGGTTACCTGACGATTTTCAGGGAACGCGCCAAAGCTGTACCGCCAATTCTGCGAATGCCTTTGAGCGCTTCTCTACAGTCTCGAACTTGAAATTCTGCATCGCGCCTATGTCCTGGGTAAGCTTGAGACCCGATTTCTTGTATGACGGTCGCTTTCTCGCGAAAGGGTTGTTCGATGCCGAGATATTCAACGTACCCGAGAACAAGGTCAGGTTGCCGATCCTGCCGACGAAGTCGTCGTGCCGGTCAATGGAGTGGGCGCCGAGGTACTCGACCCAATCCCCGAGCTCTTTCTTCGCCTGCTTCGTCTTGATCTTCTGCGGAATGATGTGTTCGACGTGAACCGAGTCCGGTCCCAGCACGTTAAGCTCCTGGTACTTACCATGCAGATCGAGCTCGAACCGCTCAAGGCAGTAGCGGGCGCGCTCGATCAGCCTGGAGGGATAGTGCGCCGACGAAAAAGCAATCCGGAACTTCTCATCACTGGGGCATGCAAGTGCGTACCTCTCACGAACCGTACCCAGCGCGTCTTTCGGATCCGTCTCGCATAGTCCACCGAATAGACTTTCATTCTCATTGGCACGCTCACGGCAAACGTGTCGCCGCAGCATCAGGCTTTCTGTCAAACGTAGGACCTCGAGGAAATCCTTGTCGCTGCAGCCGCCTGCACGCAGATGCATAAGAAAGCCGTAGGCCTGTGTAGCTCGGATCATGCGAAGGTTGCGCAATCTACGATCGATTGGGGCACTCCCCGTACGACACAACACTAGTTCGCCATAGGTTCTCGCGGAATGCTCAAGTTGCTTCAGGAATTTCGCGAATTCGATCTGCGGCATCTCAGATGAATACTTCCTGGGCTCAGTAGCGACAGCTTGCGATTCCGTAGCGACGACCGCGTCGTCTTCCTCACCACCTTCGTCATCGATGTAAAGATGGCGCTCGGGCAACACAGCCGCTTCAGTGACTTCGGCCATGAAGAGTTCCTTGAAGCTCGAAACCACGAACGACTCGGTCACTCTCCGCCGCAATCTCGCCGATAGATAGTTGCGGAAGAAGACATCGGTGCTGACACCGTCCAGGTCCGAAATCAACTTCGCCCAACTTGCGCGGGCGAGGTCCAGTTGTGGTTCGCCGAATCGGGCTGCGTTTCCGAGCAGGAAATTCTTGATGATGTCGGTCGGGCTCAGACGTAGCCCACGGTTATTGATTGTCTCGAAGAGCTTGAAAGCATCCTTGGCCTGGTTCACATCCAATCGGATGATGACGGCCTGATTCTGCAGCCGATAAGAGTATGCCTTGGCCTCGGCCGGCGAGAGCTCCGCGACCCACTGGCGAAAAAGAGAGAATGCGGTGGCGAGGTTCACGTTCTTGAATTCCCCGTCCAGATCCCCGCGAACGAGGCGTGCGTACTCTCCCGAGTCGAGTGAATCGAGAGCGACCTTGCGTGCCTTCGTACCGCTGACGTCGCTCGCGCTCAACATGCGGTCGAGATCACTGGCCAGTGTTGCTTCCCCATCGACTATCAGCCGATCTCGCAAGCAATGCATGAGAATGGTGAGCGTCGTGAGGCGTTGTTGTCCATCGACGACCTCCAAACTGTTCAACCCGGCTTGATACACACCGGTCAGGCAGACAATGCTGCCGAGCAAGTGGGTGTCGTTACCTTCAAGATTGAGAATGTCATCGAACAAGTCAGCTATCTGCGGCTCGCGCCATGAATACCGGCGCTGATAGGCGGGAATGACGTACTGCTCGTTTGCCGTGCCCATCAGGCCAGCGACGGTGAGCTTTGTTGGTGTGATTTGCATGTGCTTCCTTTGCATCTGCAGCAACAGATATTCTGCGCAATTGGAGTAGGAGGGGTAGCCCTTTTGCTAGGATCCCCAAATTGAAGTAAAACACGCGCGCCGAACAGCTTCGGACCCAACCTACTAGAAAATTTTCTTCAGCGACCAGCCGAATCCAATGCGCCGAATTCTGAGTTGCTCGTGGGCTTGAGCTCCCATTGCGGCTTTTTCCCCGTAGCTTTCAATGGCTTCTTCCACCACTCATTCCCGCCGTTAAAATTCTTGTTCGATCCCGCATTGCTATTGAGGATAGGAAACCTCTTCTTGTCGCCAAGCCCGCCGTATTCTTGGCAAAAGTGCTCAAGCATCAAGTGCTCCACATGCTTGTAGTAGTGGGCAGTTCCAGCCAGCGCAGGCTGAGCAACGTAGAAGTCGAAATTTGCACCCGAGAGACTTTCCATGAAGTCGAAAAGCCCATTCGCTTTCTCGAAATGGGACTTTAGTCGATTAATGATATTCCCCATTCCAATGTAGATCACCTGTGATCTGCGCTTCCTATATTGAATGGATAGTGGGTTCGAGAGGCAGATGACGTAGACCCCCGTAGAAATCGAATCGATTTCACAATCAAGCTCCGCGAGCCTTTCGCGTATTCCTGAGAGCGCTTCCTTTATCGTCCTTGAGCGAAGCTCATCCTTAACAACTTCGGAGTATTGGTTGTAGATGGAAAGATCAAAGCCAGCCGCTCTGGCGAAAACCGCGAGACTTTGATCTTTTATTGAATACCAGGAATTTTTATCCATAAACATCCGTTTTTAGTATGTTCCCGACTGAATGGATGGCCAACGAATCTAACTTTCAGTAGCGTTTCGGGTTAGTGGATAGGTTGATTCGGCTAATTTACCTTGAAGACCTTCATCACCTCATCCCCAAGATGATTGATAACCTTGACGGCGATGCGGCTGGATGTGGGTTTGTTGAAGGGGCGGGAGGTGTCGCTGTTGAGGGTGGCCCAGGCTTCTTCGTTAATCTCGGCCTTTAGGGTGGTCTTGAGGGATTTATAGGGGTCGTTGGCGCCGAGGAAGTAGGCGTGGCGGACGAAGAAGGATTCTTCGTTGTAGTCGGTGTCGATGAACCAGCAGGCGATGCCATCGGGACCGTCGGAGCGGACTTCGCCGGTGTTGGGATGGAAGACGTCGACGCCGTTGACCTTGACGCGTAGCTGGCCGGGTTCGCCATCGGGGCCTTCGTCGAGGATCGCGATGTCGGGTTCGCCAAAGATCACGAACAGGTTGCCCTTGCCGGTGTTCTTGAGATCGTCTGCCATGTGCAGGTCGGCGTTCATGCGCGCTTTGAGCACGGGAATGCGACCGAGCTTGTCGAACTCGGAGGAATGCGCGTCGTAGTTGAACGCGCAGGCGATCAGTACGTCGAAATCAGCATCACCGGCTTCGCGCGCAGCGGCGACGAGGTCGGGACGCGAGACGGTGCCGAACTCGGGGCCAACGAAGATAGCAGCTCGTTTTTCCTCGTCGCCTTCGATGTAGCGACCGTCGGCACAGACGAGATCGCCGGGCCACGGCATCAGTGTGGTGAAGGCAATCTTGTCCTCTTTGTGCACCTGCTGCACACCAGCCGTGCGCAGGTTTTCGAGGATCATCTGCGTGAAGTCGCGCTGCTCGGTGTACTCGGCGCGCTGCTCCTGGCTGATGTCGATCAATTCATCGTTCTCGTCGACGCCTAGGACGCGATGCGGAGAAAGACTTTCAACCGTGAATGGCCCTGCGACGCGAACTTTCTTGCGATCCTCATACGGTTTGTCGTACAGGTATTCGGAGTCGGCTTTCGCGGCGATCGAGGCGTCGATCTCGCCTTGGCGTGCGATGCGTTCGTTCCACCAGTCGGCGTGAGCGTTCGTCGCTGAGTCCGGCCACGGATCAACAGGCCGATCGGGCAAGGTCTCCAACGAGAGCTTGGGGCCCCGGTTGCTGCCTAGTGCGTGGAGCGCCTCCGCTATTCTCCGCGAATCGGCGTGCTCGCCTCGCGATTGCTCTTCTTTCAGTGCAAAGAAGATTGACTGGTCCACCTTGGACCACGGATCGCCCGCTTCGCGAGGAATTTCCCATTCCTGCCAGTGCTTGCCCAGTTCCTCGTTCAACTTTTCACGCAGGGGCTCCAACCGCTGCTGGAACTTGTCCCAAATGACATCGATTTCTGCATTGTTGGCGATGGATTTCAGCGTGATGTGCGGCACGCGTTCATAGACGAAGCCGTGACGGATGTTCCCCTGCACCGGCTGCGAACTCGGCGCGGTGAGGGTGACTTCGGATTCCTTGAGTTGACCTTCGCGCGAGTCAGCGAGCATGTAGAACGGATACCGCGCACCCATGATGCGAGCGCGAGCCAGCGCCAAGGCGACGCGTGAGGTGTCGATCGTTATCCAACGGCGGCCCCATTGCTCGGCGACTGTGCTGGTCGTGCCCGAACCGCAAGTGGGGTCGAGTACAAGGTCACCGGGATCGGTGGTCATGAGCACGCACTTTTGCACTTGCCGTGTTGAACTTTGCACCACATAGATTTTCTCGTAGGAAGTGCTCGCTGACCCCGAGTCAACCCACATATTGTTCATCGTCATGACAGGGTTATCGGCGTGATACGCTACGAGATATGGAAGCTTGCCTGCTTGTATTAGTCGGTCCGCCTTAATTAGTCGCGTCATGCCTTCCCTGTTGGTTTTCCAACTCCACCCCTTTGCGTTTGATTCGATCCTTCTACCTTTGAAGTCAAAATCATAAATGCAAGTTGGCGTATAGCCAGCCGAAAGCATTCCTTGTTGGGCAAAAAACCTCCAATCACTGGGTAGTTCTTCGATGCGTTCCTCCTCCTCCATCGACAGGCGACGACGATCTGTGACCGCCGTTTCAACCCAGTTGTATCGAGATTCCGATCCCGGCTTCTTTTCCAAAAAGATTGGCCGAAACTTGGCTATGTCTTTTTTCTTCGCGTACCAGAGAATGTAGTCGGTTACATTTGCCATTCCACCCGTTCCAAGAGGCGACAGCTTTTTCAGAGTAATAAGCGAAAAGAAGTTTTCCTGTCCGAACACTTCGTCCATCAAGACTCGGACGCGATGGACATTTTCGTCTCCGATCTGCACGAAGATCGATCCCGACTCGGTCAGTAGGTCGCGCGCTACCGTTAACCGATCGCGCAGATAAGTCAAATAGGAATTAATACCGTCGCGCCAGGTATCGCGGAACGCCTTGACCTGTTCCGGCTCTCGGGTTATGTGGTCGGCCTTCCCATCTTTGGGGTTACGGTCAAATGTAGACCACTGGAAGTTCGAGTTGAATTTAATTCCATATGGTGGATCGAAGTAGATGCACTGCACCTTGCCACGCAGGCCCTCTCGTTCGGCGAGCGACGCCATCACCTGCAGCGAGTCACCGAGGATCATGCGGTTCGCCCAATGCGCATCATGCTGGTAGAACTCGGTCTTCGCGCTGTCGTCGGGTAACCCGTTGAAATCGGCGAACAGATCCGGCACGTATCCGAGCGCCGCAGACTCCTTCACGGCGTTGACCTGCTCGCTCTGCTTGCGCAGATCGTCGATCAGCACCTTCGGATGGACCTTCTCCTGGATGTACAGTGGCGGCGCGTGCACGATCAGATCGGACCAGTCCTGATCGTCCTTGCCGCGCCAGACCAATTGTGGATCGAGATCGCGGTTGCGCTGGTCCTTCTCTTGCTCCAGTCCACCGGCCTTGCGCGCGTAGCTCACGCGCACTGGCGCCTTCTCGTCCTTCTGCATGACCGATTGGTACTCGGCGGTCGGGATGTTCCTGCGCTTGGCATCATCGTGCTTGAGCGCTTCGACGCTGAGCGGTGCTTTGGGTTTCTTGGCCATGCCTGAGAACAACCTCTGGAGTGCGGCGAGCACTGCGCAAGTTAACTTGCGTGTGCGCCTAGTAAACTATAACGACTTATCGTTAACTTACGAACAGCGCAAGGTAACGTTCGAATACATAGACGCGATCGCGCATCTGGCCCGTGGTTTCGACCAGAACTCCTAGGCGCTCCAAATCTTTGATCAGTGCGTAAGCGGTTGGTTTGGAAACAGAAAGTTCGCGCTCGAGCTCGCTCGGAAGAAGCACCGGTCGACGATAAAGTACGCCGAGCGCGGCACGTCCATTTGGCGCGCGCCTCCCCAGCGAAAGAACGGTGTGCTCAACATCGGTGCGCAGCGCCAGGATCTGCTGGAACACGTCGCGCCCTTTGCCAGCGGTCTCGGCCATACCACGCAGAAAAAAGCGTACCCAGTGGATCAGATCGTTGGATGCGCGCACGCGTGTCAGCGCGTCGTAGTAACTGCCGCGGTTGCGCTCGAAAAAATCGGACAGGTACAGCGACGGCTTGGCGAGCAGGCCGTGGCTTACGAGGTAGAGCGGGATGAGCAAGCGGCCGATGCGACCATTGCCATCGAGAAACGGATGGATAGTCTCGAACTGGTAGTGACTGATCGCGATGCGAACCAAGTGCGGGACCGTGACGCGATCGTTGTGCCAGAACTGTTCGAGATCCCCCATCAGCGCGGGCACGCCTTCGTGATGCGGCGGAATGAATGCGGCATCGGCAAGACCGGAGCCGCCGATCCAGTTCTGACTGGTGCGAAATTCCCCCGGAAGCTTGTGCTCGCCGCGAACGCCGCGCATGAGGGTCGCATGTGCCTGCTTGAGCAGACGATTGGATAACGGCAAGCTCTTGAGCCCCTCGATGGCCATGTTGACCGCATCGATGTAATTGCGCACCTCGCGCCAGTCGTCGCGATTCTCCGGCCGGATATGGTCTTCCGGAAGCAGCGCATCATTGACGCCGGTCTGGGTCCCTTCGATACGGCTGGAGGTCTGCGCTTCCTTGACGACATGCATCTGGATGAACAGATCTATATCCGGGACGATCAGCGAAAACGCATTGAGTTCGCCCAGGGCACGATTCGCCGATTCAAGGAGCAGATTGGTCGTGGAATCTTCCCAAGTCCAATCGTGGTTGACCGTCACGGGCTCGAAGCTCTTGTACTGGAAACGCTGGTGCCAGCGCCCGGCCTTGAACGATTCGAACTTCATGGCAGCACCCGGCCAATCATCCGCTCAAACTCTGCCTCGACTTTCTTCGCGAAATCGTCCTCAATCTGCCAGACATCGGTGAATTCGGCGAATGCCCAGCGGCCGTGGCTGCCGAGATGGTTGACGCCCGGCACCCAGTAGGTGTCCATCGTCGACTTCTTCTCTTTCGCATCTTCGCCACGGAACCCCTTGATCTCGACAACGAGATTGAGAAGGTCTTGCTGCCCATCGTCCACCTGCACGATGTAGTCGGGTCGATAGATGCGCATCTGCGAACCGAAGCGGTACGGCACTTCGAAGCCAAGATTGTGGTTCTTCACATAGGCACGCACGCGGGGATGCGCTTCGGCGACCCGACAGAATTCACCCTCCCAATCACTGTCGAGAATCGCCCAGTTGATCTGGCAGCGGCGCGAATCGGTTTCCCAGCGATCCGTCTTCGATGTATTGAAACTCACATGCGTCGTGGAGCCAATCGGGTTATACGGATCCAGCATCGCCTTAATCGGGCGGCGCCCACGTTCGGCACGCGTGATGGCCGCAGTGATGCGCTCACACGCCATATCGGCCAGCTCCTGGTACATGAGCTGCGCCGGATACGTTCCTCCCTTGCATTCGAGACAGGTGTCGAGCCATTGTTTCGTTATGCGCTTGAGCTGGCCAAACAGGTTGAGCCGCGCTTCCTCGTTCGGATCGCGCCATTTTGTGTAGAGCAGCCGCTGCGTGAGGTGAAACAATAACGTCGAGGCGCGCATGTCACCGGTGTGGACGAGATTGAGGTCAACGCCTTCCCCGATAATGCCGGAGTTTTTGGTAACCGAAGGGCCTACCAGTCCAGGCGTGAGCGTGAGTACCGAGTCGTCGTTGAAATCCGCGGTGAGGCGGTCTTCAGGCAGTTCAACTCGGTAGCCAAGCACTCGCGGGAAGCGAATCTCCAGCGCATCGCGATCTGGCCGAATCGCCTTGACCTGCACGGTATCGCGTGGCGGCTGCGGCGGCGACACGACGGGTTTTGCCGTGAAATCGAATGGAATGCCGAGCACGTCGGCGTATTCGACATCGAACAGACCTTCCGCATTGAGCTCATAGGACTGTCGGCGTAAGGCACGGCCGATGACTTGCTCACATAACAGTTGCGTTCCGAACGCGCGCACACCGAGCACGTGGGTGACGGTGCTCGCGTCCCAACCCTCTGTGAGCATCGCGACGGATACGACGCATCGAATTGACTCACCGAGTCGGCCCTGCTTACCGACTGTATTCATCACCTCGCGCAGAAGATCCTGATCGGTCACAGTGTCCGCAGAACGTGGATCGCCACTGCGCTCAACAATTTCTCGACGGAAGCGTTCGATCTCGTCGCTTGCCATGGCGCGGAAGCCTGTATCAAGCGCGTCGCCTGATTCGAGTTGTTGGCTGTCGATCAGCAGCGTGCGCGGCCGCGCGATAGGATCGCCGTGCTCGTTGTAGTTGCGAAACAATTCGAGTCGACCGTTAACGAGGATGGTCGTACCGTCTTCGTTCTCTCGCGTGAACCCGGAAATATAGTCGTAGACGAGTTTCGAGGTCGCGGTGTTGTTGCAGACAATGATGAAGCATGGCGGCACGCGAATGCCGGCCTTCATCCAAAGGTCGAATGTTTGCGCGTAGTGTCCGTAGAGCGCTTCGAGTGCGGTCTGCAGCTCGACCGGAATGCTGAGAGGGTCGAGCTGTGCACCCTTGCCGCGGCCCTTCTTCGGCATCTTCTTGCCGATGTGCTTCCACAACTCGCGAAACTTCGGCATGTCGTTGCCGGGAATATTGTCCGCAACCGGCACGCGCGGCAGCTTGACGATGCCACACTCGATCGCGTCCATCAGCGAGAAGTCGCTCATCGTCCATGGAAACAATGTGCCCTCCGCGTATCCGGAACCACTGAGGAAGAACGGCGTTGCGGACAGATCCAGAACGCGGTTGACCCCGAGCTTGCGGTTGACCGCTTCGAGGCCCGAGATCCACAACCGCGCAGCCTCGCGGTTTTCCTGCGCTTCCTTCTTCTCGTCACCTTTGAGTTCGCTTTCCTCATCGGAGGCGCTTGGCTTCTCGCGATAGCAATGGTGCGCTTCGTCGTTGATGACGAGGATGTTCTTCATGCCCATAAGATCGGGCATGACACGCTGGATCATCTGGCCCTCGGTCTCGATCGTTTCGAGCTCGGCACCACCGCGGCCTTGCAGCAGGAGTCGCCCACCTTTCGAAAGCTCCAGCCGCTCGCGCAATTTGAATGCGTGATAGTTGGTGATCACGATCTTGGCGCGGTCGAGATCTCCCATCATGTCGGAAGGAACGAGCTCACGATCCTTGTAGTAGCTGTCCGGATCATTCGGCTGCAGAACACGTAGTCGATCGCGGATCGTGATTCCAGGTGCGACGATCAGAAACCCGCGCGTGAATCGTTTGCTGGTTGATCGACGCACCGCGTTGACGGTTTGCCAGGCAATAAGCATCGCCATGACCGTGGTTTTGCCGGCGCCAGTCGCGAGTTTTAGCGCCAGACGCATCAGCTCAGGGTTGGCGTCGTTATTGGCGTTCGCAAGGTTCTCGAGAATGGCCTGACCGGCCTTGCCCGCATTCGGGGCAACCTCGGTCAACCAGATTGCGGTTTCCGCAGCTTCGAGTTGACAGAAAAACGGACGCGCACCGCTGAATTTGTGATGGCGCCAGTGTTGCAGGAGCCGCGCCGTCTCGGGCGTGACGTGCCACTGGTTCGGATCGGCAACTCGACGCCACTGATCAACCTGCTGGCGGACCGCATTGATGACCGCAGTGTGGTCATAGCGTTGCGCATCGGTCGAAAGGCCCTTGCCCTCATCGAACGGCAGTGAGGGCTGGACCGCCTTACCCGTCTGCTTTCTGGGCTTCGGGATCGGCGTGATGAACTCGGCACGACGACGCGTGGGGAGGATCTGCTGCGTCGGCTGACCCGTTCCATCGAGCTCCCAGTGCCGCGCGGGGTACTCGTACGGCGAGTTGAGAATTGGCCGGTCGAAGAAGGGGTTATCGGTCATGCGTGTGCATCTCTCTGGCTCGCATCGCATCGAGTCTCCGAGTGGACAAACTGTGCGAAACGTCGCACGACCCAGTCCGTGCCGTCCGATTGCGCACGCATAACCAGCCCCTGGCGATTCATCTGCATTTGCCCACCAAACAACGCGTCATTGTCATCTTTCGGTTCGCGGCCCATACCCCCAGATCCGATGCGCTTCGGCTACAGACTTTGAAGTAATCGCCCGTGGTGTAGTTCTTCCTCTTGGGTGTCCACATCGACTTGTGAATCGCACGATGAATCATCGGATACATCGACATCACGCAGGCCTTGTCGCAATTGACAACGTAGCCATCCTGATTCGCATGCACCCACGTCAGATAGGCATCCTCGTCGTCCCAGAACAACGTGCACCCGGCTGGGTCGTTCGCCATCAAGCGACTCAACAATTTGTTGCCCTGTGAACCGATGCTGTCGTCAGAACGTTCGGCTAGCCTACGGACGGTATTGGAATTCGAACTCCTCATGTCTTCTCCAGATCCCTGAATATCGTCGAATCCAAGCTGCTGCATTGCGAGCATATCTCACGAAAGCCCCGTTTTGATGGTCAGCAGGCTGTTGATACTTCCCTCGAAACGTTCGAGCCCACCTTTCGCAACCGACCTTCGCCCAGGTTCCTTTCGACAAACAGGGACAACATCACCCTCTGGGATATCCAGGTCAGTTCGCTCGCGCGGACTTTTGCCGTGAGCAACGCATAGTCAACTGCGTGCCGCGTCGATCAGTGTCCGAATGGCTGCCTCGAGCTTCGGGTCGGACTTCGACTCACCGAGCTTCTCCAGAATTTCGCCCTGGCGACGCTCGCTGACAGTGCCGTAGCTGCTCAACGTAGTCATGACGTGCTCATGGCCGAAGTTCTGACTCCAGGCCTTGAACTCTTCGGGGGTCTGACAGATCGACATGCCGTAGCGAGTGAGTGTGCTCCTGAAGCTGTGAGGATTGAAGTACTGAAGTCCGGACTTCTTGCATGCTCTGCGAAAGATGTCGCGAATCGGTCTCGCATTGGCCCAGTGCCTTCGCTCCAGTCGGCCGGTGCCGAAGCAAAAATCGGCTTCCTGATGGGACTTGGTGGCCGGAAACAGTGGGTCGTCGTCTCCCCAGTCCCGCACGTTCCTCAGGAATTTCACCCAGTCCACGAAGATTTCATACAGAGTCTTGTCGACCGGGAATATGAAGGTCGTGAACGATTTGGCCAACTTTGTGGCCACCTCTCGGGCGTCCTGAAAGATGCAGCGCCTTTCCTCGTCGTAGTGCCTGAGCTTGAACGTGCGGATGGCCGCATCTCTGGCTCCTGTGAGCGCCGTAAAAGCAATTACCGCTCGATTTCGCTTGTCGACATCGGTCGCGACTGGCATGGCACGGACGATTGCCAGAATCTCGCTCATTTCAGGGCCGATCAGTACTCGTCTTGCCGTAGCAATTCGAGCGTCGCTCGAAGAGCTGTTCAGGTACTCGGAGTCGGAATACTTGATCTTCGATCGGTAACCAGGCTGCATGGATAGCCACTGGATGAACCGCTTCACGAATCCGAAGGTCGTGTAGGCGGTTGATCTACTGAGCGGCTCGGCCGTGACGGGGTGCGCGCGCTCAAGGACGGACTTCTTGAACTGGGCCGCCAGTTCCGGGGAATACGACCTGAAGTCTGCCCACTCGGTGAAGGATTCGTAGCTGGCGATCGCTGACGCCGCGGCGTCCACCGTCGATTCGCTGTGACCCTTGGCCTCTTTCAGAAACGCAAAGTAGTCGCGCTTGATGCGTTCGTTGCCGGGATGATGTTGCTTGGACATGTCAGTTCGCTCCTTCCGGAAAGTCATCATTTGTGAGGGATTCGCTTCCATCGACTATGTCCGGCGAAGCGTTCGTCATTGATACGTCGAGATGGAGCCGGACTTCAATGAGCTTCCTCAAGCTGCAGGCCTGGAACATGGGCGTTCCGCATTGGCCACACCTGCCTAGCAACATTCCGGTTGTGGCCCCTTTGGGGCGATATGTCGCAGACCGACCAATCGGAACACGTGGGGAATTGCATCGCATGCAGAACAATTGTCCAGGCCCACATCGTTGCTTGCGGCGGCCGCGCATCTGAATCAGGAAGGGCTGCAAGTTTCGGCCAAGAATCAGAGTCAGCCCTTCGTCTTCACAAACTGTCAGTCCGGACTTGATCCAGCGATAGACGGTATGGGACGTCACGCCACACGCTGAGGCTGCTTCAGGCACGAGGTAGCTGCGATGCTTCTTGATCAAGCGTGGATTGAAATGGAAGGCGGCCATGGATCACCTCGCTCCCGTCGACGGCTTGCCGGATACCGGGTGTTTCCGGCTCGCTGCCACCCGATCGAGAATCCATGCATTGACCTCCGATTCGAGCCAAGCAACGGTATTCGTAGACAGCTGGATGGCGGGAGGGAAGTCCTTCTCAGCAATCAGCCGGTAAAGCGAGCTCCGACTTAGTCCGGTAAGGCGCTGGACCTCGCGACGCCGGATGAAGCGCTCTGAACCCGTGATGTCCGCTGCTGAGTTGGTGCGCGACCTCTTGGCTTTCGGCGCAGCCACGCGATTTGATCGATGGTTGGCCGGGCCGGATGCAATGGGATCGGCAGAAGCGGGCGCCGCGTCACAAATACCCTGAGGAACGGGCGGGGCCGAATGGAATCTCCCGGATTTTGCTGCCTGCGAGTGAAGGTCGCTGGAGCCTCTAGCGTCAAGGATGCTTGTGGCGGGCACCGCTGACACGGTCGTGGACTGATCAAGACAAGGTGGGGACTTGCCTGGCGATGGCTCTATCGGATCAGGCTGGCGGCATTGTGCCGCCAGCAGATCACCATGGACTTCGTTGGAACATCTGGATTGCATCGTGGCCGTCCTGTGATCCGCCGGGATTGGCGGGGACGACTACGTATTCTCTGCACACAATTTTCGCTTACCAAATGAAATCGCAGTTGTGTTCACGTCCGGCCGAATCGCGCATGGAGATTCAGCCGCCTTGCCGACTCCATATTCCAAAAATTCTCCAGCGCTCTGGCGAGCTGGGCCCTAAGATCGAGAATGTCTCGGTGACTTTCATCAAGCGACCCTGGCAGCCGTACATGGTCCGTGCCAGTCGTCATCCGGATGTTTTCATTGATGCTGACGCTGAAAACCCTCCCCTCAACAGGCAAGTCGTTGAACAACTCTCCAAAAAGACGCGTGGCCCAACGACGAATTTCATGGGCCGTGTAGCCCCCGTCGGCAGATGTCTCGATGCCTCCAGTGACAAAATCAGTTCCCTTCGCCTCAGCCCGCTTTAGCTTCATGGCGATCCGGTTTTTGGCTCCCCTCGGCGAATCATGTTTGTCCATCGTCCGGGTAGCAACCAGCGCGGCAGCTTCCGCACGAGTCAGTAGACATTTTGCCCCCTCAGCCTGAATTCGCTGCATCAGGGCATCTAAATCAACAGATTTGTTTCTCTTCATGATCCCGTCTCCTTAAATCCGAAGTAAAAACCGCCCGCCAGCATCTCGTGGAGATAGGCTTCGAACGTGCCCTGCTCCACTGCCGACAAGACAATTGGCGCAGTACCCGGTATCACGGGCTGAGAACGCTCCCAGATTGTCTCTATTCGACTAAGGTGGTTCCATCCCAATCGAGCCCATCCGCACAAGGGCGGATGGATTCAATGCGAGCCCACGAGGGCCAAGGGACGCGCGCTTTGGCGCATCTCCTCTTCCTAGATGCACTCATGGAGTCGATTAGGTTGACTCAAGACGATCACGAAGTTGAATGAAAAATGGTTCGTCCACTCAAAGCCGTTCCAGACGCCAGAAGTGGACGTATCATTCAGGCGTGTTATGTGCCGACGCCTCCCTCTCTGAATCGCCCCGGGATTCGTGGAGGCTCCAACTCTTGAGAGAATGGAGCGATGAACAAGACGAAGAAGTTTTCCCGGGAAGTGCGCGAGCGAGCGGTACGGATGGTACTGGAGCAGCGCAGCGAGTATCCGACGCTATGGGCGGCGGTGACGTCGATGGCACCCAAGATCGGCTGCGTGCCTCAGACGTTGCTGTCATGGGTGCAGCGGCATGAGATCGACACCGGCCAGCGGGCGGGCGTGACGACGGCGGAAGCGCAGCGGGTCAAGGAGCTGGAGCGCGAGAACAAGGAGCTGCGCCGGGCGAACGAGATCCTGAAGCTGGCCAGCGCGTTTTTCGCCCAGGCGGAGCTCGACCGCCGTTTCAAATCCTGAGGAAGTTCGTGGACACGCACCGTGGCACGTTCGGGGTCGAGCCGATCTGCAGCGTTTTGCAGATTGCCCCGTCGGGTTATCGCCGGCATGCGTCGCGTGAACGCGAGCCGGAACGGCGCAGTGCGCGGGCGAAGCGGGATGCCTGCCTGATGCCCGAGGTCCAGCGCGTGTGGCGAGCGAATCTGCAGGTGTACGGCGCGGACAAGGTCTGGCGCCAGTTGCAGCGCGAGCGCATTGCGGTGGCACGTTGTACGGTCGAGCGGTTGATGCGCACGCTGGGTATTGAAGGCGTGCGGCGTGGCAAGGTGGTGCTCACCACGATCAGCGACAAGGCGCTGCCGTGCCCGCAAGACAAGGTCAACCGCCAGTTCCGCGCCGATCGCCCGAACCAGCTGTGGGTGTCGGACTTCACCTACGTCTCGACGTGGCAGGGATGGCTGTATGTCGCTTTCGTGATCGACGTGTTCGCCCGCCGCATCGTGGGCTGGCGCGTGAGCGAATCCATGCGCACCGACTTCGTGCTCGATGCGCTGGAGCAGGCGCTGCACGCGCGTCAGCCCGAGCGTGACGGCGCATTGATCCATCACAGCGACAGGGGTTCGCAATACGTGTCCATCCGCTACAGCGAACGCCTGGTCGAAGCCGGTATTGAACCCTCGGTCGGCAGCCGCGGCGACAGCTACGACAATGCGCTCGCCGAAACCATCAATGGCCTCTACAAGGCCGAACTGATCCATCGTCGCGCACCGTGGAAGACCAGGGCCGCGGTGGAACTGGCGACGTTGGAGTGGGTGGCCTGGTTCAACACCCAGCGACTGCTCGAACCGATCGGCTATATCCCGCCTGCTGAAGCCGAGGCAAACTACTACCGGCAACTGGCCGAGCAGTCATCACCGGCCGTTGCCGAGATGGCGTGACTTAAACCAAACGGCCTCTACAAAACCCGGGGCGATTCACTCCGGTCCTGCAAAACGCTTCGCTAACGACTTAGAGCGCGCGCTTTCGTTGGACGAACTTATCCGCCATGCTTGGCAGACTCTCGAGTCGAGCGGTGAGGCAAGACATCAAGCCTCCGCTGGCTTATGTCGTCTCTCGTTGGATCACGGCCGTGCGCTTCGCCTACTAATTGGAGCACTTCCTCCATCCGCCATCGCGCTGCTTCGACCACAGTATGAGGGCCTTGTACGCGCCGTTTGGGCGAGGCATTGCGCGTCAGATGCCGACCTAGAGCGGTTGTTCGCCGAACTCACGACCGAAAGTCAGCAGTCAGCGAAGAGACTGCCTGGCATCCCTCAGATGCTCGAAGGCATAGGAAGGTCGGGGCCTACGGGCGCAGTGGCTATGCTCGGAAGAGCTCGAACGAGACTGATGGATGGCATGAATTCATACGTCCACGGCGGTATACACCCGTTTCGACGCGGCCAGGATGGCTATCCCATCCCATTGCTCGTCGATGTGCTCAAGAATTCGAACGCCATGTCAATGCTCACACTACTGGTGCTTGCGGAGTTGAGTAGCGACGCCGCCGTCGTCGACCTTGTGACAGCGTTAAACGCTGAGTTCGGAGACGTTCTGCCTGAGCTGGAGCCATTTGCCTCTCCGCCATAGTCCGCTTCCGGCCAAAAGCGGACGTAGCGTCGTAGCCGTTATGTCCACCCCATCAGGTGGAGCTGCAGGGACCTGCTCCTTTTGCCGACGGTCACGTATTCAGCGCCATTTGGCTCAGTAAACGCGGCCTTTATGTCAACAGCAAGAGGTCTGGGTACGCTGTGCCCCTTCGACAACGACATTTGCACTTGCTGAGGCGATAGTTCTGGCAGCGCCGATTCAACTCGTTTCGGATCAGAACGGCTCTGATTCCAAATGTCGCTGAAAACTTCGCCGTCATCGACTGTGGTTGGGCGTTTGTCGGTTGGGGCATCAAACCAGACCTTCGCCGAAGGTTTCGCAAACGATTCGCCAAGAACATCCGACAGCAACAGGAGTTGCTGCTCCGGAACGCTAGAGTGCAGTCCAATTGTTCGAGTCCGAATCGCATGCGCCAACGCGCGACAGACGACACTGTTTGCATTGCTGCCATCTTCGGGCGAATGGCAGTAGCGCGCACGCAGTCCATATGAACCGTTCAATAGGCGATCCAAAGCATCAGAAGCGGACTCGCTTACCGGACGAAGACCAAAGCTAATCCGGCTAGCAACCACACCTTTCCGTTTCGCTTCGTTGCACGGTTCCTTTAGATCGATGCCCTCGATGACCACGCCGTCAAGAACATCAACAACAAGCAGATCGATTGTAGCCTCACGCATCAAAAATTCCGACCGAGCTTGGTCGATATTCTTATAGTGCCAGCCGTGAGCTATGGATTTGCGCATGAGCCAACGATAAGTTTGCGGCATCATTGTCCGCACCGCGCAGCATAGTCCTGACCGTGCAGCCAGGGCGGGTTTTGGGCTGCGTCATTTGAGCGGTTCCGATTGCGGCTTCTGGCCGGTCAGCGACCGTGAGCTGGAGGTCGCGATACGACCCAAAGCGGACATTCAGTATTATCTTCGCTGCTCGACGGCGACCCGGCTTACAGTAATTCTATTGATTTCAGGAGGCGCCCAAACTCGACCTCGCCGGCGGTTTGGGGCGAAGGCCCAGTTGAAAGCCGGCATCTCCAAGGCATCGTGGTTTTACCAAGTCGTGCTGGCCATCAGATAGATCCGTGCGTCTCGGAGCTCGCGATGGCTTGTGCAGAATTTACATTGCATACCTTCAGCACAAGGTCTATTTATGATACCTTGGGGCTCTTCGGAACGGACCCAACGGAAGGCAGTCCAGGGGCCATGGGGATTCCGCGATCTCGTACCTGTACTGAAGACCCGACTCTGGCGCGCCTTGTCAGTGCCGAGGATGAACGTTTTCAACTCCGTCAGGCTATGCTGCGGGGCCCCTGCAAGCGTCTCGCCGCTCTACGCCAAGTTCGGCACACCTAGTGAGGTCATTGCGGAGGCAATATGCGCCCACAAGAGATCATCAGTAGACTCGGGCGAAGATGCGTTACCGAGCTACGATTTCCTGACCTTCGAGTTGAATTGCCGCGTCCCGCCATTCAGCCTGAGATCGTCGTAGATGTGGAACAAGGGGAGATTCCACTCTGGGCACTAGGCACGACACTACACTGGCGCTTCGACCAGAAGTCACTCCGGCGCCATGAGAACGCGGAGGCCATGAAGCGTCGTGTCCGCAGCCTGCTTCGCAAGGCCATCGATGCATGGAAGGGCGTCGCACCGGTGGCCTTCATGGAGAGCAACAGCGACTGGGATTTCGAGATCGCGATACTCAAGCGAAGGGACTGCGACGAAGGCGGGTGCACGCTGGCGAGCGCGTTTTTCCCGAAGTCCGATCGCCAGCGCCTACTGATATATCCGACCCTTTTCGACTGCGACCGCCTGGAGCAGGTGGCGACGATGGTGCACGAACTGGGGCATGTCTTCGGCTTGCGCCACTACTTCGCCCGAACCGACCCCGACGAAAAGATCTTTCCGTCGAAGATCTTCGGCAAGCATTCCCGATTCACCATCATGAACTACGGCTTCGAAAGTCGCCTCACCGAGGCAGACAAGCGGGACCTGAAGCGGTTGTACACGGCTGCGTGGTCGACCGATGCGGAATCGCAGATCGGTAAGCCCGTGCGCCTGGTCAGGGCGCCGCATGTCGCACGCTGAATGGAGGAGTCGACCATGCATGCACTGAATCCCGCGGATCGTGCCAAGAGCATCGAGAACACCCTTAGGCGGCGGGCGGCGCGAAGCGCCACTGGAGCCGAGGGCATCGTCGGCACCGAGGGCGCCGCGAACGCTGCCACGACCCCCGTCCATGCAGATGATGTGCTCGAGCGTCTTGACGCCGTGATCAAGCGCCTGCCACCTAGCGAGGTGGGCGATCCGGCCAAGTTCAAGCAGGAATGGCAAACATTGCTGGAACATGGCGAGCCTGCCTTGAAGAAACTGCTGCAACCCGTCGCCAATTCGAACCCCGAGTTCTCGCCGGACGACTTGGCTTCCATGGAAGCCGTGGTGATCGCGGACGGGACGCGCCCGAGTTTCCTGCTGCGCGAAGGCAGCTACGCGCCCGATCATCCTTTCCTGGGAGACTGGAAGGACGAGTTGACCGACTTCCGGCCTTCATTGCGCCGGCTCGCGGGCTGCGTGGGCCGGCTCCAGCTCCCGAACGGCGGCCCGGCCAAGTACAACGGCACAGGGTTCCTAGTCGATGCGAACGACTGCCTCGTGCTCACCAACTATCACGTCGTCGTGCATGCCCGGCAGGTGTCCGGCGTCGCAATGTCCAGCACGGGCACCGGGCTGGACGTCAACAGTGCCTGGGTCATCGACTTCAATGGCGAAGTCGATTCCGAAAAGAAGAACCGCTGGCTCGTGAAGGAGGTCCGCCTGCCCGCAGGCTTCGGCGTGAGCTTCGATGGCGTGGATGCCGCGGTGCTGCGCATCGAGCCCTTCGATCCCCAGGAAAGCAGACTGCCGCAGCCGGCCATCGTGTTGAGCGGGGATCCCAACTATGCCTCGGGCGCAAGGGCGCCGACGCTGGGGACCATAGGCTTTCCGGGATATCCGGACAAGACCCTGCCGGCCGGCGCCACCGTCAACTGGAATTTCGTCATCACGACGCTGTTCAACAACCTCTTCGGCCTGAAGCGCTTCGCTCCGGGCGAGTTCTGCGATGGCACCGGGTCGGTGGAGGGCGATCAGCTTGGGCATGTGTTGTCGTACGACGCGACCACGTTCGGAGGTGCGTCCGGCTCTCCGGTTTTCGGGTGGAAGGACGAAGGCAGCCCCGCCTTCGCACTGCACTTCGCGGGGCTGAACACCGAAGCGAACTATGGCGTGTCGTTGCACAAGGCCAAGGCGGCGCTTTGCGCCGTCGGCGCTCCAATCTCCTGACGCCGGCACCGGAAACGAAATCGTGAGCCAACAGATCGCCGATCGCGTCGCTGCCTGGTGCAAGTTCGAAATCGAATCCTTCCGCCGGATCTACGAGCGCGTGTCTGCAGGAACGGATGCGGCCACCTGGTCAATGCTGGTCGCGGGACCGACGGCGGCGGGGACGCCGCAGTCGATGGACGACTTGCGGCGCCTTGCGTGCCGCGAGGCGCTGCGGGTGCAGGTACTTGGGGAGCTGGTCCTCAGCGTGTCAAAGGTGCAATACGAACTCGGCCTCAGCGACAGCCATGCGGCAGAAAGCATCGTCCAGGAGGTCATGAACGCCAACGTCGGCGGCCGCATGCAAGCCCTCGTTGAACCCGGCGGCTTGCTGGGAAGGGAAACCCTGCAGGGAACCCTGGCGGTGGATGCCGCCACGGCCATCGTCTATCGCGGCGACCGCGTGATCGGAACGGCGTTTCTCGCCGCGCCGGACCTGGTCATGACGGCCGCGCATGTGGTCCTGAAGAACGACGGCAATGACTTCGAGAAGGTTCTTCAGGACAAACTGTCGTTCTCTTTCCGCGGCAATGCGAGAAGCACCCAGTCGGTGGTCGCTTATCCGGCAGCGGCGAGCCCCCTCGTCGCCAGTTCGTTGCCGTGGGGCAGGCCACCGAACCTGTTGCATATCACGCCGCTGGACGATTCGCCCAAGCGCCTTGACTTCGCGCTGATCCGGCTCGACCGCGAGGTGCGGCACGTGGATCCGTTGAATGTCAAGTCGCCGCCGAAACCGGCGTTGGACGATGCGCTCGTGATCCTCGGATTCTCGGGCGGAAATGCAATGAGGTGGCATGTCGGCAGTGTTGCGGTCGTAGAGACCGCGCGACTGCGCCACCGGGCCAACGCACTGCCCGGAATGTCCGGAAGTTGCTGCATCAACGTCGACGGTGATCCCGTCGCATTGCACGAAGGCTCGCTCACGAGCAGAACCTTTGCCATCGACGGTACCCAGAACGTGGCCGGCGTCAACCGAGCCACGTGCCTCTGGATGATCCGCAATGCGATGGACTCGGGGCCAGCGGATCCTCTGCTCAAGCGCAGTCGCTCTCAGGCGCTCGAATTCCACGACGAGGCCATCGTTCGCCGTTGGGCAAAGGCCGGGCTCAGGTTCGCGCCCGGCGGCTTGGCGGCGCAATGGACCGAATGGGTGAAGGCCGCCATCGGCGCGCTGCCCGACGAACCCGGCACCGTAGACGACTTCCATCCATGGTTCAGGAGGGACATCTTCGAAGCCTGGGTTGACCAGAACGCGCCGGTCGGCGACTCGAAAAATCGGCTCTGCATCGTCAGCGGGAATCCGGGCACCGGCAAGTCGTTCCTGGCGTCGATCTTGCGCATGCGCGTCCAGGACGACGCCAAGGACGTGGTGGTCGTTTCGGCGACCGAGACGACAGCCTGGTCCTGGCGAGATGCCATCGAGAACTGGGGCGTCAGCCTGGACGCGACCGGCAGGTTGCGCCCCGATGCCGGTGTCGCTATGCACGACGAATCACCGAAGGCCGCCGAGATCGTCGCCGGCTACGGAGACCGCCAGGGCGTCTCGGCACGGTCGCTCTTCGTGCTTATTGATTTCGACGGCAACGCATCCTTCCAGACCGGCGAGGAGCCGCCATGGCTCCCGTTCATGGCCGAACTGCTGGGTTATCCATGGGTGCGGCTGGTCGTTGTAGGCGCACCCGAATTCGTATCTTCCGGCCTCGCCGACCTGATGCAGGACCGCGAGTTGGGTAACCCCGTGAGAATCAGGCTCGAGCACGTCGGCGCCGACGAGTTCCGCGACTTCTCGCGTCGGCTCCTGCGTAAAGGCAGGCAAAGCGTGCCGCCAGCGGAGATCGACGAGGCTATGAATTCGCGCACCCGGATCCTGAGCGCCTTTCCGGCGCCCAACCTGCCCACCGTCGTAGCCGTGATGGCGGCGATCCTCTTGCGCAAGAGCCTCGGGAGCTAGCATGGGCCCCAGCCCACTGAAATTGCGCCCCGCGCCGCAAGGGATCGTCGCCAGCGAGGCCCTGCGGGACTTACGCGCCACTCTCGACCAGCTCTTGGCGCAAAGTCTTCCATCACTGGACGCGGCGGGAGCCGACGCATCTGCGCCCACGACAAGCACGCTCCTGCGCCATCGACTGGCGGTACGAGGCTGGGTGTCGCCTCGCGACCTGCTGGTCGGCATTCCGGAAAGCGATGCCGCCAGCGCGCTGCGAATCGTCGGACAGGAAGTCGAACTGGCCGAACGCAAGCGGGTCGGCCAATGGTTCATGACGCTGACGGCGCGCAAACGGGTGTTCGCTTCGACCGACCTGGAGTCGCTCTGGAAAGCCAGCGAGCGGCTCCACGACAACGATGAGAAGGATCCGGTCCGGCTCGCGCTGCGCTTCACGATCGAGCACGGCGCGGACTCCGGCAGTGCGCCTCCGGATGCGTTGCCGCCAAGTATGGAGACCCAGCCCGACGACGTACTGCGCGAACTGTCCCTCATGCGTGCGTGGGGCTCAGCCATCCGTGGTCTCGACGGCCTGGCGGCCGCAGCCAGTGCACAGCTGCGGCGCCGGGGTCGCGACCGTGAGTTCGACGCCCTGGGCGGGATGCCGATCTTCGGACGCGATAGCGAGCAGCGGCAGATCCGGGACTTCCTCGCCGAATCTGCCGATGAGCAGGAGGTGCGGACGCTTTATGTGAGCGGCATCGGCGGCAGCGGCAAGTCGACCCTGCTTCTCGCGGCGGAGCATGAGCTGCGCATGCATGGTAACTCGCTGCCCGTGCGGCTCGATTTCGACAGCGCCTACCTCGACCCGCTCAGCCCCGAGCAGATGGACGTGATGTTCCTGCAGGCGCTCTCGGTCGAGGATCCCGCCTTCGCCCCTGCCTTGCAGAAAATCATCATCCAGCTGCAATCGTTGGCGGAGCATCGGATGCGGGCGCGCATTGATGCAGAGGGGGAATCCATTCCCTCCAAGCCGTCCGGCGCCCGTCCGAATTGGGGTGAAGGCAAACGGGCGCAGTACGCCACCCGAAGCAGCAGCGATGCCGAACGCGCCGGAATCAGCGAGCAGTATGAGCGCATGTCTGCGTTGCGCCAGCTGGATTCGTTGAGGGAGTTTCGCCAGCGCGGAGTCGCGCTGTTTCTCGACACGGTGGAAAACGTCAGCCGGCTGGGCGCCGACGCGATCGATTCGGTCCTCGAGTGGCTGCCCTCGCTCGCCGACAGCCTGCCCAAGCGCAACCTGCGCGTGGTGCTGGCCGGCCGCGACGCCCTCGGCGCGCCGAGCATGCAGGCGCTCGCGAGCCGGTTCCAGCACTTCGGCCTGAACTTGAAGGCGAGCGAGGAAGTGAAACTCGGCGACCTGGATCCCGGCGCCGCGCGCAACGTGCTCGAGCATTACGGAATGCCCACCGCCGACGCCGCTCTGGCGTCGACGGCATTGCCGCGCAATCCGCTGGTCCTTCGGCTCGCGGCCAACGCCTATGCTGCGGCGAAGGACGATGTTTCCGTGATCCAGCAGGATTACCGCGCGGGCAGGATCGACCGGCAGACGGCCAGCGGCTACCTGGCCCAGCGCGTGATCCAGCATGTGCCCAGGCAACCTGCGCGCCGTTATGCGGTGGCCGCCCTTGCTATGGAGTCGGTGACGGAGCGCCTGCTGCGCGACATCGTGATACCCGCGGTGGACGGGGTGAAGGTGGCCGACCGGAAACTCGCGCGCCGGGTCTACGACGGGCTGTTGCGCGCGACCTGGCTGACGATTGAGGACAAGCCGGGCACCCTGCGTTGGCATACGGAATTACGCAACCTCGCCCTGCCGATGATCGAGGCCGACCCGGGGCATGGCGAAGTGAACAAGCGGGTGCATTCGGCTGCTTCGGTTTGGCACAAGACGCATTCCACCAGCGAGCCTGAGCTGGCCAAGCATCACCACAAGCTGGCCATGGCGGAAGCGCCTGCCGGGCGATGGGTGGATCACGCGACCAGTCCATCGCCCAGGGCCGACGACGAACTGCATCGAATGCAACTCGAAGGGATCGGCGGACGCGCCGGCGAGGGTGACCGGCTGGTCGCGCAGGGTCGGGGAGCCCGTGCGCTCGCGCTCTATCGCGAGCGGCCCACGCGCGAGCACGGCATCCCGCCCACCTTTGTCATCCGCGCGCTCGCCCAGACGGGAGACTGGGAGAACGATGACGTCCAGGGTGACAAGGTCTTGGAGGAGTTGCGCCGGCACGCCAGGATCCGTGGCGGCAACCTGCAGCGCGTTATGGCGGAACGGTTGTATTGGCTGACCCGGCTCGAGATGCTGCGACAGCCGGAGTTGAACCGGGCGCACATCGAGTTGCTTCGCGATGCGTGCCGCGGGCTGAAATTCACGACGTCGAACGGTGCCCTGTTCGGCCTGATCGGGACCGCGGAGGCGTTACAATCGGCGAACGGACGCTTGTCGCTCATCGCACCCGAATCCTGGCCGCCGCCGCGGGCCAACGTGGGGCACGAGATCCGTTTCAGCCTGGTCCGCAGCGTCTTCGGCCAGATTTCAGCGCGGGAACCCTTGGATGGATGGGTATCAACGTCCCTGGGCGCGATGCTCACGCTGTCCGAGGAATGGGTGGACGATCTGGTCGGGCTGTCCCGGCAGCAGAAGTTCCAGATCGGGGGTGGCGAAAGCCACCTCCTTGAGCTGAAGGCGCAGGTTGCAGGCTTACGCGTGGCGCCACTCGTGGAAGTCGAGCAGTTCGTTTCCTCCTGCCGCGACGTTCCCGTGCGCATCGATCTCCCCCGCATACCGCCCGAGCTGGCGTCCGGCATCCTGCGCGGCACCCTGGTCGAATTCCATTCGCCGCTTTCTACCCTACTGACCGCGGAGCTGAAACTTTCCGAGCGCGCACTGATGCAGTTCGTGCGGACCCTGCACGTGCCCCCGGGCGCCGTGCTCACGCTGTCCGAGTTCGACTCCAGCGACGCCCGCGGCGTAAGTGAACGCAACCTCCTGCCGACGGTCACCGCCGTGATCGTGGCGCTGGATCGTGCGCGTGTTCTCGCCGAATTCTGCCGAAAGCTCGTGAGCGATCCTGCGCAGCTGCTGCCTTTCGAAGACTCGAACGCTGTCCAGCGCCTGCTCGACCTGTGCCGTCGGTACCTGGACTGGGATCGGGCGCTGGACCCCCAAGTAAAAGCGGAATCCAAGACGGAGAGGGAGACCTGACCATGAATCGAGAACAGTGGCGTGCCCTGTGCGAGCAGGAACTGGGAAAGCCCTACGTCTGGGGTGCCGAAGGACCCGAAGCCTACGACTGCTCGGGCTTCGTGCAGTGGGCGCTGCAGCCGCTGGGTCTGGATCCGAACGGAGACCAGACCGCAGCGGGGCTGTATCGATTCTTCGGCAACGGACGCAGCACCGAAGTCACCGCCGGCCAGTCCGACCTGGGCGACCTCGTCTTCTTCGGGTCAGATGAATCGATCGCGCACATCGCCCTGGCCTGGGGCGAGGAGAAGATGCTCGAAGCCGGTGGCGGCGGGCGCAAGACCACCAGCATCGCCATCGCGCGGCAGCAAGGGGCCGAGATCCGCATCCGGCCCATCGCGCGGCGCGCCGACCTCGTGTGCATCCTGCGGCCCAAGGCACTGCAATGGCCGGCGGACTCCACCCTTGCGATGGTCGAATCGCCTGGAGGGCCCGGCAGCTTCATCAATGCCCCGCCGCTGACCGAGTGGCTCGACGATGGCCGCAACATGCGGCTCAAGCGGCCCTTCGGATTCGTCGAGGAAGGCGGGCGCGGATGGCCGGTGCCGGCTGAAACCATCGTGGACGGCGCCTCTATTCCCCGCGTGTTCTGGTCCCTGATCGGCGGGCCGTTCGAGGGCCCGTATCGCAACGCATCTGTGGTGCACGACTACTACTGCGATGTGCAGACCCGTCCCTGGCGGGACACGCACCGCGTCTTCCTCGAGGCGATGCGCTGCAGCGGCGTGAACGAGGTCCGGGCGAAGACCATGTATTACGCCGTGTACCGCTTCGGCCCGCGCTGGACGGCCGGCCCGGCCGCGGTAGCCGAAGCCTTCGATGCGACCGGCGGCCCGGCATCCGTTCCGACGGCGCTGCCGGTCGAACCGTTCGATGCGGTGAGTTTCGAGGCGGATGCGAGCAGGATCAGCGAGCAGGACCTCGACATCGCCGCCATCGAAGCGTTGGCCGACGCGCGAAGCGCGACAACGCCTGGCCCAACGATCGAGTCCTTCGGTGCATCGATGACGGACGACGCGACGGCGCCCTCGCTTGACCGCCTTGCCGACGAGGCCCTGACAGCGTTCTCGCGCCAACCATTGCTGGAACGCCTGACCTCGCTGCAGGACGCTGCCTCCGACCCGGCCGAGTGCGAGGCCGCCGGGGCACTGCTGTCGCGATACACGGCCGAAGTGTTGGTTCGACGCCCCGCGGTCGTCGTCGAAGCGAACCTTTCGTTCGACGACCTAGCACCTCGGTACGCCGCGCTCTATGCGTCGTGCCAGGTCCGCCCCGAACGCGCGGGCGAAGTGGCGTGGCACCGGAAGAAGCTCGTGCAGTACCGGCCTCGATACGAAGCCGTCGCGGCGAAGACCGGCGTGCCCTGGTGGTTCATCGGCGTCGTGCATGCACTTGAGGCCAGCTTCAGCTTCTCCGCACACCTGCACAACGGCGACCCGCTGACGGGTCGCACGGTCCAGGTGCCGGAGAACCGGCCCGTTGTCTGGAACCCTCCGAACGACTGGGAAAGCAGCGCCCTCGACGCGCTCACCTACGAGAAGTTCGTGGGACTCGCGGACTGGAGCGTGCCCCGAGCCCTGCACCGTTGGGAGGGCTATAACGGGTATGGCTACTACAGCAGGCAGATCAACTCGCCTTACCTGTGGAGCTTCTCCAACCACTACACAAAGGGCAAGTTCATCGCCGACCGCAAATACGACGCGAATGCAGTGTCCAAGCAGTGCGGCGCGGCCGTGATGCTGCGGAGCCTGGAGGATGCAGGCCTGGTGCATACCGGCTTGCCTTGAGCCCATCGGATTGGAAACCAGATGCTCATCTATAAGCCCGAGGAGTGCACGAAATGAAAAGCGGAAGTCCGCTCAGTTTCGTAGAAACCGCGCGGATCATCGAACCCGCACGGCTGAAGGCGAGCTTCGGCGCCAGGGTTGAGGGCAGCACGACCGAACCCGCACTCGACCTTGACAAGATGCCGCAGGGTGTCGTCACCGGAAACACGCTGATCGACTATTCCGCCACCACCGAGGTAATGCGCAGCGGAATTTCGCTGGCGCTCGCCTTTGCGAACCGTTCGGCACTGGCTGAAATGGGCCCGGGGGCCGACGAGGACGATTTTTTCGCGGCCTACAAGTCCAACCTAGTGCGGGTCGGATTCATTGCTTCGCAAGGCGCCTTCGTCAAGTCCACGTTCAAGAAAAAGGGCTTGGCAGTGCACAAGGCCATCATTCCCTTCCTCACGGCGGCGCTCGGTGGAGCAGGGGTCGGCCCGGTGCTGGTCGCGTTGCTGCAGAACCTGCAGGTGGCCGACAGCGATCGGCCATGGATCACACTGTTCGATCGGGAAACACGAATGTTCGAGACGCGCGAGATGCACTTTGCGGCAGCGGCCTCGGACAACGTTCTGACCAGCGTGCGCCATGTCGCGGCCCGATTGTTCTTCGTGGACAAGGAGACGAACGTGCTGTTCTTCAAAGTCAGTGACATGGCAGCGGAATTCGAAAGTACAACTATGACTCTCAGCATCAACAATGGACTGCTCGCCAGCATTGAGCCGGTCCTTCGCGATCGACTTGCCGCATCGGCGGTTGACTTCATCAGGAGCGCAAGCATTAGCGACGCCGGTGTCGACAACTGACTCCGGGGAACGCAGCGAGGGCTGCGTGCGGGTTTCGGTGAGCTTGATCACCAGGCCACTCTTATCGCGGCGCCGGCGCGCACCTCGAAGGCCCGCTTTCGGCCAAAAGCAGAAATCCCGATCTGGAGCTTGTCGGGAAGGTCAGGCTACGCGTTGATAGCCACCATACCTTCGACACCAGCTTCGATCATTTGTTGAACTGAGCGTCCGTCCGTGAGCGGGAGGTGCATGGCTGGCCCAATCATTGCTCCGGTTGCATGACGCTCGCCCAATAGCCCCGCGCCAGACAGTCCAGTGCTAACTACTCCACGTACGACGCCAAGCTCCAAATCAATGATGGGAGATCCGCTCATTCGCCCCGGTATGTTCGCGTCGAAGTGAAAGCATGGTCCCGGTGTTTGGGCTCGCAGGTTCAAATGATTGTCTTGCAGCACTTCGACAACATTTCCTATCGAGACATAAAGGTCATTCACAAAAGGTTCTGTGGTAACGTTGCCATTGCAGTCAGTTCTTATTGGGATGTCTTGCATCTCTGTGTATCCAATGGCCATAGCTCTGTCGCCTACACGATACGGGCGCGGTGAAAGATTCAACGGCTGGTGCGCCACTCTGTTGGGTGCCTCATCGATCTTACAGATGGCAATGTCTGTGGACATGTTAAGGCGCGGTTGTTCGTGAAAAAGTGGACTATCCCGCCATGCTCCCCAAAATGTACATGCGCCAAATCCGAAGAATCGAAAGCCTGCGTCAAACGTCGCGATAAGTACGCCGATATTGACGTTGTCGGCGTAGTGAATTCCGGTACCGGAAATACGTCCGTTGCCATAGCCACTATCGAATGGGTCCAACAATACGTGGCAAGCGGTTGCAACATACCCGCTGCAGCTGATGATGAAAGCTGTGCCTATGCACCTCATCGAACGCTCGCCATCTACCCATGCGACAACTGGCAAAATGCGACGTTTAATCAGCGATTCGACTGTGCCTAAGGTTGATTGGACATCGTGGACGGTTCCGCGTGCGAGAAGGGGCCCTTTGATTTCCGCGTTTCGAAGCGCATGAAATCTCGCACCGTCTGCCCCATCAGGCGCCGGGAACATGAGGCTTTACATTCCATCCATCAACCAACGCCCATTCAACGGGTCGCGTCGCCACGCGGTTGCGAGAATTGCCGGCTGGAAAATCCTATTGGCTGGCGCATTCATGTATCGGTCTCACCTCCTTCGGTTTGAGATCCTGAAATATCTGTGGCGAACCGATCGCCCGAATGCGGATACCGCTTTGTTCAATTCGATAGGGAAAAGTCGTTCGTGGACCGTCTATGAATGAGGCCACTTCAATTGGCGCCAGCCTAGCACGTCCATTTAGTCCGGCCGTGGGCGCATGTTTGGGGCGAACAAGTTGGCTAGAGTCCACTGTATGTCCGCTTCGGGTCGGAAGTGGACCTGATCAACGCCAGCACGCTTATCAGTACGGAGCGGAATCGCGTCAAAGCCGGCCAGCGCCAGCATCTAACGCCCTCGCAGAGCAGCGCAGCGATCCCGTGGTGGTGTCGACGTAAGCGGAGTGGAGCCGATGAAAGTGCGAAGCTAACAGGTATCGGCCACAAGCGGTGCCAAGACAACATCCGTAAACTACGGCTGTCGCTGCTCGGGCACCCGATACACGTCCACGCGATTCTCTCTTTCGATGTATACCCCATTCGCATCAGCGTGCGCGTGCCCGATGGGGCTGGCGATTAAACCATAAGGCACGAACTCATCGTTCAATTTCACATATAGAACGCCGGGCAACCGCGGCCACGCCACCAGTAGATAGCGACTCGAAGCGGCCCGCAAGAACGTAATGAGAAACGTACCTTCGACGCTCACGGCATTAGGCAGCGCCTCTGATGGAACTGCTACACGGCCGGCCGGCCTCCACTCGCCGTCAACGCGTTTGAAGCGTTGAATCACGGGTGATGGCGCTGCAACCCCTGAATCCGAAAGAGTCCAGCGACCTGGCGCCGCCGCGATGATCTCGTTCTCGGTTTGGTGATAGATCACCCCAAAACTATCGTCACTGTAGCCGTCCTCGAGCTTGAGTAGGTGTGGTTCGCCACTTTGCAGGTCCAATGTGACAGCACCGGTTCCATCAAGGAATGGACATCCGCCGGATAGCCCTTCGAGGATAATCTTTTCGAAGTTGCCACACAGCGAATACAGTGCTGCAATCGGCTGGTCAGTGCGTGTTCCGAGGTCAGGAACCGTTAGCGAGAAGTACCGGTTGCCGCCCGACTGGCGCTGCGATGTGATCACTCTGCTGCGATCACCTGCAACTGCTACGTCGCGCTCTCGTGTCACGCCGAGCACTCGCCATTTTTCCTCGAGACGCGCATATGCTGCGATCCCGTCGCTCGTCGGCATGATCACGTACGAGCCGGCCGCCTGAGCGCCCCAGTTCGGCAACTCTTGATACTTCTCTAGTCGATCACGGGACCATTTGTAGATGTTTGTTCGATGATCTCCCGAGCTAGGTCGATACCCAATGAAAACGTCGTATCCGACAGAAATAATCGCTCCACTGCCGAAAGAGTACGCGCCTGGTTCTGACAGCGAGAAATCCGGCTGGAGCTCACGTAGGCTTGCTGGCTTAATTACCGAATCGCAGATCTCGGGTGGAACAACGACCTGAGAGCGGCGAAGGATTCTTTGAAAAGCGCGCTCAGATTCGATATCGCCTTCAGC
Source organism: Pseudomonadota bacterium (assembly GCA_029561145.1). GTDB lineage: Bacteria > Pseudomonadota > Gammaproteobacteria > Xanthomonadales > Rhodanobacteraceae > Dokdonella. Next base: position 70,350 of record JAKQJM010000013.1, read on the forward strand.
ACGAAACAAGGGAACCGATGGAAGACGAGGGTGTGTACTGGCAGTCATCAGGGTGTAAGGAGTGCTCGACACCGGCAGCATGACGCAGTCCATCAGAGCGGTGCCCCAGTCAGAATCGCACAGGCTCTTAGGTGCCGAGTTGCAGCTTCGCTGCATAGCATCAACGCTGCTAAAGTTAGGGACGTACGTCGGGTACACGGTAACGAGTCGATTGAGCTCTCCAAGCCTATTCTTGAGTCGAGTAAGCGGTTCACCGGCGTTGTCGCCAGCGTAGCGAATCATCACATTGCGAAACATCTCATCTGCAAGTAGCTTTGCTTGGGATGTGTAGCCGTTGTACCGAACCAAGCTCTCGCGAATCTCTTCTTTCGTGGAAAGCTGTTTTTCGACATGCACCCGACGTGTTCCTGCGATTCGTTCCTGAAGTGCGCGTTGTTGCTCCAAGGCCGCCAACAAGAGTGCACGCAACGCTTCAGGAGAATCCATCTTCCGCGCCGCATCCTCAATATCTCGAACCGACTTGATCAAGGTCGCTACATTCCTGCCAGTTTCTTCCCAGTTCTGGTCGAAGAGATTCTTGTAGACACCGACGGCCGCCTTGACGGCTTGCCCCACCAGCTTGGCAATATCCATCCAACCTTCCGAATTTGCATAGGCTTCGACTTCTCTTAGTCGATCCTCAACAGACTTGACGGCGTCTCGCATCGACTTTAGCTCGACTTCGGAAGCGACTTCGAAGTTGTGCTGATTTAGCGCCTGCAGCTCAAGGACTGATTTCCTGACAGATTCGACCACTTGCTCCCGTGCAGCTGCCGCGCTTGCCAAATCGAACTCTTCCTTGGGATCGGCAATCTCCACCGCTACTAGGCCATTCAAGTTCTCTAGGTAGCTTCTGATCGGGCTCTCCGGATTCTTTAGGACAAAGCGATTGACGGCCGAGAGAATCATTTGATGCTGGCGGTCGTTGAGTCCCGAAGGAGGCGCGTCGCTCGGGACGCGTCCTCGCAACACAGCTGGGCGCACGTCCACCACCGGCGGCCTTGGCTCTTGAGGCCAGTGCTTGCGCGCAAGCTCTATCATTTGACCCGTCGCAGCTAGGCTAGCGTTCCAGAGGAAGGCGGTTAGCTGGTCCGACGGGCTGTACGTTGTCTCCACGCCCGAGTCGGCCAATGCCGATACCAAGGAGCTTTTTGACATCCCGCTTTCATCAATTTTCTCTAGCGCCGCAGCGATGGTGCTCAAGCCGAGCGGTACATTCTCGTAGTCATCTCCCGGCTCGGCCAGCAATACGCTTGCTGTGCGGACCTCGCCGGGAGCAACCTGAAACGGTCGCAAGGCGGGCAGGCAACATTCGGGTCCACCTGAGCTTAAGCAACCATCGCGCTGGTCTTGGTACGCAAAGGCTTCATCGTTAGCTGGCAGTACAGACGAGTTTGAGCGCGCTTGAAGAGCGGCAACTGCTTGAGTGACCATCTGATCGCTTTGCCACACGGCTGCGCCAACTCCGGATAGAACGATTTCTATGTTTCCGGCGACGTAGTTCCTCAATAAACTGGCGCGCGCGTCTTGGGAGAAGTTGCCAACGAGTCGTGTGTAGACCGCCTCGCGGCAAATCTGGCTTGACGCGTTGCTGCCACTGCAGTTCGCGGCGCCATAGCCGCCCCTAGACGGGCGCATCGAGGAAGCTTGGAGAAGACTGTGCTGCGCGACGAAAGCTTTTCCGGGGCAGCTCGCTTTCAAAGAGGTGGTTAAGTCAAGCCCCGGAGGATTGGGAGCGCAGTCTTTGCAGTATCGGAACGCGTTAACGACAATGGTGATGTCACCCGAAGCAAGCGGCCTCGATAGGTACTCTCCGTCCAAGCAGTCTTCTTCGCGTTCGTGGAGGCAGCGGTGTACACGCCTGTCTACCGAGCCCGAACGGGACGTATGTGCGTGAGGCGCCTCAGGAAACGTACTGGCTTCGCCGGGTGTGTAGCGTCCGTCTTCGCGGAGAGCGTCGGTTGTTACGCGATAGAACGCTCTCATGGCCGGGAGCACCGTCGGAGGTCCCGCATCAGGCGCAACGTCGTCGGCGGAATGATCTACGTAGACGCGTGTGTCGACGGGCTTTTCCAGCTCCAGTGCGCTTGCGAGAACAATGAAATCGCCGCCATTGGTGAAAATTGGGCGCGTAACCGTCACGACGTCGCCCATGCATACGATATGCACCTTTCGAAGCTGTGCACGCTCGCCTGTGTACCGTCCCGACGGATCCTTCTTGCCTATGCCAAAGAGAGCCTGCGAATACGGGTATTCGACGCAATGGCCGTTCGTTACTTCAAGCCCTGAAACTGCTCCGACCTGAGCTGAGGCAAGACTTCCAACGATAGCTATGGCGACCGCAACCGCTCTTACCATTTGAAACCCCCATGTAGCTCTATGAATTACTTGTCGTGACGGCTCGAAGCATCAGCTACCAAGGCTCGCTGTTGCAACACTCTGTGCGGCGTGCTGCACTGCAGCTGGGAAAATTCGTCACCTGCACCGAGGAAGCCTTCATAGATGGCATCCGTGACGACTGCGGGAACCCCGAATACGAACTGCGTCACACTGATATCCGATCGGGGCAACCTTGGCCCCTGCTCGCTCCAACTGCATAAGGCTACGTCCGCTTTGGGTCGAAAGCTACCCATGGCCACAGTCTGCGCTCTTGCACCAAATCAGAACCAGTAGTGAACTACTTGAACCAAGTCAGCTAAATGACGCGAGTAAGGTTTGAAACAGATTGCGAATTCCGTACACGTTCCCTTTTTCGCATCTTGTCCAGTTCATTTGCCCAGACCTGCATCATCTGTCGGCGGTCCTTCATGTATGTCGCTCGGTTATATGCGGCGCGCACCTTGTTCCGTTCCGCATGAGCTAGTTGCCGTTCGATGACGTCTGGTGACCAGCCCAATTCGTTCAGGCGAGTGCTGGCGAGCGCGCGGAATCCGTGGCCGGTCATGGTGAGCTTGTCGTAGCCCAGTCGGCGCAGGGCTGCGTTGACGGTGTTGTTGCTCATCGGTTCGCGTGGCGTGCGAACGGAGGGAAACAAGTATCGGCCCCCACCAGTCAGCGGGCGCAGATTGGCGAGGATCTGAATCGCCTGGTTGGACAACGGTACGACGTGCTCGTCTCGCATCTTCATCTTCGCTGCAGGAATTCGCCATTCCGCGCGTTCGATGTCGATCTCGCTCCACTCTGCGCGGCGGAGCTCGCCAGGCCGAACGAATACCAGGGGCGACAGCTTCAAAGCGCTCGCAACGACAAAGCTTCCCTCGTACGCATCGATGTCTCGCAGCAGTTGCCCGATCTTTCCCGGATCCGTGATGGCCGCTCTTCGAACTGAAACGACTGGGGCGATCGCGTCGCGCAACTCGGTCACCGGATTGACCCGTGCAAGCCCAGTGGCAATGGCAAAGCGAAAGACCTGCGCTATACGCTGCTTGAGGCGATGAGTCGTCTCATGCTTGCCGCGCGATTCGACTCGCCGCAATACCGCAAGGACATGGGCGGGCTCGATGACCGGGATGGGCAACTTGCCAAGCCAGGGGAATGCGAGGGTTTCAAGCGTCCACTGCGCTTTCGCGAAGGTGGATGCGGCGAGCTTCTGCCGCTGCATCTCCAGCCAAGCGCGCGCTACTGCTTCGAAGGTGTTTTCCGCTGCGACCCGTGAACGCAGTTTCTCGACCTGCCGCTCCATGCTCGGGTCCTTGCCGTCTTGCAGCAAGGATCGCGCTTCGTCCCGCCTGCTGACAGCCTTGCGAAGCGGCACCTCCGGATAGACTCCAAGAGCAAGACGCTTTTCCTTGCCCGCAAATCGGTACTTCAACCGCCAGTATCTGGATCCATTGGGCATGACCTCAAGATACAAACCACCGCCGCCGGCCAGCTTGAAGGGCTTGAGGCGAGGGACTGCCTTGCGGATTGCAGTGTCGGTGAGGGAAGTAATCGACATTTTGGGGGCATCTCGCTCGGAGCACCCGAAATCTGGGGGCATCAAGCCGTATTGTGCCCCCACTTCACTCCGGCTTCAATGAAACCGGGTGAGATCGCCTGAAACGAAAAACCCAGCAATTTGCTGGGTTTCCGGAGGTTTTCGGGAAGCGCTGGGACCCCCTGAAACCTGCTTCTGGTGCCGGCACCCGGATTCGAACTGGGGACCTACCGCTTACAAGGCGGTTGCTCTACCAACTGAGCTATGCCGGCATGGGGCGCGCATTCTAGTGGACTGACCGGCAAAGTCCAATGCGCGTCAATCGGGCCGGCCTGCC
>JAKQJM010000016.1 GCA_029561145.1 Pseudomonadota bacterium
TTCGGGTTCTCCGGAATCCTCGGCGAGCCCGACCAGTTCGTCGAAGGAACCGAAGCTCCGCAGGTACGGATCGCGCATCAGGCCGCGCTCGCCGACCCACAGCCGATACGCGTCCAGCGCCTTCTCCAGCTTGTAGCCTTCAGTGCCGCCGACGAAGTGGAAGCGCCGGTTCAGATCGAGGAAGGCGACGGCTTCCTCGAAGACCACCGCATTCGTGCGCGCGATGACGGCAAACGCTTTGCCGGTGTCCACCGTGAACCGTGTCCGCTGCGGCGCGCCGGCGCCCACCAGCGGTTGATCGAAACCGTGCCTGAAGTGTCCCAGCAGCGCATTGGCCAGTTGCGCGATTCCGCGCCCGAACCGGAAACTCCGCGTCAGCGGCAGTCGCTCATCGGCCTCGAAGAGGGTCAGTGCGTTGGTCGATCCCCTGAACGAATAGATGGCCTGGGCCGCATCGCCGACCATAACCACAGGCACGCTCTGCCGACACACGATATCGAAGGTGCACGGATTCAGGTCCTGCGCCTCGTCCACCGCGATCAGGTCGAAACCGCTCAGCACGGGCCTCGCCATCTGGTACAGCTTCAGGTATCCGTCGTGGGGCAGATTGAGTTCGCGCTCGTTCGCGTCGACCATCCGCTTCCAGACGGCCCGGGCCAGCGGCACCAGGCTGGCCGGGTCTGGCAGGCGCGATGCGACTTCGGCAGGCAGGTGCTCGGCAGCGAGTTCCACCTCCAGCGAACCGCACCACTTCTGGATCGCCTGCAGGGCCGCCGTGGCGGCCAGCGGGGTGCAGCCGAACGCGCGCGAAACAGTCGATGGGTAGGTGCTGCCGACCCGCTCGCCGGCGCGGTCACCGAAGAGTTCGCGTGCCTTGCGCCACGCCAGCGAGTGCGTCGTGCGGGCGCTGACGTTCGCCGGCATCCTGACGGCGGCTTCCAACTGGATCGCCTTGTTGAACGCCACGTACAGCACCCGGGACTGCGGTCGCGCCTGCGCGTAGGCGCACAGCGTCGTCGTCTTGGCCGCCCCGGCGCCGGCCTGGACTGCCAGCCGCGCCGCGCTCGAACGGACGATGCGCTGCTGTTCCGATGTGAGTTGCATCCCTGTTCCTGTTCGTCCCTGCCAGCAATCGCCGCGCGGCCGCTTTCGGCGCAGCACGGACCATCCTGCCGGTCGTGGTCCGCCAGCACCAGCAGGAATCCCGGAGGAAATCCGGCCGCGCGCGGTGGCTGCCTCGGCTTGAGTCTCAGTTCGCGGCCAGTCCTCTCGGTCGTCGGCGCCGGACGCCGAATCGCTTCCAGACGGCGGGGTCGACCTCGATGGGGCCGCAGCGCTTGGCGTCGAGGTTCACGACGACACCATGCTGTCGCAGGAGGCCGGTCGAGAACAGTTCGTAGAGGAACTGCCCGGCCCACCGGACCACGATGTCGTTGACGAACAGGCCCTGCGAGGCCAGAGACATCCGGACCGAGCAGGACGGCGTGTCGTCTTCCTTGATCCCTTCGTCGAGCAGTTGGGGGAAGAGTTCGGTGACGCAGGGCAAGCGGGCCCACTCGTCCTTCGCTGCCCGGCACCGGGGTTCGCCGAGCACGATCTGACCGGTGGCCTCGGTGTTGCCAAGGTCCAGCCAGTAGCGCGTGC
>JAKQJM010000021.1 GCA_029561145.1 Pseudomonadota bacterium
CATCGTGGTCAACATCGACAACAAGTTCGATGACGAGGTGCTCAAGGACAAGGGCGCGAAGATCCCGTTCGTCGGTCCCGACAATCGCAGGGGTGCCAAGCTGGCGGGCGTCTATCTGTCCACCCGGCTCCAGGGAGGCGACAAGGTCGCGATCATCGAAGGGGCCCCCAACGCCTACAACGGCATCCAGCGGAAGATGGGTTTCGACGACGCGATGAACGGCAGCGGCATGAATGTCGTCAGTTCCCAGACGGGCTATTGGGAGACGGACAAGGCCCAACCCGTGGCGGCGGCCCTGGTCAACGAATACCCCGATCTCAAGGCGATCCTGTGCGCCAACGACAGCATGGCCCTCGGCGCGGTCACCGCGGTGAAGGAGGCCGGCAAGGTCGGTTCGATCTACGTGATCGGGTTCGACAACATCGCCGCGGTCCGACAACTGCTCAAGGAAGGCAAGATCCTGTGCACCGTCGATCAGCATGCCGACCAGCTCGCGCGGTACGGCATCGAGTACGCGTTGGAGATGCTCAAGACCCGGGCCCAACCGGCGGACAAGGAGACCCCGGTCGATCTGGTGACGGCGGAACTGCTCTGAAAACCCGAATCTCGAAATCCGAGATCCAAAACAAGCACAAATGACCGAAACTCGAACGTCAACACGCCTGAGTACGGGAGCCGCGACGGCGTTTCGATCATTTGGATTTGGGTCCTTGGGATTTGTTCCGGATTTCGCATTTCGGATTTCGTGCTTTTCTTCTGGATCGTTATGAGTCCCACGGCTGACAGACTCCTCCTCGCATCCTGCATCGCCAAGTCCTTTCCCGGCGTGCAGGCCCTCCGCTCGGTCGATTTCGACCTGCGGGCCGGCGAGGTCCATGCCCTGGTGGGCGAGAACGGCGCCGGCAAGAGCACGACCGCGCGCATGCTCGCGCACATCGCCAAGATGGCCGGCTATACGCCCGGCCTGACCACGACCGACGGCGTCTACATCGACGGCCAGCGCACGGTCGAAGGCGACATGACCGGGCCGGTCTCGGCGCGCATGGTGCTGGCCGATCCGCAGATCGACTTGGCCGTACTCGAAACCGCGCGCGGCGGCTTACTGCGTGCCGGCATGGGCGTGTCGAAGGTCGACGTCGGTGCGGTGCTCAACGTGCAGTCCGATCATCTCGGCATGAAGGGCATCGACACGCTCGAACAACTGGCCGAGGTCAAGCGCATCGTCGTCGAGATCGCCGAGGAATGCGCGGTGCTCAATGCCGACGATCCGCAGGTGTTGCGCATGTCGGGCTACACCGATGCCAAGGTCATCTGCTATGTGACGATGAATCCGCAGCACGGGCTGGTTCGCGAACATATCCGTGCAGGCGGCCGCGCCTGCGCGCTCGAAGGCGGCATCAACGGCCAGATGATCACGTTGTACGACAAGGGCAGCCATATCCCGTTGCTGTGGACCCACCTGATCCCCGCCACGCTCGAAGGCCGCGCGATGCACAATGTGCAGAATGCGATGGTGGCTGCGGCGATTGCGTTTTCGATGGGCATCAAGCTCGACGCGATCCGGCAGGGCCTGCGCACGTTCGACAGCACGTTCTTCCAGGCACCGGGCCGCATGAACGTGTACAGCGAGCACCCGTTCAAGGTGCTGTTCGACTACGGCCACAACGCGCATGCGGTCGGCGTGATGGCCGATCTCGCCGAGCGCCTCGATGTCAGCGGCCGGCGCATCGTCGTGCTGGCCGGACCGGGCGACCGCCGCGACCAGGATCTGCGCGACATCGCCGACGCGGTGGCCGGACGCTTCGATCACTACATCTGCCGGCGTGATGATGCGTTGCGCGGCCGCGCCTCCGACGAAGTGCCGAAATTGCAGGCCGCGCGCCTGCGCGAACGCGGTGTCGCCGAATCGGCGATCTCGGTGATTCCCGATGAGCAGGAGGCGATCGATGCGGGCCTCGGCATGGGCCAGGCTGGCGATCTGTTGCTGATCTTCGCCGATGCGCTCGTGCGTTCGTGGAAGCAGGTGATCAAGTTCAAGCCCGAGGGTGCACCCGAGACCACGACCGCTGCGGCGCGCGTCGAACCAGTCGACGCACCTGCGCAGGTCGAGGAAGTCTTCGTGCCGAGCCAATGGGATGGCGTCGTGCGCGATGAGCGTGGCATCCATCTGTCGCGGGAGCAGGACGACTGAACGCGCCCGTTCCCCTGTCGTTCGAGAACTCGCGCCGCCTGACCGGACCCAACCTGTACTTCACCGAGCCCGGTGCGGTGCTTGAGACCGTCGGTGGCGATGACGCGCGCGTGTTCGCCGCATGGCGACACAACGTGCAGTCGATGCGCGAACAACTCGGCTGGCCCGATGCGCCGTTGCGTGTGCGTCCGCATCGCGGCGGAGCCGCGCTCGCGCTCGCCGCGCCGATCGATCAGTTGTTTGCTGCCACCGAAGTCAACGAATGGGCCTGGATGGCGGCGCGTGGCGAGGCCGAATTGTTCGCCCCGGGCCACCCGCACGGCACCGACACCGATTCAGCCCTGCACACGCTGCACCGACTCGCCGCGGCCGAACGCAATCCCGGTCTCGTCGCAATCCTGCACGAAGCCGCACGCCACAAGCTGCCCGTGCTACTCGACGACGATACCTTGTCGATCGGCTGCGGCAACGGCAACCAAAGCTGGCCCGTCGCGACATTGCCAACCGTCGCAAATCTTCATCCAAACGACTCGGCGACAAATACTCCCTTCTCGCATCGGGAGAAGGTACCCGACACAGAAACCCCCTTCTCCCCCCAAGAGAAGATGCCCGACACAGAAGCTTCCTTCTCCCCCCAAGAGAAGATGCCCGACACAGAAACTTCCTTCTCCCCCCGGGAGAAGGTGCCCGGCAGGGCGGATGAGGGCCCAACGAAGTCAATCCATTCCAATCCAGCCCCATCGACCCACACGCCAACCGCTCCCAGCAACGCAGAGGCGCATGCAACGAACGACCTGACCAACGGCGACGTCGCGTGGTCGCACTTGCACAGCATCCCGACCGCCCTCGTCACCGGCTCGAACGGCAAGACCACAACAGTCCGCCTGCTTGCCGCCATGCTGACGACCCACGGCTTGCGCACGGCCTTCAGTTGCACCGACGGCGTCTTCTTCGACGGCCAGCGCCTCGAGACCGGCGATTACTCCGGCCCGGCCGGCGCGCGCACCGTATTGCGTCAACCCGAGGCTGAAGCGGCCGTGCTCGAAACCGCTCGCGGGGGCCTGCTGCGTCGCGGCCTCGCCGTCGATCGCGCCGATGCGGCGATCGTCACGAACATCAGCGACGATCATTTCGGCGAATACGGCATCGACGATCTTGCTGGCCTGGCCCAGACCAAGTTGATCGTTGCGCGCGCGCTCGATGAACGCGGCGTGCTCGTGCTCAATGCCGACGACGCTCAATTGCGCGCGCAGGCGACCGCCCTTGCCTGTCCACTCGCCTGGTTTTCGCTCGATGACGATCACGAACGCCTGCGCACGCATCGCGCGACCGGCGGTGCGACCTGCGGTGTCAGCACGGGTCATCTCTGGTTGAGCCACGGCGCCGAGCGCACCGACCTCGGCGCGGTCACGTCAATGCCACTGAGCGCGGCCGGTCATGCCGTCTACAACATTTCCAACATCGCCGGCGCGGCCCTGCTGGCCAATGCACTCGGCATTCCGAGCGCCACGATCCGCGACGTCCTCGCGCGTTTCGGCAGTGATCGCCGCGACAACCCGGGCCGGCTCGAACGATGGAAGTTCGGCGGCATTACCGTCCTCATGGACTACGCACACAATCCCGAAGGCCTGCGCGGCCTGCTCTCGATCGCGCAATCCCTGCTCGGCAACGGTCGCCTCGGCCTGATCCTCGGCCAGGCCGGCAATCGCGGCGA
>JAKQJM010000024.1 GCA_029561145.1 Pseudomonadota bacterium
GCTGGTGAAACCTTCCGCATACAGGATGTCGGCGATTTCCTGATCGACGTCGAGCTTTTCCATGAACAGCTTGCGGATCGTGTCCGATTCCTCGGCATGCTTCTGCGCCGATTCGGCCGCGTCCATGATGTTGATCTTCCATCCCGTGAGTTCGGAAGCGAGACGCACGTTCTGCCCGCCGCGGCCGATGGCGATTGCGAGGTTTTCCTCGTCCACCACCACGTCCATGGCGTGGCGCTCCTCGTCCACCACGATCGACGACACGTTGGCCGGCGCCAACGCACCGATCACGAACTGAGCCGGGTCTTCGCTCCAGAGCACGGTGTCGACAGGCTCGCCCGCCAGTTCGTTGGTAACGGCATTGACGCGTGTGCCGCGCACGCCGACACAGGTGCCGATGGGGTCGACCCGCTTGTCGTGCGACAGCACGGCGATCTTGGCGCGTGAGCCGGGGTCGCGGGCGCAGGTCTTGATCTCGAGCAGACCCTGCTCGATTTCGGGCACTTCCTGGCGAAACAGCTCGATCATGAACTCGGGGGCCGAGCGCGACAGGATGATGGGTGCACCGCGAAGCGTCAGATCCACTTCCATGATCATGGCCCGAACGCGGTCGCCGGTGCGCAGATTCTCCTTCGGAATCATGTCGCTGCGTCGCAGACGCCCTTCCACGCGACCGGACTCGACAATGATGTCGCCCTTGTCCATGCGCTTGACCGTGCCTACCAGGATCTTGTCGCCGCGCGACATGAACTCGTTGAGCAGCATCTCGCGTTCGGCGTCGCGGATCTTCTGCAGGATCACCTGTTTGGCCGCCATCGCGCCGATCCGGCCGATCGGCACCGACTCCACCAGTTCCTCGATGTACTCGCCCTCTTCGACGTCTGAAATCCGTTCGCGAGCATCCATCAGCATCTCTTCAGCGTCAGGATTCTGCAGACCCGCTTCGTCGGGCACCACCAGCCAACGGCGGAAGGTTTCGTAGTTGCCGCTGTCGCGGTCCACCGCGACGCGGATGTCCACCTCACCCTTGTAGAGTTTCTTGGTCGCCTGTGCGAGGGCAGCCTCGACCGCACCAAACACCACATCACGCTCGACGTTCTTCTCGCGCGAGATGGCTTCGACCAACATCAACATTTCGCGATTCATGCCACGGCTCTCCTGTCCAGATTCAATCAATCAATCAGCCTGTCGCGGGCCAGCCGGCCTGCGACCTTTGAAATCCAC
>JAKQJM010000038.1 GCA_029561145.1 Pseudomonadota bacterium
CGCCGTGATCATGAGCAAGGTGTCGGGCGGCGGATCGGCGCACCAGGCGCTGATTGCCGCGGATCCTTCCTTGCCGGGCTTGCCGGTCGGCATGCGCAACTCGATCACGCGCCGCGTCGCAAACAGCGACAGTGCCGCCCCAGACATGGCCAGTTCATTCCAGTCGAAACGATGGTCGACATCGTGGATTTCACGCTCGGCGTAGCCAAGTCCGCGGGCGCGGGCGCGCAACTGATCGGCGGCCTCGAGCACTTGCAGGTGCTCGGCGCCGGCGATCAGCCAGACCGGCTTCAGTTCATTGCCGGCGAGCAGTCGTGGCAGATCGGTGATTCGTGCAGGCATGCTGAGATTGTAGCGGACTCCGCGCGCCGCGCCCGCGGCTGGCACTCTCGCCTCAGCACGGTCCCTGCGCCCTCATTTCGGCAATGCAGGGATCGAGACGAATCCCGCACCGGCGTTGAAGCCCGACGTCGCGATTCAGCGGGCGAGCGCTTCGAGCTTGCGCAGGATCGCCTGGACCATCGCGTGCTGCAGTTCTTCGGTGAGCAGATCCTGTTCGGCGGCGATGCCAAGGGCCTGGGTTGCATCGAAGGTGAAATCGCGGCTCAGCTCGATGGTCTGCCTGGCCACCAGCGAGTCGCCGGCCGCGCCGAGCACGTCGAACTCGACGTGGTAGCGGATCGTGAACTCGTTGGCGCGCGCATTGCCGCCGACAGAGAGCACGTCGGTGCGGATCGTATTGCTGCCGATGCGCAGGACGGCATGCGGCTCGTCGGAGCCTTCGACCAACTGCGCACCGGAGCGAGCCAACGCCTTGCGCAGGTCGCGCCCGAGCGGACTCGACGCATCCGCGCCCTCGATCGCGATCAGTTGCATGCCGGCCGGAAGCCGCGCTTCCTCGCGCAGGTGGAAGCCGCAGGCAGAAAGCAGACCGGCCAGCAGCAGCGTAGCGAGAAGGCGATGAAGGTTCATGGGCATCGTAGAGCGGAGGCGATGGCGAAGCATAACTGAAGGCAAGGCGGATCAAGGCAAACGCAGCCAAAAGCACTCCTCGTCCGCCTGATTCGCCCGGCCCTGGAGCTCAGCCTTCTCGTCGGCTCCGCCGTTCGCGCCCGATCCAGTCGGGTGCAGTCGGCACCTTCTCCCACAAGGGGAGAAGGAAAAGCTGCCTCGATTCCCGATTCCGGATTGCCGATCTCAGACAACGATATTGACGATCTTGCCAGGCACGACGACGACCTTCTTGATGGCCTGGCCTTCGACGTAGGGCGCCACCG
>JAKQJM010000067.1 GCA_029561145.1 Pseudomonadota bacterium
GTAGAGCGCAGGCAAGCCCGAGTTTCTGCTTCATGCCGCCAGATAGTTTGCCCGCCAGCCTCGCGCGAAACGCACCGAGGTCGGTGAAGTCGAGCAGGCGATCGAAGGCGCTATTACGTTCCGCTGCTGAAATGCCCTGTAGATCGGCATAGAGATCGAGATTTTCCTGGACGCTCAGATCCTCATAGAGGCCGAAGCGTTGCGGCATGTAGCCGATGCTGGCCTGCGCTGTCCCCGGGTTGCTTCGCGTGTTGGCGCCTAGAATGCTCACATCGCCGTGGTCGGGCAGAACGAGGCCCGTCATCAGGCGGATCAAGGTTGTCTTGCCGGCAGCGTCAGGACCAACAATGCCCGTGAGTCGGCCAGCTGTGATTGAGGCAGTTATGGCGTCGAGCGCAGGGCGGTCCATTCCGGCAAACGACTTGCTGGCGCCTTGGATTATCGCCAACGGTGCTGTCACGGGCGCTCCCGATCGTCATCCGGCGCGGACTCCAGGTTTAATCCGCGAATGCCCACGCTCGCCGGCATACCTTGGCGCAGGAGTGCGTCGGGTTCGGCGACGATGATGCGGACCTGATAGACGAGGCCGCTGCGCAGGTTTTCAGTCTGGACTGTTCGCGGCGTAAATTCCGCGGTCGGCGAAACGAAGCCGACTTGTGCGCGATAGCGCCGGTCGGGCGCGGCATCGGTCCAGACCTCGGCCTCGGCGCCAGGGGCGACGCGCGCCAAATCCTCGCCCTGTACATATGCGCGCACCCAAAGCGGGCGATCTAGCGCCAGCGTAAGCGTGGTTTCTCCCGGCTGCACGATTGCGCCCGGTTCACGGACGCGGGCGAGCACGACACCGGCCGAAGGCGCCTTCAATGTCGCATCGGCGAGCCTCGTTTCCGCGGTCCGTAGACGCGCTTCGGCTGCCGCTAGCGCAGCGCGACCTGCATCGACATCCTCGGCTCGAAAGCCTTCTCGTGCCAGATTCAGCGCTGCTTCAGCAACATGCAGGCGTGCTCTGGTTTCCTCGGCCCGTGCCCGCGATTCGGTGGCGGATTGTTGAGACACAGCCCCGTTGGCGAACAAAGTCTCCTGCCGGCGCGCGGTTTCTTCGGCGCTGCGCTGCGAGGCGCGCGCCTCGATCACGCGTGCCTCGGCGCTGCGAATCTCGGCTGGACGCATGCCAGCCTCCAATCGGCGCAAGTCTGCCTGCCGCGTCGCCAAATCCGCCGCCGCCACGGCGCGCTCGTTCTCAAGCGACTCAGGATCGAGATGCGCCAAAGCCGTGCCCGCTTCGACCCTGTCACCTTCCTCGACAAACATTTCTGCTATGCGTCCGTTGACACGAAATCCAAGCTGCACCTGTCGAATGTCGATATTGCCTTGGAGAACCAAGTACTGTTCGGCTTGGCCGCGAAACATAGGCGCAATCGCGAAGTTCCAGAGTGCAAAGGCGAGGGCCAGGCCGAGTGCTCCCGCCGCCGCAAGCACGATCAGGCGTTTGCGTGTCATGACGCTGATCTTTCAGCGTCTTTTTGGGCTAGAATCGCATCGACATTTGCGCGAATGGCGCGTTCGAGAACGTGGAACTCGTCCTTACCTATCTTGTTCCAACCGAGGACCCGCAGGGCAGCGGCTCGCGCCATGCGAAAGACAAGCACTTGCCCCAGCATGGCCAGAGCGCGCGCGCGCGTTTCGGTGTCCGCAGGATCACGATCGAGCGCGATTGCGGTCAGCCTTACCAGCATGGTCAGCATACGCCCCATACTACTGGAGAACAGGATCTCGAACTCCGGACCTGGCTGCATCTGTTCGCGGAGGATGATGCGCGCCCAATCGTCGGAGGCCTCCAGAAGCAACGCGCGCGCGATATTGGCGAGCGCCAGATGCACCAATTCGCGCGCGTCATCGGGAGGGACGGCGCCAGCGCTCAAGCGTTCCTCGATCGCGCCGGCGGCAGGACCGACAATGGCGCTCATGGCGTCTGCGATGTGCTGGACCACGCCGCGATAGAGTTCGGCCTTGCTGCCGAAATGATAGGTGATCGCCTGCAGATTGACGCCGCTCTCGGTGGCAATCATCCGCGTGCTCGC
>JAKQJM010000076.1 GCA_029561145.1 Pseudomonadota bacterium
GATGGAATGCGAATCCGTTCAGCCACGCCGCAGCGAACAGGGCCAGCGCCATTCCCGGCAGCGAATACAACCAGAGATTGCGCACGCCGGTATTGATCTTGTCCGCAGTCACGACGCTCAGCAGGACGGCGGAGGGCAACAAATTGAAATGCAGTATCGGCACCCAGGCGCCGGCGATTGCCGAGTCGATGACGAAGTTGCGCAGCTCCGCGGCGAATGGATCGCGACTGTTGCGCGCGAGCACATGGGCGAGATGTGGCCACAGCAGGCAGCTCAGCACCATCCACGACCAGGCGATCCACGACGATTGCAACTCATGCATGACGGCAATGAGCGGCAGGGCGGCGAGACCCATGCCGAGGACGCGAAGTCCGTACGCACGACGCGGGAGCGACTGCTGTGCGCTCGTGCGCTTCGCGACCGGTGGACCGTGTTTCATCACGTGATTGGGCGGAACGGGCATGCCTGTATTTCATCGAGGGTCGGCCGCAGCATAGCCGATCCGAAATCCAGCGGAAAAACGGTCGTGTTTGCCTCACCCGCGCTGCCGACCGAGCACGCGACTGCCCGAACGGGTATCGTTATCCCCAATCGAGCGAGGCCTGCGAGATGATCGACGATCAATCTTCCGCGAACGGTGGAAAACAACGCGGCTTCCTGGACAGACTGTTGCTGGCGACGCTTGCCGGCGGCACGCTCGACATCACCTATGCCTGTGTTGTCAGCTATTTCCGCGGGCGCACACCGACGGCCGTACTGCAGAGCGTCGCCAGCGGATGGCAAGGTGCCGATGCCTACCAGGGCGGAGCAGGTTCGGCCTTGCTCGGACTGGTGACCCATTACGGCATCATGACCGCGATGGTCGCGACGTTCGGCGTTGTCGCGATGCGCGTTCCGGCGTTGATCCGCAAGCCCTGGCTGAGCGGGCCTGTCTACGGGCTCGCGCTTTACGCCGTCATGTACGGCATCGTCCTGCCGTTGCGCTTTCCCGACGTCTTCCCCCGGCTCAATGGCTGGATCACGGTCAGTGACATCATCGTGCACATGGGCGTCGGCCTGATCATCGCCCTCGTCTTTTCGCGAACGAGGCGTCCTGCGCCGCGATGACCCGCGCTCGGCACGCGGCCGGGTGACCTTGCCAAGGTATCCAGGAAATACCACACAGGACAGGACGACCATGTTGGAGAATCCCGCGGGCAGGACCATCGGCGGCATCAGGAAAGCACTCGAGCGACATTCCCGGCGCGCCACGGCGAGCGGTCTTCAGGCGGTACTTGCCGATCGCATCGATTTCCTCAATCCCGTGCATTGGGATGCGCTGGCCGCGAATGCCTCGTTCTTCATGTCGCGGGCCTATCGCGCCTTGCTGGAAACCTATTCGCCGGACGGCATGCATCCGCGCTATGCACTGGTCTACCGTGACGGCGAACCCATCGTCGCGCTCGCCGCACAAGTACTCGAGGTGTCGGGCAACCAGTTGCAGAGCCTGCCGGACTCGCGCGTGCGCAAGAAGGCGCTGCAATCCTTCAAGGCGCGCTTGCTCGTTTGCGGAAATCTCGTTTCGAGCGGCTTCCACGGGCTTGCATTCGCCGCCGACGTTGATGCCGACATGCTCTGGCACGCGGTTGCCGAAGCGCTGTTCCGCATTCGCCGTGCGGATCGTCTTTGCGGCAAGATCGACTACGTGCTGATCAAGGATCTCGATCAGGTGCGTTCGGAGCAAGCTCGACCGCTGCGCCAGTTCAGCTATCGGCCACTGCAGACCGAACCCGAAATGGCGATGCCGATCCGACCGGGATGGAAGTGTTTCGACGACTATCTGGCTGATCTCAACACGAGCTATCGCGGCAAGGCCCGCAAGATCATCAAGCAGGTCGCCGAGGCCGGTTATCGCGTCGAACGCAACGCCGACGCCACCCGGCACGATGCCGAGTTGAACGCGCTCTACCGCGAGGTCGAGCAGCGCGCGTCGACGCGACTGTCGGCCTTGCCGCCCGGCTACTTCGGCGCCCTCGCAAGCCTGGCCGGTTCGGCGCGTTTCCGCTGCACCTTGATTCGCGATGACAACGCGATCGTGGCCTTCATGACCACGATCAAGGACGGTGATCGTGCGCTTGGCTACTATGTCGGCATCGACTATGAGGTGAACGCCAGGGTGCCGTTGTACCTGCGCCTGTTGCAGTGCCTGATCGACGATGCGATCGAACTGGAATGCGTCGAACTGAGTTTCGGGCGCACCGCGATGGAACCCAAGGCGTCGCTTGGTGCCATCGCGCAATCCAGCCATGTGTGGTTGCGTCACCGGATTCCGGTGGTCAATGCGCTCGTGCGCGAGGTGTTCACGCGCGTGCAACCCGGCGAAGCACCCCAGCGACGACCGTTCAAGGAAACCTGATCTGTTCGCGCGCACGCTATCGGGATCGACTACGGACCGCTACGATGTACGCCGCCGAATCTGGAGCGTTTGCCGATGTTGGATCTCGCACATGTGAAGCCTGCGTCGTTCGATGGCCTGGTCGGCGAGGAATTCGCCGTGGTCGACTCCCCGATTTCCCTGGTTCTCAGGAGCGTGGCGCGCATCAATTCACCATCGCCGCGTGGCGAACCGTTTTCGCTGGTCTTCACCGCGCCGAAAAGCGCGAGCGGCGCGCAAGGCACCTATCGCCTGCGCCATGCGGATCTCGGCATGCTCGAGATCTTCCTCGTGCCGATCGCACCGGAAGGTGGGTACCCTCAGTTCGAGGCGGTGTTCAACTGATCAGCGGCCTGCGCTGACCAGCCGAGGAAATCGTAGACGCCACGATTCTCGATGAGGCGGAAGCCGAGTCGCTGGTACAGGTGCTGGGCCGGATTGGTCGGCTCGACGTGCAGGGTCAGATCCACGCCGCGTCTGGCGGCTTCATCGCGGAGCGCATGCACGAGTCGGCTGCCAAGGCCGCGATTGCGCTCGGTGCTGCACAGGGCGATATCCATCAGGCGGATTTCCTTGCCCGTCGCATGCACATACAGGCGGCCGATCGACCGGGCGTCGCGTTCGATGATCAGAAACTCGGCACCGACGTAGTGTTTCGCATAATGGTCGCGCTGCAGTCGGCATTGCGCATCGAGGAAATCGCGCTTGGCCTGGCCCGGCCATGGCACGGGGGCGAGCTCGTCGTGGCGGACTTCGGCGTAGAGCGCGCAGACGAAGGCGAAATCAGCGCCGGTTTCGGCGCGCAAGGCATAACCACCGGCGCCATCCTGCAGCGCTTGCGCGAGCAATCGCACAATGGACGATGGTGTCATCCGCGGATCAGCGGATGCACCGAGAAGGTCAACCAGCCGAAACGGGTATTGCCACCGTCCGCGTCGATGAGCGGATAGCCGACGTGTTGCGGGACGGCGAGCGCCTCGAAATCCGGTGCGCGCAGGTCGCTCGCGACCACGAGCAGATAGCGCCCGGCATCGAGCAGCGGGCGTGACGGACCGAGCAGAGGCACTCCGGAAGCGGTCATCGGTCCCCCTTCCGGTCCCGCGTGCTCGACACGAAAGCCGGCCAATCCAGCGGAGTCCGCCTCGAACGAAAACGGCTTGCTCGTCGGCGAAAGCGAAGCGGGTTGATGGCTGGCGATGCGAAACGCACGCAGACCCGCGTGCGTGTCGAACATGGCATCGATGGCGAGCCCGCCGAATTCCGTCGG
Source organism: Pseudomonadota bacterium (assembly GCA_029561145.1). Taxonomy (GTDB): domain Bacteria; phylum Pseudomonadota; class Gammaproteobacteria; order Xanthomonadales; family Rhodanobacteraceae; genus Dokdonella. The sequence goes on from JAKQJM010000076.1 coordinate 3,681, forward strand.
AAACGCCAACGCGTCGACGGCAATCCTCATTGGCTGGGCTGCCCCACAGGCGCCACTGCTGCAATGTTCCAGAGCGCGCCAGCGCGACACGCCATCCCGCGTTTCGAGTCGGGCCAACGCGATACGCAGCGTGCTGCGCGAGTCGTTCTGGAGCGCTGCGTAGGCGCTCGGCAGGGCCAGCGAACACACCGCGCCGGTACCGAACAGGGCGGTTCTGACAAAGTCGCGACGTTGCATCGAGGTCACCATTGGGCTCAGGTACGCGGGGGGTACACGCCCTGAAGGGCGATATTGAAATAGAAGGTCAGGTAGGGCTGCATGTTGTTGTGCGGCTGATCACCGCCGGCCGGCGCGAGGCTGGACGCATTCATCGCAACCAGGTTGAGGGCGCTCGTGAACGCGGTGGCATTTGCCGAGTTGGCAATTGACCGGTTGGGTGATGGTGCGTTGAGTTCGCCGAGATCGAGATCATGTGCGCGCAAGGTGTGCGTGTGGTTCGGGATTTCCGATTCGAGCAAGGTCACCGTCTCCACTCCCGATTGCTCGCCGAGATCGTGCAGCGAAAGCCCGGGACCCTGTCCCGGATGCATCACGGCGCGCCCTTGCAGGTCAGGCAGCGAGAAGTTCGATTTGCCATTGCCGCCGTAGGTCGTGCCGAGCAGCGAAAACAGCGCCGTGTTCTGCGACAAGGGCAGCAATTGTCCGTCGCACCATGCCCAGCCCCTCGGCGCGAAGTTGAACGGAAAGACTCGGATTTCCGCGACAAACGGATCAGCCATGACGATGCTCCTGGAAGGCTCGTGCCGCAGCGCGACGAAACACTGTCTGCGCGGCGCGATCGATGGATGGTTTGGACACGCTTGGCATCATGTGGGCGAAGGAAAGATGCCGAACAGGGAAATGATGAAATCGACGCACAGGTAGGGCTGCATGTTCGTGTGCGGCTGGCTGCCACCGATATTGGAAACCGACAGGAAGTTGAGATTGGTGTCGGGTGCGTCCTGGATATACAGCAGGGCACTGCCGGATTGGCCAAGCACCTTGTTCTGCGGACTGGTGTCCTGCGAAACGTTGATCGAGGCCAGCAGCGGGTGGCTGTGCGTCGGTATCTGCGCGGTCGTCAGCGTGATCTCTTCAGCGCCACCGGTTTCGGCCAGTGTGAATCCGTTGCCTTGGTGGATCGGCACGCGGCCGCGCAGATCCGGCAAGGCAAAGGTCGATTGCCCGTCGCCGCCATACGTGGTGCCGATCAGGTTGAACAGGGTTTCGTTTTCGGAGATAGGCAGGAGCTGCCCCTCACAAAACATCCATCCCGCGGGAGCGAAGTTGCCCGCGAACATGCGTATTTCCCCGACGTAAGGCTGTGCCATTGGAGGTTCCTCAAGTTGGGCTGGGGAAAATGCCCTGCAGGGCGATCGAGAAATTCAGCGTGAGGAACGGCTGCATGTTGAGATGAGCCTGGGTTCCGCCGACATTCGGTACCGATTGGGGGTGCAGGGTGGTCACATTGGTCGGATCGGCATAGGCCCGACCCGGTATGGCGCCGAGTACATTGCCTGCCGCGGACTGCGAATTTCCCGGATCTGTGCTGGCCATGACCTGGTGCGTATGGGTCGGCATCTCGCCAAGCGTCACGGTGTGGCCCTGCTCACCGCCACGCTCGCCGAGCGTGTGGCCGGCGCCGACATGGATCGGAGTCCTGCCACGCAGGTCCGGCAGTCCGAAATTCACGCGTCCGTCGCCGCCAAAGGTTGTCCCGAGAAGCGAGAACAGTCCCTGGTTCTGGTTGATCGGCAGCAACTGGCCGTCGCAAAGGGCCCAGCCGCGAGGCGGGAATCCGAAGCTCATCAAGCGGATTTCACTGAGGAAGGGTTCGGCCACGTGGCTGCTCCTGCGTCGGATTCTGATTAGGGAATGATCGGTGCGGCGCAGGCGGCGCCGCCGGCGAAACCCATGGAATCGAAGGTCGCCGTCGGCGTGCTGACCAGTGTGTTTCGACTGCTCAGGTAGGCGATCACCGCGCCGGTGTTGGTCGCTCCGCCCGCATAGCCCGGCAGGCGCACGGTGCCATCGTTGCGTTGCCGTACGCGGACGTCGCCACCTGCCATCACCCCACCGAGTGAATGGGTGAACGTGTTGGACAAGGCTCCGCCACCGCCAAGATCGAAGCACAGGGCCGACGTGTTGCCGGGCCCGGTGATCGCGGACTGGGCGAGGATGCCGGCGATCGCATTGTTGAAGCTGTCAAGCTGTACGTCGATCGTGTTGCCGGTGATCGTCGTGTCGATCGTGCCGTTTCCGTCCTGGCCGGCCTGCACGAGGATCGCGCGCTGGGTTCCCGCGTAGACGATGTTGTTGTCGGTGATCGCGGCGCGCAGTGCACCGGCACCGGCCTGGAACACGGAAATCGCGTCCGTGGTTCGTCCGTTCGCGATGTTGATCGGCGAGTTGTTGCGCACGGCACCTTCCAATGTTCCGGTAGTCGAGAACGCTGCCTTGAGCAGGGTCACGGCGAGGAAATCATTGCCGACGAAGCTGTTGCCGTTGATGTCGAAGGTCGACACGCCGTTGTTGGCACTGACCTGCACGCCGTCATTGTTGTTCGAGAGCGTCGAACTCAGCAGGCGCAGGACCAGGGTCGCGTTGTCAAAGCCATCCGCCACCACGCCGCCGCTGAAATTGTTGTCGACCGTGACACCGGTGATGTTGACCGTCATGTTTGCCGCTCCGCGGCTGCCGAACAGTAGTCCGCTGCCCAGCGTGCCGGCATTGAAACTGCCGCCGGTGAACGTGATCGTCGAGGCTGGCCCGCTCAAGTTCTGGATGTTCACGTTGTCGTCGCCGCTGCCCGTGATCGAGGTGGCGGTGATCGCATTCGTTCCGAACAGGTTGGTGAAATGCAGGCCGTCCTCGTCCGGCCCGTTGCCGAGGCCTGACAGCACGCTGTTGCTCAGGGTGAAGCCGGTGACGTTGATGCCGTTGATGCCTTGCTGGCCGCTGCTGGTCAGGTTCAGGCCGTTCAGGCTCACCGTCGAAACCGTGTCGAGATGGATCGCGGCGCTGCAGCCGGTATTTGCCCCGGCCACGGCGGCGCTTCCGCAAGGCGCACCGGCGGATGTTGCCGTATTGGTGAAGTTCATCTGCGCGAGACTGATGTTGGAGGCATTGACGAAGGACGCGCCACGGTTGCTGGTGCGCTGGATCGTTCCACCGCTGCCGGCCGAGCCCGTGCCGCTGACCGTCAATCCTCCACTACCGCCCGTGCCGCTGAGCACGATGCCGTTGGCCGGACCGGTCGCTGGCGTGCCGGCGCTGATGCTGCGGAAGTTGAGGCCGCCCGCACCGATCGTGGTACCTGTGACATTGATCGCCGTGGCAGTAGTCGTTGTCGCGGTGCTTGTCGTATTGGTCGCCGTGATCGTGCCGCCGCCGGTGGCGGAAAAGGCCGAATTGGCTCCGGTACTGAGGGTCAACGCGCCACTGAAGTTGATCGTGGCGCCGGTGTTGGTGGTCAACAGGATGCCACTGCCGGTTTCTGCGATCGCTCCGCTGAGCGTCACCGTATCGCTGCCGCGGTTGGCGACGTTGACGGCATTGCCGCTGGTCGAATTGATCGCGCCAGGGAAGCTGACGTTGCCGTTGCCGCCATCGACGCGGAAGGCGGTTCCGGATGCGCCCGCGGGATCGATGATCTGCCCGCTCGTCGCCGAGAATGCGGTGTTGCCCGCGCCGCCGAACGCGTTGACCAGCGAGATTCCCGTTGTCGTGGAATTGACGCTCTGCACGTTGTTGAACGGTAGCGTGATCGATGCATTGCCGATGTCGACCGCCGGTCCGCCACTCGAAGAAATGGAGCCGACGCCAGCGCCGACAGCGATGCGGAATCCGGTCCCGGCAGCAGCGTTGAGCGCGCCGGTCGAACTGGCGCCAAGCCCGGTACCGCCATCGTTGAAGATGTCGAGATCGGTGAATGCGAGATCGCCGGTCACGTTTGACAGGATCACGCCGCCAGCCCCGGTTCCGTTGCCGGATACGCCAACCGCGGTGGTGCCGCCATTGACCTGATTGATCGGATTGCCCGGCGTGGCATCGAAGGTCGCGCCATTGACGAGAATGCCCGTGCCGACGGTATTGCCCGCGATCGTGTTGTTGTCGAACGCGGTGATCGTTGCGGTTCCGACCGTGCGTGTGACGTCGATGCCCGTGCCTCCCGCCGTGATCGCGTTGTTCTGGATCGCGACCTGCTGCGTCCCGCTCGAGCCGAAATTGACATCGAAGCCCTCGGCGGTCGAACCGCGCACGGTGTTGCCTGCGATCGTCACGCCGACATTGTTGGCCCCGGTCGCGGTCACATCGACGGCATTGTTGCCCTGCAGATCGAGGCCGCGGATTTCGACGCCGGTCCGGTTGCCCGCTGTGGCCGGCACCGAGACTGCGTCGGTGCCGCCGGCATTGATGCGCGGCTGGGTGCCGGCAGCGACCAGGGCGCCAAACGGAGCGACGTTCAGGCCGAAGCCCTCGCCCCAGAGACGCTGACCGTCCTTGAGCACGATGCCGCCGCTGAGCGGCGTGGTCGCGCTCAGGCCATTGAAGACGAACAGGATGTCGCCATTGCCCGATGCGGCCTGCGCTGCAGCCAGCGTCTCGAATGCGTTGTTCGAGCGCCCGTCACTGCCGGCCGCGGGATTGTTCACGCTGGTCTCGTTGTCGATGTACCAGACCCGCGGGCCGACCGCGATGTTGATCGTGCCGACGACGGTTCCGGGTGTCGGCGTGTTGCCGTCGGTGACCGTGTACGTGAAGCTGTCGGTGCCGACAAAATTCGGCGCCGGCACGTAGGTGAACGCGCCACCCGCGTCGATCGAGAAATCACCGCCGTTGGCGCTGGTGCCGGATGCCGGCACCACACTGGGTGCGGACGGTCCATCCGTATCGGTCGGGATCGATTTGGCCAGCGCGCTCTGTGCATCGCTGATCGAGACGAGACCGGGGATCGTTGCTCCGGCGACCTGCAACTGCGTGTTGCCGGCGGTCGAGTAGCTGATCGGATTGTTGGTCAGGACGGGCGGCACGTTGGCATGCGTGATCGCGATCACGAACGACTGCGTGGCCGAGACGTTGACGCCGCCATTGGCGGTGCCGCCATCGTCCAGTGCATGCAGCACGATCGTTGCCGTCGTCGTCCCGGCAGGAACGATCGCCGGCGTATAGGTCAGCACGCCGGTCGCCGACACGCTCGGGCCCGCCGCGAACGCGGTCGGTGCCGAATTGCTGTCGATCACGAAGCTGATGCTCTGCCCGCTTTCATTCGCGGGGCCGGTCGAGATCGCAGTGGCCCAGGGGTTGACCGTGACCGCGCCGGCATTGTCGAGCACGGCCTGATCGGCACCCTTGACGAAGCCCGGAATGTCGTTGATCGCGGTGACGTTGATGACGAAGGTCTGCACCGGCGATGTGTCGATGCCGCCGTTCGCCGTGCCGCCATTGTCAGACAGGGTCAGCGAGATCGTCGCCGTGCCGTCCGCGTTCGCCGCGAGGGTATAGGACAGGGTGCCTGTTGCCGATACGGTCGGCGTGGCGGCGAACAACGCCGGGTTGGTATTCCCGGTGATGTTGAAAGTCAGTGATTGTCCCGACTCATCGGCCGGCCCGGACGAGATCGCGGTGGCCCAGCCGATGACCGATTGCGCCGCGGCGTCTTCGAACACGGTCTGGTCGGCACCCTTGACGAAGCTCGGCGCATCGTTGACCGAATTCGCGGTGATCGTTAGTGTCTGCGCGGCGCTCGTGTTGTTGTTGCTGCCGTTGTCGGTCAGAACGACATTGAAGGTCGCGCTGCCGGAGGCGTTTGCCGCCGTCGTGAAGGTCAGCGTGCCGGTCGGCGAAATCGCCGGAGCGGCGCTGAAGCCGAGGCTGCCACCAGTTGGCGTCACCGTGAAATTGAGTGTCTGCGCACCACCGTCGTTGTCGTTGATCGCGGTCGCCCAGGCGGCGATGGTCTGCGCACCGGCATCCTCGTCCACGCTGACCGCCGGGCCGGCGGTGAAGCTTGGAATCGTGTTGACGCCGACCACGCTGACGGTGGAAATCGCGATGTTGCTGTTGACCGCTCCGTCATTGGCGACGAAGTTGATTACGCGCGCGGTCTCGTTCGGTGCAGTCGAGGTATTGAGGTAGGTGACGCTGCGCAGCACGGCCTGGTAATTGGCGAGCGTGTCGCTGCCAGTCAGGCTGAGTATTCCGCCGGCATACGCAGCGGTGATCGCGGTGCCACCGGTGGTCGCGGCCAGGGTCTCGAGCGCGCCATCGAGCGGGTTGCTGATCGTCACCGTCGCACTGGCCAGGTTGGCGTTGTCGACATCGCTGATCGTGAGGCCCGTCGGGTTGACGATCGCGAGGGCCGGATCGCCTTCCGTGTAGGTCGCGGCGAAGTCGGTGCCGGCTGCCGGGCCATTGAGGTCGAGCGCCGGCGCGTCGTTGACTGCGCTGACCGTGATCACGAACGTCTGCGCGGGCGAGGTGTCGATGCCGCCACCCGCGGTGCCGCCGTTGTCGCTCAGGGTCAGGCTGATGGTCGCCGTGCCGCTTGCGTTGGCAGCTGGCGTATAGGTCAGCACGCCACTTGACGAGATTGCCGGAGCGGCGCTGAACAAGGCGGCGTTGGTGTTGCCGGTGACGTTGAACGTCAGGGTCTGTGCCGACTCGTTGGCAGGGCCCGCCGAAATCGCAGTCGCCCACGGATTGACGGTCTGCGCGCCGGCATCCTCGGGCACGGTCTGGTCGGCGCCCTTGATGAAGCTCGGCGCGTCATTGACGGCGGCGACATTGATGACGAAAGTCTGCGCCGCGCTCGTATCGACGCCACTGTTCGCGGTGCCACCGTTGTCCGACAGGGTCAGCGTGATCGTGGCACTGCCGTTGGCGTTCGCCGCGGGCGTGTAACTCAGCGCACCGCTTGACGAGATCGCCGGGGCGACACTGAACAAGGCGGCATTCGTGTTGCCGGTGACGTTGAACGTCAGGGTCTGCGCCGATTCGTCGGCAGGTCCCGCCGAGATCGCGGTTGCCCAGACCGCGACGTTCTGCGCGCCGGCATCCTCGGCCACGTTCTGGTCCGGGCCTTTGGTGAAGCCTGGTGCGTCGTTGACCGAGGTCACCGTGATATCGAAGGATTGCGCAGGCGAGGTGTCGACGCCGCCGTTCGCGGTGCCGCCATCGTCGACCGCAACCAGCGTGATCGTCGCCGTGCCGTTCGCATTTGCGGCAGGCGTGTAGGTCAGGACGCCACTCGAGGACACCGCCGGCGGAGCACTGAACAAGGCCGCATTGGTATTGCCGGTGATGTTGAAACTGACGACCTGGCTCGATTCGTTCGGAGGACCGGCCGAGATCGCGGTCGCCCACGGATTGACCGTCTGTGCACCAGCGTCTTCGAGCACGGTCTGGTTCGGGCCCGCCGTGAAGCTCGGCGCATCGTTGATGCCGGTGACCGTGATCGTGAACGTCTGCGCCGCCGAGGTATCGATGCCACCGTTGGCCGTACCACCATTGTCGCTGAGGCTCAGCGTGACGATGGCGCTGCCATTCGCTGTCGCAGCCGCCGTGTAGGTCAGCACGCCAGTCGGCGATACCGCCGGCTGCGCGCTGAACAAGGCGTTGTTGTTGTTGCTGACCGTGAAGCTGAGAGTCTGTGTCGCCTCGTCGGGCGGGCCGGCGGAAATGCCGGTGGCCCATGGATCGATGGTCTGCGCGGAGGCGCCTTCAGTGACAGACTGATCCGGCCCCTTCGTGAAGGCGGGGACGTCATTGACGCTGCCCACCGTGATCGTGAAGACCTGCGAGGCCGACGTGTCGACGCCGCCGTCGGCGGTACCGCCATTGTCATGCAGGCTGACCGTCACGTTCGCCGTGCCGTTCGCATTCGCAGCCGGCGTGTAGGTCAACACGCCGGTGGGCGAAACCGCCGGTTGCGCACTGAACAACGCGTTGTTGTCGTTGCTGACAATGAAATCGAGTGCCTGGCCGGATTCGTTGGCTGGGCCGGGTGAAAGATTGCTGGCCCATGCCGCAACGGATTGCGTGCCTGCATCCTCGAGCACGGACTGGTTTGCACCGGCGGTGAAGACCGGCACGTCGTTGACCGGCGTGATCGTCAGCGAGATCGTTGCCGGCGCCGACGTGGCCTGGCCGTCGTCGACCGTGAAAGTGAAGCTGTCGCTGCCATTGGCATCGGCATTCGGCGTGTACTGCACGGTTGCCGATTGCGGTCCGCCCGGCACGATCGCGCCGAGGCTGCCATTGGCCGGCGGGTTGACGATCGCGAACGTGAGCGTGTCGTTCTCGTTGTCGGTGCCGGTCAGGTTCAGCGCGATGGCCTCATCTTCGAGCAGGGTCGCGCTGCCAGCCACCGCGATCGGCGCGTTGTTCTGCAGGTTGCTCACGTCGATGCGCATGAACACGCGGTTGTTCTCGATCGCGGCAAAGAATGCACGCAGGTCGATCGCGCTCTCGCCACTGGTCGAGTCGCCGGCCGGATCGGTCGCGAGCGGCGAGACCCCGTTCCAGTCACCGACCTGGCCATCGACGACGAAGTTGGCGGCAAGCGCGATACCGCTGGTCAGGAAGACCAGCGCCACCACGCGCCACAGGCCGCGGCGACGCGCCACGCGCGCGCCGACTATCGCGATCAGGATGGCCATCAGGATCAGGGCCGGAATGCCGAGCACGGGAATCGGTATGGCGGGCAAGCCAAGGGTAATCGGCGGGCCACCGACCGAACCATCGGTGCTCAGCAGGCTGTCCTCACCGGTCGCGCTGTTCGCCACCACCGAAAAATGCAGGGACGGCGAACCGCCGCCGATCAGGAATTGGCCAAGGCTGTCGGAAAGTTCGATGACATCGCCACCCGCGGTGCCGTTGTCCGTGCCGACGGGATAGTTGCCGCCGATGACGCCGTCGGCGACAAACGCGCCGCCCGCGCAACGTGCACGCGTGACCTGCAGCACCTGCGGTGCGAGCCCGCTGCTGGCGGTGACCTGGAGTCGGACCTCGGAACCGGCAACCGGGCCTTCGTTGCAGCCCGTGCTCGGCCGCGCATCCGAATCGACGTAGACGGAATAGTTGTAGGTCTGCGCCGAGGCCACGGTCGGCATGGCCGACAGGCACAGCGCAGCCAGGAAAAGCGCAAAAGAGCCTTTCGACTTCGATTCCATCATTGTCCCCTGGGTGAATCCAATACGAGCACGACAGCAGGATCCCCGAAAGTCGGGCTATGCGGCATGAACGTGAACGCCGGATATTACGCCGTTTGACGGATATTGCGAACTGGCACGCGAGGTAAAAATGGACGACGCTGCAAAAAACGTCCATTCCGGGCCGGACCTTGTCGTCTCACCGGTCCAGGTGCGCAGCAGTGTCGGGCGGATCCGGCTAGTCCGCGTCGGTTTCCGGCGCAATCGTCCTGGCGGCGCCGGACGAATTGCGCACGGTGCCGATCGCGATCACGCGGCCGTCGTCGAGGGTCAGGCTGCCCTCGCGCAGCTCTTCGGTATCGGCATCCACCGTTACAAAGCGGCCGACGAGCAGGCCCTGGGCCCGCTCGCCCGTGATGCGATAGGCGAATTCCTCGCTGCCCGGTGCTTCGCCGGTCGCGCTGAAATCGAGGTGGATTTCGCTTATCGCACCGACCGCATCAACGACGCCCGGATCGGCGCGGATCGCAGCGCCTGCCTGATCGTTGAACAGGCCGATGCCATACCAGACGAAGCCGCCGGCAGCGCCGACAACCAGCAACACGAACAGGGCGACGACGCCACCGATGATCCATGACGTCGCGGACCGGCGGCGCGGAACATCACGATGCTGCAGGGATTCGCTCATCACAGGCACCGTCACGGAAGAAATCGCCGCAGGATAGTCGAGAACGCAGGTCAGGCGCCAAACCGCGGATCGGGCCAGCCATCGATACTCCTGCGCCCGCGCGGCGCAAGATGCCCATCGGCGTCAGCAAGACTGGTTCGCCGGTCGAGGGCAGTTCACCGCCGGCTGGCGATACGCCCGGGCCGCTGTGCCGTGCCACGGAGGTCCAGCGCTGCCCTAGCCTGTGCGCTGCGAGAGCGCGGGCCGGTGTTGCAGCTGATCGATCAGGTCGACCAGGGCGACCGGGCGACTGAACAGGAAGCCCTGATAGTTGAAGCAACCGAGGGCCTGCAAGCACGCGCGTTCCGCCTCGGTTTCGACACCTTCCGCAATCAGGTCGATCCCCAGGGCGTGGCCCAGCGCGACGATGGTTTCGACGATGGCGCGGTTGCCGGCATCCGAATCGATGTTGCGGACGAAGGTCTGGTCGATCTTGATCGACTCGACCGGCAGCCGGCTCAGGTACGAGAGAGACGAGTAGCCCGTGCCGAAATCGTCCACGGCCACTTCGATGCCCCTGGTCTGCAGTAGCGCAATGCGCGCTGCGGCGGCCTCGTTGTTGCGGACCAGCGTGGTTTCGGTCAGCTCGATCGCAAGCAGGCGCGCATCGATGCCCGCGTCATCGATTTCGCCCAGCAGGGAGTCGATGAAAGAGGCATGGTTGAACTGTATCGCGCTGACATTGATCGACACCCGTCGAAACGTCGGTGGAAGCGCGATCGCCTGCAGGCGCTTGATGTCCGCGCAGGCGCGGCGGATCACCCATCCTCCGAGTTCGAGCATCAGCCCGGTCTCCTCGGCTATCGGCACGAAGGTGGCAGGCGAGAGTCGATCGCGGCACGGATTGTCCCAGCGGATGAGCGCCTCGGCGCCGATGCATTCGCCGGCGAGATTGTGCTGGGTCTGATAGTGGAGGTCGAACTGGCGCGGGTCCTTGAGGGCGAGCTGGAGTTCCTTCTCGATCTCGCGTCGTCGCTCCAGTCCGGCGGAAAGCTGTCGATCGTAGTAGACCGAACTGTTGAGGCCGTTGAGCTTGGCCTGATACATCGCGGTGTCGGCGCGACGCAGGATCTGGTCCGCGCTGCAGTCGCCATCGGGGAACACCTCGATTCCGGTCGAAGGCGTCACGTGCAGCAAGTGGTCGCCGGCGGCAAGCGCATTCGAGAACCCGGCACGAATCTTCGTCATCAGCTCATCGACGCGGACCCGCGTCTGCTCGGCGGACCGGTCGCCGCTGGCGAGCAGAATCACGAATTCGTCACCGCTGAGCCGGCAGACGATTCCTGCGTCAGCGACGATCCGGCCGAGGTTCGCAGCGACCGCCACGAGCAACTGATCGCCGACCGCGTGCCCGAGCGTATCGTTGACGACCTTGAACCGGTCGAGATCGAGAAACAGGAGGGCGCCGTGGGTGCCCCCACTGATCGCCCTGGCGAGCTCCGCGTCGAGGCGCTGCATCAGGTAGCGCCTGTTTGGCAGGCGGGTCAGGTCGTCGTGCAGCAACTGGAACAGGATGGTCTGCTCGGCGTGTTCGCGCGCTGCAACAGCTTGCAGCAGGTTTTCATGCTCGATCGACGCCTGGCAACTCAGGCCGAGACGGATGATCAGGGGTTTCAGCAGCTCGATGATCGGCGCATCGAGGCCGGTGCCGAGGCGCTGCAGGGTTACTGTGCCGAAGCCGCCGAGGTCGAACGCATAGAACAGCAGGTCGATCCCCGCTTCCTGCGATTGCCAATGAACGCACTCGACCGCGCTCGCGGCGATGCGTTCGAAACGCGGCGGCGGCGGTGCCGGCGAGTTGCGTGGAACACTGAGGAAATGCCCCAGGCTGCCCGTATCTGGCCCGCCGTGCAGGACCGGTTCGCCTTCGGCACCTTGCAGGAAATGGAAATGCACGGCGGCGAGCCCGAGCCTGCGCAGGCATACGCGCGAGAATGCCGCCAACATCGGTTGCAGGCGCAGGGCCATGCCGATCGACATGCCCAACTCATGCTGGATGGAGACGTACTTGAGCGTGTTGGCCATCGCCGTGGAACTCAGTACAGCGAAACGAGGGTGGACTTGTTCATGAGCTCGATGAGTCCGCGTCTGGAACTCGCGATTTCGCCGAGCGTCAGTGCGCCGATCATGCATTGCGCATCGGGCAGGGCGCTTCCGATCGCGTTGAGTTCATCGGCAAACGCGTCGTCGAGGAACAGCACGCGACTGATGCAATCGAAGACGAGCGCAAGCGGGGCGTCGGCGGGCTCGCCGGCGAGACGGAGCGCCCGCTGCGAACAGGCACTGGTTGCCGCTTCGGCAGCCGCAGCGATCAAGCCTGCCGCTTCGCCCTTGAGCAGGTAGACCGCGGCATTTTCCGGGACCTCGCCGACACAGACCAACGCATCGCCGACCGCCTTGATCGGATCGCGGACGAGGAACTCCCCGTCGACGCTCTCGATTCCGAGCGGGAATGTCTTGGCGATCGAAAAGAAATCCGTGTTCGAGAAGCTCGCCTCGGTGTGCGCTTCGACCTCGCTGCGGTAGGTGTCGTATGCCGAACAATAGTTGAGTTCGCGAAGGACGTTGCCTTGTGATTTCGTGACGAGGAAGGGACCAGCCAGCACCTGCCAGCCATGCGATATGCCGCGATCGACGAACCACGGCATGGCCACGAGAACCGCGCTGTCGTCGAGCACGCCGGCATTCGTGATCAGGCAGGGACGTTGCACGAGATCCAGGTGGCCGGCGCCGCCGCCGGTGACCGGGACGCGCACGCCGGTGACGCCGTACAGGCATTCGACCAGGGCTTCGAGGTTCGCCGACAGCCCATCGACCAGGGCAATCAGCGAGCGGGCGTTTTCGAGCAGTGGCGCGAGCCGCTGCAGTTGCGGTTCAATCCCGCTGCGTTCGCCGAGCCGCGAGACCACCGCAATCTCCAGCTTCACGGCGAAGCCGACGATCACGGTGCCGTGCCGATGGAGCCTCCCCGCATGGATGATGCGCGGAAAGATGCCGCCGAAAACCGGCAGGTCGAGCGATTGCAAAAAGACCGAGAGCGCATCCTGCGGCCAATCATCTTCACCACAGGCGAGGATCATCGCGCTTTGCATGCCGTTGGCACGCAGCGTATCGAAGGCCGCGCGCAGGTCGTCCACCCGGTTCCCTTCGAGAAACAGCGCGAGCTGGCAACGCTTCATTCCCCACCTCTCTTGCAACGATCCCGGCGTTGCCAACGCTGTCGAGGCATTCGGGTCATCGACGACAGCCGCCCCATCCGGCACTCCCGCGCAACCGGGATGATCCGCTTTTTTAGGCAACAGGAACGCTAACAGATTCCTCGCTCGCAGGGTGGCGCGGATTTCGCTTCCGCAAGGCGTTGCGGAAGGTGCCGGTGCCAGACGCCCTGATCGACAGGTCCGCGCCGCGTGCCCGCAATCGATGCACGCGGTTGGTCAGCCTCCCTGCATCATCGGGACGCGCTCCAGGAGCGAGGTCACCCTTGCCCGTTCTTCTGCAGGCCGAGCTTGACGATCCGATACACCGGCAGGCTGCAGACCAGCAGTCCGAGCGCGATCAGGCCCTTCCCGGGATCACTCCACAACGACGCGCCGAGGAAGACCAGTGAGCCGACCAGCGCCAGGCCAGGCACGAGCGGGTAGGCTGGAACCCGGAACGGTCGTGGCGCATCGGGCGATCGCCAGCGTTGCACGAACAGCGCAATGAAGACGAGCGCATAGTTGGCGACGAAGAAGAACGCGAGCAGGGCCATGACCGTTTCGAAGGTCCCGGCAACGATCACCAGGGTCATCGCGGTCAGTGCGACCAGGCCCGGCATCGGTGTGCCGCCGGCATTGACCTTGCCCATGAGCGCAGGCATCAGCCGGTCGCGGCTCATCGCGTACGGAATTCGCGAGCCTGCCAGCAACAGCGCATTCACCGAGGCGAACAGCGACACGATCATCAGCACGCGCAGGACCGTGTCGCCGACCGGGCCGAACAATCGACTCGCCGCAGTCGCCGCGACGAACGGATCACCGGCCATGGCTTCGATCCCGACCACATGCAGGAACGCCAGGTTGAGCGTGAGATAGATCAGCAGGACGAGGATCACGCCGCCGATCATCGAGCGCGGGATCTCGCGGCCGGCATTCTCGATCTCCTCGCCGAAGTAGATCGGAGCGGTCCAGCCATCGTAGGTATAGATCGCCGACTGCAGCGCAACCACGATCGCGGCAACCAGCAACAGGCCACCGGGCAGCTCGCGCGCGGTTGCCGCGGCGCCTTGTGGCGGCTCGGGAACGATCACGACGAAGGCCGCGATCGCCAGGCCAAGCAGGGCGACGCCCTTGATCGAACTGGTGACGAGTTGCACGACATTGCCGATGCGGATTCCGCGCCACTGGATCAGCGCGAACATCATCACCACAGTCCAGGCGATCGACGTTTCATGACCTTTCAGGACCGGGACCAGCGGCCCGATGTATTCACCGATCACGATCGAGACGGCCGCGATGCTGCCGGCATAGCCGAGCAAGTCGGTCCATCCCGAAACGAAACCGGCGAACGGTCCGAGTGCGTCGTGCACCATTGGATAGAGGCCGCCCGAGCGGGGTCGTATCGTGGCCAGCTCCGAGACGCTCAGCGCGCCGAGCAGGGCGTAGCAGGCTCCAAGGACCCATACCAGCAGGAACCACGGCACCGAAGGAACGCTTGCGGCCACCTCACCGGGCGTGCGCAGGATACCCATTCCTATCGTCGTGCCGACCATCACGGCCAGGCCGAAGGCGAGTCCCAGCACACGCAACAACTTGCCGGCTGTCGACGCCGGTACCTCTGCTGCCGCAGATGACATGGTTGGATCTCCCCTGTTGGCGTGACCGGTGACTCAGGTCTTGCTGCGTTTCCGCCTGTTGATCCCGATCCGCGGAGCAGACTATCGCGTATCGGGAGCCGCTAGCCATGCCGACCAGCCATGGCTAGCGGCATTCGCCGGGTGCGGCGGCGCGTTCGCGACCGCAAATCGCCCCTGCCCGGCCCGGCCGAGCGGGTACTGATCGGCCGGTCGCAGCAAATATGTCCCGCGTTTGTCACAATGCGCGCCGTGACTGCCTGTCAACAGGCGTACCCAATCCTGCTCCGGTGTTGAAATCGCCTTGAACGATCCTCGCAGAAATCTTTCCCCGACCAGTGCCGGCAACCTGTGGGGCGCGGCACGCGCCATGGCCTCGGCAACGCTCGACGGCATCATCCGCATGTCGGCGACGCGGACGAACTACTGGCTGGAATTCCTGTTCACCGGTTGCCTGGCAACGACCCTGCTGGCGACCGGAGTGGGTCGGCACAACGGGTCCTGGCTTGCCGCGTTCCTGACAGTGCTGGCCGGACTGTTCGTCTTCAGCTTCATCGAATACCTGTTCCATCGCTGGATCTTCCACGGACCGGAGTCGATGTACCGGCGCGGCCACGACGCTCATCATCGAGATCCCCGCGGCTACGATGCGCTGCCGTTCTTCCTGCCTTCGGCCATCCTGCTCGGCTTGACCCTGTTGTTCGCGCTGGTGATGCCGGGCAGCCACGCCTGCCTGCTGGGCGGCGCCATCGCGTTTGGCTACGTCGGCTACGGCCTCAGCCACTTCGTGATCCACGCGACGCGCTTCCGCCAGCCGTGGTTGCGGCATTGGGCAGCGCGCCACCACATCCATCATCACCATCCCGATGGAAACTTCGGCGTCACCACGCCGCTGTGGGATCACCTGCTCGGCACGCGCTACGAAGGCCGCAAGACGCCTCGCGAATAGGGTTGTCCAGCCCTACAGGAGCCTGGGGGCTTGTGCGGAACCCGACGCGCCGCGCGCGGCTCGTATAGCATGTCGATGTCATGCCTAGTCCTGCGAATCTGTTTGCCCTGATCGTGTTCAGCGTGACCGGCTTCGCCGTGTTCAACTGGGCGCGCAAGCAGGCTGCGTGGCGGGCCGCCGGAATCGGCGTCGCGCTGATGGTCTACCCGTATTTCGTCGATCGCACCTGGTTGCTGTATGCGATCGGATTGGCCCTGTGCGCCGCGCTCTACTGGTTCCGCGACTAGTCGCCCGCGTCGCAGGGCCGGTTCGAGCGAGCGGGATGCGGAATCCGTCGCGATCCGATCGAACCTCGCCTGCAACATGAACACCCGCCATGCACGCGCAGCGCAATTCAGCGCAGATTGCGTCTCGGCCTCTCACTGTCTCGCCGTACATCCAGTCCAACGGGAGACATGCATCATGCGTCATGCACGCTTCGCCATCGCACTCGGCATCCTGATCGCGGTTCCAGCATTTGCCGATACCGCACCGACCACGCCACCAAGCAATACCACGATTGCGCCCTCTACTGCGTTGACCCAGCAAGCGGTCGAAAGCCGCATCGCGAACGCTGGCTTCCAGGAAGTTCGTAGCCTGACCTTCAAGCACGGCATCTGGCAGGCCGACGCACGTGGCGGCGAGAAGGAATGGGTGGGGATATACGTCCATCCCCTGAGCGGAAAGATCTTCCAGGAAGGAGCGCCGTCTCCGCTCAACAAGCAGGAGATCGAAGCCAAGATCACCGCCGCCGGCTACCAGAACGTCGAAAATGTCGATTTCAAGGACGGCCTGTGGATGGCCGAAGCGGAGAACGGATCCGGCAAAGCGGTCAAGCTGATGGTCGACCCGGATGATGGTTCAGTCATCGGTGAAGCACTCGACTGATCAGGGCGGTCTCTGCACCACGACTCCGTCGACGGACGACCATCGATCCGGCGCTACCAGGCCGGATCAATCGGCGGTCAGCGCAACTCGCGGCGGAGGACCTTGCCGACCGCGGATTTCGGAAGGCTGGCGCGGAACTCGATGACCCGCGGTTGCTTGTAGCCTGTCAGGTGCTGGCGACAATGCGCGCGTAACGCCTCTTCGGTGAGGGTCGCGTCCGTGCGCACGACGACCAGGCGGACTGCTTCGCCGCACTTTTCGTCCGGGATGCCGATCGCCGCGGCTTCGAGCACGCCCGGATGCATCGCGACGACATCCTCGATCTCGTTCGGATACACGTTGAAGCCCGAGACGAGGATCATGTCCTTGCGGCGATCGAGGATGTAGTAGTAGCCCTGTTCGTCGACTCGTGCGATGTCGCCGGTGCGGAACCAGCCGCCGGCGAAGAACGCGCCGGCCGTTTCCTCGGGCTGGTTCCAGTAACCCGTCGTGATCTGCGGACCACGTGCGCAGAGCTCGCCGGCTTCGCCGACTGCCACGAGGCTGCCGGCTTCGTCGCGCAGGCTGATCTCGACTTCGGCGAGGGCAAGGCCGATCGAGCCGACGGGATTGGATCCCGCGGGACGGTTGTAGGTGATCGCGGCGCTGGTTTCCGACAAGCCATAACCTTCGATCACGGCCACGCCGGTCAGCGCCTTCCAGCGCTCGGCTGTGGACCGTCTCAGCGCCGTGCCGCCCTGCAGGCACAGCCTGAGACCGGAAAAATCCACCTTGGCAAAATCCGGATGGTTGAGCAGGGCGTCATAGAGCGTGTTCACGCCCGAGAAGAAGGCCGGCCGGGTCCTCGCAAACGTGGCGATCAGCAGCGGAATATCGCGTGGATTGGTGATCAGTACAGTATGGAAACCATGCGCCATGTTGAACAGGAGATTGCTGTACGCCGCGATGTGATAGACCGGCAGGCAGATCATCACGGTGTCGGTTTGCGGATCGAGCAGTCGGCCGAAACACAGTTCGGCCGATGCGACGTTTGCGATCGGCGCGCGATGCGGCAGTACGGCGCCCTTGGAGAGCCCCGTGGTGCCGCCGGTGTATTGCAACTGCGCCGTGTCGTCCGGACCCGCCACGGATTCGACGCGTGGCAAACGCGCGCCATCGGCGAGCGCATCCTTCCAGCGGACTGCGCCATCGATCCGGAATGGCGGAATCATTTTCCGAATGTACTTGAGCGTCATGTCGACGAGCAGCGATTTCGGCCACGACAGCATGTCGCCGACACGAGTCGTGACGACCTGCGAAACCGACGTGCCCGGCAGGGCTTCGGCAGCGACCGCGCCGAAGTTCTCGAGCACGATGAGCAGCTTCGCTCCCGAGTCGACCAGTTGGTGGTGCAGTTCGCGCGCCGTGTACATCGGATTGACGAGGACGGCGACCAGATCGGCGCGAAGCACACCGAGCAGGGCCACCGGGTACTGCAGAAGATTGGGCAGCATGATCGCGACGCGGTCGCCCCGCTGGAGGCCCGCCGCATGCCGAAGAAACGCGGCGAAATCCGCACTCAGGCGATTGATGTCGGCATAGCGGATGCTGCAATCGAGATTCGTGAAAGCGCGCCGGTCGGCATGGCGTTCGCAGGCCGCAATCAACATCTGCGGCACGGTCTGCCCCTCATCGAATGCACGGCAGGCGACGTTCTCGAAGGCGGCCTGGTTGAGCACCGAACTCACATTGCTTCCGAAAGGCTGGTTCAAACCGGACTCCTCGCCACGCAGGGATGCGTCTTCGTGATGCGGTTGCTCGCAATCGGATACGGATCATCGATGCCGCGCCCGCGGTTGTCCGTGCCGGCGAAGTGTAGCGACGCCTGGGCGCGGGTGCTTGCCGGGCTGCGCGCGCCTGCCTGGACGCGTCGTAGCTGATCCATCGTGCCGGGCAGGCGCCGAACCTCTTGCGCAAAAAAAAGAAGCCGCCAGATCCTGGCGGCTTCCTTGCCAATCCGGCGATCGCGACGCATTGCCGCGATGCCTGTGTGCGATGCGGCGTCGGTCAGTTCGGCAGCTCGAACCCATCGACGAATATGACGTCCGGCAGCGGCACTGCATTGCACGACTGCACGACCAGGTCGTCGATGTACCAGCCGTGCGGGACACGTCCTGCAGAACTGTCGGTGCCGAGGCGGAAGCGGAAACGGACGGTCTGGCCCGCCAGCGTGGTCAGGTCGACCACCGAACGCAGGTAGGCTTGCGGATCGCCACACCACGCATTCAGCCCGGACAACGGATTCTGGAACGTCGTCGCGATCGGGCCGTTGTACGGATCGGTCAGCATCGCTGCGGCGCCGACCTGGGTGAAGGTCGTGCCGCCATCGGTCGACACCTCGAGGATGCCACCGTCGTAGCAGCTCGCGCCGTTCGATTCGATCGTCTGGTCACTCCAGAAGATCAGCGACAATGGACTCTGGCCAACCGGCAACGCGACTGCAGGCGATACCAGGCGCTGATCCGAAAGCGAGAGGACGTCCTGGGCCAGGTACGACTTCGTGCCGCCGTGTGGACGTGCCGCCGAGATCGCCCAGTTGCTGGGGCCCGAGCTGCCGGAGCCGAGCGTCCAGGCCGAGTTGTCGCCCTCGAAATCCGTCGAGTAGAGCGCGGTGCTGGTCGATCCGATCGGGCAGTCGCCGGGCAGCGGCACGGTCGTGAACGAGAAGGCGCTGGCGTCGGGACCGGTTCCGCAGATGTTGTTCGAACGCACGCGCCAGTAGAGCGTGGCGTTGGACGGCAAGTCGGAAGTCGGCACGTGGCTGGTGCCGGTCACCGTGGCGGTATAGGTCAGCGGTGGTGCGAAGCCCGGCTCGTTGTCCACTTCGAGGATGTACTGGGCGCCCTGGCTCGATGCCGACCATGTGAAGGTCGGACGCACCGGCACGATGGTCGCATTGTTCGCCGGGCTCGAAAGTGCCGGGGCCGGCGGTGCGGCTGTCGCGATGCTGAGTCCGAGCGCCGTGCTCTGCACGATCGCGCCCGGGGTCGAGGTGCCCGTGATGCCGATGACCGAACTTCCGGCGGCGACGCCGGCGGTCGTGACCGTCACCGTGCTCGATCCCGCGGGGGCTACCGGATTGGTGCCGAAGCTCACGCTCGATCCGACCGGGTTTCCGCTCGCGGCGAGCGTGACCAGTTCCGAGAAGCCCTGGAACTGGCCCACATTGATCAGGTAGTTCGCGTTGTCCGGTGCACACACCGATACATTGCCCGCGACCGGAACCAGCAGGTAGTTGGTGCCGACCAGGGTGCGATCGGTAAAGACGTCCGGCGTGCCGCCGCGGTCATCGGACCAGAGGTAGTGCGCACGACCGTCCTCGTCCTGCAGTTGCTGGTCATAGTCGCCGTGGTAGCACGTCGCGAGCGAGGTATCGAGCACGACGGGGCTCGATGTATCGGTCAGGCGCACGCTGGGTTGTGTCCAGGTCGCGCCATTGTCGAACGACGTACGCGAGTAGTAGTCGTAGCTCAGGTTGTTCGGGTCGAGCTGACGACTGTAGTAGCCCACGGTGACCTGGCCGGCCGCTCCCACCGAAACAGTCGGTTGGTACTGGTCGCGCGTCGTGCCGTCGTCGTTGATGCGGACTTCGGCGCTCCAGGTGCTCGTGCCGGGGTTGTAGCGCCGGTAAAAGACGTCGATGACATCGCCCGTGCCGAAGCCATCCGGATCGTAGGCATATACCGTGTGCAGGTAGCCGTTGCGAAACACGATCTGCGGCGAGGGCAGCAGGCGGATGTTGCCCTTGATGGCCGGGCGCGAGCACGAGGTTGTCGCCGCGGCGTCGCGCGGGTTGATCTGGTTCGTCATCGCCGGAGTGAGCGTCGTGTAGCTGACGCCGCCATCGGTCGAACGAAGGATTGGCACCTCGATGTTTCCGTTCGGGTAGCCGGTCGGTGGCATCCACTTGAGCCAGGTGACGTAGACGTCGCCGTTCGGCGCGATCGTCGGCCATGCGCCCTGGTTGCTTTCGCCGGCCGGGCTGATCGCCAACTGGGTGGACCAGGTCGCCCCGGCGTTGGTCGAATAGATGCTGTGGATGCGGCTGCCGGTGCCGAAGTCGGTCCAGACGATGTAGATGCGGCCGTAGAACGGGCTGGTCGGCTCGTTGTCGATCGCCATGATTTCCTTGTCGTCGTTGCCGCTCGCGAGTTGGCTGACGAAGACAAAGGTCTGGCAGTCATCGTCGGACCGGAAAAGGCCGAGGCCGCCGCTGCGCAAGGCAGCGTAGTAGAACTTGCCATCCTGACGACGCCAGACCAGGCTCGGATCGCCCGAATCGCTCGAACTCAGCGCCCCACGATCAACCCAGGTGAGGCCGCCGTCGGTCGATCGCGAGAAGCCCGAGAATCCCTGCGCCTGGGTCACGCCGTGGAACGAGTCGTTGTATGCCGCGCACAACGTGCCCGTGACCGGATTGCGCTCGATCGAAGTTTCACTCTGCGTGCGCGTGGCGCCGGTATCACCGGTCGGATTGCTGACATTGACGTCGGTACCTGGCTCCAGATAGGGCAGCGCCAATCCGTAGGGCTGCTCAGACTCGACCTGGCCGATGAAATCGGCTTGCCGACCGCAGGCCTTGGCCAGGAAGAAAAGCAGGCCGTCCATCATGCGCGCCTTGCCTGGATCATCCAGCAACGCGCAGGATTCCGCGGTCACATACGGTGCGGCGTTCGCTGCCGCTTTTGCAGCGGCCGCATCGACATCCGCCGCCGCGGCGGCTGCGCCTCCGCTCAGCGCAAACCCAAGCAACGCGCCAAGCACTCCTCCCACATGCACCCGTCCGAACGGATATCGGCTCACGATTCGTACTCCCCTGATGGCCCCAAAGCGACAAGCAACGCTGCCAACAGTAGCCCAGCATGGGCCCTGTTGCCTAGTTCCACAGATGGAGTGGATCCACCCTGCGACGTATCAGCGGGGGAGTGGCATCGGGAACGGTCGTTTCCGCCGCTTCGCCGGCACATCCGCCGTGCAATCAGTCCCGCCCCTCGCAATCGACCGCGGGCAATGCCTGGCCCGAGAATGCCTGACGCAGGATTTCCTTTTCGAGGCGGGTGTAGATGTTGGCGTGAACGAGCTCGGGGTGCGGCGCGTAGCTCCAGTGCAGGTCCGGCACGGGGTTTCGGCACAGGGCGTCGGCAAGATGGGCAGTGGACGCACCGCTGTCGCCGGCCGAAGCGAGCAGCAAACGCGCGCGGATGCCGGGCGATCCTTGCAGTCGCGTGCCCGCTTCGCGCCACCATTGCTCCGCGTTCCACCACAGGCTCGGGTCGAGCGCGATATACGTATCGAACAGGTCTGGCTGCAGGAACAGCGTCTCCACGACGAACAGCCCGGCCAGCGACTCGCCGATGATCGCCGTCTCGTCGCCGACCCGGTAGAACATGCGGATCCGCGGCATCAGCTCGTGTTCGATGAATCCGCGGAAGTTGGCTGACCCGCCAACCACGGGCGCGATTTCGCGGTCGCTCGCGACATCGGTCGGCCCGGTCAGGTCGCGTCGTCGTTCGGTGTTCTCGATGCCGACCAGCAGCATCGCCGGGATCTCGTCCTGCTCGATCAGCGCATCGAGCGTGGCCGCGAGATGCGGGAAATCCTCTTTCTCGCCGCCGTCGAGCATGTACAGGACAGGATAGAGGACCTCCGCCTTGCCGTCGTAGCCGGGCGGAACATGGACGTTGACCACGCGCGTCTCGGACAACAGGGTCGACGGAATGCGCAGGGTCAGGTGCGGCGGCACTGATTCATCGGCGACGGATGTCCCGCCGTGCAGCATGCAGCAAACCATCCATGATCCGGCAAGAATGCGACGAATGGAGGAATGCATCTGTTTTCTCCTGTGTCCGAGGGATCGCCTTCAGGATTCGAAACCGTGCGCGAAGATCAGGTCGGGCAACGCCGGCGTGGTGATGCCTGCGCCACTGTCCTCATAGCACCAGCCTTCGATGGTCGCCGGGAATCCGAGCGGAGCGGACGTCGACAAGGCCATCCAGCCATAGTTGATCAGGGTCGTTCCGTCATTGCGAAAACGCAGTCCGAGATAGCCCGATGTGCCTGCTTGCCACGCATGGGTGTTGCCGGTGAAGGCAGCGCGCGTGAACAGCGAATTTGCGTCGATCAGGGTACTCGCGCCCAGCACCGCGTAGATGTCGCCGCTGCTGGCAACGCCCGCGCCGCCCGTGCTTTCCGGTCCCCAGTAGAAGCGCAACTGCCCGCTCGGGTTCGTGCTCGCTGCAGCGTAGATGTCGATGTCGAATCCCGGTACCGTCGCCTCGGTGATTCCCGACACGCCACTGACCAGATTGACGTAGAGCCCCTCGGTAGTGGCCGGTACCGACAGCGCCGTGGTCGGACCACACACGATCGCCGCCTGCGCCGAACTGCCTGTGAGGCACAGGATCAGGGCAGTTGCGACACGCCGATGCGCGGCACCGTGGAATCTTCCTCGCATGCGTCTGCAACCTCGCCTCAGCCGTGTTGCTGTCGATCTTCCGCGAAGGCCTCCGACATATCCAGCCTCCAGCCTGACTGGTTGAAGGTAATGCAGATCAGGTGGCACAGCCGTGCGGCGTATCGGGCGCGGCGGTGCCGGCAATCAGGGCGTCATGGCTTTCGCGGCTTGCTTGCGTCCCGCAAGGTTCGTCACGTATTCGACGGTGTTGCCCTTGCCTGCGTCCTGGAAGGTGATGCGCGTGCCACTGGGATCGCGGCTGAGCGTAATCAGGCCGCCTTCGGAAAACATGCACCGGCCAGGATGAAGGCCATCATTGAACACTTCGATGCAGTCGCTGACTTCAAAGTCCTCGGCCTGGATCTTGACGACCTGGGTATCCCCATACGCGGTGATGCGCGCGCCGTTGCCGACAGTTTCGACCGTGACCTGGTTGTTCGGGCCGAAGCGCCCGGCAGAAAGCACCGCAGCAGCGACGAAGACGGTGGTAACAAGCATGGATGATCCCCCTTTGATCAATGGATGCCCCGCCAACCTTACCGCGATTTGCGCCTGTCATTTTGCTGCGATGCAGCAACAAGGCGGAGGCGAGGTGCCGGACGGGGTTGCCGATGCCTTGGGACGGAGGTCCAGTCCGATGCGCGCGCGCAGAAAAAGCGCGCGATCCCTCATTCGAATCGGCCGTCGAAGATCAGGTCGAAACGCGCCCGCACGATGCTGACGTAGTCATCGCCGCTGGAATTGTCCTCGAAGAACGTGCGACCGAAGATCAGCATGCAGCCATCGGCCGCGTCGTGGCCGATGGCATGCATCTGGTCGTAGTCGCCGGATTGGCCGATGCCTGCCGGGTCGGCAATCGTGTAGCTGTTCCAGCCGTTGTGGCCAAACGCCATGTCGAGGCCTCCATCCGCAAACGTGCGGAGCAGGGTGAACTGGGTGCGATGCCCGAACGGCGCGGAAAACGGAAACGAGATCGCGCCGACGATGATGCGGTGGTTGGGCAACAGTTCGAGCGCATCGCGTTGCTCGAAGAACGGATAGATGCTCGGCTGTCCGGAAAGGCTGTAAAGCCTAAGGCCGAAGTTCGGAACGATCTGGCCATGCGTATCGAGTCGCGTGATCAGGATGCAGCAACTGATGAAGCTGTTGCTTCCCTTGCCCGAGACCACGAGAGATCCGTCGACGTCGAGCGCCAGTGCGTTGGCGATCGTGCCGTTGAAATCCGGTGGCGGTTCCATGTCGACGAAGCCATCGTCGTTCCAGTCGGGATCCGGCGAGCCGTCCACGCGCAACTGGGCAACGACAAGGTTGGGGCCATGCGTGTTGCCGCGCGAGCCACCGACCAGGATGCGCCCGTCCGGACGCACCACGAGCGCGTTGACGTCATGCCACGCGTTCGCGGGAAGGTTCATCACGACGCTGCCCGCAGTGCCGAAGGTCACGTCCGCCGCGCCGACACTGTCAAAGCGATACACCTTGCCCTGCTGTCCCTCGCGCCCGCCCAGCACGAACCGACCTGCCGAATCCCGCGCGAGATCGGCGGCGTCGAATCCATCCGCCGGCATCGGACCCTGGCCGAAAGTGGGCTCCGTCGTGCCGTTGGCGAGCACGTGACGCAGGCATCTGCTCGACCACAGGTAGGCGCCACTCGCGCCATCGCCGATCAGTCGAACATCGCGTTTCTGCCCGCAAGCCGGAAGCGTGATGCGACCTGTTCCGTCGCTGCCGAAGCTCGTGTCTGCGGCCCCGCTGCGCCAGGCGCGCCCGACCCAGACACTTCCGTCATCGAGCGGTGCGGCCCAGATGAAGCGTCCGTCGGCGAATACGTCGAGATCGCCGGTCGGCTGCGAAGAGTTGCCGGGCGTCTGTTGCGGTCGAAGAATGACGACCTGACCGTTCGTGCCGAATGCAGGATCGACGTCGCCCTCGAGGGCGCAGGCCTGCGACGCAGTGAAGCTCAGCAGGCAGAAGAGGATCGGTGGTATGCGCATTCGGAACTCCAGTGCGAATCGACGGATGACACGAACGCCGGATCGTGATCGATCAGGGCACGGATGCGTCCGGTAAACAGACAGGTTTCCCGCCCGTGGAAGCAACCGGGAGGCACAAGTCGCAGTATTCATGGACCCAGCCCGTAGGTACCGCAAGGGCGGCTGGCGGTTGCACGTGATCCGGGAGTGGCACTGCCGGATCGATGAGGAAGCGGAGCTTACCCGCCATTGGCGATCCTCCTGGGCTCAGGAGACATTCCGGAAAAGGGAATTCGCACGAGCCTGCATGCCCTTCGAAAGCCCCTCATCCGCCTTTGGCACCTTCTCCCGCGGGCGGGAGAAGGGAGTCAATGAAGGCGGAATCACGGACGAAGGGCTGATGATCAACGCATGCGTGCAAGAGGTGCGCATTGACGGGTTCATGACGGTGCGGGTGGATGGCCTGCGCTTCGATAAGCCCCTCATCCGCCTTTGGCACCTTCTCCCGCCCGCGGGAGAAGGGAGTCAATAAAGGAGATATCGCTGCCGATGGGTTGATGGCGATGGCATGTGCGCAAGAGGTGCGCATCCACGGGCTCATGACGGTGCGGGTGGATGGGCCTGCGCTTCGATAAGCCCCTCATCCGCCGTTGGCACCTTCTCCCGCTGGCGGGAGAAGGGGGTTGATCGATGCGCGGTTCGGGCGTCGGGTTGCCCGATCACAACTCGAAGCGATAGCTGAACTTGACCAGCAGTTGCTCGTCGTCGCGCAACGAGAAGCTTTCGCGCAGCAGGTGGCCGGTATCTTCGGAGAACAGGTCCTGCTGGTAGCCGCCGCGGCCGTACACGACATACAGGTAGGACAGCGGCGCGACTTCGTAGCGGTAGCGGACCTGGAAGCCGAGATTGCGCACGCTGAAATCATCGACCGGTTCGTCGCTGGCGATCGCGTTGCCGCTGGCTCCGACGCGATAGGCCTGATCCAGGTCGGCGTCGAGTGCGATCGCCTGCAGCTTCACGCGCAGTTCCTGGCGGCTGTCGATGGTCCAGTCGAGGCCGGCATTGAGATCGAATTCGCGGCGGCCGAAGCTGCCGATCAGGTTGTCGCGTTGCCAGACCAGCCAGTCGGGCGAGCGGTCGCTGAAGAACCCGGCGTGGATGTTGAAGGCGTCGCTGATGAAGTAGGTCGCATCGTATTTCACGCTGTAGCCGGCATTGAACTTGCCGGACAGTCCGCCGCTGTAGGCCTGCAGCTCGACGTTGTGCGCCCAGTCGCCCTTGCGCGGGCGCTCGTACTGGTAGAACGCGTTGAAGTTCGCGGGTTTCTTCACGGAACCGTTGCCTCGCGTCACCAGGTCGTTGACGCCCGCGCTGTTGATGTTGATCTGTGCATACTCGTAGCCGCCGTTGCGCAGCCGGCCTTCGCGGCTCAGGCGGAACTGGTCGTTGAGTTTCTCGCCATGGTCGTTGTTGTTCGTGCTGACCCGGCCGCGCCAGTCCTTCGATGCATAGCGCGATGACTCCGCCAGGTCGCTGAAGCGCCGCCGCAATTCCCAGTGCAGGTAGTTGGTGCTGTTGCGCGACAGGTATCCGGCGTCGTTGATGTCCAGATCGTTGCCGAAGTGCATCGCGATCCACTGCTGGCGCCAGCCGTGATCCATTTCGTAGTCGGCCCACACGGTGGCGCCGAGATCGCTTTCGATGGCGCCGGCCTGGTCGATGCGGCTGCCGAACACGCGCGTCTGCACGTTCCAGCGCGGCGTCGGTCGCCAGTTGTGATCGACGCCGAATACGGTCGCCTCGCGGTCCAGCCACGGGCGTTCGACGTTGGTCAGCATCATGCCGACGTTCTGCGCATCGAAATCATGCACGAGGCGCAGCGCGCTGAAGCTGCGCCCGACCTCGTCTGCCTCGTCGGCGACGAACACGCCGTACTTGGTTGCGCCGAAGCTGCCGTTGACCTTGCCCGCAGCGGTGATGTCGCCCGCACCGTTGCCATCGTCGGCCGGGCCGCCGATGCGTCGCGTGTAGAGCAACTGGCTGTCATCCGAGGGCGTGGTGTACTCGAACAGGCCCTGGTTCTCGGTGAAGAACGGACGCTTGTCGCTGATGAAGGTTTCGGTCGCGTCGAAATTCACGACCAGATCGTCACTCTCGACCTGGCCGAAATCGGGATTGACCGTGGCCGTCATCTGGAACTGCCCGTTCGGCTTCCAGAAGATGTCTGCGCCGCCATCGAAAGTGCTGCCGCCATGCACGTTGTCGTACAGGCCGGAGACGTAAGGCGTGACTGCAAACAGCGACTGGCTGTACGCGGCGACTTCCACCGGCGCGAAATCGGACAGGAAGCGCGACCGCTCAAAACTCGCGGCCGGCCACGCGGTACGTTCGCCGGTCGAACCGATCACGCGATCCAGGTAGACCTTGAACGTGCGCGTGTCGCCGACGGCCTTGCCCATCGGCGCGATGTACCACGGAATCAGCATCTCGACCGACCAGCCTTCGGCATCCTCGCTGACCGCATGCCGCCAGTTGCCATCCCAGTCGGTATTGAACTGGGTTTCGTTGGTGATGACCGCGTCGGCAATGCCATTCGTCGAGGACACGGTGAAGTTGTAACCCGTGCGCGCGCCACCGTCGAAATCGATGTTCAGGTTGACGCGATCAACCTGCACATCGAAATCGCGCTGCACGCGCTGCCGCGTGCGCGGCACGTCAGCCGGTTGCGTGTTGTGGAAGCCGATCGCGAGACCTTCCGGGGTGGCGAGGATCCAGGCTTCGGTTGGCAGCGAGCCGGGCTCACCGCTCAACGGCTGCACCTTGCGGAAGTCCGTCACATGCCGTGCGCCCTGCCACTCGGCCGGATCGATACGGCCATCCACTTCGATCGCCTGTGCCGACAGGGCAAACCCCGCAAGAAGAAAAATTCCGCAATACCCCGACACATGCATTCGATGTCTGCTCCGTCCTGTTGTTGTTCCCGCCCCATGCAGGTTGTGGCAGTCGGGAAGACCTCGCCACTGGCACAGGTCACGACGACCTGTTGCGAGGGACTTGGATGCACGGTGTCGGAAAAAGGTTACGGTGGAAGCTGGGATGCCAGAGCGAGCGCATGCGCATCCGAAAAGCCGCTGGGCACGCTATTCCCGCAGCGTCATGGAGGTCAGGTTCGATCGTCGGGGTCGCGGCCTGCCGATTTCTCGAAGCAGCGCGACAAGACGAATACGGTCACGCGTCCTTCGAGATGCGCGTTTTCGCAGCCGCACGGATCATCGAAGAAAGCACGTTCAGGTCGATATCCGACAACTGCTTCAGATACAGGCAACCTTTTCCGGTCTTGTATTTGCCGAGTCGGGGAAGCAACGCGTTTGTCCCGTCCGCGATGTCGAGTCCATACAACGCGATCTCGTTCTTGCGCGAAGCAAAGCCGACCGCACAGATTTCGCCGGATCGTCCGCTCTCGTATTGGTATTTGTGAACGCCAAAGCCAACGATGCTCGCGCCCCACATCCGGGCGGATTGGCCGCTCGCCTTGGCCATCAGCTCGGTCAGCGCCACGCAATCTTCACGGCGAGCCTCGCTTTCAATGCCGTCCAGATACGCGGCGACATCTGCATCGGTCTGCTGGGTCTTGTTTGATTTCATCGTGCCTCCAAGCCGGGTTCAGCACCCGATGAATCACTTTGATCGCATGCCTTGACGGCATGAAAACAAGTCTGGACTACTTCCCGTTCCCGTCATGCATTCAGGATTCAAGGTCTGAATGCCGTTTCGCCGGCATCGCTAGCACTCGAATCCATTTTCGCGTCGGTAGTGCTCAACTTCATGAGCGGGCAAATGCTTGAACACCACGCACACCGTGAAGCTGCCCTTTTGCTTGCCATTCAGCGCGTACCCCCAGTCGGAGACGTCTTCTCGTGAAAAACGGATCGTCTGCCCATTTTTCACGCTTGTGACGTACTCCGGCTCATTGGCCAATACACCTGAAAATCCCTGGCCGGATAGTTCAAAGGGGGTGACCCACATATGTTCAGAGCCGTGGGCATCGGTAATCTGCACCTTGATCTTGAAGTCCGATGCGCCTGCTGGCGGATTGGCCTTTATTCTCAGAAATTCGTCGAGAGTAGTTCGTGCGTTTGCGATGGCCTCGTTCATTTCCTGATCTTCAGAGGCTACGAGAACCGTTTGATCCTCCTTTCCGATTGCCGGAACAGAAGTACAAAGGAGAGCTGCCGCCAATGCATATCGGAAATTCATGCACTTTGCCTTATAAGAAAAGCGAACGGGTGGGTCACAGATGATCCGTACAAAGTCTTTAGGCCAGCGTAGATTCAAGATTCAAAGCGAGCTGAGCTTCTTTAGACGAGACTACGTGCTTTCAGACTTCGAGCCATTCGGAGTGATCGGCACATCGGGTGAAGTGGCATCCCTGCGACGCGAGAGGTAGACGACGAGCCAAACGAAACCGCTCACCGCAAGCGCAAGAACGAGAAGAAAGAATAGAGCAACGAACAAGGACAGTCCCACAGCAACTCCCATTACGCGATTGATTGACGCCCAACGCTTGAGGTAAGCGGCTGCCGCCGCGGACGTTGCGATCTTAGCGCGGACCGGCACCGGCAGGAGACTTCCCTCGAAAAAATGGACACCTGATGGTTAGGTGCGCTGGGCTTCGAACTCGATGGGAGAGCGGTAGCCGAGTGCGGAGTGTAAACGCTGTTTGTTGTAGAAATCGATATAGCTGCGTACCGCCGATCGCAGTGTCTTCTCGTCGCTGAAGGATTGCCGGTGGTACATGTCCGATTTCATCGACTTGTTCCACGATTCCATATGCGCGTTGTCGGTCATGCGGCGCGGTCGGTTCACGCTCTGTACCAGGCCGACCTTAGTCAGCATTTGTCTGAACTCTGCGGCCAGAAACTCGACGCCCCGATCGCTGTGAAAGAGGGTGCCGGGCTGGGGTTTGCGATGGCGTAGGGCCGAGGCCAGGGCACGGGCGGTCAGGCGAGCACTCTTTTCGGATCCCAGTGACCAGCCTACTAGGCGGCGCGAATGTCGATCCATGATCGTTGCCAGATAACGCCACTGACCTGCAACCTTCAGATACGTCACATCGCCCACCCAGA
>JAKQJM010000077.1 GCA_029561145.1 Pseudomonadota bacterium
CTTTCGGCGTGCTCGACCCCACGATCGCCGACGGGGACAACAAGCTCGTTGGAAACTCGCCAGAAGGGAACCCAGCAACGGTTCTGGAATGGCATGGCGAAACTCTGTGGCAACAGCTATTCGGGAACTCTGGTTTCGACGGATGCAGCGGATGCGAGCATGGCTGCGCAGGCGATGGTCATGCACGTCAGCGCATGTTCCCCGAATGAAATTCGCATTCCGTTTCATGTCGGCGACAACCGCTCGCGCACCTGGGTTCTGAGCAAGACGAGCAGCGGACTGCGACTGAAGCACGAACACCGGCATGAAGACGGCAGCAACGACGCTGTCAGCCACTATGGCGGCGATACGATCGACGAAGGAAGCGCAGCGCGACAGGAATTTCCAGCCGATGCGGAATCCATATCCATGTTCCGCAAAGCGGGGCTTGATGCGTCGGTTGCGAACATCTGGGCGCTGGAAACGGACGACACCGTCTTCGCGTACGAACTGAAACGCGAAGCTCGCTTCTTCCGCGTTGAGTTCGACCTGACACGGCCGATCGCAACGCCTCCACCCGCGTGGGGTCACTGACTCGCGATCTGCACCTGGATTGCCATCGGCAAACACCACCCGGATTGCGCAGGATGGAGGCGGTGACTGCCGCCTATTCCGTCAGCACTGCATCCATGAAGGCCATCGCCTCATCGGTACCAGCCTGGCCCAGCCAGAACAGGGCCTTCTCCTTGACTGCCCGCGGATGGTTTCCGCGGATCACGGCGATCAGTGCGGCGGTTGCTGCGGCGTCTTCGAGTTGCGACA
Organism: Pseudomonadota bacterium; assembly: GCA_029561145.1. GTDB lineage: Bacteria > Pseudomonadota > Gammaproteobacteria > Xanthomonadales > Rhodanobacteraceae > Dokdonella. Next base: position 802 of record JAKQJM010000077.1, read on the forward strand.
GGGCGAACACGGCTTCCTCACGAACATCCTCGGAGGTTTCACTCGACAAGGCAGCGCTGATATCGGCAGCCGCGCGAGGATCTTCCATCTGCGCCATCCAGAACAAGGCCTTGCCGCGGACGTCGCCGGACGCGTCCTTTTTCGAGATCGCGCGGACGCGCTCGTAGGCATCGTCGACATTCGACTCCGAAAGGGCGAACACCGCGTGCTCGCGCAGATCGGGACTGGCATCACCGGCTGCCACCTTCTCGACGAAATTGGCGCCGTCGGCACCTCTTGCCTGGCCCAGCCAGAAGATCGCCTCCTTGCGCGAATCGAGCGGCCGGCTCGGTGCAGCCAAGGCGATCAGGGCCGCTGTCGCATCGACATGGGCCTGCAAGGCCAGCGCCGGAAATCCTTCGGAATCGCGTCGCTTGTCGTTACGGTCCATCCATTCCGCGGTGGCAGCGACACTTTCCCTGGCATCGACCGGATCGATCCAACGGACTTCCTGTTGACTGGTGACCGGACAATCCGCGGAAAAGGCGCGAACCTGATCGGGCCTGCCATTCGTGACATGCCAGTAGATTGCAAGATCGCCGGATGCCGAGGACGCACGATCGTCCGTGACGAATGTCCCTTTGCGCGTATCGAGATCACAACGCGCGCCTGCCGTTCCGCCCAGTTTGCCGGAGTAGCAGCACGTGCTGCCCGAGCCTTTCACGGCCGGAACGTGATAACCGATCCAGCCATCCTTGCTGGCCAGTTCGCTGCGCAGCGCCGATCCGTCGGCGTGGACATCAATGCCAAGACCACCCGCCACAAGCATGGCAATGAGCGAAAGCTTGTTCATGGCTGCTTGCCCGCCTTGTCGAGCTCCGCTTCGATCAGATCGAGCGTGGCGTCGCTGCCGGTCAGCGTGAGCATGCGCAGCAAGGCCTGCTTCTCTTCCTTGCTGCTCGCCTGCTTGTAGAGCTTGAGCATCGAATCGCTGTCATCACTGATCAACATGCCCTGCAAGGCGGCCTCGCGGATCTTCGGCGAGCTCGCCGCCTGGTAGATGCGCACGAGGTTTTCGCCCGAATCGTCATCATCGGCAATGCCGAGCGCCTCGATGGCCTCGATGCGGATGTCCTCCGGCTCGTTCGATGCAGCGATCCCGACCAGCGATCGGGTATCGCCGGCCACGCCGAGGGCCTGCAGGATGGATTTGCGGTTCTCCAGTGATTTCTCGCTGTCGAACAACTGGCGCAGTTCCTTCGATGCATCCATCGCGCCGAGCGCCTGGATCGCCGCCTTGCGCAATACCTCGTCGGTTTCGCTTCGTGCCGCCTGCATCACCAGGTCAGGCTTGTCGGCGATCATCCAGGCCTGGATGATGCCGCGCTTCTCTTCGCTGCTCTTGCTCGCTGCGTAGATCGTTCGCAGGCGCTCGATGGCCTTGTCCTCGCCGCTGATACCAAGCATGCGGATGGCTTCGGCGCGCAATTCCTCATCGTTCGACGTCGTTGCGACGTTGCCGAGTTCCGCGAGCGCGGCATCCTCGTCGAGCTGGCTCAGCACGAACAGCGCCCGCTTCTTGACCTCGATCGAGTGCGATCCCTGCAGGACCTTGCGCAGGATCGGAAGCGCGCGTTCCGGCGGAGCCTGCATCAACCCGGTGATCGCGATTTCCGCGAGGTCATCATCATTGCCCGAACTCTCCGACGCGACGTTCGGTCGTCCCTGGGTCTGGCGCATCAGGCTTTCGGCTTCCTTGCTCCAGCGGCTGTCGGGATAATCGCGCTTGAGCTTTTCCAGCGTCGCCTTCGCTTCGGTCGAGCGCTTTGCCTGCAACAAGGCATACGCCTGCCAGTAGATCGCCGCATCGGCACTGGCCGGCTCGGTACGACGCAGCGAGGTTTCGAGTCGACGGAAGCGCTCGAGTGCACCGCTCCAGTCGGATTTTTTCAGCGATTCCTGTCCCTGCCAATAGAGTTCGGCAAGTTGCTTGTCGCTCGGCGCCATATCGCCGTCGGGAGCCGCCATGGCAGGAAACGACGCCAGCAGGCTGACGCAGAGCAGGGTCTTGGTGAGTGTCTTCAACATGCGAACTTTCTCCGGAGGGTTCAGAGGCTGCGCTTGCTTTCGGCATCGATCCGCGATTCGGTGGCACGCACCTGGAACAGCAGATCGGTGTCGCGCAGGAAGTTGCGCAACCCTTGTGTGTCTTCGACGGACGACCCGCCGGGTTGGTTAGCCACTTCGATCAGGACAGGCTCGAGCTGGCGCAGGAAATCGGCGAGGCGCGTGTTGCCTGCGCGCGCCGCCGCCATTGCATACAGGCGATTCGACTCGACGAGGCCGGAGGCGAGTTCCCGATTGTCCTTGAGCAAGCCGCCGCCTTCGTCGTTGACTGCAGTCAGGAGCAAGCCTTCGGTGGCGCGCAGATGTCCGGCGACATAGCTGTCGAGCATGCGCGATGCCATCGTCGGCGCACTGGAAGGAACCATTGCGATCGGTTCCGGCACGCTGCTGCGCCCGGCGAAGTAGCCGACGCCAACGGCGATCATGAGCGCCGCAAGACTGCCGACCCAGGCCAGCCGAAACGGGATGCCACTGTGCAGGAAATCGCGCAAGCGCGCGGCAATACCCGGCTTCGATCGAGGCGCTGGCGACAACTTCGCCATGCGTTGGTCCAGTCGCGCCCAGAGTCGCTGCTCGAAGTTCGCCGATGGCTCGGGCACTTCGGCATCGACCCCCTCGAACAGGCGGCGCAGGCGATCCTGCCGTGCGCGCAGGCGGTCCGAGGCTGAAAGCGCCGCCTCGATCTCGGCCATGCGCACCGCATCGAGGCCATCGCGAAAGTGGAAAAGGATCAGATCGTTGTCGCTGACTGGTTGCATGTCGGTCACCTCAAGGGTTCCAGTGCGCTGCGCAACTTGCGAACGGCGCGAAAGATCGCCTGCTTGCAGGCATTGGTGCTGAGCGAGAGCGTGTCGGAGATTTCCTCGAGCGAGTTGCCTTCCTGATGGCGCATGACGAAGGCCGTGCGCTCGATCATGCTCATGCGATCCAGTTGGGTTTCGACCTGGCGATGGATCTCCGAACCGAGTGCCTGGCGATCCGGCCCGGCCAGTTCCTCCGCGACGGCATCAAGAAATTCCTCGTCTTCGTCCGGCAGGTCGATGGCGACCTCGCGGCGGCCACGCCGGCGCAACTGCTCCAATGCGGCATTGACCGCGATGCGATGCAGCCAGGTCTTGAACACGGCCCGTCCATCGAAGCTGGAAAGGTGCCGCCAGGCATTGAACAGCGCTTCCTGCACGGCGTCCTCGGCGAGTGCCGAATCGCGCGTGATGCGCGCGCACAATCCATACAAGGGGCGCGCATGCGCTTCGACCAGGCGACGAAATGCCAATGCATCGCCGTCCCGCGCGCGCGCCATCCAGTGTGCTTCTGCTTCGCTCATCGTGACTTGGATGATGGCTGAACCGATCCGGTTAGCAAGCGCCGCCGGATTTCGCGATTTCCTCGCTGGAATCGCGCGCGCCCGCCGACAACCGTGACTTGCGCAGGCACCTTGGCTAACGTGTGCACTCGCCCATGGCCCTGACCCTGTGAACGAAGAACTCGACCGCATCGCCCACCTGATCGGCCAGGGACGTCCTGACCTGGCGGCGACCGAGGCTGCCGCGGCACGGCTGCGTTTCCCGCAAGCGGCCGAGCCGGCTCGCCTGCATGGCATCGCCCTATTGCAACTCGGCGGACTCGACAACGCGATCGCCGCACTGGAAACGGCCAGCGCACTGGATCCGCAATCGATCGAAACCCTTTGCAACCTGGCCAGCGCACTGCTCGCGCGCAGCGACTTCCGGGCCGCCTTGCTGGTCATGCAGTCGGCGCAGCTGCTCGCGCCCGACCATCCCGCGGTGTTGAACGGGCTCGGCAATGCGCGACGCGCGAACGGTGATGCTGCTGGCGCGAAGCATGCTTATCTCGCGGCGACGCGAGCCGCACCGAATCACCTCGGCGCGTGGCTCAACCTTGCTGCCGTAGAACTCGCCCTCGGCAATTCCGCTGACTGCGAGCGCATCGCACGCATGATCCTCAGGCAGATGCCGCATGCGCAGGCGTCCCTGCTGCTGGCGCAAGCTCTGGTCACGCTGGAGAGGCTCGCCGAAGCTGCCGAAGTCTGTATTGCGGGATCCCGTGCTGCTCCGGATGACGCGAATCTCGCCTACCAGCTCGGCCAGATCGCCGACGAACAGAAAAATCCTGCCCTCGCTGCCGAAGCCCACGCACGTGCCCTGACCTTGAATCCGCACTTGAGCGGTGCCCTGGCCCAGCTCGTGTTCATCAAGCGCCAGCTGTGCGAGTGGACCGCACTCGACGCATGGTCCGATCGCCTGCGTGCAGCCGTGAACGCGGGTGCCAGCGATGTCGCGCCGTTCGGCTTCCTTGCCGAACCGGCAACCGCTGCGGAGCAACTGCAGTGCGCAACGCATTTTGCCAACCGGCTTGGCCGGGCTGGCGATCCGCTGCGAGGTCGCGATTCGCTCGCAGGCGCCCGGCGATCCATTGCTGCGCCGTTGCGCATCGGCTTTGCCTCGAACGGATTCGGAAATCACCCGACCGGTTTGCTGACCGTCGCGTTCTTCGAGGCGTTGCGCCAGCACGAAGTGGAGTTTCACCTGTTTGCCAGCGCACCCGCCGACGGCTCGCCGATCCAGCAGCGCTTGCGCAAGGCGGCCAGCGAATGGCATGACATCGCCAGCCTGCCGCCGAGGACGATGGCCGAACGAATCGCTGCCGCCGACATCGAGATCCTGGTCGACCTGCGCGTCTGGGGAGGCGGCAACATCAGCGAAGCGCTGGCGCTTCGACCGGCGCCTGTGCAGATCAACTGGCTGGCCTACCCGGGAACCTCGGGCGCATCGTGGATCGACTACATGATCGCGGATCGGCACGTCCTGCCGGCGCGATTGCACACGGCCGTTTCCGAACAGGTCGCCTTGCTGCCGCGCTGCTTCCAGCCTTCCGATCCGGGGCGAGCGGTCGGCAATCCACCGCCGCGCGGTGAATGCGGCCTGCCCGATACCGGCACCGTATATGCCTGTTTCAACAACAGCTACAAGCTCGATCCGCGCAGCGTGCAACGCATGTTGCGGATACTCGCTGCGGTGCCGGGCTCGGTGCTCTGGCTGTTGTCCGGGCCCGGCACCAGCGACGCGAATCTGCGCGCCGTCGCGAGCGCCGCGGGAATCGATCCGCAACGTCTCGTCTTCATGCCCAAGCAGCCGCATCTGGACTATCTCGCGCGTTACCGGCACGCCGACCTGTTTCTCGATACGGCAATCTACAACGCCCACACGACGGCGTCCGATGCGATCTGGGCCGGGTGTCCGGTCCTGACCACGCCGGGCCAGACCTTCGCTGCGCGCGTAGCGGGCAGCCTCAACCATCATCTCGGCCTTGCCGAACTCAATGTCGACGATGACGAACGCTTCGTCGAGGCCGCAATACGAATCGGCACGGTTCGCTCCGTACGCGATGCCCTGCACGCACGTCTCGCGCAGTTGCGCGGAAGCAGCGACCTGTTCGACATGGACGGCTTCGCGCTCGATTTCATCGCTCTGCTCGGGCGCATGGCGAACCGATACCGCAACGGCCATCCTCCCGCATCCCTGCTTCCGGATCGCGCGTGAGCGAGCTCGTGCCGCTCGACGCCCCGGCCTGACGCGCGCTAGGCTGCGCGCATGAAACCTGCCGCCGATTTCGTCCCGCTCACGCTTTGCGTGCTGACTGTTTCCGACTCGCGCACAGCCGAGGCCGACACCTCGGGTGATTTCCTGGTCGACGCGCTGACCGGGGCGGGCCATCGGCTCCAGCAACGCGCCATCGTCAAGGATGATCGCTACCACATGCGCGCGATCGTCTCATCGTGGATCGCCGATGATGGCGTGCACGGCATACTGATCACCGGAGGCACCGGATTCACCGGTCGCGACTCGACCCCCGAAGCGATCGAGCCTTTGCTCGACAAACTCATGCCGGGTTTCGGCGAAATGTTCCGCGCGGTCAGCATCGAGGAAATCGGCACGTCGAGCCTGCAATCACGTGCCTTCGCGGGCCTCGCCAACCAGACCTTCGTTTTCTGCCTTCCGGGTTCGACATCGGCTTGTCGCACCGCGTGGGAAAAGATCATCCAGTCGCAACTCGATGCCCGCACCCGGCCCTGCAATCTCGCCGGCCTGCGCCCGCGCCTCGGCGAACGCTGACTCCTGGCACTGCGGGATGACGGGCTGAGCGCGAGCGCGCACACTCGCGGCTGGAACCTACGGGGCGCCAATGAAAAACATCAAGCGCAAGAAATACGAGGAAGCTCTCGAAGGCCTGCAGAACCAGTTGATCGATCTGCAGCACTGGATCGTCTCGACCGGCCAGCGCGTGGTCGTGATCTTCGAAGGTCGTGATGCCGCCGGAAAAGGCGGCGTGATCAAGGCCATCGAAGGCCAGCTCAACAATCGCTACGTGCGCATCGTCGCACTGCCCAAGCCGAACGATCGGCAAAGCAGCCAGTGGTACTTCCAACGCTATGTCGAGCAATTGCCGAGCGCGGGCGAACTCGTGCTGTTCGACCGCAGCTGGTACAACCGCGC
>JAKQJM010000078.1 GCA_029561145.1 Pseudomonadota bacterium
CGCCGTCAGCGATGCAGGCCGGGCGGAATCCGCACTCGGCCTCGAACTCCTGCCAACCCATCCTGCCCGCGTGCAACTGGATGCGTTGAAGGCTCGCCTGGACTGACTGCACCGGCATCCGACCGGCCACGCGGCCACCGAAGGTCGCTCTCGCCTGTTCAAATGGCGCGCCCCGCTTTCCTGATCGCGGGTCGGCCGCATTCTCCACGCAGGTCCGGATCCGTCCGACGGAAAGTCTGGACAAGGCATGCGGCAGGCGCGCGGATTCACCACAAGGCAGCTCGGGTTCGCGATGATCGCCGGATTGCATCGTCCACCGGTTTCCGCCCATGCTTCGGCTTCGCCATGAGCTGTTCAACCAGTGGCACACCGGGGGCAGCAGCCAATGAGCGAGGATTCGACCGAAGAACAGATACCGATACGCTCCGATCCACGATCGGCCGATGCCCTGTTCGCCACCGTTTAGGCACGCCTGAAGGCGATGGCCGGCAATCAGCTTGCGCGTGGTTCGCGCGACGCCACGCTTGATACCACGGCGCTGGTTCATGAGCTCTACCTGCGCGTCAACACGAATCGGGAGTTGCAGTTCGAGCATGACGCCCAGTTCTTCGCCTACGCGGCCCAGGCGATGCGACACCTGTTGCGCGACCGCGCCCGCGACCGCCTGTCTTTGCGCGCCGGCGGCGAATGGCGGCGCATCACCATGACCGGCAACGATGAAATCGCGTTGGAAACGGCTGATGAAACGCTCGGACTCGATGCCGCGCTCGATCAGCTCTCCATGGTCGATCCACGTGCCGCGAAGGTCGTCGAACTGCGCTATTTCGCCGGGCTGACGCTGGAACAGATCGCCGGGTTGTTCGAGCTCAACCGTCGCACGGTTGATCGCGACTGGCGCTTCGCACGCGCCTTCCTGCGCACCGAAATCGATTAGCACGCGACAACCGTGTCGCATTTCAGCGCGTCGCCGCGTTGTGCGTTCGTGGAATTGGAGGGGGCATGGCGGATTCGATGACATTGCGCGAACTGTTCGAACAGGCACTGGCGCTGGCGTCGGGCGAACGCGCCGCCTTTGTTGCCGCCTGCACCGACGAGACGACGCGACAACGGCTCGCCCGCATGCTCAGCGCCGATGATGACGGCGCACCACTGTTCGAAAAGGACGCCAGCGTTGTCGCCGAACAGCTCGGCACGGTCAACTACGCCAGCAGTCTGCCGCCCGGTTCGCGCATCGGTCCGTTCGAACTGGCCGGGGTACTCGGCGAGGGCGGTTCGTCCATCGTCTTCCGCGCCACGCGGACACTCGAAGGCGTGCGCCAGGAGGTCGCCCTCAAGCTGCTTCGTCATGGCCTCTACTCGCCCGACGCACAACGTCAGTTCCGCCGCGAACGACTGGCGCTGGCGCAACTCGATCATCCCGGCATCGCGCGCCTGATCGAAGGCGGCATCACCGAGGCCGGGCTTGCCTATATCGTGCTTGACCTCGTCGATGGCACACCACTGACCGACTATGCGCGAGAACACCGGCTCGAACCGCGCGCGCGCCTCGACCTGTTCCTGCAGGTCTGTCGCGCGGTCGAAGCCGCGCACCGTGCCTTGATCGTGCATCGCGACCTCAAGCCGTCGAACGTGCTGGTGGCGCGCGGCGGTCAGGTCAAG
>JAKQJM010000082.1 GCA_029561145.1 Pseudomonadota bacterium
ATCGGGAAGCCGAACGCCATGTTCCTGGGCGCCGGCCAGCCCTGTGCAGGCCGCGCATAGCAGCATCGGTATCCAGTTCAGCTTGCGCATGGTGGAATCTCCTGGGTTTCGCTGCGGCTAGTGTACTGCCGCGATGCTTAATGCGATGTTCCGGTGCCGGCGGCAAGGTCTGTATGCTCGGGATTGCCGGACGTCGGGACAGTCCCCCAGTCTTCCCGGTGCCAGGACAGGCCGAATCGGAGTTGCACATGGTTTCCGTCGAGATGTACACCACCGCCGTTTGCCCATACTGCGTGGCGGCGAAGAACCTGCTCAAGCAGAAGGGTTGGGACTACAGCGAAATCCGGATCGATACCGATCCCGTTCGTCGCGATGAGATGCTTTTGCGAACCGGTGGAAGACGCTCGGTTCCGCAGATTTTCATCAACGGTATCCATGTCGGAGGATTCGATGATCTGGTCGCCGCGGACCGGAGCGGAAGGCTGGCGGAAATCACGGCGTTGCCCTGATCCATGGCCTCGTTCTCATCGCGGCAGGCGGACCAAGCGGACCACATGTCCGTCGGGGTCGATGCCCGAAAGTCGATCAAGTCCGTTGTGATCGAAATCGGCCAGAACGCTCCCGTCGACCAGCAAGGTGCAATAGGCGGGCATCGGGTGCCCGCCAATGCTCTCGATACGGCATTGCAGGACCCCTTGCCCATCGCGATCGCGCAACCGGAAGCTTTCGGCATCGGCGGTGGCCAGATCGACCAGATCGAAGATGCGCGCCTGTCTGCTCTCGTCTTCGAGCAAGGCCCATTCCCCCATCCACGCGTTGCCGACATGACCACTGCCGAATGGCAAACGCAGGAGATCCAGCTCCTGCGCCTGGATGGCCATGTTGGAGCTCGTGTCCGTCCGCAACAGCCATCCGAGGGCATGCGACGGAGCCAGGAACTGGAGATTGAGCGTCAAACCGGGCTCAGCCGTGGGCGGCGTGCCGGCGGCCGAGAATGGCTCATCACCACCGACCATCCGCGTCAACGGAATGCGCACGATATTGCCGGGCATCGCGGCACTGCCGAAATACCACGCCGGGGCGCCATGCTCGTAGCTCAGCAAGGTCACAGCGACATGGCTGCCCTGCTGCTCGATCGAAAGTCCGCTTCCGGTCAGGGCGGGGGCGGTCGCAGTCGGTACCGACCACCAGAAGCCGTTTTCGGGGCGCGAACGCACGTCATCGCCGCCTGACCGCAGGAGCCTGAACGCGATCAGCGCGCTCGACCCGTCCGCTCCGCGTTGGAACACCCGCACCTGGTAGATGCCGAGGGCAAGCTGATCAAGCCCGGCCGTGCGGGCCGGATTGAGTTTCAGGGAAAGTGGCGTCGGAACGGCTGCACAGTGGCTGCCGCTGCTGCGCAGTTCGACATCGATATGCATGTCGGTGAGCGTCGAGCGCGACACGCTGGGCAGGCAGGCATTCGGCCATGTTCCGGAAATGACCAGGTCGGGCGGCCACTGCGGCGCATTGCTCGATTCGCTGACCAGCCTGATGCTGAGGTCGCTATCGTCGAAGCTGGCAGCCAGGCAGGAATGCTGCGTCAGCACGGTTGCCGCGAGGACCAGAAGCGCGATCCTGGCAGCGCGGGAAACGCGCCGTGCCAGGGCCTTGGTTGTGCGATGCACGATCATTTCCGGATAATGCGCGCCCATTGCCGCGTACGGCAACCCAGACCAGCGGAGTTCCAGCCTGATGAGCCAGACAATTGCCGTCATTCGTGGCGATGGCATCGGTCCAGAAATCGTCGAATCGGTGTTGCGTGTACTCGACGCGTTGCAGGTCGGACTGACCTACGAATTCGTCGAGGCAGGTG
>JAKQJM010000111.1 GCA_029561145.1 Pseudomonadota bacterium
ATGGCGTCCGTGTGATGTGGAGCAGCGCGAGGGCCGGATCCTTCGCCAAGGCAACGAATGCGTCGAGGTGGAGATCATCCGCTACGTCACCGAAGGCAGCTTCGACGCGTACAGCTGGCAGACGGTGCTCACCAAGGCCAAGTTCATCGCGCAGGTGATGAGCGGGGACAAGGGCATCCGGTCTGTCGAGGACGTCGAGCTCGCAACGCTGACCTACGCCGAAGTGAAGGCGCTGGCGTCGGGCAATCCGAAGATCATCGAGAAGGCTGGTGTCGACGCGGAGATCGCGAAGTACGCCTCGCTGCTGTCCGTGTGGCGCAACCAACGCTACGCGAACGAATCCGAGGTGGCCGGCTTGCCGATGCGCATCGAGAGCAACGAGCGGTTGCTCGCGGCCCTCGTGGCAGATGCCGAACGGGCCCACGCCGTTCTCGGAACGGACCTGGTGGTCAACGTCCACGGACGCACCCACCGCGGTCGTGAAGAGATCGGCGAGGTGCTCAGGGCGACCGTGCGCAGCGCGAGGGCATCGATCTCGCGGTCCGCGCGGGACGAGGTCATCGGTACCGTCGGGGCCTTCGAACTGTGCGTGTTCATCGGACGCGCAGAGGACGAGGTGCACCTGTTCGTGCGGGGCGCGAGCTCACACGAGTGCAGACCTTGCCAGACCGGACCGGCACTCCACGCCGGCTTGATCGAGACGATCCGCGAGATTGCGCCGCACCGCGATGACTGCGCCCAGCGGCTCGCGAGGATGCGCTCGAAACTCGAAGGCCTTGCGGCTGAGCTGCAGCGGCCCTTCGAGCACGAGGATCGCTTGGCCGCGCTGATCGCGAGGCAACGTGAGCTCGAAGCCGAGTTGGATCTCGGAAAGGACGAAGTCGGCAGCAACGCTGTCGAGGATGTCCCGGAGCAAATTGCAGCCTAGTCACTGCGCGCCCTGCCCCACTGCACATGCAGTGGGGCATTGTTTTGCCCGGGCAGTTGTAGCGAGTTCAGCCCACGTCCCGTTCGCTGCCGGCGTCGATGGCCATGAGGCTCTCAAACTCCGTCAACGGCAACGTCGCCCAGTCCTCACCCAGCTCGCTCTTCGCGTAGTGCTGGATCACCATCACCTGGACCAGCGGTGACTGCCACTCACCGCGCGCAAGGCGTTTCATGATGCTCGGGCTGGGTGCCGTGTTTGCGTCCGCCTCGTCACGCACGCGCCGCACCCACTCCAACTGCTCCTCGGCGTCCAGCTTGGCGAACTGGTCGCGGATCAGGCTGAAGCGCCGGTGGCGCTCAGCGTCTTCGACATCGCGACGCGAAGCGGGCATCGCCGATGCCGCCCTGCTCTCGACGACCACGTGCGCCGTCTTCTCTGGTTCGGCGCCCTGCCCTGCCGGTGCCTCTTCGCGCGCCTTGTTCGCGATGATCGTGCGCAGGTAGGCGCCGGCGTTGCCGATGCGCGGGCGGTCCGCTCCGCTCAGGAAGCGCTCGTAGCGTTCGAGTCCTTCGGTCACGGCGACAACGCCGTAGGCGCGCTCGAGTTCCTCGATCACCGTGTCGCGGATGCTCAGCTTGCCGCCTCTCAGGATGTTCGTCACGTCGGGCGGCACCGGCGCGATCCTCTCGGGACGCCGTGCGCTCTTCTTGACCGCGAACTGAACGAACTCGACTTCACGGCCGCGCCTGAACTCGATCAACTCGATCTCGATGTCGCCGAGGTCGTTGATCTCCTTGATGGCGGGCGCAACAAACTCGTTCTTGAACTTGCGCCATGCGCGGACCTTGGAGGTCGGCGAGCTTCGCAGTGACTCGGCCCACCAGGACCAGTGCTGCCGGCTGGTGACGCCCGCGGGGCTGTCGCGGTAGCGGGCGCAGATCTCGTAGAGCGCCACCGCGCAGTAGGTGGTCAGCTGGCGCAGCACTGCGAAGTCGACCTGGGCCCAGCGGGAGGGGCTCACCAGTTCTTCCCGGATGGACGGCGGGTAGTACCAGGTGACCCAGTTCTCGCCTGCACGCTTGTAGACACGGACCTCGGCGAGCAGGTTGAAGATGCGCAACTCGTCGGTGATCTGAGCCGGCGAGGCGCCCTCCTCCTTGCCGTCGACTCCGAAGGTCAGTGGCAACTGCTGCTCGGACTTCGACAGTGGCCTCCACTCCACCTTCGTCGACACCATCTGGTCGATGTACTTCTTCGCATCGCTGGAGATGCTGTTGGTCGCACCGAAGCCGCGAAGGATGGAATTCAACGGCGCAGCGAAGCCGCCGTCTGCACCCTCTGT
>JAKQJM010000017.1 GCA_029561145.1 Pseudomonadota bacterium
TGTCGCCTGCGCGGCCGGCGACGAAACTCCTGCCTCGGCGTTCATCGTCACCGCGCAGCAAACCTGGCAGGGCGTTAGTGGATCGTTCCGCGATGCCGTCCCGCGCGTCGATCGCGCGGGCAACGCGCTCATGTTGATCGAGACCCGGCGGGACCGGATCGACCTGCTCGCCCGCCACGTACACGCGACCGAGCATCGCTGTGGTGGTTTCTTTGCGTTTGCGAGCCGCGCCGAAGCGGAGACATTCCTCGCCGGCGATCGCGCGCAAGACGCCTATGCCCGCGAACCACGTGGCGGCTACACGATCGACAACCCGATCACGGTGCAACCGTGGCTCGCGCAAGTGAGCGAGCCGAACATCCGCGCGACGATCACGCATCTCGAGTCGTACCACACGCGCCATTACGCGAGCCCGACCGGCAGCGAGGCGGCAGGCTGGATTCGCGATACCTGGCTCGCGCTTGCCAATGGTCGCAGCGACGTCAGCGCCAGTCTCTTCACCAATTGCAACGACTGCGGAAATCAGCCGTCGGTGATCCTGACCATCGAAGGAACCACCTGGCCCAGTGAAGTGGTCGTGCTCGGCGGGCATCTCGATTCGATCAACTGGGACGCATCGGGCAATTCGTCCGCCCGCGCGCCCGGCGCGGACGACGATGCGTCCGGCATCGCGACGCTGACCGAGATCCTGCGCGTCGCGATGGACAGTGGCTTCCGGCCCCAACGCACGGTCAAGTTCATGGCCTATGCGGCCGAGGAAGTCGGCCTGAACGGCTCGCAGGCAATCGTCAGCTCCTTCCAGGCCGACAGCGTGAACGTGGTCGGTGTCCTGCAGCTCGACATGACCAACTACCGCGCACCGGGCCAGGCGGACATCGAGATCATCACCGACTACACGAACGCGGGACTGAACAGCTACATCGGCACGCTGTTCGACGCCTACCTGCAGCCACTTGGACGGACCCGCAGCTCCAGTCCGTGCGGCTATGGCTGTTCGGATCACGCGTCATGGACGGCTGCGGGCTACCCCTCGGCCTTCGCATTCGAAGGCGGCGGCATCAACCACTCGTTCGACCTGATCCACAGCGCCTTCGACCTGATCCAGAACATGGGCAATACGGCGGATCGCAGCGTCCCGTTCGCGCAACTCGGCCTGGCCTTTCTTGGTGAGGTCGCGAAAGGAACAACTGCGTCCTCGGACCTGATCTTCGAGCATGGTTTCGAAGCTGACTAGTCCAACGCGAAAGCCAACCGGTGCGGACTCCACCGGATGCTTGGTCATCCGGTCTTCGCCTCGAACGGCTGAAGCCGAATTGCCCTATTGATCTGGCCGGCGAGTACCGTTCGCCCCGAGCCTGTCGAAGGGCCGCCATCGCTGGGCTTCGACAAGTTCGGCCCGAACGGTTTTCAAGCTGTTGGCCGGCCGGGTCAATCGGGTTTCCGCGTCGAGTACGGGTTGCGTTGCGCACGGCTTGGGCGGATCGAGTAGCGCTTGTAATGCCACTGGTATTGCAGGGGAGCCTGCAGCACGCAGTCCTCGACGCCGCGGTTCATCGCCGTGCAGGCCGCGACGAGATCGGTACCGGCGATCTGCTGCGGCGCTTCACGCAGGTGGATCCGGAAACCCGCGCCTCGCGGCAGGCGCTCGGCGAACGCGAACAACACGGTGGCACCCGTGCGTTCGGCCAGGCGCGGCACCAGCACCATGGTCAACGCTTCAATGCCGAAGAACGGTGCGAACTCGCCCTCGCCCTGACGCGGCTGCTGATCTGGAAGAATCCCGACCACGCCGCCAGCGACGAGCCGTCGATACAGGCCGCGCACTCCGGCGCCTTCCGCACGCACCTGCTCGACCCTGGATGCCCCGCGCGCCTTGAGCAGCAGCGGCTCAATGGCCGGATTCCTCGGTGGCCGATAGACGATGGCCAGCGGCGTGCGCGCCGCCAGCCAATAGCTGAGCAGTTCCCAGCAGCCCAGATGCGGTGCGGCAATGATGACCCCCCTGCCGCTGGCCAGTGCCTGTTCGAACAGTTCACCGCCCAGCACCTCCCGCACCAGCCTGAGCGCACGTTCGGGTCGCCCGTTCCAGACCTTGGCCACCTCGACCAGGGACTTGCCCATTTCGCGCAGGACATTCCGCGCTTCGGCATGTCCTGTCGGGGCAGTCTTTTGCGTTTCCAGCAAGGTGAGGTTGATCTCGGTGATGCGGCGTTCGCGCGTTCGCGAGAACCAGGCGATGTCGCCGAGGACGATCCCAAAGGCGTGCAACACGCGCAACGGCAGAAAACCCGCCAGCCACAGCACGCCATAGAGCAGACGGGTCGACCAGATCATTGCAGCGGCGTCGGAGGGAAAACCGTGATTCTAGCGTCATCGCTTCGTTTGACCTCACCTGGCTCTTGCAGCGACGATGCCCGCCCGCGCATCCGGAGTCACCGATGATTGCCCTGATCCAGCGCGTCAGCGAGGCCCGCGTCGATGTCGGCGCGGAATGCGTCGGCCGCATCGGTGCCGGTCTGCTGGCGCTGGTCGCGATCGAACGCGACGATCGCGAGGCACAGGCCACGCGCATGCTCGAGCGCATCCTCGGCTACCGCGTCTTCGGCGACGACCAGGGGCGCATGAACCGCTCGCTGCACGAGGTCGGCGGCGGCCTGCTGCTGGTCTCGCAGTTCACCCTCGCCGCCGACACCTCGAGCGGCATGCGCGCCGGTTTCAGTGGTGCCGCGAGCCCCGAACACGGCGAACTCCTGTTCACCCATCTCGTCGAATTGGCACGAATCGCGCATTCACCAGTGGAAACCGGGCGCTTTCGTACCCACATGAAGGTCCAGCTCGTCAACGACGGCCCGGTCACCTTCCAGTTGCGCGTGGCACCGAGGTGATCTGACGCGGCATTCAGGCCGACATTGCGATCCCAATATTTTCAATCACTTGGGTCGCCCTTGACGGGCCTCCTATACTTCCGAGTCTTTGTTTAAGGTACAGCAGAACATCCATGGCGACCGAGCATATCCAGGAGCAGAAAACCACCGACATCAAGATGCTCATCACCAAGGGCAAGGAACAGGGTTACCTGACCTATGCCGAAGTGAACGACCATCTGCCCGATGACATCGTCGATCCGGAACAGATCGAAGACATCATCGGCATGATCAACGACATGGGCATCGAGGTGCATGAAGTCGCACCCGATACCGAGACCCTGCGTGCGCAGTCCGCCGGCTCCAGCGATGACGATACCGCGACCGAGGAAGCGGTCGCCGTGCTTTCGGCGGTCGATGCCGAAGTGGGCCGCACCACCGATCCCGTGCGCATGTACATGCGTGAAATGGGCACGGTCGAGTTGCTCACGCGCGAAGGCGAAATTGCCATCGCCAAGCGCATCGAGGAAGGCCTCAACCAGGTGCAGGCCGCGCTGGCCAGCTTCCCGTGGTCGATCCAGTTGCTGGTCGAGGAGTACGACCAGTTCACCGAGGGCAAGAAGCGCATGTCCGAGGTCGTCACCGGCTTCCTCGACATCGAAGTGCCGACGCCCGAGGAACTCGCTGCCGCGGCGGCCAAGGAAAACGAAGACGCCGACGCCGAGGGTGACAGCGAGGACGAGGACGAGTCCGCGGGTGGCGACGAGGAATCGACGCCGGTCGATACCGGACCCGATCCGATCGAGGTCGCGCGCCGCATGGACGAGTTGCGCACGGGCTACGCGAAGTTCCAGAAGTTGTCGGAGAAGCACGGCCTCGGTGACAAGAAGGCACTGAAGCTGCGCGACCAGATCGCCGAGGAATTCCTCAAGCTCAAGCTGCCAGCCGTGCTGATCGACGCACTCGTGCGCAAGCTGCGCGAAGTGGTCAGCAACATCCGTCACCATGAGCGCCTGATCATGGACGTCTGCATCAAGCAGGCGAAGATGCCGCGCAAGGAATTCCTCAAGGTGTTCCCGTCCAACGAGACCAATCTCGAATGGGCGGAAGAACTGATGAAGAAGCGCCAGAAATGGTCGCCCGCGGTGAAGACGCACAAGGACGCGTTGGTCGGCGAGCAGCACAAGCTGGTCGCGATCGAGAACACGCTGTTCCTCAACGTCGCCGACATCAAGGAAATCAACCGTGCGATGTCGATCGGCGAGGCCAAGGCGCGCCGCGCGAAGAAGGAAATGGTCGAGGCCAACCTGCGCCTGGTCATCTCGATCGCCAAGAAATACACGAACCGCGGCCTGCAGTTCCTCGACCTGATCCAGGAAGGCAACATCGGCCTGATGAAGGCAGTCGACAAGTTCGAGTACCGTCGCGGTTACAAGTTCTCGACCTATGCGACGTGGTGGATCCGCCAGGCGATCACGCGTTCGATCGCGGATCAGGCCCGCACGATCCGCATCCCGGTACACATGATCGAGACGATCAACAAGCTCAATCGCATCAGCCGCCAGATGCTGCAGGAAATGGGCCGCGAGCCGACTCCGGAAGAACTGGCGATCAAGATGGAAATGCCCGAGGACAAGATCCGCAAGGTGCTCAAGATCGCGAAGGAGCCGATCTCGATGGAGACCCCGATCGGCGACGACGAGGATTCACACCTCGGCGACTTCATCGAGGATCTGTCGATTGTCTCGCCGATCGAATCGTCGACCAATATCGGCCTGATGGAAACCGTGCATGACGTGCTCGGTGGCCTGACCCCGCGCGAAGCGAAGGTACTGCGCATGCGTTTCGGCATCGACATGAACACCGACCACACGCTCGAAGAGGTCGGCAAGCAGTTCGATGTCACGCGCGAGCGCATCCGCCAGATCGAGGCCAAGGCGCTGCGCAAGCTGCGTCACCCGAGTCGCTCGGAACAACTGCGCAGCTTCCTCGATCTGGAATAGTCGCAGCCTCGACAGGACAGGGAAAACGGCCGCGATTGCGGCCGTTTTTCTTTCGGCAGGCGCGATCAGGTGCTGCCGGGCACACGACGCAGGCATCGACGACCCCCGACGAATCGCGGGATCCACGATGCCTGGGGCGTCGCGATCAGCGGCGCACGAACCGGCGCAACAGGTTGCGTCGGGCCAGCAGCAGGAGCGCCACGGCAAGACCCGCCAGTGCGTAGTTCGCGTTCACGGGCAAGCCGGTTGTGTTCGCTGCACCGGTCACGACAAACGGGACGTCAGTGACCTGTTGCGTGCTGCCCGGATCGACAATGTAGCGGGCGATGTAGTTGCCTGGCGCAAACCCACCGAGCGGGTAGGCCACATCGGCTGGGGGCGGTGGAACTCCGCAGATCTGGTCCCCGGTGATTTCGGTCACCGTGACAACCGTTCCGGCAACGCTGGTGCTAGTCACGCCGCCCGCGCCACAGCCACCCCAGCGCGCCAGGAGCACCACGGGCTGCCCGCTGAACGCCGGATTCGGCGACACACGCACATTGTCGTACAACGGAGTTCCTGCCTGCGCGGGTATCGAAACAGACAGGATCAGGGCTATCGCCAGACTGCGCATGATGCTCATTGTGTCTACTCCTGGATGGAAAAGTTGCAGTGGATCGGGCGCCCGTGCGGGCGGCTTCCTGCAGCAAGCGTCGAACGGAGTGCAATCGCGCCATCAGGCTGCGGTCTGCTGCTACTCGAATCCATGCGCAAAGATCCGGTCGATCTCGTAGGCACCTAGATCGTGCGGACCGAACTCGTTGCTGACCCCGGGGTCGTCGATCACCCGCGGCGCGATGTCGCGCGTCGAGTTTGCCGGTTGTGCAAGCGCGAAATCCAGTGCCGGCGAGGCTCGTTGCAGGCGATAGTTGCCAGCGGCAGGATCGACGAACCGCGGGTCGCCGACGCTGTTCAGCGTCGATGCCGGCAAGGCACCCAGATCATTGCCAAGGAGGAACTGGAAACAGTCGGGATCCGGCGTTCCGGCCATCGTCAACAGGGCACGGCCAGGCTGCCAGACGATGCTTCGATACAGGTGCGTGCCGCGGTATCCACCCGCTTCGATCGCGCATGCATTGCGTGCAATGATCACCGCCTGGCCGGCACCGATGCTGTTGCCGGCAATCGTGCTCGCTGCAATGACCAGGTTCTCGGCGTTCGGGCCAGCGCTATCGAACAGCGGTCCGGATACGCTGTTGCCTTCAATCAGAGCGCCATCGAAGCTCACATCGCCATCGAGGTCGATGTCGACCAGGGTCTGCCCGCTGTTGTCATCGAGGTGCGGGAGGGCGCTGCTGCGACAACCATCGACCTTCGTGTGGCGAGAAGTGCTTGCAAGTGCACCGCGACGGCACCCGGAACAATGGCTCAGCTTCCTTGATCCCGAACGGGCCACGCCGCATCGCCCCCCACGCCGGTTCCCGGTAAACTGCACGCGCTCCATGCATGCCCGTACCGACGGAAACAGAAAACCGCTCCTGTCCGTCTGCCCTCACGTCTGTCCTCGCGTCTGCCAGGCAGGAATCAGGAGTGCGTCGCCTGCGCCGGAAAGTGTCATCGTCGCGCTGTTCGCGACTACGCAATTGTTTTGCAGCGCGGGCCTATAGCTCAATTGGTTAGAGCAGCGGACTCATAATCCGTTGGTTCCAGGTTCAAGTCCTGGTGGGCCCACCATTACCGCAATCGGGTTTCCGGCGAACATGCCGACCCTGCGATCCACGCACGACAGAAACGGTCCGGAGCGACGGCATGGAAATCTTCAAGAAATTCCGGATCGAGGCGGCGCATCGCCTGCCCAATGTGCCGGCCGGCCACAAGTGTGCCCGACTGCACGGGCATTCATTCGAGATCGAGATACACCTGCGCGGGCCGATCGAGCCGGTCCTTGGTTGGGTCTGCGATTTCTCGGACGTCAGCGCCGCATTTGCGCCCCTGTTCGAGCAACTCGACCACCACTATCTCAACGACGTGCCGGGCCTCGACAATCCCACCAGCGAGAATCTCGCGGTATGGATCTGGAATGCGCTGCTGCCGCGCCTGCCCCTGCTCGCCGGTGTCACCGTGCATGAAACCTGCACGTCGGGTTGCCGGTACGAGGGCCAGCGAACTTGAGTACGTCCGGTAAATGCCGCAACGCACAAGCGCTGAAGTTCGCACAATCCACGGATTTACTGACTTTCTGAACGAAATCCTGCTGCTTGATCCATGAAAATGTTGCGTTGCACAATATCTCCTGCTAGAGTGCACGTCACCAACCCCCTTAGAGCAGGAGTGATTCCATGTACGAGCAGATGAATTCGCAGTTCCTTTCCCTCGGCAAGAACTTCGCCGATGCCGCCGTCAAGGCCCAGAGCGTCGCCCTCGCTGGTTTCGAGAGCATCGCCGGCCTTCAGCTGAAGGCTGTCGAGAACCACGTGAATGCTTCCAACGCCTTCTGGGCCGAAGCTTCGGAAGTCCGTGACTTCGAAGGCGCCAAGGCGATCTGGCCGAAGGGCGTGCAGCTGGCCAAGGAATCCGCCCAGAAGCTTTACGCAACCAACCAGGAAGTTTTCGGCCTGACCCTGAAGACCAACGAGCAGCTCGGCAACCTGATCAAGGGTTCGTTCGAAGCGACCAACGAAGCCGTGACCAAGCAGGTCAATTCGGTGAAGAAGGCTGCGTCGGGCAAGTAATCGCCGCAGCTTCAAACAACGCGGATTGCGTTACGCCTCCCTCTCCAGGATCGGCAGCGACGCACTCGAACCGGACGGCTAGCCGTCCGGTTTTTTTATTGCCAAGGATGGCATGTACAACTGCAATGCAGGAGCAATTGCAGGTGATTG
>JAKQJM010000131.1 GCA_029561145.1 Pseudomonadota bacterium
ATCCTGCTGCAGAAGACCTTGCTCAACATCGAAGGCGTCGGCCGCCTGCTGTATCCGCGCATCGATATCTGGGCAACCGCGAAACCCGTGCTCGAAAAGATCTGGTGGAAGCGTCGCGGACCGCGCGCGATGCTCAAGCGCCTGCGTCAGCGCATCCCCGAATGGCTGGCTGCCGCGCCCGACATGCCGCAGCTCGTGCACAGCTATCTCGAACAGGTCACCAGCGGCAAACTCGAAGTGCGCATCGCGTCGGACGATCTGCGCCGTCTCGAAGCGAATTCCCGACGCGGCCCGCAACTCGCCGTGCGCCTGACGATTGGCGCGACCTTCGCCGTCTGCGCCGTCCTGTTGCAGGTGCTCGATACGCAGACGCTGCGCGTGGGCGGCGTGTGCGCGTGGGCAATCGGTGCTGCGATCATGTCGGCCGCAGGCTTCATCGCTGCGCTGCGTTCGCGCTGACCGGCCCATCCTCGCTCATGATCCTCTACTGCGACGAACATATCGTCGTCGTCGACAAGCCGGCCGGCATTCCTGTGCACCGCAGTCGGCTCGTCAACGACGGCGATGTCTACCTGATCGACCAGGTGCGTGCGCTCGTCGAAGGCCCCTTGCACCTGATCCATCGCCTCGACCGCGCCACCAGCGGCGTGCTCCTGATCGGACGCAACGCCGAAATCGCCGGCACGCTCGGTCGCCAGTTCATGCAGCGCGACGTCGAGAAGACCTATCTCGCGGTCTGCCGTGGCTGGCCCGAGGAGACCGGCGAGATCGACTATGCGCTGCCCGGCGTGCGCGAGAACAGCGACCGCAAACCGGCCCTGACCCGCTGGGAACGCCTCGCCACGATCGAGGTTCCGATCGCGATCAACCGCTATCCGCAACAGCGCTATGCCCTCGTCGAGGTCTCGCCCGAGACCGGTCGCTATCGCCAGATCCGTCGTCATTTCGCCCATCTGCGCCATCCGCTGATCGGCGACACGAGCCACGGCCGCACCGAACACAACCGCCTGTTCAAGCAGTACTACAGCGTGCATCGCCTGTTGCTGCATGCATGGCGCCTGCGGTTCGATCACCCGGTCGAGGCGAGACGGATGCGCATCGAGGCCCCGCTCGATGCCGAGTTCAGCGGGCTGTTGCAGCGATTCGAGTGGAAAATTTCTCAGGCTTCCGGCCACCGGTCTCTGCCGGCATGAAAGCGCATGGAAATCGGCGTGGTCAGATCCCTTCCTGACCCTCATCCTGGGCTTCGATGAAGGCTTTGCGGAATGCCATCGGATCCGCGATTCCGGCAAGCGGTGCGTGCGAGGTGCCTGTCCCGGCGACGATCAGGGTTCCGAAATTGAGCATGCGACCAAGCACCCCCTGATCCACCTGGATGCTCTCGACCTTGCTCAGGTTGATCTCGACGGTCTGGCGTCGAATGAAACCATGCTTGACGATCACGCGCTTGGTCGTGACGGCCAGCTCGGTCGACTGATAGCGTACATACGCGATGATCAGGAAGACCAGACCGATTCCGAACGCCGGAAGCAGGATGATGCCGAGTCCGATCAGGTGCCATAGCGCCCAGGCACTGATACGACCTGCGTGAACGATGCGTTCGCCTTCGACAAGAGCGCCCTCGACATAGCTCGACATTTGGATTTCCTGATGGGGAGTGCGCGGCAGTATAGGGAGCGCGTTCTCGCCGCCACGTGAACGACAAGGATTCTCACCCGGATTTTCCTTGCCGGAAACTCGTCGGGTCGGCGCTTCTCAAGCGCCGCCAGGCACACGTGGAATGGAGCACCGCAAATGCGGATCCCCCTCGCTTTCGTTGGTGTGGGAGTTTCCGTCTCACTACGAGCGACTGAAGGACCAGACAATCGAGCTCGACCCGTTGCTCTCTGGGTTGGTATTCGCGCATTATGCGCGGTAATCGACCCAGCGGAAGCGGCCTCTATGAAAATCGAACCATGCCCTCTCGAGCTACTCCGTCAAGCCCGCACCCTCTACAGCCAGCGGGAAGTTGCAAACCTTCTTGACGTGAACCAGAGCACGCTCAGGCGCTGGCAGGTAAATGAAGACGTCCCCTCCTATCGGGTCGATTCGGTTCGTCAGCGGATCCTGCCGTTGCTTGTGGCGCCAGCCAATGACGACCATGTCTTTACCTTCATTGATCTGTTTGCCGGCATCGGCGGTATCCGCCACGGCTTCGAGCAACATGGCGGGCGTTGCGTATTCACGAGCGAGTGGAATCCCTACGCGCAGAAGACCTATCTAGCCAATTTCCCGCACGAAGAAGGTCATCTGCTGGTCGGGGACATCACCAAGGTCGATGCCGAGGATGTGCCTGCTCATGACGTGTTGCTCGCAGGCTTTCCGTGCCAACCTTTCAGCATCGCCGGTGTGTCGAAGAAGAACGCGCTAGGTCGCCCGCACGGGTTCGAGTGCACCACACAGGGCACGCTGTTCTACGACGTAGCGCGGATCATCGCGGCGAAGCAGCCAAAAGCGTTCCTGCTGGAGAACGTGAAGAATCTGCTTTCGCACGACAAGGGCAAGACCTTCGCCACCATCCTCGCCGTGCTTCGTGACGAACTTGGCTATGACGTGCACTACAAGGTGATCGACGGTCGCCGATTTGTGCCGCAACATCGCGAACGCATCCTGATCGTCGGCTTACGTGAGCCTTGCGGCTTTAGCTGGGAGGATTTGCGGCTGCCGGAAGTGGGGCCGAAGTTGTCGAGCATCCTGCATCCTCAGGACGGCACGCAAGCCGAAGAATCTCCGTACACCACAGGCGCCAAGGCGACGGTGGCTGCCAAGTACACGCTAACCTCGAACATGTGGACTTATTTGCAGGCATACGCCGAGAAGCACCGCGCCGCCGGCAATGGTTTCGGCTTCGGCCTGGTCGATGGCGAAAATGTCGCGCGCACGCTGTCGGCGCGTTACTACAAGGACGGCTCGGAAATTCTGGTGTCGCAAGGCCCGCGCAAGCGCCCGCGCCGGCT
>JAKQJM010000141.1 GCA_029561145.1 Pseudomonadota bacterium
GGCGACCACAGCCATCGACTTCCGAGCCGCGAGAGGATGACAGGCAACGTTCCGTCGTTGCGATGAACGTACTCGGAAATGCCTCATCGAGATGATCTGGTAGAGCATCTCATGCTCCAAATCACACCCAATCCGCACAAAGCAGCTCGGCCTGCATGAGCACGGTCTTCACCGCTTCCTCCTGAAGGTCCGGCGGATAGCCGTGTTTGCGAAGAATGCGCTTCACCATGATCTTGATTTTCGCCCGCGCGCTTTCGCGGAGATTCCAGTCGATGGTGACGCTTTTCTTCACTTGGGTGATGAGTTCGGCAGCGATCACCTTCAGCTTCGCGTCTCCCATCGCCTGCAAGGCGCTGTCGTTGGCGGCGAGCGCGTCGTAGAAAGCAATCTCGTCATCGGTCAGACCCAGTTGCTCGCCACGCTTGGTGGCGGCATCGAGATCCCTGGCCAGTTCGATCAGTTCCTCGATCACCTGCATCGTCGAGATGGCGCGGTTGTGATACCCATTGAGGGTTTTCTTCAGCTTTTCGCTGAACACCTGGGCTTGCACGACGTTGCGCTTCGAGCGGACCTTGAGTTCGTCCTTGAGCAGCTTTTCCAGCAGTTCCGCGGCGACGTTCTTGTGCTTGAGACCGCGCACCTCGGCGAGGAACTGGTCGCTGAGGATGCTGATATCCGGCTTCGCGAGGCCAGCGGCGGTGAACACGTCGATCACCTCGCCTTCGGTGGTGATCGCGCTGCTCACGAGTTGGCGGATAGCAGCATCGATCTGTTCGGGGCTCTTGCCGCTGGTGCCGCTGCGCTTGTTCAGTACAGCCTGTAGCGCCTGAAAATACGAAACGTCGTCGCGGATGGCTGTGGCTTCATCGCTTGAAGCGCACAAGGCGAACGCGCTGGAAAGCTCCATCACCACCTGCACCCAACGCTTCTTGCCGTCCTCCTGCGCAAGGATGTGTTCCTGCCCGGCAGGCAACAGGGCGAGACGTTCGGCCGGCTTGCCGGTGGTCCACTTGTCCCAGTTGAAGCCGTGCAACAGGTCGCAGGCGATGCCGTGTTTCTCCAGCATCACGGCGATGGCCTGCGCGGTGTCGAACGTGGGATTTCCCTGGCCGCCGCTCTCGGTGTAGGTGACCAGCGCCTGCTTGAGTTGGTCGGCGAGGCCGAGATAATCCACCACCAGGCCGCCGGGCTTGTTGCGGAATACGCGATTGACGCGCGCGATGGCCTGCATCAGGCCGTGGCCCTGCATGGGCTTGTCCGCATACATCGTGTGCAGGCACGGTGCGTCGAAGCCGGTCAGCCACATGTCGCGCACGATCACGATGCGAAACGGATCCCTGGCGTCCTTGAACCGGTTGGCGAGCTTGCGGCGCTTGTCCTTGCTGCGGATGTGCGGCTGCCAGTCGGGGCCGTCGTCGGCGCTGCCGGTCATCACCACTTTCGCGACGCAGGCCTTCCCCTTCTCGGCTTCCGCATCATCATCCTTCGCACTGGCCCACTCGGGACGTAGCACAATGAGTGCGTTGTAGAGGTCCACGGCAATGCGACGGCTCATGCAGACGATCATCGCCTTGCCGTCCATTGCCTCCAGGCGTTTCTCGAAATGCGCCACCATATCGGCGGCCACCAGTTCGATGCGCTTCGGATCGCCGACCAGCGCCTCCAGCGCCGCCCACTTGGTCTTGAGCTTTTCCTTCCGGGTCTGCTCCTCGCCTTCGGTGATCTCCTCGAATTCTGCATCGATCTTCGGCAGCGCGGCCGCATTCAGGCTGAGCTTGGAAATCCGGCTTTCGTAATAGATCGGCACCGTCGACTTGTCCGCAACCGCGCGCTGGATGTCGTAGATGGAGATGTAGTCGCCGAACACCGCGCGCGTGTTCGCGTCGGTCTTCTCGATCGGCGTGCCGGTAAAGCCGATGTAGGACGCATTCGGCAAGGCATCGCGCAGGTTGCTGGCGAAGCCGTAGGACATCTCGCCGGTCTTCTCGTTGACCTTGCCGCCGAACCCGTACTGGCTGCGGTGCGCTTCATCGGCGATGACGACGATGTTCTGCCGCGCGCTCAACGATGCCATCGCCTCGCCTTTTTCCGGCATGAACTTCTGGATCGTGGTGAACACGACGCCACCGCTGGCCCGGTTCAGCAGTTCGCGCAACTCCTCGCGTGTGCTGGCCTGCACTGGCGTCTGGCCGAGGATGTCCGCGCAGCGCTGGAACTGGCCGAACAACTGGTCGTCGAGATCGTTGCGGTCCGTCAGCACCACCAGCGTCGGATTCTTCATCGCCGGGTGCCGCACCACACGCGCCGCGTAGAACAGCATGGAGAAACTCTTGCCGCTGCCCTGCGTGTGCCAGACCACCCCGGCGCGACGGTCGCCCGGCTCGCCACCATGCATGCGGCCGGCCCAATACGCGCCGGCCTCTTCATCCACACGCATGCCGCTCGCGCGAACGGTTTCTTCGACCGCCGCATTCACCGCATGGAACTGGTGGTAGCCCGCGATGATCTTGTGCAGCGTGCCCGAGTCCGGGTCTTCCTCGAAAACGATGAAGTGCTGCAACAGGTCGAGGAAGCGTCGTTGCTCGAACACGCCGCGCACAAGCACCTCGAGTTCGAGTGCCGTCTTCGGCGCATCGCGCTCGCCGTCGATGGTGCGCCAGACCTTGAACCACTCCTGGTTTGCAGTCATCGAACCCATGCGGGCATACGTGCCATCGCTGACCACGAGCGCCGCGTTGTAGTGCAGCAGCGACGGAATCTCGGACTTGTAGGTTTGAAGCTGGCGATAGGCGGCCCAGATGTCCGCGTCTTCATCCGCCGCATTCTTGAGCTCGATCAGACCGAGCGGCAGGCCGTTGAGAAAGACCACGAGGTCCGGCCGCCGGTTGTGCTGTCCTTCGATGACGGTGAACTGGTTCACCACGAGCCAATCGTTCTTGCGCGGATCGGCGAAGTCCACGAGCCGCACATGATCGCCCGCGATGCCGCCACCGGGTCGGGGATACTCCACCGGCACACCATCGCGCAGCATCCGGTGAAACGCGCGATTCGTCTGCGTGAGCGAAGGCGTCACCACGCGCAGCACCTTGCGCAATCCGTCTTCGCGGGCATCCGCAGGAACCAGCGGGTTCAACCGCATGATCGCCTCACGCAGGCGCCTGACCAGAACCACGTCGCCAAACGTGTCGCGCTCGGATTCCGCTTCACCGGGCGCGATCGTCGGCCCGTTCTCGACGGCGTAGCCCAGCTCCCGAAACCAGTCCAGTGCGGCGTCTTCGACGATGGACTCGTTCAATCCGATCACGATTTCTCCATGCGCCGGGACGCGGACGCCAACGGTAGCGCAACCAGGCGACGAATCCCGGCGACGACTTCGGCCAGCGGCGGCGCATCGAGCCCATTCTTGCCGAGGAACGCGTTCCATTGCGCACGCTTGAGCAGGTCGATCGCGAAGTCGTCGCTCAGCCCGACCGGCAGCGCGTCGGGAATGGGCGTCCTGCGACGCGCGAAGGTTGCAGCGATGGATTCGCCCAGCCGATGAGCGTCAGGCAGGCCGTGCCGGGCCAGGGCATGCAGATCGAAGTAGTCCTTCATCCGGCTGTTCCGCGAACCCAGCACCACGATGGCGTGGAGCTTTTCCGCAACGACGGTTTCGACCGCGTAGGCGCGCATGTGCGGGCGAGGCAGATCCAGCAGGCTCGGATAGTCCAGCCAGGCAGGCTCCGGCACGGTGGCGTCGCCAATACCCACATCCACCTGCACGCGCACCGTGGCCTTGCCCATCGTCGCTGCAAGGAGGATGCGTCGGCCGCCATAGGCATCCTCCATGCGGATGGGTTCGACGCGCACCGTCTCGGCAAGAAAGTGCATCGCATCGGGCTCGACCTCGGTGTTGCAGATATCGACGAACATCGAAGCCAGGGTCTCGTCCGTCAGCTCGCCGAACCCAAGCAGATCGGCATCACGGGTCGGGCGCGTGGTTTCACCGAGCCACGCCAGCATCAGCAACGCGCCTTTGAGCACGAACCGTTCGACGTGACGCGAGCGCGAAAGGCGATACAGGAAGCGCTCGATCGCATAGCGCGTCAGCACCAGATTCGGATCGACGCCGATCGCTTTCGCGTGTCGCGCCAATCTCGTTTGCAGCGAACGGGCGAGGCCATCGCCCTCGACGTTCATGCGATCAAAGCCTCGAGGTACGGCTGCATCACGCGCTGGACGCGACAGATGCGGGCGTAGCGATCGAGCGCATCCATCGTCACGCGTCGAGCGCGCCACGCCTCGCGCAGCGCCTCCAGCGCGACGTCGATGCCGATCTTGTTGCGGTACTTGAAGCAATCGGCGACGGTCTTGGCCAGGTTGTACACGCGAATCGCATGCCCCTCGATGCGATGCGACTCGACGCCCTCGGTCAACGCCTCGCCGGTGAAGCGGACGATGCGCAAGGGCGGGTATTTCAGCGCCGGGCGCCGGTCACGCCGGTCGATCGCGATCCACACCTCGAACGGCGCCTGGGTGCCGATCCCGTGAAACTGCAATGCGCTGATCAGGCACACCGTCGCGCGCGGAATCGCCGTGCTGACCAGAACCAGGCCGTGGTGCTCCGAGAACGACTGTTCCGGCAACCGGTACAACCCGCGCGCGATGCGCTCCACGCGCCCGGCCTCGACGAGGCGGGTCAGTGTCTGCGTATGGATGCCGGCTGCGACGAGCTCGCGCGTGGTCACGCCCTGGCGCCGACGCGCCAGCTTCAGGACCTTTGCTTGGCCGGTGCCGGACATGTGGCGAATAGTAGGCGTTTATCGATATATGTCAACGTTTAGCCACGTTGCCATGGCGATCGGATGCGGATCCTGCCAGGTAGTCTGCACGTATGCGACGACCATTCCGAACGCATCCCGTTCCCCTGCCTTGGTTCATCGGGCGCGAGAAGCAGCTCGACGATGGGTTCAATTCAACCGCTCGCTTCGCCGAACTTGGGCATACACATTGAAGCTCGCAGCTCCGCCCCCATGTATCGACGGCGACCAATCCGACCAGCGGTGATTGACCGAGCGATTCTGCTTCCATACCATCCGCACCAGCTCATCAACCATGTGTTGAAGGAGTAACGAGGCCGTCCTTCGGGGCGGCCTCAGCCTTTTCTGGCCAACCAATACGCATCGAACTCCTTGCGTAGCTTGTCCCGTTGGTGCTTCCGCTCGACGTAGTAAGCGGTCCAGGGAAGCACGTATCGTTCCCGATCAGCCACGATCACGACATAGCTGAAATCCTCCAGCGCCAGCACGTAGCGCGACTCTCCGCGACGCTCGTTCCTCCACCAGACGACACGGCAAGTTGCGGCGTCCGGGATCGTATCGCCGAAGTCCTCCATGATCGGGCGCGGCCAGCCGATCCTCTCGCAGCGCCGGAAGTCCGGGTAGCGCTCGGCCTCTTGTGGTCCTTCCGATATGAAGTGCCAGAACGTTGCAGACTTGCCCAGGTATTCAGGGTGACGCTTCAACCCCACCCGTTTGCCGGGCCACGATGGCGCCGAATGGACGAAATCATTTTCGAAGTGCCCATGCAGGCACTCGACGTACATTTTCCAGTCGCCACCACTGCATTCAAGAAGCACGAGGCCGGGCAGCCAGTCCGTCGTCATGCGGGACGCGCTCCCGGCAGTCCCTGCCAAAGAAACAGGTTGAACTTGGACTCGCGCAGCAAGGTGGGACGATCCAATGCGTAACCGGATCGCTCACGGATCCGGGCAACCAATGCCTCCTTGCCGGCGTTGCCGCTCAGGCGGCGATTGACGTAGCCAACCGCTCCCAGCAGCAAATCGGCCAGTTGCAGGTGCTCCACCGCGTGCGACTCGACCACTTGCACGCGCTCCACGATGCGGCGATCGAAATCGTAGATGTTGTTGCACAAGACATCGTGCAACTTGACGACTTTCTGTGCGCTGCGCGTGTCCTTCTTGTCCAGATACAGGCGATAGCGGGCATCCGGCCGGACCAGCGGCTCCAACAGGCCGAACATCATCTTGTAGTACCAGTCGTCGTGCGATTGAGCGAAATCGGCGTGGCGCAAGCCCTGCTTGTTCGCAACCCATGCGCGAAAATGCAGGTCATCGTCATCGAAGAAGTAGTCGACGATATCCAGATAAAACCGCTGCTTGGCCGGGGACACCTTTGACCACTTGATTTCGAAATTCGCTGCCAAGCCGTGCGCGACCTTGATTTCCCGCAATCGTACGGCGCTTTCGCGAACCTTATCCAGCAAGCACCACACAACGCCCAGCACCATTACCGGCTGCCCGTCGTTCTGCAGATGACAGCTCTCATCGCAGTAAAGGTTGAAGGTTTCGCTCATGCGCCGGCCTCGACGTGCGTCATGGCGTCAGGGACGCGTAACTGCCCGCTCAGCAGCTTCGGCAGCAGCGTGTCGCGCAGGGTGGCGAGGGTGCGGGATTGTGTGCGGTTGGCGATGAGTTGGTCGATGAGCGGCGACATCGTGCTGGTCATGGAGTCGAGCAACGCGCGCGGGGGAATGAGAACTTTGGCCGCGGCGAGGTGACCGCGCTGGATGTGACCCATTGTGGTGGCTTTGTCGGCGGCGATGAGGCGGAACTCGTCGAGGTGGTAGAGCGTCCAGAGGTAGTAGAACCACTTCGGGAATTCAGCCGAGGTGACTTTGAAAAGGTGCTGGTTCAACGCGCCGGGGCCACCACACCAGAGTTCAACTTCGAGGCTGCCGGACCATGAGAAAAGCACGTCGCCGTCCTGGATGATGTAGTTCGGCGGTAGATCTGTGTTGCAGCGGTCGGCATCGGCAGAATCGCCTTTGCGGAGTTGGGCGATCTTGATGACCGGGAGCGTGGCGCCGTCACCGGGCGGATACTTCTGGAGTGCGAGGCCGTTTAGGTAGTGCGCAATCTTATCCAGGCTATGGACTTCCCAGCCTTTCGGCGTGTGGCCAAGAGCCGTTTCTTCCAAATGCTCAGGGAAGAGGACGGCGGTGGCTGGGCCGAGACCGGAGGGTTGGCGGCCATCGAGTTTGGCGCGGATGGGGTCGAAATCCACGAACCAGCTCTGGAACAGTGCCCGCGCCATCGCCTCCAGCGTCGCGTTCATTCGCCGGTTCAACTCGATCTTGTCGTCCAGCGCTCCAAGCACCGCCGCGATGGCTTTTTGTTCGGGGAGCGGTGGTGCAATAACCGGCAGGCGGTTAAGGTTGCCCTGTGTGAGTTTGGGCATCGTTGAGCCGGTGAGGTAGCCGCTGATGTCTGTCTGCGAAAGAACGTAGTTGAGAAAACGAGTGTCGGCTCGATCATTTCCGCGAACGATGTGCGCGTGATTGTTCACCCAAAACCTTCCAGTCGCCATGAACGAAATCGGCGTCTGACGAGTGCGGAGATTTTCGCCGTCCTCCCCGATGAGCAGATACTCACCGTCGAAGAGGTAGCCGTCGACCCGGTCTACGATTCCCGATGCACCGTAATATGGATACGGTCCTGTCTTGCGGTCGATCTCCTTTACGGGGACGCGACGACCATCGAAATTCTCGGTGAGTTCGCCGAGCGGAACGAGGGGCCAATCTTTACCCGCCATAACCCAGCCCAGTCAGATTTGCCTTGATGGCTTGTTCCAGCTTCGCGGATTCGGCGAATTGGGCGTGCATCTCGGCGACTAGGCGTGGCATCTTTTCTTCGAAAGGTTCGCCGTCGTCTTCGACTTCCTCGGCGCCGACGTAGCGGCCGGGAGTGAGGACGTGGCCGTGGGCGGCGATTTCGATTGTCGTTGCTGATTTGCAGAAGCCGGGGATGTCTTGGTAGGTCGACGAATCAGAAGCGCCCCCATCCGCCTTCGGCACCTTCCCCCGCTGCGCGGGAGAAGGAACCGCGGAGTCCCGTCGGTCGCTCTCGGCCATCCTGGCCTCCGCGACACTTGGGCGTCCTGCCCGTCGGTCGCTCTTGGCCATCCCTGGCCTCTGCGACACTTGTGCTCCTGCACTTCGCCAGGCGTGGTAGGTGGACGCGATCTTGGCGAGGTCGGTGTCGGTGAGTTCGCGGTGGACGCGGTCGATCAGGGTTCCGAGTTTGCGGGCATCGATGAAGAGGGTTTGTCTGCGTCGATCGCGGAAGCCGCGTTTGGCGTCGGTGTTCTTGTTCTTCGCGAGGAACCACAGGCAGACCGGGATCTGCGTGCTGTAGAAGAGCTGGCCGGGCAGCGCGACCATGCAATCGACGAGGTCGGCTTCGATGATGGCCTTGCGGATCTCGCCTTCGCCGGACTGGTTGGACGACATGCTGCCATTCGCGAGCACGAACCCGGCGTAGCCGTTCGGCGCGAGGTGGTGGATGAAGTGCTGCACCCAGGCGAAGTTCGCGTTGCCCTTGGGCGGCACACCGAACTGCCAGCGCACGTCGTCGTCCTTGCGGAACCAGTCCGAATCGTTGAACGGCGGGTTGGCCAGCACATAGTCGGCGCGCAGGTCCGGGTGCTGGACGTTGCGGAAGCTGTCGGCGTGTTCCTTGCCGATATCGGCTTCGATGCCGCGAATGGCCAGATTCATGATCGCGAGGCGGCGCGTGGTGGCGTTGCTCTCCTGACCGTAGATGGCGATGTCGCCGAGCTTGCCGCCATGCGATTCGACGAACTTTTCCGACTGCACGAACATGCCGCCGGAGCCGCAGGCGGGATCGTAGATGCGGCCCTTGTAGGGCTCAAGCATTTCGACCAGGCAGCGCACGACGCAGGACGGTGTGTAGAACTGGCCGCCGTTCTTGCCCTCGGCGCTGGCGAAACGCGTGAGGAAATACTCGTAGACGCGGCCGAGCAGGTCGACCGAGCGATGTGTCTTCTCGCCTTCGCTCGCCGCGGTGAGTTCGATCGTCGCGATGACATCGATCAGTTCGCCAAGGCGCTGCTTGTCGAGGCCGGGCCGGGCGTAGTCCTTCGGCAGCACGCCCTTGAGGCGTGGGTTGTCGCGCTCGATCGTGACCATCGCGTCGTCCACGGTCTTGCCGATCGTCGGCTGCTTGGCGCTGGCCTGCAGGTGTGCCCAGCGTGCATCGGCAGGTACCCAGAACACGTTTTCGGCCTTGTATTCGTCCGGGTCCTCGGCGTTCGCGCCTTCGTAGCTGCCCTTCCCTTCCAGCAACTTCGCGCGGTGCTCCTCGAACGTGTCGGAGATGTACTTGAGGAAGATCAGGCCGAGCACGACATGCTTGTACTCCGCCGCATCCATGTTGTTGCGCAGCTTGTCGGCGGTGAGCCAGAGCTTGGCCTCGAAGCCGATGGTGGCGCTGGAGGATTTGACCTCCTTTTTCCCTGGAGCTCCTGTTTTTCCTGAGCGCGCCATTGCTTCCTCTTTCCATATAAACCAGGCGGCAAAGTACGGCGAATACACCGATGTCGCAAGGCGCTCTCATTCCCATTCGCGTAGAAGCCAAACGACCGAGTCGAAATGACCAGCGTCGTCCTGCAAACCCCGATGCGGTGCCAATGCCCGCCGGCGGATCCTAGGCTGGCCAGTAGAGTCGCTTGAGTGGCACCAGTCGTCGGGTTTCGCTATCGACCATCTCGTAATAGTCCACGAGCGCCCGGACGATGTCGTCGAGCTCCCACAGTGTCACCGGAATGCTGGCGCGATCGGCCTCGTAGCGCGCGTCCTTGCTGAAGCCACCGGAGCTCACGTACAGCCCGCGATCGTCCTTGTGACGACCGCCCAGGAAGCTGCGCACTTCCTTGCTTCCCATTGCGCCGTTGCGGTGTTTGACCTCGACAACGATGCGAGGATTTTCAAATCCCAGACCATCGGGTGAAGCGACTATGTCTGCTCCGCGATCCGGTCCGCGTGGCGATATGCGCGTCTTGTAGCCCATCGCCCGAAGGATGCCGGCGATCAGCTCCTGCATTTCATCCCAGTCGAGCTGGCTGACCTTGTCCTTGATGAACTCAAGCGCACGGACTTCCAGGTCCTGAAGCAGATCATCCGTCTCCTCGCTGGACTCTTCATCGGCTGGTTGAACCATCGACGGAGCGCGCGCGTCGGGTTCTGGCTTCTTGAGCGCGACACGGAGAATCTCGGCGGCGGCGGGCGGGGGCACCTGAAACAGCGTCATCGTCGAACCGAGCGAGTTCTTTGTGCTGACCCCGAGGTCATCACGGTCGATTTCGTGCTCCCAGCGCGTCCGCCGGAGCATGGTCATGCCGGGTTGGCCCGGATTCGGGTCGACGATGGGATCCCCCTCGATCGTCCCGACCAGATAGCGACGAGCGGACGGATCATAGGTAATGACCTTGTCGCCCTTCTCGATCTTGTTGATATAGCGCCAGACTTGCGAGGCACCCGCGAGCACTGATCCCGGCTTCAGGTCGGGGCGCCTTGCTGCAAACTCTTCTGCAAGCTCGTCACGGGACACGCCCGGCTTAGCGATATGAGCGAGCTCACCCCAGCCAAGCGCCACGACCTTCTGCTCGCGAAATTCCTCGTACAAGCGACCGCTGTCGCCGCGAACCATCCACATATGGGTCATCTCGTTGATTCCATTCCTGATGTCTGCCGGATATTAGCGAACGCAGGGCACTCTTGGGGCCTGTACCATCACACTCGCCTCGGCTCGGCGGGTTCGGCGGAACTTCCCGGGCAATTCACTGGAAAAATCACCGCGTTGAACTGACATTGGGCGCGGATGGCATTCTTGCGATTGCTTGGCCACGTAATCAATTCGACACAGCCCTTCCGACGCCCCGCCTCAAGGATTCAGGAAATGACGATCCACTGGTACCCCGGGCATATGCACAAGGCCCAGAAGGACATGATCGAGCTGCTGCCGCAGGTCGATCTGTTGATCGAGATCCTCGATGCGCGCATTCCGTATTCGAGCGAGAACCCGGCGATTGCCCGGCTGCGCGGTGACACGCCGTGCATCAAGGTGTTGAGCAAGTCTGATCTCGCTGATCCCGCGGTGACGGCGCTGTGGCAGGCGCGATTCGAAGAGCAACGCAACGTCAAGACGTTCCCGACGCGCAGTGATCAACCTACGGGCATCAAGGCCTTGCTCGGGCTGTGTCGGGCGATGTTTCCGGCGCGCGATCCGGGCAAGAAGCAGATTCATGCGATGGTGGTCGGCATTCCGAACGTCGGCAAATCGACCCTGATCAATATTCTTGCGGGCCGCACGATCGCGAAGACCGGCAACGAGCCGGCGGTGACCAAGTCGCAGCAACGCATCGACCTCGGCAACGACATCACACTGTTTGATACACCAGGCATCCTGTGGCCCAAGGTAGAGAGCACGGCCAGCAGCTACCGACTGGCCGTGACCGGTGCGATCCGCGATACCGCGATGGAGTATGACGACGTCGCCCATTTCGCCGCGGAATTCCTGCTGCGGCACTATCCCGCCCTGCTCATGGAGCGCTTCAAGCTCGATGCCCTCCCCCGCGACGAGGAAGCGTTTCTGCAGGCCGCTGCGCTCAAGCGCGGTGCGATCAGTCCCGGCGGCAAGTTCAACCGGCACAAGATCAGCGAGCTTCTCGTCAAGGAGTTTCGCAGCGGAATACTGGGCCGTATCAGCCTCGAAACGCCGGTCATGATCGCGCAGGAACAGATCGGGCTGGATCAGGCGGCGGCACGGCAAGCCGCCGACAAGGCAGCGCGCAAGCAGCGTTTCAAGGAAGGTTCACTCAGTCCGGACAAGAAGGAGCGCAAGGAACAGCGCACGGACAAGCAGGCTACCAAGGTGCCAAAGCCCGCAAGCCGTCGATAGGTGCAGATCAGAGGCGCATGCGGACCGCGGGTGGCCTGAATCGCAAGCACACTGCGCCGCCGTCTCGGCCGAATTCTTCCGGGTACTCGCGGCTCAAAACCTGCATACTGCCGATGGCGGCGCATGGCGCAGCGGAATCCTTGTACTCCCGTCTGTTTCGGCGCCGAACCCCTTGCAATCCAAACGTCTGTTCAGATTAGCCATGCCCATGCACGTCGACGTACCAGTTTCGTTCATCCTGAATAGGGGACACTCCGGACAGTTTGAATTTGGCGGAGATTCCCGATGAATGTGACGATCCTGTTTGGTGATCGCGAGAAGAAGTCCTCCGTGGATCAGATTGCACAGCGCGCCCGCGAGGCTGTCGATGCGGTGCTGGCTCGCATTCGCGAGAGCAAGGAGGCCATGGTGTCGAACGGGCCGGTCTGGCACAGCGTGGCGATGCAGATTTCCTGTGGCGAGGAATCCGAGTACCGCAGCCTGTTGTCGGCGATCGAGCGCAATTGCGCGGAACGTCGGATTGACGTGATGGGCGTTCGCTGCGCGTGACGGGTAATCGACCCGCGTAGGTCGGGCTTCAGGCGCGTTGCTTTCTGTCCGGTGCGAGCGGTGCATCATGAACGACGGGAGTTTGGGCGGTTTCCTGCGGGAGGCGATGACAGCCTTCCATCATCCGCCTTCGGCACCTTCTCCCGCAAGCGGGAGAAGGGAATAACGCATTGCAGCGTTGCTCTCGACCGCTGGTTCCCGACGCGGTTCTACCGCATTCATCCCTCGATGCGTACCTCCTCCATCCATGGAGTCGTCGTCGGCATTCGGAGCTTTCTCCCGCGTGAGGTCGAATGGGATGGCTTGGGGCGCTGCCGGCTGGCTAGCGCACGCCGTGCATGAGTCGTTTGACGAACGGCGTGAGAATCAGCACGAGCAATCCGCTGCCGATGCCGATCTGGGCCGAGAACACGAAGAGTTCGTCGTACTTCGCGAGTGCTTCGACGACGTTGAAGACGGCGCCTTCGGGGATCTCGATGGCCGAGAGCTTGCCGAGCTCGGCGGCGAGGATCTCGGAATACGAGGTGCCAAGGAACCAGCCGCCCATCATCAGGCCGACGACGCGCGGTACCGACAACTGGGTGACCGCGGATAGTCCGATCGGCGACAGCAGCATCTCGCCAACCTCGAGGACGAAATAGGCGAGCACGAACCACCAGATGTTGGTCAGTCCATTGGCTTGTGGATTGCGCGCACTCCATACGAGGACGAGGAACGACACGCCGGCGAGGATCAGGCCGTAGGCGGATTTCGCCGGCTTGCTCGGATTGAGCCCGCGCTGCTCAAGCCTCGGCCACAGCCACGCGAAGATCGGTGCGAGCACGAGGATGAAGAATGCGCCAAGGAAGGTCAGCTGGCTTGCGCTCCATTCGATACCGAGCGCCTGATGGTTCATCGCCCGGTCCGAGAACAACACCCATGAACCATAGGTCTGCTCGTACAGGGTGAAGAACACGAGGCAGAAGCCGATGAAGGCGAGCACGGCGAACATCTGCCCGCGCTCGACCTTGCTGCAATGCTTGAACATGAACCAGAGGATGCCGCCGAACAGGCAGACCGAAACCAGGTGCATCGCGAGCACGACAGGCGTCGGCTCGAAGAATCCGGGGATGATCGCGAGGATCAGCGAATGCGCCTGGATCAGCAGCCACACGACGAACAGGCCGGCGATGGCGGCGAGGTAGATCAGATGCTCGCGCGAGAGCGGTCCGGCCACGCGTTGGCGCAGTTTCGCCGGATCGCGTGGTTCGGCATGCCCCATCAAATGTTTCTGGCCATAGAGGAAATTGGCCAGGCCGGCAATCATGCCGACACCGGCTGCGCCGAATCCCCAGCCCCAGCCATAGGTTTCGCCGAGCCAGCCGCAGATCAGGGCCGACACCGTCGCGCCGATGTTGATGCCCGCGTAGAAGATGCTGAAACCCGAATCGCGGCGCGGATCGTTTTCCGGGTAAAGCTTGCCGACTATCGTCGAAATGTTCGGCTTGAGAAAGCCGACCCCCATGATGATCAGCGACAGCGAGAAATAGAAAATCTGCAACGCGGCGGTATCGCGCGTCACGACACCATCGACAAGCGTCGCCTGATCGCCTTCGATGGCCATGCCGAGATGGCCGAGCACGAGCAGGATGCCGCCGAACACGACCGCCTTGCGCATGCCGAGCCAGCGATCGGCAATCAGGCCACCGATAACCGGCATCGCGTAGACCAGCCCACCGTAGGCGCCGATCAGGTTGTAGCCGTAGTCGTCCGAAAAAAGGTGGTACTTCACCAGGTACAGCAGCAACAGCGCCTTCATGCCGTAGAACGAGAAGCGCTCCCACATCTCGGTGAAGAAGCAGATGTACAGACCCTTCGGATGGCCGAGGAATTCGGCAGGAGGTTGCGACACGGCATCGGCTGACATGGAGGGTTCCGGCAGGAATCGACGCCGGAGTATAGCCACCCGCAGCCGTGCAACCGCGAGTTCAACCGGCGCGCGATTCCAGCGGGACGCGCTCGATCACGCGCCCGCACGCCGCAGGCGAGGACGGATCGGAGGACCCGCCGAGGTAACGTGCGCGTTTCTTCGCCTTCAGCAGGCCCAGGTCGACGAGGATCAGTCCGTCGATCGCGTTGGCGAATGCCGGATCGATGCCGAAGCCGAGGAATCGCGTGCCGCCTGGCTCGCAGAGCTCGGTGTATTGCTTGTACAACGTGGGAATGCGTGCGCCGAGCGCATCGAGGCGATTGCGCAGCAAGGGCATCGCCGCTTCGGCATCCAGCCCGTCGAACGTGGGTGGCACATCGACGAACTCGAACGGATGCGGTGCTCGGGCGAGAACCTCGTCGTGGCCGAAATAGCGCGAGTAATAGGCGACCAGCCATTCGCGCGCCTCACGTGGCAGGTTCGCGCTGATCGATACCGGCCCGAACAGGTAGCGGATCTCGGGATGTCGGCGGAGCCAGGCGCCGATGCCGTACCACAGATAGTCGAGGCTGCGCGTGCCCCAGTACTTCGGTTGCACGAAGCTGCGCCCGAGCTCGACACCGCGTTCAATGGTCGGCAAAAGACGGCTGTCGAACCGGAACAGGCTCGCGGTATACAGCCCTTTCTGGCCGACACTGTCGAGCACGCGCGCGCAAGGCACGGCGCGATAGGCACCGGCGATCTCGCTGTCGTCGGCATCCCACAGAACGATGTGGTCGTAGCTGCTGTCGTAGCTGTCGGTGTCCATGCGCTTGCCGGTGCCTTCACCGACGCGGCGGAAGGTCAACTCCCGCAGACGCGCAATCTCGCGCAGCAGCGGCGAGTCGCTGCCGAGCCGGCCGCCATGGATGCGCTTGCCGTCCGCGGTTTCGCCGAGCAGATCGAGTCGATCGAGTTCGACGCGAATCGCGCTGAGAGAAGGCCGGTGCACGAGCGGCGCCATCGTCGAGGTCCAGCGATCGTTGCGCCGGCCGATCGCGTAGACGGCGCGTTGCACATCGCGGCTCGCGCGCCGTCGATCGCCGAGTCCGTCCATCACTTCGTCCACCGCACGCGGCGCACCGACACGGATGACAAGGCGCTTCTGCTTCGCGAACATCTCGCGCGCCAGCAAGGTCGTGCCAAGTGGCCTGAAGAACGCGGACACGCCATAGAACAATGCCGAGTTGCGCCCTTCGATGCGTACCGGGACGACCGGCGCGCCGGCCTGCGCGGCAAAGCGCACGAATCCATGTCGCCACGGCGCATCGCGAATGCCGCGCGGGGTCATGCGCGAGACTTCGCCCGCCGGGAACACGATCACGGCTTCTTCGCGTTCGAGCGCGGCATCAACGTTGCGCACGCTCTCGGCACCGGGCTTGCCGCCCATCATGCGCAATGGAATGAACAGGTCCGACAGGCCCTCGAAGGCGAGCAGGAAATCGTTGGCGACGATGCGTACATCGCGACGCACGCTGCCGACGAGAGCCAGCAACACCAGGGCGTCGAGCGCGCCGAGCGGATGGTTGGCGACGATCACGACGCGACCGGTTTCGGGGATGCGTTCGCGCTCGACCTGATCGACAAGAAAGCGGCAGTTGCGCCATTCCAGTGCGGCCTCGACCAGGGCAAGTCCGCGCAAATGCGCGTTGTCGCGCAGGAAACATTCAATCGCATCGATGCGCGATAGCCGGCTCAGCGATCGGACCAGGGGACGCGCGATGTCACCGCGACGCCCGGCGAACCAATCCGGAAAGCGCGCCTCGATTTTCGATTCGAGATTGAGCATGTCGTCGGTATCGTGCAGCGGCGTTGGCTCATGCTCGCGATGCAAGGTTTCAGGTCGATGACGCGATCCATCACGGCGCTGTCACACTGCCGACGCAGCATGTCGACCCGAATGCCGCCTTCGGATCGCCTTCGATGCACGCCAACCAAGCCTCCACCCGACCGAGCCTGCGCGATCGCATCGATCGGCGGATCTTCAACGCGATCTGGTCACGCAGCCTCGTCTACAACACCTGCTGGGAAGATCCCGCGATCGATCACCAGGCCCTGGCGCTCGGCCCGGAGGATGTCGTCCTCGTCATCACGAGCGCCGGCTGCAATGCACTCGACTATGCATTGCGCGCACCGAAGCGCATCCATTGCGTCGATGCCAATCCACGCCAGAACGCCCTGCTCGAACTGAAGATGGCAGCGATCCGCACGCTCGCCTTCGAAGACTTCTTCCGCATCTTCGGC
Organism: Pseudomonadota bacterium; assembly: GCA_029561145.1. Classification (GTDB taxonomy): domain Bacteria; phylum Pseudomonadota; class Gammaproteobacteria; order Xanthomonadales; family Rhodanobacteraceae; genus Dokdonella. The sequence continues at coordinate 16,500 of JAKQJM010000141.1, forward strand.
GAGGGCTACCACGAGCGCTTCGAGTGCCTCTACCTCGAACACCTGCGCGCAGAGCTGTCTCCGTTCTCGCGAACCTGGTGGGATCGCCACACGCACTGGTTCACGAGTCGTCGCGGCAGTTTCTACTTCCATGGATTGTCTGGCGTGGTCGCCCGATGCGTGCGCGGCTGGTTCCGCTCGCAACCGAAACTGCATGCCGCGACGATCGACCTGCTCGGCGCAGGCAACCTCGACGAGCAGCGCCGCATCTACGACGAGCGCGTTGCACCGGCATTGTGGAATCGCGCGGTCAACTGGATCATTTCGCGCCAGCTCTTCATGAACCTGCTCGGCGTGCCGCACCCGCAGCGACGCCTCGTCGAGGCCCAGCATGCCGGTGGAGTCGCCGGTTTCATCCGCGAATCCGTGCAGTACGTGTTCCGCCAGTTGCCACTCGCCGACAACTACTTCTGGCGCGTCTACCTGACCGGCCGGTACAGCGAAGCCTGCTGCCCGGAGTATCTCAAGCGGAAGAATTTCGAACGCCTGAAAAGCGGGCTGGTCGACAGCATCCGCGTGCATACGACAACCGTGACCGGGTTTCTCAAGGCATCCGACGAACGCATCACGCGCTTCATCCTGCTCGACCACATGGACTGGATGAGCTCCTACTACCCCGAAGCGCTGCGCGAGGAATGGGAAGCGATCCTCGATCGTGCGTCACCCCGCGCACGGATCCTGTTGCGCAGCGCGCAGGAACGTCCGGCCTGGCTCGCTGCGCAGCGCGTGGGGATCGAGGACCGGCCGCTGCGCGAGATCCTGCGTTTCCATGACGAGATGGCCGACGCGCTGCAACCGGGCGACCGCGTGCATACCTATGCCGGCTTCGTGATCGCCGATGCGCCGGCTTGACGCGCTGCGTTCGGATCTCTCGGTGTTGCGCGCGATGGCGCGCGGCATGCCCAGGGCCGCTACACAGGCGGACAGCCTGGCGGCTTTCTACGCACCGCAAACCGAGCACTACGACCTCTTCCGCGAGCGATTGCTGCACGGTCGCCAGCAGCTGATCGCGAAGCTGCCGCTGGCTGAGCGGGCACATGTGGTCGATCTCGGCGGCGGCACGGGCCGCAATATCGAGTTCTTCGCAGAACGCGTCTCGCGCATCGCGCGCTATGAAGTGGTTGACCTGTGCGAGCCGATGCTCGAGCGCGCGCGCGAACGCGGGCGGGTTTTCCCGCAGTTGCGCGCGATCCACGGCGATGCGACGACATGGCAAGCGGACGCGCCGGTCGACGCGGTGATCCTTTTGTATGCGCTGACGATGATCCCGAACTGGCGCGCGGCGATCGTCAACGCCCTGGCCATGCTCAAACCCGGCGGCGTGCTCGCCGTCGTCGATTTCTATGTCGCCGCGGAGCAACCGCTGGCCGGCTGCAGCCGCCACAACTGGATCACGCGCAAGTTCTGGCCGGCTTGGTTCGGACACGACGGCGTGCGCCTGGACAGCGCGCAACTGCCGACGCTGTGCAGCGTGCTGCCGACCTGCGAGCTGACCGAATCGCTTGCGCCGGTCCCGTACCTGCCACTGCTGCGCGTGCCCTGGTACGCGTTCATCGGACACAAACCATGAATTTGACGCGCGTGCGTTCGGTATTCATTTCCGATGTCCATCTCGGCACGCGGGCGTGCCAGGCCGAAAGCCTGCTCGGCTTCCTGCGCGACTATTCCGCCGAGCATCTGTTCATGGTCGGCGACATCGTCGATTTCTGGGCGATGAAACGCGAGGTACGCTGGACGGCTGCGCAGAACACGGTCGTGCAGAAGATCCTGCGTCGGGCACGCCACGGCGAAAAGGTCACCTTCATTCCCGGCAACCATGACGAAGCGCTGCGCGAGCATGTCGGCATCCGCTTCGGCGAAATCGCCCTTGTCGGCGAGCACGTGCACACGATGGCCGACGGCAAGCGCTACCTGGTCATCCATGGCGACGAGTTCGACCAGGTCACGCGCTACCACCGCTGGATCGCCGTGCTCGGCGACATTGCCTACAACGGGCTGGTTCGCGTCAACGTCTGGCTGTCGTGGTTGCGCCGCCGCCTCGGCATCGCCGGCTATTGGTCACTCGCAGGCTATGCCAAGCGCAAGGTCAAGCTCGCAGTCAGCTTCGTCGGCGATTTCGAGCGTTCGGTAGCGCGCGCGGTGCGCGATCGCGGTCTCGACGGCGTGATCTGCGGGCATATCCATGTCGCCGCGATGCGCAAGGTCGATGGGATCGACTACGTCAATTGCGGCGACTGGGTCGACAGCTGCACGGCGATCGTCGAACACCACGATGGCCGCCTCGAGCTGATCGAATGGGGCAAGCGCGAGGCCGCACCGATCGATGCCGATCTCGTGGCGACCCTGCAATCGCTGGCCACGCTGCAGCCGCGAGCCGGCGCTACCGCCACCGAGCACCGAGCATCCCGCGACTCGCCGTCGCGATCCGCCTGACCCGCGCCCTCGCGGGCATCTGCTCCCGCGTGGCTGCGGCCAGCGGTATGCTTGATCGACGACTGCGGTCGACGCATTCCGCAAACCTGGCGACCATGACACGAACCTCCAGCGACCCGCCCGAAGCTGCCAGGATATTCGGCAGCGCGCACACGAAAGGATTTCCGGATCTGCTGCGCAGCCTCGGTGCCTGCCTTGTCGTCAGCACGTTCCAGGCCGGCAAGCTCGTGATCCTGCGACCCGACGGTGACTCGATCAACACGCACTTTCGCGGTTTCGACCAGCCGATGGGCATCGCTGCCGATCCAGCACGCATCGCCATCGGAACCCGTCTGGAAATCGTCGAATTCCACAACATGCCCAAGGTTGCCGCGCGCCTGCAGGATCCGCCGGCGCACGATGCCGTGTATCTCGCGCGACGCAGCCACGTTACCGGCGCGATCGACATCCACGAGATGGCCTGGGACGCCCGCGGCGAGCTGTGGTTCGTGAATACGCTGTTCTCTTGCCTGTGCACGCTGGATGCGGCATCGAGCTTCGTGCCGCGTTGGCGGCCCCGATTCGTGGGCAGCTATGCGCCCGAGGATCGCTGCCATCTGAATGGCCTCGGCATGCGCGATGGCCAGCCTCGTTACCTGACTGCACTGGGAGAAACCGATACGCCGCAGGGCTGGCGTGCGAACAAGCGCGATGGCGGATTGCTGATCGACATGCAAGAGGAACGCATCATTGCGCGCCACTTGTCGATGCCGCACTCGCCACGCTGGCACGCCGGCCGCCTGTGGTTGCTCGAATCCGCACGTGGCGCGCTCGTCACGATCGACCCGGCGAGCGGGGTGAAGACCGACGTCGCGCGCGTACCGGGATTCGCGCGCGGCCTGGATTTCATCGGTCCGGTCGCCTTCATCGGCCTCTCCCAGTTGCGCGAGGGCAATCCGTTCACCGGCATCGGGATCACCGAGGACAACATCGAGCGCCAGAGCGGCGTATGGGCCGTGCATGTCGACACCGGCAACACGATCGGCCTGCTCAGATTCACTGGCGACGTGCAGGAAATCTTCGCCGTGCAGGCGCTACGCGGCGTGCTGTATCCCGAGATCCTCCACGAAGGCAGTCACCTCGCGACGTCGTATGCCCTGCCCGACGAGGCATTGCGCGAGGTCGCCTTCACTCCGGACGACAGCGGTGCGGTGCGTCCGCAGGATTTCTAGGATCGATTTCGGTTGCTTGTCCCGCATGGCGGGAGGTGCGTTTCCCGCGAGTACTCTCGGAGACATCGCGCCTGCGGGCACCCTTGCGACTGAGGGCTTCGCTCGCCGGGAGCCCGTTTACGGATGATGCGCATGACTGGTCGTGCGCGGAGCATCATCCCAACGGGCGTGCACGAAGGCGCGGGCCATGCCGAGGCGGCGCCATCCGCGTTGATGCGAGGCGAAAGCGGTCGTCAGTCGTGTGCGAACGCCGTGAGCACGCCGAGGAATTCCTCGCCATAACGGGCCAGTTTCATCTCACCTACGCCGCTGATGCGGGTCAATTCGCCGAGCGACTGCGGATGTTCGCGCACCATCTGCAGCAGGGTCGCATCGGCGAAAATGCGATAGGCCGGAACACCCTGCTCCTTCGCCAGGCGCGCCCGCGTCCCGCGCAGCGAATCCCACAAGGCGGATTCGTGCGGCGCGATATCCAGAGCCTGCTTCGCGCGTTCACCGCGCGCGGATTTCCGTTTCGCCCTGCGCTCGACCTTGTCGGCACCATGACGCATCCGCACCACGCTGTCGCCACGCAGCACGGCTCGGCTCGCATCGACCAGGCGCAGGGTTCCGAAACCCTCGTCGTCCGGCGCAAGCAGGCCCGCGGCGACAAGCTGGCGGAAAATCGCGCTCCATTGCCGATCGTCGTATTCGACGCCGATGCCGAACGTGCTGAGCTTGTCGTGGTCGAACTTGCGCACCTTCTCGCCATCGACGCCACGCAGGACATCGACCAGATGCTTGACGCCGAAGCGCTGGCCCGTGCGATAGACGCAGGACAAGGCCTTCTGCGCGACCACGGTCGCGTCCCAGGTCTCCGGCGGATCAAGGCAATTGTCGCAATTGCCGCAATTGGCGGGTGGCTGCTCGCCGAAATAGCTCAGCAACTGGTTGCGTCGACAGCCCGTGCTTTCGGCATAGCCGATCAGGGCATTGAGCTTGCTGCGCTCGACGCGCTTGCGCTCCTCGCCCGAATCGGATTTCGAAATGAACTGCGACAGCGTGACGACATCGGCAAGACCGTAGGTCATCCAGGCTTCCGATGGCAGGCCGTCGCGCCCGGCACGACCGGTTTCCTGATAGTAGCCCTCGAGGCTCTTCGGCAGGTCGAGATGCGCAACGAAGCGCACATCGGGCTTGTCGATGCCCATGCCGAACGCGATCGTCGCCACCATGACGATGCCATCCTCACGCAGGAAGCGCTTCTGATTGGCCGCGCGCGATTCGGCGCTCATGCCGGCGTGATACGGCAAGGCGAGGAACCCGTCGTCGGTCAGTGCCGTCGCCGTCGCATCGACCTTGTTGCGCGAAAGGCAATAGACGATGCCCGACTGATCGCGATGGCCGATCAGGAAATCCTTGAGCTGGCGACGCGGATTGTCCTTCTCGACCACGCTGTAACGGATGTTCGGTCGATCGAAACTGGCGACGAACGCCTGCGCCGATCCGAGGCCGAGCCGGTCGATGATCTCGCGACGTGTCGGTGCATCGGCGGTCGCGGTCAGGGCAATCCGCGGCACGCGTGGAAAGCGCTCGTGCAGGATGGTCAGCTGTCGGTATTCGGGACGGAAATCGTGGCCCCATTGCGATACGCAATGCGCCTCATCGATCGCGAAGAGACTGATCCGGATCCGTTCAAGCAGGTCGAGAAAGCGCCCGGTCAACAGGCGCTCGGGAGCGACGTAGAGCAGCTTCAGGTCGCCCGCGAGCAGTCGTTGCTCGACAGCGCGTTGGGCGCCCGCGTCGAGGCTCGAATTGAGGAAGGCCGCATCGATGCCGAGCTGGTGCAAGGCCTCGACCTGATCCTGCATCAGGGCGATCAGCGGCGACACGACGATCGCCGTACCGGCTCGGATCAACGCGGGAATCTGGTAGCAAAGCGACTTGCCGCCACCGGTCGGCATCAACACCAGTGCGTCGTTTCCACTCGATACACGTTCGATGATGGATTGCTGATCGCCACGAAACGCGGCGTAACCGAAAACGGTATTGAGTAGCTGCACGGAGGATTCAGGCATGCCTTCCATGCTATCAGGTGGTCATCGGGATCACGCCCGCGGCCAGGCGGGTGCGGTCTTGCGCATTGGTCAAACCGGCAATTCGCGCGCAGAATCCGGCCGATCCTTCCTGCACAGTCTGGCTCGGCCACATCCGGAGCGGTCGCATGAAACCCATCCATCGAATCCTGCTACTACTCGGCATCCTTGCGCCACTGGCGACCGGGGCCAATCCTCCACCACGTTTCCCGCCCGGCTCGGTGTGGCACCAGAACATCGCCGCCGCATCACTGCATCCGAATTCGACGTCGATGATCAATACCCTGGCCGGCCTTGGCGGCTGGGGCAATGGCAACAAGTTCCAGATCGATTTCTCGCTGCAGACGTTTCCAGATGCGCCTTTGGGATCTCCGATGAGGACTGTCGTCCCGCATCACGAGAAGGGCGAATACTACACACCCGATTGCGAGGCCTTGCCCGCGACGATGCCGGTCCCGACTGGCGCTGCGTTCGAAGGCCAGAGCGGCCTCAGCTGCGACAACGAAGGTGAAGATTGTCACCTGCTGGTGCGCCAGGGCAATCTGCTCTACGAACTCTATTCGGGCAATTTCTCGGGTGGCGTGCTCGACGCGCGTTGCCTCGTGGTATGGCAACTCAATGCGGTCTATCCACCGGAAGGACGTGGCGAACATTGCACGAGTGGCGATGCCGCCGGATTCCCGATTGCACCGCTGCTGGTCAATGCGGATGAGGTCGCGGCGAACATGGGCGTGGCCAATTCGGATCTCGGCCACGCGATCCGCTTCATCCTGCCGAATGAACGCATGGCCACCGATGCCGCGCTCGGTGGCGATGAGAACAAGCTCTATGTACGCCCCGCCTCGCATGCGGGCGGACCAATCGGGCCGATCGGAACGGTTCCCTACGGCGTGCGCATGCGCCTGAAATCGAATTTCAACATGACCGGCTACAGTGCGGCCGCCCAGGTCATCCTGCGCACGATGCAGCGCTACGGCATCGTCCTCGCCGACGGCGGCAACATTGCCCTGACTTTCGAGACCGACCGCTACACGACCGCGAAATGGGCCACGCTGGGCATCGATTCGCAGACATTCTGGAATGGCGCAGGCGGCTCGACCCCGGTCCTCGTCAGTCATTTCGAGATCATCAACACCGGCGCACGCATCGGTGAAACCTATCAATGCGTGCGCAGCACCGTGACCGTGACCGACCTGATCTTCAAGCACGGATTCGAGATCACGTCCTGACGCCGATCGGACCGAACGGGACCCGCCTCGTCGTCTGCAGCGGAGGCTCCTATACTGCGGACCGGCCCCGACCGCGGATTTCATTCCATGCGCGTGATTCCTGTCCTGCTGATCACCCTGCTCGCCTCCGGAAACGGCGCTCGCGCAGCGGATGACTACATTCAATCGATCGAACAGTGGCGTGCAAACCGCGTCGAGTCATTGCAGAAACCGGATGGCTGGTTCAGTTACGCAGGTTCGGGCATCGTCAATCCCGGCACGAGCACGCTCGGCTCCGCCAGCGGCAACACGATCGTGTTGCCGGGCGGACCGGCGAAGCTCGGCACGCTGGACCTCGACAAGACCGGTGCGGTGACGTTCCACCCGGCAGCGGGCAGTGATGCCCGCATCGACGGCAAACCGGTCGAGGCCAAGGTCACGCTGCACGACAATGCCGATGGAGCGACGCCCACGCGCCTGGACATCGGCAGGTACTGGTTCTACGTGGTACGCATGGGTGACGTCGTCGGCTGGCGTTTCCGTGATCCGGATTCCGCCGCCCGCAAGGCGTTCTCGGGTATCGACACCTTTGCGATCGATCCATCGTGGCGCATCGAGGCGGACTGGCAGGCCTACGATCCGGCTCATGAAATCGAACTACTGACGATCATCAACACGCTGGAGAAGGCGGCGGTTCCCGGCAAGGCCGTTTTCGAGCGCGACGGCGCGCGGTACGAGCTGCAGCCAGTGCTCGAGGACGACGGGCGCCTGTTCTTCATCTTCACCGACCGGACCAGCGGCAAGGAAACCTATCCGGCCGCGCGCTTCCTGTATGCCGATGCGGCGAAAGACGGCAAAGTCGTACTCGATTTCAACAAGGCCTTCAACCCGCCCTGTTCGTTGTCGCCGCATGTCGTCTGCCCGACCGCACCACCCGAGAACCGGCTGCGCCTGCGCGTCACGGCGGGCGAGAAAATCTATCGCGGCGTGGCGCATTGAAAGGATCGTGCCGGCACGGATGCGCCCCGGCCCGGCTTGAACATCCGCCGGTTCGCCTGCATTGTCCTGCTACCGGCCTGATGCCGCCAATCGGGGAGTCCGCAAGATGGGTGTGTTGATCGAAGTCGTCGGAGGACTGGTCCTGGTTGCCCTGATCGTGCGCGGGGCGATCGGGTTCTACCGGGACTACACGCGCAAATAGTCCGCATGGCGCAATCCGCGTCGTTCTCGAACCAGCCTCCAGGGGAAGCATCATGAATCGTCCTGCCGCCTTCATGGGCACGTCCAATCGTTTGATTTCCGTCGGCGCGATCGGCATCGTCATCGCCCTGCTGCTGCTCTCGATCGTCTTTGGCAGCTGGTACACGGTCGACCAGGGCGAGCGCGGCGTGAAATTGCGCTATGGCGCGATCGTCGGCATCGCCGAACCCGGCCTCAACTTCAAGGTGCCTTTCGTCGATACGGTCGAGCATGTCTCGGTGCAGAACCAGACGATCCTCTACGACCGCGTGGAGTCCTACAGCAAGGACCAGCAACCCGCGACCCTGCGTGTCTCGGTCAGCTATCGCGTACCGGAGGCGAATGTCGAGGAGCTCTATTCGCAATACGGCACGATCGAGAAAATGGTCGATCGCCTGATCAGCCGCAAGGTGCCCGATGAGGTCAAGAACGTGTTCGGTCGCTACACCGCGATCTCGGCCATCCAGGACCGTGCCAAGCTCGGCATCGACATCAACGAGATCCTCAAGAAATCGGTGATCGGTCCGGTCGTGGTCGACAGCGTTCAGGTCGAGGACGTGACGTTCTCCGATGCCTACGAGCAATCGATCGAGAAACGCATGATGGCCGAGGTCGAGATCCAGACGAAACGACAGAACCTCGAGACCGAACGCATCAACGCCGAGATCACCGTGACCCAGGCCAAGGCGCAGGCCGATTCCGCGCTGGCCCAGGCGCAGGCCGAGGCCGAAGCGATACGTGTGCGCGGCGTCGCCGAAGGTGACGCGATCAAGTCGCGTGGCGAGGCGCTCAAGCAGAACGCGCAGCTGATCGCGCTGACCCAGGCCGAGAAATGGAATGGCGTGCTGCCGACAACGATGGTTCCGGGCGGCACCGTGCCCTTCCTCAACCTGAAGGCGAACACGGGCGGCGAATAGGCATCAGACCCACCCGGTAATCCGGCGCGAACGGTCAATCCGGCGCACGAAGCACATCGATGCGGGTGACCTGGCGTACCCATCGGCCCGGCCGCTTCTCGGCCGGAGCGATGATGCGGAACGGACCCTGATCGGCGCCCAGCGGCTGGTCGCCCTCGTGGTCGGCGAGGATCGTCCGGTCATCGCGAAACTTCGGGTCGAGCTCGGCGAGCGCAAAGACGACGCGATATCCATCGGCTGCGGTCACGCGCACATACAGGGAAAGGTTCCGTCCACGCAAGGCCTCGTCGACTGGCGCGCCCGCCGCGCGCAGGATCTCGATCAGCGCGACGCCCTGC
>JAKQJM010000001.1 GCA_029561145.1 Pseudomonadota bacterium
GGCCGGCAGGATCGGTCAGGCGCAAGGCGAACGGGTGCGGCACGAAAGCGCGGGCCGGTCCGGTGATTACGTGATTTCCGACGAAGGCCATGTCCAGGCCCGGGAAGTTCTCGCGGATCGTGGCGTGAGCCGGCATGGCAAGTGCCAGCGTGACCAGCGTTCCAAGAGCAGCTTGCTTATTCACGGTTACCCCTCCTCGGTTCGGGCCGCCCCACCTCAGGCGGCATCACTTCCAGACGTTTCCTGGGGAAAAACCGTTGCAAGCACCTGCAAGGCAAAATCGCCGACAATGGAGCCGAAGAGGGGAAAGCGGGCCAGTCCTGCATCTTGAGTGCACGTGCGCATACTTCAAAACTTGACCTCAATCTTCTTTTTTGGCGAGAGCGCCCTGGACCTGCGCGTCAGGCTGCACACACGCTCCACGATCGCCATCACTTCCTGGAAGGATCACCATGGCCACGTACCTGATTTCTTTTCCAAGCGCGGCGATGGTTGTGCCCGATGGCGAATTGGGAGCGGTGGGTCGCGCCGCACACGCTGTCATTGAGGAGGCGAAAGCCGCCGGTGTCTACGTCTTCGCCGGTGGAATCGACGAAGACGTACCGCCCATCCTCGTCGCTGCTAACGGCACGGTTGCAACGGGCGGCTATCCTTGGGCGCCGACCCTCGACGGCGGCTTCACCGTGTTGGAACTGCCTACGCGCGATGAGGCCATCGCGTGGGCGGCACGCCTCGCCAAGGCCTGTCGCTGCAACCAGGAGCTGCGCGTCTTCGGGTTCGCCCCGCAGTCCTAAAGGCAGCTCTGAAATGGCGCGGCAAGTGCGGCCCAACAATTCCTCGATCGATGTCGCCGGTGCCAGGAGATCAACCGAAGCCCGCAGTGGGTCGATCGCGACGCTGGAAGCAGCGGCAGAGTGGCGTAGCATTCATGACCCATTCCCCTCGTGATCCCGTGTCCCGATGATCAGGCTGGCTCATCGAAGCCGTGCGGCAACACGGACGGAGCCCATTCGATCACTCAAGCGGACCGCTGGGGATGTGCTTCAATCGGAGCGATCGTTGTCCGCCAGCGGTGGCGCAACACGGCGTGATACGGCGCAACAGGGTTCCCTTTCGTCAGGCTGCAGCGAATGAGTCTCTTCCTGTTTCCCACGTCGGTTCGGCGAGACCCCGAGATCGACGCATGGATGCGGGAACAACCAGGTGATTTGGGGGCAATCGCCCAGCGCTGGTTTACGGTCCTGCGCAATTGTGGAGCCGATGTGCGCGAACTGCTGCACGACGGACACCCGACAGCATGTGTGGGTCCCGCCGCGTTTGCGTATGTCAACGCCTTCAGGTCGCACGTCAATGTCGGGTTCTTTCATGGCGCCGGGCTCGCCGATCCTTCGCAGCTCCTCCAAGGCACCGGCAGGTTCATGCGCCACGTGAAGCTTCGGCCCGGGAGCAGCGTCGATTTCCCGGCCCTGGAGCAGCTCATTCAACGCGCTTATGAAGACATCAGGGCACGCCTGGAGGCCCGCTAGAATGTTCCCGGCATCCATTCGATTCACGAAAGGCGATCCATCGGAGTGAGCCATGAAACGAACCTGGACAATCATCGGCGTCGCTGACGTCACGCGCAGCTTCAATTGGTACCAGACCGTGTTCGGTCAGGTGCCTGCGGCTCCGGCGCATGACTACTTCGGCCAGATCCTCGATACGGACGGGACGGTGCTGCTCTGTCTCCATCAATGGGGCGCTCACGATCATCCGAGCCTGGAGAGTCCCGTGCATGCGGCGCCGGGCAACGGATTGCTGTTGTTCTTTCGCGTCGATGACTTCGACGAATCGCTGCAGCGGGCGCGTTCGCTGGTTCCGGTGTTTGAGGAAGAGCCCCAATTGAACCCGAATACCGGAACGATGGAGTTCACCTTGCGTGATCCGGATGGCTACTACGTGATGATCAGCGCACTCGACGCCGGGTGACGATGGATCTCCGCGGGCCTGCGTGGTACTCGACGCTGCCGCACCTTGTCTTGCATCATCCCGCGCTGGCGGGAGCATGAAACCAACGTTGGTCGGCGGGGAGCGTGTTCGACTCCGCGGCACGGCACGCGGCGGAAGCATGCTTCCGGTCTAGCCCATTGCGATCCTGCTTGCCGTGATGACCGGGGAAATTGCGTGAACGATTCGCGATCGACGCGTCCGAAGATTCCAGCGAGTGTCTGGGCGCTCGGTTTCGTCAGCCTGTTCACCGACATTGGTTCGGAGATGGTGCACAGCCTGCTGCCGGTGCTGCTCGCCGGCACGCTAGGCGCGAGCGCGCTGACGATCGGGCTGATCGAGGGCGCGGCGGAATCGCTGGTGCTGATCACCAAGGTGTTCTCGGGTTACCTGAGTGATGCCTTCGGCAAGCGCAAGCCGCTGGTCCTGCTCGGCTATGGGCTTGCCGCTGCGGTCAAACCACTGTTCCCGCTGGCCGGTTCGGTTGGGACCATCGTCACGGCGCGTCTGCTCGATCGCTTCGGCAAGGGCATCCGCGGTGCGCCGCGCGATGCGTTGATCGCCGACATCACGCCGCAGGAAGTGCGCGGTGCGGCGTTTGGTCTGCGTCAATCGATGGATTCGATCGGTGCCGTGATCGGGCCATTGCTCGCGGTCGGCCTGATGGCCGTGTTCCTCGGCAATATCGATGCGGTGTTGTGGTTCGCGGTCGTGCCCGGAGTCATCGCGGTAGGTCTGATCGTGTTTGTGGTGCGCGAGCCTGCGCATGTCGAACGCCGCGCACGCCTGCCGATCTCGCGTGCCGGTCTGGCGAGTCTCGGCAAACCGTTCTGGATGGTCGTCGTGGTCGGCGGCCTGCTCTCGTTGGCGCGCTTCAGCGAAGCGTTCCTGATACTGCGCGGCGCCCAGCTCGGGTTGTCGAATACCTTCGTGCCGCTCGTGCTCGTGATCATGAGCGTGGTCTACACCGCATCCGCCTGGCCGGTCGGCATCCTGTCCGATCGCTGGTCGAGGCGCGGTCTGTTTGCTGCCGGTGTGTTCGTGCTGGTGCTCGCCGATGGCGTATTCGCCGTCGCTTCGGGCCCGTTGGGCGTATTCGTCGGCGCGGGTCTCTGGGGCCTGCATCTGGGCATGACCCAGGGACTGCTCTCGACAATGGTTGCGGACACGACGCCGGCCGCATGGCGCGGCACCGGCTTCGGCGTGTATAGCCTGGTGTCGGGAATCGCCTTGCTCGTCGCCAGTGTCGCGGCCGGCGCGCTCTGGGATCTGCAGGGCGCGCAGACGACCTTTGTCGTCGGTGGCGTATTCGCGTTGCTGTCGGTGGTCGCACTGCCGTTGCTCGGCAAGGCAGGCCATGCTGTTTCCGTGGATTCGTAGGAAAGGCCTTCAGGCCGGATGCTTGCTGACTCGAATCGCGGAGAAAAGCGTCCACGATTGCCATCGATACCCGACCGGAGTCACGGCGTTTCCCGCAATGGGAGGGAACGCTCGCGGACGCAGTGCGGTATCGTTGGCTTCCGTTGGACGCGGACATCGGAATGCCTGCCGATCAGCAAAAACCGAAGCCGTCGACCGCCGTCTCGCAAGCCGGCAGCGTGCGGCGGCGCATCGCCCGCTGCCTCGACGGACGCGTCGAACACGATGAGGACTGGGTCGCCAGCGAGCTGCCCGTTGCGCTGAGCTACAACGGCCAGGCGCATGTGGTCATGCTCGCGACGCCGAACGATCTGGAGGATTTCGCGCTCGGTTTCAGTCTCAGCGAGGCGATCATCGCGACACCGCAGGAACTCGCGTTGATCGAGATCCGCGAGCGACTCGAAGGCATCGTGATCGACATGCACATTCCGCAGCCACGTGCGGAGGCGATCGCAGCGCGCCAACGGAACCTGAGCGGTCGCAGCAGTTGTGGCCTGTGCGGCACGCAGCAACTGGAAGACGTGATGCGCCATCCTGCTGCCGTCGCGGCAGGTATCCGCACGAGCGGTGAAGTCCTGCATCGGGCCTTGCGTTCACTCGAAGCCGCGCAGCCGCTCAATCAACGTACCGGTGCCACCCACGCGGCGGCCTGGGTGGATGGCCGTGGCGACCTGCTGCGTGTGCGCGAAGATGTCGGTCGACACAATGCGCTCGACAAGTTGATCGGGGTGATGGCGCGCGAGGCACTCGACGTGCGCGAAGGCTTCCTCATCCTGACCAGCCGGGCCAGCTACGAGATGGTGCAGAAGGCGGCCTCGGTCGGCATCGGCCTGATCGTCGCGATCTCCGCGCCGACTGCGCTGGCGATCCATCTCGCTGAATCGAGCGGAGTCACGCTGATCGGTTTTGCACGCAGCAACAGTCACGTCATCTACACTCATCCGCAACGCATCGTCGGATAGGGAGCCGGGTATGGATGTCCAGCGACTGGTGGCCATGGCCAACGACATCGCACGTTATTTCGCCAGCGATCCGGACCGCGAGGCCGGCATCCGTGGCGTCGCCGATCATCTGCGGAAATTCTGGGATCCGCGCATGCGTCGCCAGATCCTCGCGCATCTGGACGACGGCGGTGCCGGTCTCGATGATCTCGCCCGCGCGGCCGTCGAACATCTGGCGCACGCGCAGGCGGTCGCCGGACGCGGGTCTTGACGGCAGATCGTCTCGCGCCGGGCTTCGCCCGTGGCGAAATGCGCAGCGTAGCTCCGGCCTTTGCGCTGATCTGCGCAATTTATTCACGGTTGGTCGGGAATTATTTGTCATGCTGTGACTCCCAGTCACCGCGTTTCCGTGGGCGCGGGGGCAAGCCGAGTCCCCGCTGGTACGGATTCCGCCCGAATGGGGCATGTTCGCCATCGGTCGCCCTGATCGGGCGCTGGCGACCGTGGCAGGCCAATCGATCACCAGAAAAGGAAGAGCGCATGACGCGCGCGAAACTGATAGCCATTGTCGTCGTTGTCCTGATTGCCGTCCTTGTTGGCTGGCGCATGCTCGGCTCGGCAGGCTCGGGTAGTGGAACACGCGGAGGCGACGCAGACGACACGCCGATCCCGGTGACGGTAGTTGCGGCGACGACCGAGGATGTGCCGCTGTACCTGACCGCGCTCGGCACCGTGCAGGCGCTCAATACGGTGACGGTGAGTGCCCAGGTCAGTGGCCAGTTGCAGGCCGTGCATTTCGCCGAGGGCCAGGAGGTCAGGAAGGGCGACCTGATTGCCGAGATCGATCCGCGCACGTACCAGTCCGCACTGGACCAGGCGCTGGCCAAGAAGAAGCAGGATGAGGCGCAACTCGCCGCATCGCGCAGCACGCTCAAGCGTTACGAGGAGTTGATCGAGAAGAAATTCGTATCGGCGCAGGATCTCGAGAACCAGCGCCAGACCGTGCGCCAGCAGGAAGCCCTGATCGCCGGCGATGCGGCAGCGGTCGAAAACGCGCGCACCCAACTGGGTTTCACGAAGATCATCGCGCCGATCGATGGACTTGCCGGTATCCGTCAGGTCGATGTCGGCAACCTGGTCCAGGCGAATGGCAGCGCGATCGTCGTGCTGACCCAGACCCAGCCGCTCAACGTGATTTTCAATCTTCCACAGCAGGACATGGCCAAGGTACGTGAAGCCGATGCGACGCCGCTCAAGGTGATCGCGATGTCGCGTACCGATTCGACGCCGATCGCCGAGGGCGAGCTCAAGGTCATCGACAATTCGATCGACACGACCACGGCCACGTTCAAGCTCAAGTCGGAATTCCCGAACGCGGACCGCAGGCTTTGGCCGGGTGAATTCGTCAATGTCCGACTCGGCGTGCGCACGGTGAAGGATGGCATCGTGGTTCCGGCGACCGGCGTCCAGCAGGGGCCTGATGGCGAGTACGCCTGGGTCGTGCAGGCGGATGCCACGGTCAGGATGCAGAAGGTCGTCACGGCTGGAACCGTCGATGCGGGCGGCGTGCTCGTCGCCGAGGGCCTTGCTGCCGGCGACAAGGTGGTCACCGAAGGCCAGTTCCGGCTCAAGACCGGCATCAAGGTGACGGCGATGGCGCCTGGCGAAGTGGCCGCGCCGACTCCGCTGCCGGAAGGGGAGAAGAAGTCCGGCGGCCGGCGCAGGCGCGGTTGAGGCCGCCCGTCGTGCGTGTCGCCTTGAATCGCGCCGAGGTCGTGTTGCGGCCTGCGGGCGCCGTCTCCCGCGCGGAGCAGTACATCCAGAAGGTATCCTGATCCGTGGGCTTTTCGACGCTCTTCATTCGCCGCCCGATCGCCACGTCGCTGCTGATGGCCGGCGTGATGCTGCTCGGTATCGTTGGCTATCGCCAGTTGCCGGTATCGGCCTTGCCCGACATCGACGCACCGTCGATCCAGGTGACGACGCAGTACCCCGGCGCGAGCCCGACGACGATGGCCTCGCTCGTGACCACGCCGCTCGAGCGCCAGTTCGGACAGATCTCCGGCCTGCGCATGATGACGTCGGACTCCTCGGCCGGCCTGTCGACGATCCTGCTCACGTTCAACATGGATCGCGACATCGATGCCGCTGCGCAGGACGTGCAATCGGCGATCAATGCCGGGCGCGGCACCTTGCCGAACAACCTGCCGTATCCGCCGGTCTACAACAAGGTCAATCCGGCCGATGCGCCGATCCTGACCCTGATGATGAGTTCGGATGCGTTGCCGTTGCGCGAGGTCAACAACTTCGCCGATTCGATCCTCGCCCAGAAACTGTCGCAGGTGGCGGGTGTCGGTCTCGTCAGCATCGCCGGCAATGTGCGGCCCGCGGTGCGCATCCAGGTCGACCCTTCGGCCATCGCCAACCAGGGCCTGACCATCGAGGACGTGCGCTCGGCGCTGACCCAGGCCAATGTCAACGGCCCGAAGGGAACGATCGACGGTGCAGCGCAATCGTTCACGATCGGCGCGAACGACCAGCTCACCGATGCCGAGGGCTACCGCAACACGATCATCAGCTACAAGGCCGGAGCACCGGTGCGCCTGTCCGATGTGGCCAAGGTCATCGATGGCGTCGAGAACGACCAGCTCGCCGCCTGGGCCAACGGCAATCCGGCCGTGCTGCTCGACATCCGTCGCCAGCCTGGCGCGAACATCGTGCAGACCGTCGACAACATCAAGAAGCTCCTGCCCGAACTGCGCGACCTGCTGCCGGCCAATGTGCACCTCGATGTGTTCGCCGACCGCACGGTGACGATCCGGGCGTCGGTCGAGGATGTCGAGTTCACGTTGCTGCTGACGATCGGCCTGGTCATCGCGGTGATCTTCGTGTTCCTGCGCCGGCTCTGGGCCACGATCATCCCGAGTGTCGCCGTGCCGCTGTCGATCATGGGCACGTTCGCGCTGATGTCGTTCGCCGCGTTCTCGCTCGACAACCTCTCGCTGATGGCGCTGACCGTGGCCACCGGCTTCGTGGTCGACGATGCGATCGTGATGATCGAGAACATCGTCCGCTACATCGAGAAGGGTCGTGATCCGAAGGATGCCGCGGAGACCGGCGCGAAGGAGATCGGCTTCACCGTGCTGTCGTTGACGGTTTCGCTGATCGCGGTCTTCCTGCCGCTGCTGTTGATGCCGGGAGTGACCGGTCGCCTGTTCAAGGAGTTTGCGGTCGTGCTGTCGATTGCCGTCGGCATCTCGATGATCGTCTCGCTGACACTCACGCCGATGATGTGCGCGTACCTGCTGCGTCGCGAGAACGTGCCGCGCGAAGACGCCGGCGAGGGACACGCGGCGGTGGCGAAGCGCGATTGGTGGAACCGCCTCGTGGCCGCCTACGCGCGCAGCCTCGATTGGGTGTTCAGGCACGAGAAGCTGACGATGCTCGTGCTGACCGCGACGGTCGCATTGACCGTGTTGCTGTTCGTGACGATGCCGAAAGGACTGTTGCCGGACCAGGACACCGGCATGATCACGGGCGTGGTCCAGGCCGACGAGACGATCGCGTTCGAAGCGATGCTCGATCGCACCCAGCGGGTCGCAACGGCCCTGCGTGCCGATCCGGCGGTCAGCGGCGTGGCGGCCTTCATCGGTGCCGGTTCGATCAACCCGACCCTCAACCAGGGCCAGCTCAGCATCGTCCTGAAGCCACGCTCCGATCGCGATGGCCTCGCGGAAATCCTGCCGCGCCTCCAGCATGTGATCGATCGCATTCCGGGCGTGGCGCTCTATCTGAAGCCCGTGCAGGACATCGCGCTCGACAATCGCATCGCCCCGACCGAGTACCAGTACGCGCTCACCGAGGTCAACGAGGAGGAGCTCAATCGCTTCGCCGGAAAGATGACGGCGGCCCTGCGCGAGCGTCCCGAGCTCGCCGATGTCGCCAACAATCTCGCCGCCAACGGACTGCAGCTCGATCTCGCGATCAATCGCGATCAGGCCAGCCGCCTCGGCGTGCCGATCCAGACCATCAACGACACGCTTTATTCGGCTTTCGGCCAGCGCCAGATCTCGACGATCTTCACCCAGCTCAACCAGTACCGCGTCGTGCTCGAAGTCGATCCGAAGTTCCGCACCAGCTCCGACCTGCTCAATCGGCTGGGCGTGCGCGGCAGCAGCAGTGGCGTGCTCAGCGGAAGCAATGCGACCACGCTCGGCCAGGCCACCTCGAGCAATTCGGCAACGCCGAGCGGCATCGGTTCGCAGGGCAATACCGGCATCGCGCTCGGCGCTGGCGGAACGATCCCGATGGCCTCGCTGGTGGATGCGAAGGTGGTCAATGCACCGCTCGTGATCAGCCACCAGAACCAGTTGCCGGCAGTGACGATTTCGTTCAACGTCGCGCGCGGCTATTCGCTGTCCGACGCGGTCGAGGCGATCGCCGAGGTCGAAGCCAGCATCGACATGCCGACCCAGATCCGCGGCAACTTCATCGGCAAGGCCGCCGAGTTCTCGGCTTCGCTGACCGACGAGGTGCTGCTGATCCTGGCATCGCTGGTGGTCATCTATATCGTGCTCGGCGTGCTCTACGAGAGCTACATCCACCCGATCACGATCATCTCGACCCTTCCGCCGGCCGGCGTCGGCGCGCTGCTGGCCCTGACCCTGTGCGGATTCAGTCTTTCGATCGATGGCATCGTCGGCATCATCCTGCTGATCGGCATCGTCAAGAAGAACGCGATCATGATGATCGATTTCGCGATCGACGCGCAGCGCGAAGGCATGTCGGCACGCGATGCGATCCGGCGCGCTGCGCTGCTGCGTTTCCGCCCTATCCTCATGACCACGTTCGCGGCGATGTTCGGTGCGCTGCCACTCGCGCTCGGTACGGGCATCGGCTCGGAGCTGCGCCAGCCACTCGGCGTGTCGATCGTCGGCGGCCTGCTCGTCTCGCAGCTGATTACCCTGTACACGACGCCTGTGCTGTACCTCTACATTGAGCGCGCATCGGACTGGATTGCCGCTCGCCGCGAGCGCCGCGCACTCGGGCGCGAGGGAAGGCTGGCGTGAGCGGCGCGATTGCGCTTCCTGTCGCGGCCATGGACGTTGCAGGTCCACGCGGGACAGTTCATGCCGATCCGGGCCGATTTCCCGGCGCGTCCATTACGGCTTTCAGTCGCTCGCCGAAGGACCATGCAAGCCCTCGCTTTTCATCGGTCACTGTCCGCGCGTCAGCGACCTGTTCGGGACAGCCGAGCGACGGCGCTGGATACGTCCGGAAATCCGTTCAGGTGCGCGCGCGCTGCGTGTCTACCCTGGCCATGTCGCGGATCGCGCGATGAACCTCTCGGCGCCCTTCATCCGCCGCCCGATCGGTACGATCCTGCTTGCCCTCGGCGTGTTTGTCAGTGGGGCAATCGCCTATTTCCAGCTTGGCGTGGCGGCGTTGCCGAATATCGAGTTCCCGGTCATCTTCGTGGTCGCGAGCCAGCCCGGCGCGAATGCCGAAAACATGGCCTCGACTGTCGCGGCGCCGCTCGAACGCCACCTGGGTCAGATCGCCGGCATCGATTCGATGGGCTCGAACAGCAAGGAAGGCCGATCCTCGGTGATCCTGTTTTTCGACTTCGACAAGAACATCGACAGCGTGGCGCGCGATGTGCAGGCGGCGATCAACGCGGCGATTCCGGACCTGCCGACTGGGCTGACCACGGCGCCGATCTATCGCAAGGCGAACCCGAACAACGATCCGGTGCTGATGCTGTCGCTGACCTCGAAGTCGCGCACGTCGGCCGAGCTTTACAACATGGCCGACTCGCTGCTGTCGCAACGCGTGCGCCAGTTGCCCGGCGTGGCCGATGTCACGCTCGCCGGCGGCGCAACGCCGGCTGTGCGCGTCGATGTCGATCTCGGCAGGTTGACCTCGATGGGCATTTCCGCCGATCAGGTGCGCAATGCGATTTCCGCCGCCAATGTGACCTCGCCGCAGGGTTTCCTCGGCGATGGCAAGCGCACGATGACGATCGCCGCGAAAGGCGCCTTGACCGAGGCCAGCCAGTTTTCCGACCTGATCGTCGCGGTGCGCAACGGCGTACCGATCCGGTTGCGCGACATCGCCACGGTCGGCGACGGCGCCGAGAGCAAGGATCAGGCCGCGTGGTTCAATGGCGAGCGAGCCGTGCTCATGGCGATCACGAAGCAGTCGACCGCGAACGTCATCGACACCGTCGACAGCATCTACGAGCAATTGCCGCTGATGCGCAGCTGGCTGCCCGAGGGCGTCGAACTGGCACCATTCAACGATCGCACGGCAACGATCCGAGCGTCGATCCATGAGGTGCAGGTCACGATGCTGATCAGCATGTGCCTCGTCATCCTGACCATGCTTTTGTTCCTGCGCCGCATCGCACCGACCGTGATCGCCGGGCTGTCGGTGCCGCTGTCGCTGGCCAGCGCCTTCATCGTCATGTATGCGTTCGATTTCACCCTCGACAACCTGACCCTGATGGCTCTGGTCATCTCGATCGGCTTTGTCGTCGACGATGCGATCGTCGTGATCGAGAACATCGTGCGCCATCTCGACCTCGGCAAGACGCGCCTGCAGGCAGCCCTCGATGGTGCGCGCGAGATAGGATTCACGATCATCTCGATCACTGCCTCGCTGGTTGCGGTCTTCCTGCCGCTGCTGTTCATGGGTGGCTTCATGGGAGTGATGCTGCACTCGTTCGCGGTGACGATCGCCGCCGCGATCGCCATGTCGGCGATTGTTTCGCTGACCCTGACCGCTTCGTTGTGTGGGCGTTACCTGCAGGCGCACAAGGAAGAGAAGCCCTCGCGACTCGTGCAGCGCATCGACGCGATGCACGCGAGCATGCTGCGTGCCTATGCGCGGATGCTCGATTGGTCGTTGCGCCATCCGCGCACGATGAGCCTGCAACCGCTCGTCCTCGTATTGTTGACGGCCTGGCTTTCGACCTTCCTCAAGTTCGGCTTCGTGCCCGAGCAGGACACCGGCATGATCCAGGGCACCGTCGTGGGCAGTGCCACCATTTCGTACGAATCGATGGTCGAGTTGCAGCGCAAGGTCGCCGACGTGATCGCGGCCGATCCGGCAGTCGCCAGCCTGGGTTCGTCCCTGGGCGGCAGCGCATTCCGCTCGGCCAGCAATCGCGGCAGCCTCTACATCAACCTGAAGCCGCTCGGCGAAGGTCGCGACGTGGCGACTTCGAAAGTGATGCAACGCCTTGCCGACAAGACCGCAGGCATGTCCGGTATCCAGTTGCGCCTGCGTCCGGTGCAGGACATCGGCGGTGGCGGCGGCGGTCCGCGCGGCGGCGATTCCGAATACAGCTATTCACTCAAGGGCAGCGACTACGGCCAATTGCTCGAGTGGGGGCCGCGCCTCGCCGCCGAGCTGCGCAAGCTGCCCCAGTTCACCAATGTCGGCACCGAGCTTGACGATGGCGGCATCGAGCAGAACCTCGTCATCGATCGCGACACCGCATCGCGGCTCGGCGTCTCGGTCGGGGCGATCGACAGCACCTTGTACAACGCCTTCGGCGAGCGCCAGATATCGACGATCTATTCCGACCTGAACCAGTATCGCGTGGTCCTCAACGCCGTGACCGGGGCAACGCCCGGGCTCGATACGCTGAACGCGCTGCATGTGCGCGCAAGCAATGGAGCGATGGTTCCGTTGAGTGCGCTGACCCGCGTCGAATCGGGCAGGGCTGCGCTCGCGATCAACCATGATTTCCAGTTTCCGGTATTCGACATCAGCTTCAATCTCGCGCCCGACATCAGCATGGGCGAGGTGACTCCGCTGATCGAGCAGACCGTGAGCAACATGCGCATGCCAGGCTCGATAAAGGTCGAGGGTTCCGGCAACTTCCGGCGTTTCCAGCAACAGCAGTCGGGCCAGGGCCTGCTGATCCTGTTTGCGATCGTCGCGGTCTATCTCGTGCTCGGCATCCTTTACGAGAGCCTGATCCATCCGGTCACGATCCTTTCGACCTTGCCCGCGGCCGGGGTCGGCGCCTTGCTCGCGATGGTCGTGACCAACACCGAGCTGTCGATCGTGTCGATCATCGCGATCGTGCTGTTGATCGGCATCGTCAAGAAGAACGCGATCATGATGATCGATTTCGCCCTGCATGCCGAACGCGACCGGGGCAGGACTCCGCTCGAAGCGATCCGCGAGGCCTGCCTCGTGCGTTTCCGGCCGATCATGATGACCTCGATGGTCGCCATCCTTGGTGCGTTTCCGCTGGCGATCGGCTTTGGCGTCGGTTCCGAAATGCGCCAGCCGCTCGGCATCGCGATGATCGGTGGCCTGCTTGTCTCGCAGAGCCTGACTTTGTTCTCGACGCCTGCGCTCTATCTCGTGTTTGCCCGCATCTCGCAACGCCGTCGCGAGCGCAAGTCGGCGCGACAGGCGACGCAAGCCGGTTCGGGATCCGAGGTCGTCGCGGAATCGTAGCAAGGACAACGCGGATCAGCGTTGCCCCGGACTCAGTCGGCGAGGGTGAAGAGCACGCGATCCTGGCGCGAGGCGAGGCTCGGCCCCGACATCGCATCAAGCATCACCGATTGAACGCCGGTAACTGCAATGACGTTCTGGAAGGTGGATGCGGCAATCGAATCCATGTCGGGCCTTACCGTCAGGGTCGGCATCAGGGTGACTGGAGTAGGGCGCGTGTTCGCGATGCTCCATCGCGCCGGAGCAGCCGGATCGGAGGCATTGGCGGTGATTTCCACTTCCGGCATCAGGGTGGCGTGGACCGGTGCGTGCTCATCGAGCGAGACAGGTGCTTGTGCCGATGCACTCAGGGAAAGTGCAGCGATCAGGGCGCCGGCCAGGGCGGCGGCGGATCCGGATTTCAAACTGTAAAAGCGAGCGTTCATGGGTTTCTCCAGCAAGCGGGTGTCACGACTTAAATAGAGCAAGCAGCGTGCCACTCGTGATTTCGTGTTCGCTTGCAGGGAATGAGATGCAGGATCAATGACTTCGGTTGCTAGGACAGAAGTCATGCCTGCGCGCGCGGACACTTTCGCGGACGCTTTTGCATGTCCGTGGACAGCGGGCAATGGGCTGTCGGCGCGCGGCTTCGGCCTTTGTGGTCGCCGCGTGGACTGGCCCGCCTGGCGCTGGCTGTCTACTGGAAGCCGTTTGCGAAAATCAGATCCCAGGTCTGGTTCTCGTACGCGCCAGGATCGAGCGCGGCGAAACGGGTGCGCAACGATCCACTCAGGTCGTAGCCCAGGTAACCGTAGATCGGGATCGCGCCGAGGCCCGCATTGATGAACGGAGAATCATTACGAAGGCGGAAATCCTGGTTCGGCGCATCGACGAAACGCGGATCCCCGCCAAGGGCGTTGGTCGCGTTCAGCGGCAGGGTGCCGGAAAGGGTGCCGACCAGACTGTAGTTGGCGAACGCCGCTCCATTGCCGAAGCCGCCCGCTGCCGCGCCCTCGATGTTGACATCGGAAACAGCGTTGTTGAAGAACAGGCTGTTGATGAGGTCCAGCCGCATGCCGGCGCCCAGCATGGCACCGATGCCGCAACCGCGTCCGCCGAGGCCGGCGCACTGGCCGTTCGCAAACGTGCTGTTGGCGATCAGGATGCCGTTGGGTCCGTCACCGGCGAGCGAGATCGCGGAAAAGTGGGCGGTTGCGGAGGTGGGTGCGGAGTTGTTGCTGAACTGGCTGTTGACGATGCGGATCAGGCCGCGCCGCGCGTACAAATCCGCGCCGCCGCCGAAATAGCCTGCGTTGTTGGCGACAATGACATTGTCGAGCCAGAACTCGACCTGGATGTCCGTGTAGGAGGCCATCTGCAAACCGCCGCCGCGCTGGAAAGTCGCCGAGTCGCCGTAGCCATCGCGGATGCTCAGATTCTGCAAGCCATAGCGCGGTCCCGCGCTGACGCTTCCGGGCGGATTGAACAGCATGCCGAGGACCTGGTGCTGGCCGGAGCCGGTCAGGATCGTGTTGGCAGCGATGCCGACCTGCTGGGCGCAGGGCGTGCCGCTGACCTGGATCCAGCCGCCGGTGAGAAAGGCCCAGCCCGGATTCGGACTGTTGTAGAGCAGTTGCTGGCTGGCCGCGTAGATGCCCTGCTGCAGCTTGATCTCGTCGTCTGCCGAAGAGGCGGCCGCGGCACTCAGCGCCGCCTGCAGTTCGGGCACATTCGTCACGCAATAGGTTGCTGCCGATGTCGGCAACGCCGTTGCGCAGGTGCAAAGCGCGATACAGGATCCAGCGAGTCGTCGGATGATGCCAGTCATGAGGTCTGCCTCGGTGCGATATGTATTGCAATACGCACGAACGCGGCAGATCCCCCAATCCTCATTGCACGTGGAGCGGGATTATTCCCCCAGTGTCAGCAACGAGGCATTGCCGCCGGCGGCCGTCGTGTTGATCGTGACCGTGCGTTCGGTGGCGAAGCGCAGCAGGTAGTGCGGGCCGCCGGCTTTCGGGCCGGTACCGGAGAGATTCTCGCCGCCGAACGGTTGCACGCCGACCACCGCGCCGATCTGGTTGCGGTTGACGTAGCAGTTGCCGACCTTCGAGCGCCTAACGATGTGATCGATCGTGTCGTCGATGCGGCTGTGGATGCCGAGGGTCAGGCCGTAGCCCGTCGCGTTGATCGCATTGATCACGCCATCGAGCTGGTCGGCTTTCCAGCGCAGGACGTGCAGGACGGGTCCGAAGACTTCCTTGTGCAGGATGCCGAGCGTCGGGATCTCGTAGGCGCGCGGGGCGAAATAGGTGCCATGCGCGCTGTCCGCCGCGGTGTCGACCTGGCCGATCAACGTTGCCTCGCGATCCATGCGCGCGGCATGCTCGGTGAGCAGCTTCAGTGATGCGTCGTCGATGACCGGACCGACATCGGTCGAGAGCAGGCCCGGATCGCCCATGACCAGCTCGGCCATCGCGCCCTTGAGCATCGCGATGACCTTGTCGGCGATGTCATCCTGCACGAACAGGACGCGCGCGGCCGAACAGCGCTGGCCAGCCGAATCGAAGGCCGAGGCGCAGACGTCCTTGACCAGTTGCTCGGGCAGGGCGGAAGAATCGGCGATCAGTGCGTTCTGGCCGCCGGTTTCGGCGATCAGGGCGGCGATCGACGAGTCGCGCGCAGCGAGCGTGCGATTGATCGTCCAGGCGGTTTCGGTGGAACCGGTGAAGCAGACGCCGGCGACATCGGCGTGGGTCAGCAGGGAATTGCCGAGCACCGAGCCCTTGCAGGGCACGAACTGCAGGACATCCTCGGGCACGCCGGCTTCGTGCAGCAGCTTCACTGCGGCATAGCCGATCAGCGTGGTCTGGTCGGCGGGCTTGGCGATCACGCTGTTACCGGCAGCCAGCGCGGCGACAACCTGGCCCATGAAGATCGCGAGTGGAAAATTCCAGGGACTGATGCAGACGAAGACGCCGCGACCGTGCAGGTACAACTCGTTGGATTCGCCAGTCGGACCCGGCAGGATCTCCGGTTGCGCGAACAGCTTGCGCGCCATCGCGGCGTAGTAGCGGCAGAAATCGGCTGCTTCGCGCACTTCGGCGATCGCCGCCGACATCGTCTTGCCGGCTTCACGCACGCACAAAGCGATGAACTCGGCGCGGCGCGCTTCGAGCAGGTCGGCGGTGTGTTCGAGGATCTTCGCGCGGCTTGCGGCGGGCAGTGCATTCCAGCCGTACTGCGCGGCGACCGCGTTGGCCAGGGCTTTCTCGAGCGTCGCCACATCGGCGCTGCGCGTCGTGCCGATCACGCGACGGCGGTCGGAAGGGTCGGTGACATCGCGTTGCGTGCCGGACGGCGTGCTGCCCGGCACGAGGGGTTGCGAAACCCATGGTTTGCGCGCGTTGTTGACGCTTTGAGCGAGCGCGTTGAGTTCGTTGTCATTGGCGAGATTGGCGCCCATGGAATTCTTCCGTTGTTCGCCGAACAAAGCGATCGGCTGGGGGATATGCGGATGTGGCTTGGAGTCGAGCTGGCGGACCAGTTCGCAGGGATCGGCGACGAGATCGCGGATCGGCACGTCCTCGTCGACGACGCGGTTGACGAAACTCGTGTTGGCCCCGTTCTCGAGCAGGCGCCGGACCAGGTAGGGCAGCAGGTCCTCGTGGCTGCCGACCGGCGCGTAGACGCGACAAGGCACGTTGAGATTGTTCGTGCCGATCACTTCGGCATAGAGATCGGCACCCATGCCGTGCAGGCGTTGATGCTCGTACGGTCGGCCGCGCGCAAAGTGATGGATCGCCGCAATCGAATGCGCGTTGTGCGTCGCGAACTGCGGATAGATCAGGCCGGCGCCTGCCTCGAACATCTGGCGCGCACAAGCCAGATACGAGATATCGGTGTTCGGCTTGCGCGTGAAGACCGGATAGCCCGACAGGCCGAGTTCCTGCGCGCGCTTGATTTCCGAATCCCAGTAGGCGCCCTTGACCAGGCGCACGCACCAGCGCCTGCCGGCCTTGCGCGCTGTCTCGGCGAGCCAGTCGATGACGAACGGCGCGCGCTTCTGGTAAGCCTGCACGGCGAGGCCGAAGCCGTTCCAGCCCTCCAGTGAGGGATCGACGAACACGGCACCGATCACATCGAGCGAGAGTTCGAGGCGGTCGGCTTCCTCGGCGTCGACCGTCATGCCGATGCCCTGTGCCTTCGCCATCTGCGCCAGTTCGAGCACGCGCGGGGTCAGCTCGGCGTGGACACGGGCGCGGTTCGGCACGTCGTAGCGTGGATGGATGGCCGACAGCTTGACCGAGATCGACGGCGCATCGAGCACATCCTTCCACGGACCGCGCTTGCCGAGTGCCGCGATCGCGTCGCGATAGGCCTGCATGTAGCGTTCGGCGTCGCCCTTGGTCAGCGCGGCCTCGCCGAGCATGTCGTAGGAGTAGCGATAGGCCGCATTGCCTTTCTGGGCCGAACGATCCTGGGCCTCGTTGATCGTGCGGCCCATGACGAATTGATGGCCCATGATGCGCATGGCCTGGCGCACGGCGAGGCGGATCACCGGTTCGCCAGCACGGCCGACAAGCCGCTTCAGGGCGCCGCTGAAGTTGCTGCGCGTTTCTTCGGCGAGATTGACGAGGCGGCCGGTCAGCATCAGGCCCCAGGTCGATGCGTTGACAAAGAGCGATTCGCTTGCGCCGACGTGCTTCTTCCAGTTGGCCTCGCCGAGCTTGTCGCGGATCAGCTTGTCCGCGGTCTCCGAATCGGGGATGCGCAGCAGGGCCTCGGCCACGCACATGAGCAGAACGCCCTCTTCGCTGGACAGGTCGTACTCGCGCATGAACGATTCGACCGCGCTCTGGTTGTCGGCCTTGGCGCGCACGCGGGCGACCAGGTCGGCGGCGTGGGCCAACACGCTTTCGCGATCGGCCGGCGTCATGCTGGCCTGGGCGAGCAGTTCATTGACCGATTCGGTTTCGTCGCGCGACCACGCGGCGGTGATGCGCACGCGCGTCGGGTCGTTCTGCGGGATCAACTCGGGGGAAAGGATTTCGCTCACGGTCGGTGGGGTCTCGGCGAATGCGGCAGGGGCGACGGACTTCGTCGGCAATAGGGTGACCCAGGTCGATCTTCAAGGAACCGCGAGGCTGTGCGGTGCTCGATCGACATGGCGGCTGCGAAACGATCCGCTCGATCGCCGCACGCGATCGGTGCGAGGCGTGCAATCTGGCATGATCCTGCGGCAAGCATTGCACGGACAATCAAGGCGGATTCAGGCTTTCGCCGGAATGACGGCGAGCTAGGGCGTGGGGCCGCTAGTGTAGTGAGCCGCCGGGCCGCGGCCAAGCGCCGCAGCATGCGCGGATGCGACCTATTGACACGAGCCAAATCAGGACGATGACCGGCTTGTCCTTGCCGCTGCAGCGGGCACTCCACTATCATTCCGAGGTTCCCTGCATATCGTTTCGATGGACGATGCGCGCCCTGCGCGGATCGCGGCTGGTATCCGGGGCCGGATTCCGTATCGGGCGCCTGGTCGGTCCGATATGCAGTTAAGCTGATTCACGTATTCAAGGTGATGGCAATGATGTCAGTTGGGATCTCGCGAATGCGCCGCGTGCTGGCCGCGCCGGCTCTTATCGTCCTCGGCATGCTGGCGAGCCGGGCGGCGAGTGCCAATCCGGAGCCGTGGCAGCTCAACATGGCCCGTGGCGCCACCGTGACCTCGAACGAGGTCCACGATATCCACATGATCATGCTGTGGATCTGCGTCGTCATCGGCATCATCGTGTTCGGCGTGATGTTCGTGGCGATGTTCCGCTTCCGCAAATCCAAAGGCGCCGTCGCGGCGACCTGGAGCCACAGCACCAAGCTCGAGGCGATCTGGACCGTGATTCCGATCCTGATCCTGATCGGCAGCGCGTGGCCGGCGACGAAACTGCTGCTGCGCATGGCCGACAGCTCGGGCTCCGACATGACCATCAAGGTCACCGGCTACCAGTGGAAATGGCGTTACGAATACGTCGACTATTTCGGCAAGCCGACCGGCGTCAACTTCGTTTCGAGCCTCGAGTCGCAGTCCAACCGGACGCGCCAGGTTGGATCGGGCCTTGATCCGAAGGCGATCCAGGTCGATGGCGTTCCGACCTACCTGCTCGATGTCGACAAACCGCTGGTGCTGCCGGCCGGCGTCAAGGTTCGCTTCGTCGTCACCGCCGACGACGTGATCCATGCCTGGTGGGTGCCCGCGCTCGGCTGGAAGCAGGATGCGATCCCCGGGATCATCAACTCGGCATGGACCCAGGTCGACCAGCCCGGCGTCTATCGCGGCCAGTGTGCCGAGTTGTGCGGCCGCGATCATGGCTTCATGCCGATCGTGGTCAAGGTCGTGCCGAAGGCCGAATTCGAGCAGTGGATGACCGAACAGGCGCCTGCGCCGGCGGCCGAAGCCACTGCAACCACTCTTGCTCCGACGACAGCCCCGCAGGGCTGATTCCGTTCCCGAATTCTTGAGGTAGAGGCCATGGCCCACGCTGCCGTCCACGACGACCATCACGACGCCCACGATCACAAGCCGCAGGGCTTCCTGCATCGCTGGCTGTTCACGACCAACCACAAGGACATCGGTACGCTGTACCTCGTGTTTGCCCTGGTCATGTTCCTGACCGGCGGATCGATGGCGATGATCATCCGCGCCGAGCTGTTCCAGCCAGGCATGCAGCTCGTGCAGCCGGAGTTCTTCAATGAAATGACCACGGTGCATGCCCTGGTCATGATCTTCGGCGCGGTCATGCCGGCGTTCGTCGGCCTCGGCAACTGGATGATCCCCTTGCAGGTGGGCGCGCCGGACATGGCCCTGCCGCGCATGAACAACTGGTCGTTCTGGATCCTGCCGTTCGCGTTCACCCTGCTGATCTCGAGCCTGTTCATGCCGGGCGCAGGTCCGCAAGGCGGCTGGACGCTCTATCCGCCGCTGTCCCTGCAGGGCGGCAACAGCGTCGCCTTCGTCATCTTCGCGATCCACATGATGGGCATCAGCTCGATCATGGGCGCGATCAACATCATCGCGACCATCCTCAACATGCGCGCGCCAGGCATGGACCTGCTGAAAATGCCGATCTTCGTCTGGTCGTGGCTGATCACCGCCTTCCTGCTGATCGCCGTGATGCCGGTGCTGGCCGGCGCGGTGACCATGCTGCTGACCGACAAGTACTTCGGCACGAGCTTCTTCAATGCGGCCGGTGGCGGCGACCCGGTGATGTTCCAGCACATCTTCTGGTTCTTCGGGCACCCCGAGGTCTACATCATGATCCTGCCGGCGTTCGGCATCGTCAGCGAGATCATTCCGACGTTCGCGCGCAAGCCGTTGTTCGGCTACCAGGCGATGATCTATGCGATCGCCTCGATCGCGTTCCTTTCGTTCATCGTCTGGGCACACCACATGTTCACGGTCGGCATGCCGCTCGGTGGCGAGTTGTACTTCATGTACGCGACGATGCTTATCGCGATCCCGACTGGCGTGAAGGTGTTCAACTGGGTCACCACGATGTGGGAAGGCTCGATGACCTTCGAGACGCCGATGCTGTTTGCGATCGCTTTCGTCATCCTGTTCACGATCGGTGGTTTCTCGGGCCTGATGCTGGCGATCGTCCCTGCTGACTTCCAGTATCACGACACCTATTTCGTCGTCGCTCATTTCCATTACGTGCTGGTCACCGGCGCGATCTTCGCGATCATGGCGTCGGTGTATTACTGGCTGCCGAAATGGTGCGGAAACATGTACAGCGAGCGCTGGGGCAAGATCCATTTCTGGATGAGCGTCATCTCGGTCAACGTGCTGTTCTTCCCGCAGCACTTCCTCGGCCTGGCCGGCATGCCGCGTCGCATTCCGGATTACAACGTCGCCTTCGCCGATTTCAACATGGTCAGCTCGATCGGCGGATTCTGGTTCGGCGCAAGCCAGCTGCTGTTTGTCGGAGTGGTCATCCACGCCGTCTATTTCTCGAAGAACCGTGCCACTTCGCGTGTCTGGGAAGGTGCGCGTGGCCTCGAGTGGACCGTGCCGTCGCCGGCGCCCCACCACACCTTCAGCGAGCCGCCGAAAATCGACAATTCGATGCTCGCGCACGGTGATGTGACACATTAGTTTTTGCGTTCATCCGTGAACGCGGAGCGGAGAGAGGAAGCGCCATTTCTGGCCGCATTTTTCATTGGCTTGTGCGTTCGTCCTTGAGCGCAAAGCAAAAAAGGAGAAGCGCCATCCCTGGCCGCACTTTTCAAATGAAGCATTGGCTTGTTTGGGTTTCTTGGATCAGATGAAGAGCACCACTGACCAGCACGAAGTTGTCAAACCGGTGAAGCACGATTCGCGCGGAATCGCGCGGGCGGCGTTGTGGGTGGTCGCGGCGTCGTTCCTGTTCGGTTTTGCGATGGTGCCGATCTACCGCATTGCCTGCGAGCATGTGCTTGGCATCAAGATGTCGGCCGAAGCGGCCGATGCGGCGCAGGTCGCGTTGATGACGGTCGACGAGTCGCGCACGGTCGTGGTCGAATTCGTCGCCAGCGTCAACAGCAAGCTGCCCTGGACCTTCAAGGCCGAGAAGTCGCGGATCGAAGTACATCCTGGCGCATTGACCGAGGTCTGGTTCGATGCGACCAACCAATCTGCGGGAGCGATCGTCGGCAACGCCGTGCCGAGTGTCGCGCCGAGCGAGGCATCACCGTACTTCAACAAGACCGAATGCTTCTGCTTCACTGCGCAGACGCTCGATGCAGGCGAGTCGCGGCGCATGCCGGTACGTTTCGTCGTCGATCCGCAGTTGCCGAAGGGCACGACGACGTTGACACTGTCCTACACGTTCTACGCAAACGAGCTCGAGACGAAGCAACTCGCGTTCGCGCAGCCGTCGGTCGACGGTGTGGCGAAGAACTGACCTAATCCTTGTTTCCGGGGTTCCAAGATCATGGCGCAAACACAAGGTGCTTATTACGTCCCGCACGGCAGCCACTGGCCGATCGTCGGGTCGATCGGTTTGTTCAGCACCGTCATCGGTGCCGCGAACCTCATCAATGGGGGCCACGGGCTGACGGCCGCACCGTTGATGTACCTCGGGCTGGCGATCATCGTGTTCATGATGTTCGGCTGGTTCGGCACGGTCATCCGCGAGTCGCTCTCGGGCATCTACAACAACCAGGTCGATGTCTCGTTCCGCATGGGCATGATGTGGTTCATCTTTTCGGAAGTCATGTTCTTCGCCGCTTTCTTCGGCGCTCTTTTCTATGCGCGCATGTATTCGGTGCCGTGGGTCGGTGGTGAGGGACACGGCGGACTGACCAACTACTATCTCTGGCAGGGTTACACGCCGAGCTGGCCGACCAATGGTCCCGGCGATATCGGTGGCAGTTTCGAGACCATTCCCGCATGGCACCTGCCCCTGATCAACACCTTGCTGCTGCTGAGCTCGGGCGTGACGATCACGTTTGCGCATCATGCCCTGCGTGCCGGCCATCGCCGCGCGCTGCTGGTATGGCTTGCCGCGACGATCGGTTTCGGCGTCACCTTCCTCTATTTCCAGGCCACCGAGTACATGGAGGCCTACCAGCATCTGAACCTGACCCTGGGCAGCGGCATCTACGGGTCGACGTTCTTCATGCTGACCGGCTTCCACGGAATGCATGTCACGCTTGGCGCGATCATGTTGACCGTGATGTGGTTTCGCTGCGCGAAAGGACATTTCACCCGCGAAAACCACTTCGGCTTCGAAGCGGTCGCCTGGTATTGGCACTTCGTGGATGTGGTGTGGCTCGGCCTGTTCGTATTCGTGTACGTGCTGTAGGACCGGGATCCGCGGGAAGGATTCGTTGTTTCGCGGGGGACCGTTTTGCGAGCCCCCAATCCCGAATCCCCGATCCCCGCTTCAGAGCCCGTGCGGCTGGATGATGCCGGTGAGCATGCCGATGATGATCAGCACGATCAGCACCACCGAGAGGGCGATGCGCCGGGTCAGTGCCTTGACCGTGCGATCGGTGCCGCCCTTGTCGGTCATCATGTAGTACAGGCCGGCGCCGAGATTCCAGACGATGGCGAGCAGGAAAGCGATTATCAGTATCTTGCCGAGCATGTTCCGGATCCGTAGTGGACAGGTTTGTCCGCGTTGCGGCCAAGTATAGTCGTTGGGCCCGTGAAGCGACGCTGGAAAAAGCCCTCGTGGCTGGCCCTGTGCCTGGTCGGATTCGGGATCGTTGCATTCTCGTACCTGGGCTTCTGGCAACTGCGCCGCGCTGCGGAAAAGGAGTTGCTGCTCGCGGCCTACGCTGCTGCCG
Organism: Pseudomonadota bacterium; assembly: GCA_029561145.1. Classification (GTDB taxonomy): domain Bacteria; phylum Pseudomonadota; class Gammaproteobacteria; order Xanthomonadales; family Rhodanobacteraceae; genus Dokdonella. The sequence goes on from JAKQJM010000001.1 coordinate 23,127, forward strand.
CCGTGAATGGTCCGGTCGACCTGGCCGAGGCGCGACGAACTGCCACGCCCGGATTTTTCCCCAGGGTCACGCTGCGCGGACGATTCGATCCGATCCACACCTACCTGCTGGATGACCAGGTGCGTGACGGGCGCCAGGGTGTGCTGGCCTTTGCCGTTTTCGATCCCGGCGACGGTTCGCTTCCGCTGTTGGTCAATCGGGGTTTCGTGGCGCGCGACGGCACAGCCGGTTTGCCGGCGATGCCGCCCGTGCCGGCCGGCGGGCAACAGTTGAACGGGATCTATGCGACAGCGCCCGGATCCGGATTGCGCCTCGGCGGCAATGCCTTGCCTGCCCAGATGCAGTGGCCCAAGTTGACGATCTACATCGATACAATCGAGATCGGCGCGGATCTCGGTCGTCCGATCGATACACGCGTGCTCCTGCTCGACGCGGATGCGGCGTCAGGGTTCGTGCGCGAGTGGACGCCGCAGATCCTGCCGCCCGAGCGTCATCGCGGCTACGCGTTCCAGTGGTTCTGTTTCGCACTGGCCTCCGTCGTCATCTTCATCGTGCTGCACTGGCGGCGCGTACAACCCGGGTCGAAATGATGCAGACAAGAAACCGCAAGCGACTGCAACTCGTTCTGCTCGCCTCGCTCTTCGTTGTTCCGGTGCTGCTTGCCGCGATCCTCGCCAACAGCGGCTGGATTCCGGGCGCGCGCAGCTATGGGCAGGGCATCGTGCCGCAGCGCTCGGTCGAGGATGTCGTCGTCGATCTGGCCGACGGTGCCCGACTCGACTGGCACGATCCGGATTGGCGCTGGAGTGTCGTCGCGTTGCCCGGCAAACGCTGCGCCGAAGCCTGCATGGCCCAGCTCGATCGCATCCATCGTGTGCGCGTTTCGTTGAACCAGAATGCGCGGCGCGTTCGCCTGCTCTATCTCGGCGCGCCACCCGACGGTGTTGCCGCCGACGAGCTCATGAAAGCATGGCAAACCGGCAGCGATATGCACGGCGGATTCGCCGAATGGGCGCCGACGACGGACGATGGTCTCGCCGTCGTGCTGGTCAAGCCCGATGGCACGGCGCTGACCGTGTATGCCGATGGCTTCGACGCGGCCGGCCTGCGCAAGGATCTGGCCAAGGTGACCAAATGAATGCGCGCGGTGCAGGCTGGACCCGGGTCGCACGTTTTGCCGCGCTGACCGCGACCGTCGCGTTCTGCCTGATCGTGTTCGGTGCATTCGTGCGCCTGAGCCACGCCGGCCTGTCGTGCCCGGACTGGCCGACCTGCTACGGCAAGGCGAGCTGGCCAGGCCACGAACAGGAGATCGCGTCGGCCAACGCCGCCTTTCCCGACCGTCCGGTCGAATCGCACAAGACCTGGCGCGAGCAAGGCCATCGCATGCTTGCCGGCACGCTGGGCATGATGATCCTTGCGCTTGCGCTGGTTGCCACGTGGCGACAAAAACGCGAGCTCGGACTCGTGCTGCTGGCATCGGCGAGTGCGGCGCTGGCCATCCATCTTTACCGATCCGATGCGCCTGCGCTTTCGGCAGTCTGTTCGATCCTCGCCCTCGGCTTGCCGGTCCTCGCTGCGATCAAGCTCGAACGCGAGCTGGCCTGGCGCATCGCCGTGCTCCTGCTTTCGGTCGTGATCTTCCAGGCGATGCTCGGCATGTGGACGGTGACCTGGCTGCTGAAGCCCGTGGTCGTGATGGGTCACCTGCTCGGCGGCCTGACCACGTTTGCCTTGATGAGCTATGTCGCGCTGCGCCTCGGCGGGGTCGGCGCGAATCAAGGCAGCGATGTTTCGATCCGCAAGCTCGTCGTGATCGGCTTGTTCCTGCTCGGGCTTCAGATCGCCCTGGGTGGTTGGACCAGCGCGAACTACGCCGCCTTGACCTGCGGTCTCGATTTTCCGACCTGTCAAGGCCAATGGTGGCCGCAGACCGACTTCCGCGAAGGCTTCATCCTCTGGCGTGGTATCGGCGTCAACTACGAAGGCGGCGTACTCGACGTCGCCGCGCGCAACGCGATCCAGATGAGCCATCGTATCGGCGCCTTGATCGTGTTCTGCTATCTGGGCTGGTTGTCGCACCGGTTGGCGCGTCGCGGTTTGCGCATGCCGGCGATTGCGCTCGGTGTCGGCCTTGTTCTGCAGGTCGCTCTCGGCATCGCCAACGTGAAGCTGGGCCTGCCGATGCCTGTGGCCGTAGCCCACGTCACCGTCGCGGTGCTGCTGCTGTTCACCCTCGTCTACACGCTGGCGCGCACGCAACGCCGCGTGACGACGGATGGCTGAACCGCTACCGTGATCGACACCCCTGTCTTCCTCGACGCCTGAGCCGCATGCCTTCGATCGCCCACGAGTACCTCGAGCTGACCAAGCCGCGTGTCGTCGCCCTGATCGTGTTCACGGCGATCATCGGCATGTTCCTCGCCGTGCCGGGCTGGCCGCCGCTGCGCCAATCGGTCGCCGGCTTCATCGGCATCTGGCTGGCGGCGGCATCGGCGGCAGCTATCAATCACCTGATCGACCAGCGCATCGATCGATTGATGGCGCGTACCTCGCATCGTCCGTTGGCGACCGGCTCGTTGACGCCGATCCAGGTGCTGGTCTTCGCGATCGTGCTCGGCGTGTCGTCGATGACGATCCTGATCGCCCTGGTCAATCCGTTGACGGCCATCCTGACCTTCGCTTCGCTGATCGGTTACGCGATCATCTACACGGCTTTCCTCAAGCGTGCGACCTCGCAGAACATCGTCATCGGTGGTGCGGCAGGCGCTGCGCCGCCACTGCTCGGCTGGGTCGCGGTGACCGGCGAAGTGCATCCGTATGCGTTGCTGCTTTTCCTGATCATCTTCGTCTGGACGCCGCCGCATTTCTGGGCACTCGCGATCTTCCGTGTCGCCGACTACTCGCGCGCCCAGGTGCCGATGCTGCCGGTGACACACGGCGTCACCTATACGCGCTGGCATGTGCTCGCCTACACGATCCTGTTGCTGATCGTGACGATCCTGCCGTACCTGACCGGCATGAGCGGACTGTTCTATCTCGGTGG
>JAKQJM010000003.1 GCA_029561145.1 Pseudomonadota bacterium
ATTCGACGTGCGGCACAGCAGGATCAGCCCCTTGTCGGCGTAGTCCAGGTAAGGCTCGATCGAGTCGTGCCCCATGAACGGCGACAGCGTCACCGCATCGGCCCGATACCGCTCGAAGGCCTCGCGGGCGTACTGCTGCGCGGTGCTGCCGATGTCCCCGCGCTTCGCATCGAGGATCACAGGCACCTGCGGTGCGACCGCATGGACGTGAGCGATCAGCGCTTCGAGCTGGTCCTCGGCGCGGTGCGCCGCGAAGTAGGCGATCTGCGGCTTGAACGCGATCGCCAGATCCTTCGTCGCATCGGCGATCGCCTTGCAGAAATCGAAGATGCGGCCCGCATCGCCCTTCCAGGCGCCGGGAAACCTCGACGGCTCGGGGTCGAGGCCAATGCAGAGCAGCGAGTTGTTGGCACGCTCGGCGGCGGCGAGCTGATCGGTGAACTTCATCGCTCGAGTGCTCAGCCGATGCGCCGCGCCAGCTCGGTCGCCAGGCCGATGTAGGTCGCGGGCGTCATCGCCAGCAGCCGCTCCTTCTCCGCCGGCGGAATCTCCAGCGTGCCGATGAAGGCCTGGATCGATTCGCGCGAGATCGTCTTGCCGCGCGTCAGCTCCTTCAGCCGCTCGTACGGGTTGGGCAGGCTGTAGCGGCGCATCACGGTCTGGATCGGTTCGGCCAGCACCTCCCAGGCGTCGTCGAGGTCGGCGGCAAGGCGCGCCTCGTTGACCTCGAGCTTGCCCAGGCCGCGCAGCAGGCTGTCGGCGCCGAGCAGCGCGTAGCCGAGCGCCACGCCCATGTTGCGCAGCACGGTGCTGTCGGTCAGGTCGCGCTGCAGGCGGCTGATCGGCAGCTTCTGGCTCAGGTGCGTCAGCAGCGCATTGGCCAGGCCGAAGTTGCCTTCGGCGTTCTCGAAGTCGATCGGATTGACCTTGTGCGGCATGGTCGACGAGCCCACCTCGCCGTCCTTGAGGCGCTGCTTGAAGTAGCCCAGGCTGATGTAGCCCCACACATCGCGGCTCCAGTCGATCAGGATGGTGTTGCAGCGGGTCATGGCGTCGAACAGCTCGGCCATGTAGTCGTGCGGCTCGATCTGGATGGTGTACGGGTTGAAGGCCAG